>NZ_CP062252.1:3522142-4198928 GCF_014863605.1 Pseudomonas allokribbensis
GACCCGGTGATTTTCGACGGTCGTAACCTGTACGACGCCGATCGCCTGGCACGCAATGGCTTCAAGTACTTCCCGATCGGCCGTGGGGATTCGCGCAAATTGCCGATCCCGCTGCAACAATGGCCTAACACTGCGGACGTCGCTTGATCCCGTTGTCGCCTGCCATCCGCCAGCAGTCCCTGATCGCAGGGCTGCTGGCACTGTTGTTGTTTATCGCCGGGGTTTACGGACAGGCACCCATTGGCTTCGATTCACGTTTTGTACTGTTTGCCCAGGAGATGCTGAGACACGGGCCGACGGTATTCCCGACCACGTATGGCCAGCCGTACGCCGATTATTCGGCGGTTTCGACGCTGTTCATCTGGCTGTTGTCGCTGCCTTTCGGCGCAATCAATACGCTGACGGCGTGGCTGCCCAGCGCCATCGCCGGCGGGGTGATCGTGACGTTGATGTACCGCTTGCTGGCGGTGCATTCGCAACGCTGGGCGTTGATCAGCATTGCACTGCTGATGCTCACCAGCACCTTCGTTACGGAAGTCCGGGCGGTGTCGCAAGACCTGATGCTGGCTGCCGTGGCGCTGTCGGTGTTCTACCTGGGCTACGCTCACGACCATTTCGGCTCCGGCCGACGCTGGCCGTTGATCTTTGCCCTGTTGTTGCTGGGCTTCGGCATTCGCGGGCCGATCGGCCTTGTGGTGCCGACCGGCATGCTCTGCAGCTATTACCTGCTCAACCGCCAATGGGCACGGCTGTTCGTGTTCGGTGTACTGGCGTCGATCCTGCTCGCCGCCTGCGTCGGACTGTTGTTGTGGCTGGCCAAGCTCAGCGGTGGCGAGGCCTTTCTGCAAGACGTGATCCGCATGCAGTTCATGGGGCGCATGGATGGCAGTGAGGGCGTCAGCGGCTCGCTGTATTACTTCACCAGTTCGCTGGGCAACTACGCGCTGGCCTATCCACTGGCGCTGGTGGTCCTGGCGGCGGCATGGCTGAGCAAACCGCATCAGCGCGGGCCGGCGTTGCGGCTGGTGCAGTATTGCGCGGCGGCCGGGTTGATCGTGATGGTCGGCCTGTCGATTCCACAGGCGAAGAAGGCACGTTACCTGCTGCCGATGTTGCCGATGGCGGCGATCATCGCGGCGTACCCGTTTCAGGTGGCTCATGGTCGGGTGTTCGCGTGGTTGCGCGGGATCATTCAGGGGCTTTGGCTGCTGACGCCGGCGCTGCTGATGGTTGCGTTGCTGGTGGCGCAGCGCAGGTTTCCGGGCGTGCTGACCGGTGTCATGCCGGTGCTGATCGTGCTGGGCGTGCTGCAACTGCTGGCGTTGTCCCGACTGTGGAAATCGCGCTGGCGCGCTGAAGTGCTGGCCCTGAGCGCGGTGCTGGCGTTGTGGACGGTCTATGCGGCGGTGTTCGAGCCGGTAGAACGTGATCTCTACGACACCCGTGCCTTCAGTCGTGCTGCGTTCGCCCAGGTTCAACAGAACCCGGCGCCACTGGTGCTGCACGGCATGGGCAAGGACGCCAAGGCGATCAAGTTCATGGTCAACGTCGAACAGGACCTGCAACCGCAGTTCACCGAAACCGTTCAGCAACTGGAAGCGCTCAATGCCCCGGTCTGGCTGATCATGGACAGCAAGGACCTGCAATCGCTGCAAGGTACGCCGCTGGCCGGCCTGCAACCGGTATTGACCGGGCGTTTCGACAAGAACGATTACGTGCTGTTGTACCTGAAACCCTTGTAGACCTCGTTGAAGGCTGCGATCTTGCGGACTTTCCCAGGATCACAGCCTTCGGCAGTTAACGCATGACATTCACGCTTCGCCTCGCCCGGCCCGCCGACGCGGTCACCCTCCCCGCCATCGAACGCTCGGCCGCCGAGCTGTTCCGCCTCGACCCGACACTGGCCTGGCTCGCCGACAGCAATGTACCCGACGCCGCACAGCATTTGCAGGCCATCGAGCAGGGACATGTATGGGTCGCAGAAAATACTGTCGGACAACTTGCCGGTTTTTTAAGGGCCGTTGAAATCGACAACCAGTTGCACGTCGAAGAACTGTCCGTCAGCCAACACTTTCAGGGCCAAGGCATCGGTCGCAAGTTACTGTTGGGCGTGATTGAACACGCGCGACGGCAACAACTTGAGGCGATCACGTTGACCACTTTTCGCGACCTGCCGTGGAATGCGCCGTTCTATCAACGCATGGGTTTTGTGCCATTGAACGAAGTGGACGCCGGACCCCGTTTAATCGAGGTACTCAACGACGAAATCGCCCACGGCTTGCCCGGCGAGCGACGTTGCGCGATGCGATTGATGCTCGGCTGAATTACAGCGGCGCCTTCAGATCAACGCCCAACGCCTGAGCGAATGCCTTCACCAACGGACTGCGCACGGTGTTGTGACGCAGGATCAGATTGAACGGCGTGGCGATGTTGATTCGGTCCGGCAGCACCGCACGAAACTGCCCCGCCGCCACCAGCGTGGCCGCGTAATGCCGGGGCAGGAAGCCTACGAAGCGCCCGGTCTTGATCAGCAGCGCTACAGCTTCGACCTGGGTCGCCGAGGCAGAAAAACTGTCGTAGCGGGCAAAATTGAGTTTGTCGCGATGGATCGCGTAGCGGTGGTTGATGCACTCGTAATCCTGCAGCACTTCGCTGTTCATTTGTGCTTCAGGCATGTCGAACAACGGATGGCCGACAGCGCAGTAAACCTCCGAACGTTCTTCATATAACGGGTAATAATCAAACTCTTCGCGCTTTTGATAGACCGGCACTATTCCCGCCACTAATCGCCCTTCTACCACGCCTCTTTCCACCTCATCCAGCTGGGTGGCCTGAAGTTGAAACCTTACTTTCGGCGATTCTTCATTTATTCTTTTAAGTGCCATAACTAACGGTGAATTAAGGTCACTGATCGTATTGTCGATCACTCCCACCCCAAGATCGCCGATAAGTTCGTTCTGTGCCGAACTAAGCCGATCCCGAAAGTTGTCGACCGACGCGAACAGATCAATCGACGCCTGATACACCAGACGCCCTTCTTCGGTCAGGTGAAACCCCTCGCGACCCCGGGTACACAGGCGCATGCCGATGCGGATTTCCAGGTCGGAGATCTGCTTGCTGATGGCCGCAAGGCCCACGTTCAGCTCGTTTTGCGCGGCGCTGAAGCCTCCCGCCTCGACCACGGCCTTGAACACCTTGAGCAGTTTGAAGTCCAGTCCGCTGAGGGCCAGCGGTGCTCGGTGAGCCGTTTTCAGCGGCGGGTTTCCGGAATTGGAAAGTGGGGTTTCCATAATGCTGATTTACCTCTGGCGCAATGTTCAACAATCTGTGTCCAACAACAAAAACATCGCCGGCTAATAATAATGATCACAGAAAACAAGCCTTGGCAACCGCCAAAAAATCCCGAACATCAGTGCCAACTCACTGATCGCAAAACATTAAAAGCTGACACTTCGATCAGCTCTTGTCTCTTTGCAACTGCCCTCTTGAAAACTGCTTTGGCCTGACTCTGTTCTCTGAGTCTGTCTGCTCACTTTTCAGCGTGTTCGACAGGCCATGCACACCGATTTCAGTTCGCGTTACCGACGAGGAAAACAACAAATGTCTCAAACCACCGACCGTCTCTGGGGTGCCCGTTTCAAAAGCGGCCCGTCCGCAGCCCTGGCGGCCCTGTCCCGTTGCCCCGAGCGCTATTTCCGCCTGACGCCGTACGATCTGGCCGGCTCCAAGGCCCACGCCGGGGAACTGCAACGTGCCGGCCTGCTGGACGAGCAGGAAACCCGCACGATGATCGAAGCCCTGGACGGCATCGGTGCCGATTTTGCTGCCGGGCGCATTGCCCCGACGCTGGACGACGAAGACGTTCACACCTTCATCGAGCGCCTGCTGACCGAACGCCTCGGTGCACTGGGCGGCAAGCTGCGCGCCGGCCGTTCGCGCAACGACCAGACCGCCAACGACCTGCGCCTGTTCCTGCGGGATCACGTGCGCACCCTGGCTGTGGAAGTCCTGGCCCTGCAAACGGCGCTGGTGAATCAGGCCGAGCAGCACGTCGACAGCATCTGTCCGGGTTTCACCCACCTGCAGCAGGCGCAGCCAATCGTGTTTGCCCATCACTTGCTGGCCCACGCCCAATCGATGCTGCGTGACGTGCAGCGTCTGGTGGACTGGGACGCCCGCACTTCGCTGTCGCCCCTCGGTGCAGCAGCCATGGCCGGTTCCGCCATCGCTCGCCAGCCGCAGCAATCAGCGAAGGAAATGGGTTACGCCGGGGTCTGCGAAAACTCCATCGACGCCGTGGCCAGCCGCGATCACGTCGCCGAATTCCTGTTCATCGCCAGCATGCTCGGGATCAACATCTCGCGTCTGGCCGAAGAATTCTGCCTGTGGTCGTCGCGCCAGTTCCGCTGGGTCGATCTGGATGACGCCTATGCCACCGGCAGCTCGATCATGCCGCAGAAGAAGAACCCGGACATCGCCGAACTGGCGCGGGGCAAGGCAGGCCGTCTGATCGGCAACCTGACCGGCCTGCTGTCGACGCTCAAATCCTTGCCGCTGTCGTACAACCGCGACCTGAGCGAAGACAAGAACGGCGTGCTCGACAGCGTCGACACCCTGCTGCTGGTACTGCCGGCCATGGCCGGGATGGTTGCGACCATGACCGTCAACGTCGAGGAACTTCGACGTCAGGCGCCGCTGGGTTTCACCCTCGCCACCGAAGTCGCCGACTGGTTGGCGGTGCGCGGCGTGCCGTTCAAGGAAGCCCACGAAATCACCGGGGCGCTGGTTCAGGCCTGCGAGAAACACAGCCTCGAATTGTGGGAAGCCTCGCCGGCGCTGCTGGCCGAGATCGACCCGCGCCTGACGGCGGACGTGCGCGACAGCCTGACCCTGGAAGCCGCGATCGCTGCCCGCAGCGGTTGGGGCGGCACCGCGCCGCAGCAAGTGCGCGAGCAGATCGGCCGACTGAAAACCGCCCTCGCTGTGCAACAGCAGTGGACCGAAAACTACCAAGGCTTCCGCCTCTAAGCCGGATCCCCCTCCTACCGGGAGGGGGGTGATCTGAAAGTACAGTGTACGGAGAAACACCATGAGCCAGACTCAGGCAGAACGACTCCAGGCGGAGCGCAAACTGGCGGAAAACCAGTTCGACATCACCCAATACCAGCACGTGCCACGGCGCTATTACGGGCGGATCTTCTTCGCCACGCTGATTGTGATCGCGATCATCGGTCTGGTGCGGGCCTTCGCCGAAGGCAAGATCGAATGGTCGTACATCGGCCAGTTCCTGACTTCCGAAGCGATCATGTGGGGCCTGCTCAACACGATCATCATGGCCGTGCTGGCCATGGCGCTGGGCATCGTGTTCGGGGTGATCACCGCGATCATGCGCATGTCGGCCAACCCGATCCTGCGCTACGTGGCGCTGACCTACACCTGGCTGTTTCGCGGTACGCCGCTGATTCTGCAACTGCTGTTGTGGTTCAACCTGGCGCTGATTTTCCCCACCATCGGCATTCCCGGCCTGTTCGAGCTCGACACCGTGAGCCTGATGACGCCGTTCGTGGCCGCCCTGCTCGGCTTGAGCATCAACCAGGGCGCCTACACCGCCGAAGTGGTGCGTGCCGGCCTGCTGTCGGTGGACACCGGCCAGTACGAAGCGGCCAAGTCGATCGGCATGCCGCGCCTGCAAGCGCTGCGCCGGATCATCCTGCCGCAGGCCATGCGCATCATCATTCCGCCGGTCGGCAACGAGTTCATCGGCATGGTGAAAATGACCTCGCTGGCGAGCGTGATCCAGTACTCGGAACTGCTCTACAACGCCCAGAACATCTACTACGCCAACGCCCGGGTCATGGAGCTGCTGATCGTCGCCGGTATCTGGTACCTGGCCACCGTCACCGTCCTGTCCTTTGGTCAAAGCCGTCTGGAGCGTCGTTTCGCTCGCGGCGCCGGCAAGCGCTCGTAAGCCGCGCAGGAGAATCGAACATGAGAAGCATCGTCAAGGCTGTGGCCCTGAACAAATATTACGACCAGTACCACGCGCTCAAGGACATCAACATTGAGGTCGAGCAAGGCGAAGTGCTGTGCATCATCGGCCCGTCCGGCTCGGGCAAGAGCACCCTGCTGCGCTGCGTCAATCAGCTGGAAAAGATCGACAAGGGCGGCCTCTGGGTCGATGGCGAACTGGTGGGCTACCGCGTCGTCGGGCACAAGCTGCACGAACTCAACGAGTCGCAGATTGCCCGTCAGCGCCTGGCCACCGGCATGGTGTTTCAGCGCTTCAACCTGTTTCCGCACATGACTGTGCTGCAAAACATCATCGAAGGCCCGTGCCAGGTGCTCAAGCGTTCGCCCAAGGAGGCGCACGAAGAAGCCCTGGAGCTCTTGGCCCGGGTCGGCCTGGCCGACAAACGCGACAGCTACCCGATCGAGTTGTCGGGCGGTCAGCAGCAACGGGTGGCGATTGCCCGCGCCCTGGCCATGCGACCCAAGCTGATGCTGTTCGATGAACCCACTTCGGCACTCGACCCGGAACTGGTCGGTGAGGTGCTGTCGGTGATGCGCGATCTGGCGCAGACCGGCATGACCATGATCGTCGTCACCCATGAACTGGGCTTCGCCCGGGAGGTTTCCAACCGCATGGTGTTCATGGACGGCGGGCAGATCGTGGAGGCTGGAAGCCCCGAAGAAATACTAATAAGTCCGCAAAACCCGCGCACCCAAAGCTTCATTTCTGCCGTTCGAACCTGAGGCCCCTTTGGCCTTCACAACACTCATAAGAGAACGTCCATGAAGAACTTCGTTATCCCAGCAGTACTCGCAGGCCTGATGGCTTCCAGCGTCAGCTTCGCCGCCGAATTGCCGGCCGGCATCAAGGAAAAAGGCGAGATCGTCGTCGCGATCATGCCCAACTACCCGCCGATGGATTTCAAGGACCCGGCCACCAACAAGCTCACCGGTCTGGACTACGACCTGGGCAACGCCCTGGCCGAGCGCCTCGGGATCAAGATCAAGTGGCAGGAAACCGGCTTCGAGCAAATGATCAACGCCCTGACCACCGACCGCGTCGACATCGTGCTGTCGGGGATGACCGACACCGCCGAGCGTCAGGCCAGCGTGACCTTCGTCGACTACTTCACCAGCGGCCCGCAGTTCTACACCTTGCAGAAGAACACCGCGACCAACGAAATCACCGACCTGTGCGGCAAGAAAGTCGGCACCAGCCGCCGCACCACGTTCCCGGCGGAAATCGCCGCGTGGAGCAAGGAACACTGTGAAGCGGCAGGCAAACCGGCGATCAACGTGATCGGCACCGAAGGCTCGGCCGACGCCCGTGCCCAACTGCGTCAGAGCCGTATTGATGCGGCGATGCAGGGCAGCGAGACCCTGTCCTACCTCAAGACCCAGGAAAAGGACATGTACAAGACGGTCGGCCAGCCGATCTCCGTGCAGTTCACCGGGCTGGGTGTGAGCAAGAAGAAGCCTGAGCTGAGTGAGGCGGTGAAAGTGGCGTTGCAAAGCATGGTGGATGACGGCAGCTACAACGCGATTCTGAAGAAGTGGGATCTGGAGCTGGGTGCGATCAAGGACGTGACCATCAACGCCGGTAAGTAAACCGGTCAGCGCCGACCCGACCGGTCGGCGCCTTTTTCATGAACAGCTGGAGCGCCCTTGATGTCCTCCTTGCAACCCACCTGGCCCGACCAGCACAAAGCCTGCCTCGCCCTGGCCTTCGACCTCGACGGCCCGACCGGCGATGCGATGCTCAACGGCTCGATCTGGCACAAACCCGAATACTTCGGCTTCGGCGGCTACGGCCCCTACCGCGCCTTGCCGCGCCTGCTCGACCTGCTCGACACCTTCAAGATCCCGACCACCTTCTTCGTCCCCGCGTGGGTCGTGGAAAACTGGCCGAAACAGTGCCAGGCCATCGTCGAGCGCGGCCATGAAGTCGCCTACCACGGCTACAAGCACGAATCCTTCTACGCCCTGACGCTGGACCAGCAGCAGGCCGTGATGAACAAGTCCCGCGACGTCTTCTGGCAATACCTGCACATCCGCGCCGAGGGTTTTCGCACCCCGTCCGGCGACTGGCGCGCCGAGACCCCGGCGATGCTGGCCGACAACGGCGTCATCTATTCCAGCAGCATGCGCGGCGACGATCGCCCGTATCTGGTCAACGTCCCCGGCCACGACACCCCGCTGGTGGAGATCCCCGGCCGCTGGGAAATGGACGACTACGCCTCCCTCGCCTACACCCGCGCACCAAACTTCCCGTCCGGGCTCGACCGCACCGCCAGCTATGAGCTGACCCTCGACAACTGGCAACGCGAGTACGACGGCGCGATGGACGAGGGACTGTGCCTGACCACCCTGTTCCACCCGAAAATCACCGGCAAACCGGGGCGCATCCTGTTGCTGGAGAAACTCTTCGAACACATGCGCCAGCGTGATGACGTGTGGTTCGCCACCTGCCGCGACGTCGCGCGCTGGTGGCTGAAGGAGCATTACCATGGCTGACGCTAAAAAACTCTGGCCCGCTGGGAAACGCTGCGCGGTGGTGCTGACCGTCGATTACAACGACATCCACGGCATCCTCACCCAGGCCCCGGAAGTCGCCGGGCGCGACAAGACGCTATCGGTGTGGCGCTACGGCACGCAACGCGGCGTCGAGCGCCTGCTCGGTCTGTTCAGGGAACTCGGGGTGCGCAGTAGTTGGTTCGTGCCCGGCATCGTCGCCGAGAAAAATCCACAGCACATCGCCGCGATACAGGCTGACGGCCATGAAATCGCCTGCGCCGGTTACCGCCATCAGGATTACGACACGCTGGATCTGGCGGCGCAAAGCGCAGAAGTCGCCAAGGGTTGTGCAGCACTGGAAGCGTTGACTGGCGTGCGTCCGACCGGTTTCCGGATTCCTGCGGGTAACGGCGCGCCGGGCTTCATTGAGGCCTTGAAAGATCGCGGCATTCACTGGTCGTCATCTTGGCGTGGCGATGATTTGCCGTTCTTGCACCCGACTGCGCCCGAAGTGGTCGAGTTGCCGCTGCATTACGAACTGGAAGACGAACCCTATTTCGCCTTCAACCTGAGCCCGGCCGTGCCGCCGGCGCAATCGCGGATCGCCTCCTACAGCCATACCCTCGGCAACCTGCAAATGGACTTCGCCGGATTCCACCGCTTCGGCCTGTGCTACGTGCTGCGCCTGCACCCGGAAATCATCGCCACGCCGGGGCGTATCGGTGTGCTGCGGGAATTGCTGCAAGGCATTCAGCAGCACGACGACGTGTGGATCGCCACGGGCACCGAAGTCGCGCAATGGTGGGCGCAAACGGCGGCGCCGGTCGCGCAGGACCATCCGGCGTCGGTGTATGAGCGCCATTATCGGGACTACCTCGTATGACCCAACGCATGCAGCGGCTGGCGCAGTTTTGCGTCGAGACCCGGTTTGAAGATCTGCCCCCGGCATTGGTGGAACAGGCCCAGCGACACATTCTTGATACCTTCGGTGCCGCGCTGGCCGGGGCGGACAGTGCGGTCGCGCTTCAGGCTCGGCAGGTGTTCGGCGCCGAACCAGGCACCGCACTGGTCTGGGGTTCATCACTGCGTGTCGGCGCCGGGCATGCAGCATTGCTCAACGGCATCGCCGCCCATGCGCTGGAACTGGACGACACCGGCGGTTGCGATCATTCCGGCGCGGTGGTGCTGCCGGCGGTGATGGCGGCGCTGTCACTGGTGGATCGGCCGGTGGACGGTCGCGGGTTCATCACCGCCGTGGTGATCGGCTACGAAATCGGTCGGCGGGTGCTGGAAGCCTGCGGCAGTTATTCCGCGCACAACGGCGCCGGTTGGCACTCCACCGCCACCTGCGGCGTGTTCGGCGCGGCGGCGGCCTGTGCACGGATCTTTGCCCTGGATGCAGGGCAAACCGTGTCGGCGCTGGGCATCGCCGGCAGTTTCAGCGGCGGGTTGTGGGCGTTCATCCATGACGGTTCGCAAAGCAAGAAACTGCACAGTGGCCGTGCGGCCGAAGGTGGTCTGCTGGCGGCGCGTTTTGCTCGCGAAGGCGTCAGCGGGCCATCGGTGTTGTTCGATGATGTCTGGGGTGGATTTCTCAAGACCCTCGCGCCGGGTAGCGCGCAACCGGATGCACTGGATGCTGATTTGGGACAGGTCTGGAAACTCGCGCGCTGCTCGATCAAACCCTACGCCGCCTGCCGTGGCACCCACTCGGCGATCGATGCGCTCGGCTTGTTGCTGGAGCAATTGCAGGTCGACGCCGATCAGGTGGAAGACGTCCAGGTGAATCTGTGCAGTTTTCTGCTCGACATGTGCGGCGGTCGCGACACCCGCAGTCTGGCCGCTGCGCAGATGAGTCTGCCCTACGCCCTCGCCGCGCGACTGGTGCACGGGCACTGTCGGCTCGAGGCTTACGATGAACAGCCGCGCAACGATCCGCGCATTGCTCAATGGCTGACGCGCATTCGCCTTGAAGTGGATGAGCGTCTGTCGGAGGATGGCGAGCCGGTGGTTATTGTTCGAACCCGCGACGGGCGTCAGGCGAGCCTGTGTGTCGAGGTGCCGCTGGGCGCGCCGGGCAATCCGTTGAGCGAGCCGGCGCTGGAGGAGAAGTTTCTCAGTCTGGCGTTGCGCGTGAGTTCAGCAACCAAGGCTGAATGGCTGCTGGCGCAGTTGCGGCAACTGCAAACGCTGGATTCCGTGCGCGATCTCGAGCACCTGTTAACCGAATAAGGACATTTGATTTTCCGTGGCCACCTACTCGCTCGTTATCCGCCGCCTGATGATCGTTTCGCTGACGATTGTCGTCAGCCGCGCCATCACCAGCCCTTTGCTCACCTTGTTTTTGAGCAACAAGCTCGGCCTCAACCAACAGGACGTCGGGTTGCTGCTGGGCATCGCGGTGTTCATCGCCACCCTGCTTGCGCTGTACGGCGGCTACATCATCGACCGACTCGAGAAACGTCGGTTGCTGATTCTGGCGATGCTCTCCAGTGCAGTCGGCTTCGTGCTGCTGACCTTCGCCAAAGACCTGTACCTGACCACCGCGACCCTGGTCATCACCGAAACCGCCTCGGCGTTGTTCCTGATCGGTTCCAAGGCGATCCTCAGTGAAAACCTGCCCATGGGTCAGCGGGCCAAGGCGTTTTCCCTGCGCTACACCCTGACCAACATCGGCTACGCCACCGGCCCGATGCTCGGCGTGGTGATAGCCGGGGTGTACCCGATTGCGCCGTTTCTGATCGCCGCCGGCATCGCCTTCGGCAGCATCTTCCTGATGATCGGCATTCCCAAAGACGCCAGCCCGGTCGCCGCCATCGGCCAGCCGCAAAGCTTCCTGAAAACCCTGATTACCCTGAAAAACGACCGCACGCTGATCATGTTCACCTGCGGTTGCCTGCTCAGCACCGTGGTCCACGGGCGCTTCACCCTGTACCTGTCGCAATACCTGCTGGTGGTCGAAGACTCGCAGCGCGCCCTGCAAACCATGGCCGCCCTGCTCGCCTGCAACGCCATCGCGGTGATCCTGTTGCAGTACCAGATAGGCCGCTTTCTCAACCGGGAAAAACTGCGCTACTGGATTGCCGCCGGCACCAGTCTGTTCATTCTCGGCCTGATCGGTTTCAGCCTCGCCGACAGCCTGGTGAGCTGGTGCATCGCAATGTTCATCTTCACCCTCGGCGAGATGATCATTTATCCGTCGGAATTCCTGTTCGTCGACACCCTGGCCCCGGAAGAATTGCGCGGCAGTTATTACGGCGCGCAGAACCTCGCAGCATTGGGCGGTGCATTGAGTCCGGTGATCTGCGGTTTCCTGCTGATGCACACGCCGGCGCCGACCATGTTCTACGCGCTCAGCGCGCTGACCGCGATGGGCGGTTTCCTGTGCTTCATGAGCGGACGGCGAGTGGCTTTACTTCATAAATAATGCATTGAAGATGCATTTATATGAATTTGTCAGCATCGAGATTGCTTGGCACACTGTGCACGTTCCTCCCCCAATAGTTGGAACACTTCGAAGGACTTTCCGGATTGACGGACAAGTCCTTTTTTTTGCCTTCAGTTTCCCCAAGAGGATCGGTTCTTCATGCTCGCTCGCTGGTTGCCCGCCGCCATCAACACCCGTCCCACCGAATGGAGCCGCGCCGCCATCGGTATGGCGCTGGGCACGTTGTTCAGTGTGTGGGCGTGCAGTCAGGTGTTCGGCATCGAAGTCGCCTACCACCTGATCGGCCCGCTGGGCGCCTCGGCGGTGTTGCTGTTCGCCGTGTCCTCCGGCGCCCTCGCCCAGCCGTGGTCGATCATCGGCGGCTACCTGTGTGCGGGTGTCGTGGCATTGCTGGTGGCCCACGTCCTCGGCCGAACCTTGGGCAGCGCCTGCCTCGCGGCGGGTATGGCGCTGCTCCTGATGTGCTGGCTGCGCTGCCTGCACCCACCGGCCGGCGCGGTGGCATTGACGATGGTGCTGGCCGATCCGACGACCATTGCGATGGACTGGAAAGCCTTGGAACCGGTGATGCTCAGCGCCGCCAGCCTGCTGCTCAGCGCGCTGGCATTCAACAACCTGACCCGCATCCGCTACCCGAAACGCCCGGCCGAACCCGCGCCTGCCGTGGCGCCGATCGATACGCAGGCCATCACGGCTGAAGACCTGAAACTGGCGCTGGCGGACATGGAAGCGTTCATCGATGTCACGCCGGAGGATCTGGAGCGGTTGATTCATGCCAGTGAGTTGCATGCCAAGCGGCGGAGCATTGGTCAGGTGTTCACCTGAGCGCGACATATGGCGACAACGCCCCGCAAGCGATCAATCCGGCATCGACCGGATGATGTCCGTCAGATCCTCTTTGGTGATTTCATTGGCTTTGATAGCTGCGGCGATGTCTTTTTTCGAGAGAGGAAAACGTTGGAAAATGTCTTTCAACGCATCGGCATCGACGCTCGACAACCAACGGGGATCAATCAATGATCCCCCATACTCGGGTTTCATCGGCACAGGATCGCCGGCAATAATACCCTTGTGATTGAAAAAGACCATGTAACGACTAAAACCTTCGGGATAGCTTTTGTCGTAATAAAGCGTCGTGCTGACGGGCAGCACGTAATAGTGTTCATCATCGCCACGCCCCGCGATCAGCAAGGGTTCTTTGGTCCTGATCATCTCCATGCCATACACCCTGGAAAGCCCGCCACGCAGGACAAACGCCAACGCTGCGACATTGATAACCGTCAGCAGCAGTAGCAACACAACGATCAGTCTGCCTGTTGAATACCTTGTTATTGACATGGTGCGCCTCCATTGCGCGTTGAGCTCTGGTGAAAAAAAACGCCGTGTTTCTGTTGCAGATGCTGTTGAAGCGAAGGTCTGTTTGCAGGCTCGTCGCAACCGCCGCGCAGCCTAGCAGGCGCCGGCGCTCCAGCCACAATTTTTCATTTTGTGGTCAAGGCAAAAATGCAGACACCCCATGCACATATCCCCGTTGTACACGGCAAATTTGCACTGTTACGATCCGGTAACGCTCGCGCGCGAGCTTCTCGAATAAAGACAATAAAAGCAGGGAGTTAGTGATGACTGCTCAGGCTTCATCCCCGCGGACTTCGTCCATGGATGCCACGCCACACGAAGTGCTGGCCGAGGTTCGCAATCACATCGGTCATCTGACCCTCAATCGCCCCGCCGGCCTCAATGCCCTGACCCTCGATATGGTGCGCCAGCTCCAGCAACACCTGGACGCCTGGGCCGCTGATGCCGATATCCACGCGGTCGTGCTGCGCGGTGCCGGCGAGAAAGCCTTCTGTGCCGGTGGCGACATTCGTTCCCTGTACGACAGCCATAAAAGCGGTGACACGCTGCATGAAGATTTCTTCGTCGAGGAATACGCCCTCGACCTGACGATCCACCACTACCGCAAACCGGTGCTGGCGCTGATGGACGGCTTCGTCCTCGGTGGTGGCATGGGCCTGGTGCAAGGCGCCGATCTGCGGGTGGTCACCGAGAAGAGCCGACTGGCAATGCCGGAAGTGGCCATTGGGTATTTCCCGGATGTCGGCGGCAGTTATTTCCTGCCGCGCATTCCCGGCGAACTGGGCATTTACCTGGGCGTCAGCGGCGTGCAGATTCGCGCGGCAGATGCGCTGTATTGCGGCCTCGCCGACTGGTATCTGGACAGCAGCAAACTCGCCACCCTCGACGAGCAACTCGATCAGTTGCAATGGCACGACACGCCGTTGAAAGACCTGCAAAGCCTGTTGGCCCGCCACGCCGTGCAAACCCTGCCGGATGCGCCGCTTGAGCTCTTGCGCCCGGCCATCGACCACTTCTTCGCGTTGCCCGACGTGCCGAGCATCGTCGAGCAATTGCGCGCCGTGACCGTCGCCGACAGCCATGAATGGGCGACCACCACCGCCGACCTGCTGGAAACCCGCTCGCCGCTGGCCATGGGCGTGACCCTGGAAATGCTGCGTCGCGGCCGGCACCTGAGCCTGGAACACTGCTTCGCCCTCGAACTGCATCTGGATCGCCAGTGGTTCGAACGCGGCGACCTGATCGAAGGCGTGCGCGCCTTGCTGATCGACAAAGACAAATCACCACGCTGGAACCCGCCGACCCTTGCCGCGCTGCACGCCGAGCACATCGCGAGTTTCTTCCACGGTTTCGCTGAGAGCGGGAGCTGAGCCATGCACGATCTCGAATTGACTGAAGACCAGGTAATGATCCGCGACATGGCCCGGGACTTTGCCCGTGGCGAAATCGCCCCCCACGCCCAAGCCTGGGAAAAGGCCGGCTGGATCGATGACGGCCTGGTGGCGAAGATGGGCGAACTCGGCCTGCTGGGCATGGTGGTGCCGGAAGAATGGGGCGGCACCTATGTCGACTACGTGGCCTATGCGCTGGCGGTGGAAGAGATTTCCGCCGGTGACGGCGCTACCGGCGCGTTCATGAGCATTCACAACTCGGTGGGCTGCGGGCCGGTGCTCAACTACGGCAGCGAAGAACAGAAACAGACCTGGCTGGCGGATCTGGCCAGTGGCGCGGTGATCGGCTGTTTCTGCCTGACCGAGCCCCAGGCCGGCTCCGAAGCGCACAACCTGCGCACCCGCGCTGAACTGCGTGACGGGCAATGGGTGATCAACGGCGCCAAGCAATTTGTCAGCAACGGCAAGCGGGCGAAACTGGCGATCGTGTTTGCGGTGACCGATCCGGATCTGGGCAAGCGCGGTATCTCGGCGTTCCTCGTGCCGACCGACACACCGGGTTTCATCGTCGACCGCACCGAACACAAGATGGGCATCCGCGCTTCCGACACCTGCGCGGTGACGCTGAATAATTGCAGCATTCCCGAAGCGAATCTGTTGGGTGAACGCGGAAAAGGCCTGGCGATTGCCCTTTCCAACCTGGAAGGCGGACGCATCGGCATCGCGGCGCAAGCATTGGGCATCGCTCGTGCGGCGTTTGAAGCGGCGCTGGGTTACGCCCGTGATCGGGTGCAGTTCGGCAAGGCGATCATCGAGCACCAGAGCATCGCCAACCTGCTGGCGGACATGCAGATGCAGATCAACGCGGCACGCTTGATGATTCTGCATGCGGCGCGGCTGCGCACGGCGGGCAAACCGTGTCTGTCGGAGGCTTCGCAGGCCAAATTGTTTGCTTCGGAAATGGCTGAGAAGGTGTGCTCGTCAGCGATTCAGATTCATGGCGGGTATGGGTATCTGGAGGACTATCCGGTGGAGAAATACTACCGGGATGCGCGGATTACCCAGATTTATGAGGGGTCGAGCGAGATACAGCGGATGGTGATTGCTCGGGAGTTGAAGAACTACCAACTCTGATTGGGCGCCCCCACGCAATGCGTGGGGGCGAACTCCATTACTTGCCTTGGAACTCCGGCGACCGCTTGGCCACAAACGCCGCCATCCCTTCTTTCTGATCCTGCGTCGCAAACGCCGCATGGAACACCCGACGCTCGAAACGCACGCCTTCAGTCAGGTTCACTTCAAAGGCGCGGTTGACGCTTTCCTTGACCATCATCGCAATCGGCAACGACTTGCTGGCGATCACCGCCGCGACTTTCAGCGCTTCATCCAGCAGTTCATCACTCGGCACGATCCGCGCGACGATGCCGCAACGCTCGGCTTCAACCGCGTCGATCAAGCGTCCGCTCAGGCACATTTCCATGGCCTTGGCCTTGCCCACGGCGCGGGTCAGGCGCTGGGTGCCGCCCATGCCCGGCAGCACGCCAAGGTTGATTTCCGGCTGGCCGAATTTGGCGTTGTCGCCGGCCAGGATGAAGTCGCACATCAGCGCCAGTTCACAGCCGCCACCCAGGGCAAAACCGTTGACCGCTGCGATGATCGGCTTGCGCCGGTTGGCCACGCGGTCGCTGTCGCTGAACAGGTCGTCCATGTAGATCTGCGGGTAGGTCAGATCCGCCATTTCCTTGATGTCGGCGCCAGCGGCGAAGGCTTTTTTCGAACCGGTGATGACGATGCAGCCAATGTTCGCATCAGCTTCCAGGCCATCCAGGGCGCGGTTCACTTCGCTGACCAGTTGCGCGTTGAGGGCATTCAGCGCCTGCGGGCGGTTCAGGGTGATGACGCCGACGCGACCATGGGTTTCCAGCAAAATCGTTTCGTAACTCATGTGCAGATTCCTTCTCAAAGATTGCGCGAAATGACCATGCGCTGAATGTCGCTGGTGCCTTCGTAGATCTGGCAGACCCGCACGTCGCGGTAGATGCGCTCCAGCGGGAAGTCGTTGAGGTAACCGTAACCGCCCAGGGTTTGCAACGCCATGGAGCAGACCTTCTCGGCCATTTCCGAAGCGAACAGCTTGGCCATCGACGCTTCGACCAGCGCCGGTTGACCGCTGTCACGCAGGGCGGCGGCGTAATGCACCATCTGCCGCGCCACGGCGATCTGGGTCGCCATGTCCGCCAGACGGAACGCCACGGCCTGGTGCTCGATGATCGGCTTGCCGAAGGTGTCACGCTCGCGGGCGTAATCACGGGCCGCTTCGAACGCTGCACGGGCCATGCCCACCGATTGCGAAGCGATGCCGACGCGTCCGCCTTCGAGGTTGGCCAGGGCGATCTTGTAGCCCTCGCCCTCCTCGCCCAAACGGTTGGCCACTGGCACTTTCACGTCTTCGAACAGAATCTGACAGGTGTCTGAAGCGTGCTGGCCGAGTTTGTCTTCAATGCGGGCGACTTTGTAGCCCGGCGAGTCAGTCGGCACGATAAAGGCGCTGATCCCGCGTTTGCCAGCGCTCGGGTCGGTGACGGCAAACACGATCACGATCCCGGCGTTCTGCCCGGAGGTGATGAACTGTTTGCAGCCGTTGAGCACGTAGTGATCGCCTTCCAGTCGTGCACGGGTTTTCAGGCTACTGGCATCGGAACCGGCCTGCGGTTCGGTCAACGCGAAAGCACCGAGCATCGCGCCGCTGGCCAGCGGCTTGAGGAAGCGTTCGCGCTGGTCGTCGTTGCCGAACTTGAGGATCGGCACGCAGCCCACTGAGTTGTGCACGCTCATGATCGTCGAGCAGGCGCCGTCGCCAGCGGCGATTTCTTCCAGGGCCATGGCGTAGGCCAGGTAACCGGTGTCGCAACCGCCCCACTGCTCCGGCACCAGCATGCCGAAGAAGCCCAGTCCGGCCATTTCGCCGATGGCTTCTTTCGGGAAGCGGTGCTCGCGATCCCACTCGGCGGCGAACGGTTTCAGCCGTTCCTCGGCAAACTGCCGGGCCATGTCGCGGATTTGTTGTTGGTCGTCATTGGGAATCATGGCAAATCCTTAAATCGGTTCAGACGCACTCGACGGCCATCGCCGTGGCTTCGCCGCCGCCGATGCAGATCGCCGCGACGCCGCGTTTCAGGCCTTTCTGGCGCAGGGCCGAGAGCAAGGTCACCAGAATCCGCGCGCCGGACGCACCGATCGGATGACCGAGGGCGCAGGCACCGCCATGGATGTTGAGCTTGTCGTGGGGGATTTCCAGGTGGGTCATCGCCGCCATGCCGACCACGGCAAAGGCTTCGTTGACTTCGAACAGATCGACCTGATCCAGCGACCAGCCGGTTTTCTTCATCAGCTTCTTGATCGCGCCAATCGGTGCCACCGGGAACAGGCCCGGGGTGTCAGCGAATGCTGCGTGGCCGTGAATCACCGCCAGTGGTTTCAATCCTTGTTTCTGCGCTTGCGACTGGCGCATCAGCACCAGTGCCGCTGCGCCGTCGGAGATCGAACTGGAGTTGGCTGCGGTTACGGTGCCGCCTTCGCGGAACGCCGGTTTCAGCGAAGCGATCTTGTCCAGTTTGGCTTTTGGCGGTTGCTCGTCGTTGCTGATGACCACTTGTTCCTTGCCGACGGTCACGGTCAGCGGAACGATTTCGGCCTTGAAGCTGCCGTCCTTGATCGCCTGCTGGGCGCGGGTGGTCGAGGCGATGGCAAAGGCGTCCTGAGCCTCGCGGCTGAAGTCGTTGGTTTCGGCGCAATCCTCGGCGAAGGTGCCCATCAGGCGGCCCTTGTCGTAGGCGTCTTCAAGACCGTCGAGGAACATCGAATCCAGCACCCGGCCATGGCCCATGCGGTAACCGGCGCGGGCGCGATCCAGCAGGTACGGCGCGTTGGACATGCTTTCCATGCCGCCGGCGATCACCACATCGGCGCTGCCGGCCAGCAGCATGTCGTGGGCCAGGATGGTGGTTTCCATGCCTGAACCGCACATCTTGTTGACGGTGGTGCAGCGGGTGGATTTGTCCAGCCCGGCACCCAGTGCAGCCTGACGCGCAGGCGCCTGGCCGAGACCGGCTGGCAGTACGCAGCCGAACAACACTTCATCGACCGCATCGGCGGCGACACCGGCACGCTCAACCGCAGCCTTGATTGCAGCGGCGCCCAGTTGCGGCGCAGTCAGGCTTTTCAGTTCGCCTTGGAAGCCGCCCATCGGGGTACGAACGGCACTGACAATGACAATCGGATCGTTGGAGATAGTCATGAGAAATCCTCCTTATTTGGCGGCCATGCGCAAGGCACCGTCGAGACGGATCACCTCGCCGTTGAGCATGCTGTTTTCAATGATATGCCGCACCAGCGCGGCGTACTCGGCCGGTTTGCCCAGGCGTGGCGGGAACGGCACGCCAGCGGCCAGCGAGTCGCGCACTTCCGGGGTCATGCCGGCCATCATCGGGGTTTCGAAAATGCCCGGGGCGATGGTCATCACGCGGATGCCGAAGCGCGCCAGTTCACGGGCGGCAGGCAGGGTCAGGCTGGCGATGGCGCCTTTGGACGCGGAATACGCGGCCTGGCCAATCTGGCCGTCGAATGCAGCGACGGAGGCGGTGTTGATGATCACGCCGCGTTCGCCATCGGCGTTGGCTTCGCTTTCGGCAATCGCTGCCGCTGCGAGGCGCAGCATGTTGAAGCTACCGATCAGGTTGACGTTGATCACCTGCGCGAAGCTCGCCAGCGCATGCGGGCCGTTCTTGCCGAGGATCTTCTCGCCCCGGACGATACCGGCGCAGTTCACCAGACCATTCAGGCTACCGAAAGCTTTTACCGTAGCCTGTACGGCGGCTTCGGCGGCGGTTTCGTTGCTGATGTCGGCCACTACGCTTTGCGCACCGAGGCGTTGAGCCTGAGCGGCGACGGCTTCGGCGTTCATGTCCACCAGCATCACTTTGGCGCCGGCGGCAACCAACAGCTCAGCGGTGGCTGCACCCAGCCCGGACGCACCGCCGGTGACGATAAAAACCTTGTTCTCGATCTGCATGACTGTTTCCTTGGATTCAAGCTGAAACGTTGTGCGCCGCAGCCTCTTGAGCCTTGGCGATTTCCTGGTTGCGCAAGATAAAGCGCTGCAATTTGCCGCTCGGGGTTTTCGGCAACTCGCTGACAAATTCGATTTCACGGGGGTACGAATGCGCGGCCAGACGTTTGCGCACGTGCTGACGCAGTTCTTCAGCCAGCGCTGGTTCGGCGCGGTATTGCGGGTTGAGCACGACGAAGGCCTTCACCAATTCGGTGCGCTCCGGATCGGGTTTGCCGACCACCGCCGCTTCGACCACCGCCGGGTGCTCGATCAGTGCACTTTCCACGTCGAACGGGCCGACGCGATAGCCGGAAGTGGTGATCACGTCGTCACTGCGGCCGACGAAACTGATGCTGCCGTCCGGGTTCCACTCGACGGTGTCGCCGCTCAGGTAGTAATCGCCGACGAAGGCCTTGGTCGGTGCACCTTCGTAACCGGCGAACCAGCACATTGGCGATTGTGTGCGGTCAATGGCGAGAATGCCTGGCTGACCGACGCCGAGTTCGTTGTTCTGCTCGTCGAGCACCACGATGCGATGGCCCGGCGAAGCAAAACCGGCGGCGCCGAGGTGGATCGGGTGTTCGAGGCCATGGTGATTGCACAGCACCATGCCCAGTTCGGTCTGGCCGTAGTGGTCATGAATGACCACGCCGAGGTTGTCGGCGAACCAGCGGATCACTTCCGGGTTCAACGGTTCGCCGGCGCTGCTGACGATGCGCAGCTTGCCCTTGATCGATTTGGCGAACTCATCGCCACCGGCAATCAACAGGCGATAAGCCGTAGGCGACCCGGTGAGGTTGGTGATCCCGTACTTGTTGATGACCCGGCAGGTGCTTTCGAGGGTGAACGGGCCATCGTAGAAGGTGATTGGGTGGCCCATCGACAACGGGCCGGTTACGCCAAAATAAATGCCATAGGCCCAACCCGGATCAGCGACGTTCCAGAACGCATCTTCCGGTCGCAGATCCACGGCGTCGCGGGTGTAGCTCTGGAACGCGACGACAGCCTTGAGCGGCACCGACAGCGCTTTCGACGGGCCGGTGGTGCCCGAGGTGAACATCAGCAGGAACGGGTCTTCGCCGGTCAGCATCACCGGTTCGCAGACATTGGAATGGTTGGGCAGTTCGGCCCAGAAACTGAAATCGCCACGGACAATGCCCTGGCCTTTCGGGCCGCCGACGGTGACCAGCGTCGGGCAGTCGGCGACTTCACTGAGCTTCGGCCGGTTGACCGCATCGGTCACCACCACTTTTGCGCCGGAACTGTTCAGGCGATGTTCGAGGGCTTTCGGGCCGAACGCGGTGAACAGCGGTTGATACACCGCGCCGATGCGCCAGGTGGCGAACACGGTGATCAGCAATTCGATATTGCGCGGCAGCAGGCCGGCGACCTTGTCGCCTTTCTGCACGCCCTGGGCGAGAAGGAAATTGGCGAAGCGCGCGGCTTTGTCCTGCAGATCGCTGAAGGTGTAAGTCGCACTGGCGCCATCGCGGCCCTCCCAGAACAGCGCGATGCGCCCCGGCAAGGCGTGACGGTCACAACATTCGACGCAGGCGTTGAGCGCCTCGAGCGTGCCGCTGAGTGCGGCGTCCACGGTGTGCTGATAATCAAACTGCTGGGTGGCAGACAAGTAATCGCGCATTGCCAGAATCCCTCTGTGTTTTTATTAGGTTGGGGAACCGTAAACAACATAGGAATACTCGCGCCGCACGCCGGCGGCGGCAATGGTCAAAGCCCTCAAAGTGGATGACTGGTTTGGCCAAGGCTTGCGTCGAATCGAGGATCAGACCGCTTCGTTGAGGATCAGGCTGCGGTAATGCCCAGGATTGGTCCCCGACCACTTGCGAAACGCCTTGTAGAACGAGCTCGCGTCGGCAAACCCCAGGCGTGTGGCGATGTCGACAAAACTGATCGAAGGCTCCGCCAGCCAGATGATCGCCAGTTCCTTGCGTACGCTGTCCTTCAAACCCTGATAGGTCTGCCCTTCTTCGGCCAGACGCCGACGCAGGGTCGAGGCGGACATGCACAGCTGCTGGGCCAGGGCTTCGGTTTCCGGCCACTGTTCGGCGGGCAACTGACGCAGATCCTGCTTGATGCGGCTGGCGAGGCTTTCCGGGTCGCGGTACTTCACCAGAATGTTGGCCGGCGCATGGGCGAGGAAACGTTTCAACTCCTCGGCACTGCGCTTGATCGGCAGATCCAGCACCTCGGCGGCGAAGATCATCCGCGTGCGTGGCCGATCGAAGCGCAGATTCTCGGAGAACATCACCCGGTAGTCATCGCAGAAGTCCGGCGCCGGGCAGCGCAATTCAATGGCCAGGATCGGAATCCGCCGCCCCGCGAGCCAGCAGGCCACGCCGTGGACGATCATCCAATAGGTGAAATAGGTGAAGGCGCGGCGCGGTTCAGGATCGTCCTCCAGCAGGACGATCTCCGCCAGGCTTTGCTGGTGCACCAGTTGCGCCGGCATGCGCTCAAGCATCAGCGACAGGAAATTCAAACCGGCGCTCAAACCGGCAGCCAGATTCGGCTGGGCCATCGCGCTGCGGCAGAGGAATTCCAGGCTGCCGGACTTCAGCTTGCGCGGGTCCATGCCAAAGAACTCGTCATCGCCGCGCCGCGCCAGCAGTCGCCACAACCGTGCGTACTGGCTGGCCGGGACGCGGGCGTCATCGGTGGGCAGCAGCGCCGGATCGATGCCGACCTTGTTCAAGACTTCTTCCGTGGCCACGCCCGGGGCACAACTTTGCAGCAGTGCTTCGCGCACCAGTTGAATGGCGATGGTGTCTTTTTCCGACATGGATCGAGGCAAATCCTGTTGTTGTTCGGGTGGCAGGCATCTTAACGCAGCTGCTCTGGCACGGCTCGCTCCATCCGGGAATGTCCGTTGCGTATTTGAGAATGGTTGATCTTCAAGCTTGTTCAGCTACCGTTCAGGTAAATGTCAATGAGTGCCATGTGAGAATGACTTTCATTATGTTACAACTTGTAACCTCATTTCGTTACACAGTGGATGCCGAATGCTCGTTCCCTTTCTGATCATGCTGCGTGAAGGCATTGAAGCCGCGCTGATCGTTGGCATTATCGCCAGCTACCTGCAACAGACCGGCCGTGGCCAATGGATGCCGGCGGTGTGGATCGGCGTATTTCTCGCCGCTGCGCTGGCGCTGCTGGTGGGTGGTGGCCTGGAACTGGTCAGCGCCGAATTCCCGCAGAAACAGCAGGAACTGTTCGAAGGCGTGGTCGGCCTCATCGCCGTGGGCATTCTCAGCTCCATGGTGTTCTGGATGCGCAAGGTCGCGCGTTCGATCAAGCATTCGCTGCAAGCGTCCCTCGATCATGCGCTGACCGCTTCGAAACATCAGGTCATCGCGCTGATCGCCATGGTGTTTTTCGCCGTCGCCCGGGAAGGACTGGAAACCGTGTTCTTCCTGCTCGCCGTGTTCCAGCAGAGCGAAGGCCCGGGCGCGCCGATCGGTGCCCTGCTCGGCCTGATCCTGGCCATCGTCGTCGGTTACCTGATCTACAGCGGCAGCATGCGCCTGAATCTGTCGGCGTTCTTCCGCTGGACCGGGCTGTTCATCCTCGTGGTCGCCGCCGGGATCCTCTCCAACTCGGTGCAGGCACTGCATGAGGCCGGGGTGTGGAACCACCTGCAAACCGTGCTCTTCGATTTCAGCGCGACGTTGCCGATGGACGGCCCGCTGGGCTCGGTGCTGGCCGGCATGTTCGGTTATCAGGATGCCCCGACCGTCAGCACCCTCGGCGCCTACCTGATCTACCTGGTGGTGGCGCTGGTGATGTTCTTCTATCCGGCCTCCGCCCCTGCGCCCAAAGCCGCCGCTTCGAATTCCGCTTCCAGCCAATAAGGGCCTCCATGTCAAAGCCTAATATTCCTCAGGCCTCCCCTCCCCGCGCCTTGCGCTGGGCGGTGGCCGGTTCCGTGGTCGTGATGATCGCCGCCGGTGGCCTGTTCTACTACGCCTCGAAAATGGCTGCGGCCAAGCGTCAGCACAACCATGACGAAGTGGTGGTCAACATCCACCCCGGCAGTTGCGAGCCCAACGAGCTGAGCGTGCCGGCCGGTCGTGCCAGTTTCCGCATCGTCAACCGCTCCGATCGGGCAGTGGAATGGGAAATCCTCGACGGCGTGCTGGTGATCGAAGAGCGCGAAAACATCGCGCCGGGCCTGAGCCAGGTGATCAACGCCAACCTGCAACCCGGCGATTACGCCATCACCTGCGGCCTGCTGAGCAACCCGCGCGGCGTGCTGCATGTGACGCCGACCGCAGCCTCCGATGCCGCCGCCAAGGCCAAGCCGTCGATGGTCGCTTTCGTCGGGCCGCTGTCGGAGTTCCGCGTTTATCTGGCTACCCAGAGCAGCGCGCTGATCAGAGCCGTCACGGCGCTCAATCAAGCAATTACCAGCGGTGACCTGGCCCAGGCTCAAGCGGCGTACTTGCCGGCCCGCGCGGCGTATCAGCGTCTGGCCCCGGCTGCACAACGCCTGGCCGAGCTGGACAACAGCATCAACGCCCGCGCCGATTACTTCGAGAAACGCGAACAGGATCCGGCCTTCGTCGGCTTCCACCGCATCGAGTACGCGCTGTTCCAGCAACGCAGCCTCGACGGTCTGTCGCCGGTTGCCGAACGCCTGTTGGGCGACGTCACCACGCTGAAACAACAGTTGCTGGCCCAGTCGCTGCCACCGGAGCAACTGGTGGAAATCCTCGTGCGCAACCTCAACACCCTGGCCGACGTGCGCGCCGCCAGCGGTGAAGAGGAACGCTACAGCCACGGTGACCTCAACGGTTTTGCAGCGAATCTGGAGACCGCGCACAAAGTCGTCGAACTGTTGCGCCCGATGCTGAGCAAATCCGCCGTCGACCTGCTGCCGAAAATCGACAGCGCGCTGACTGATTTCGATACCACGCTGAACGGCTTCAAGGTCAAGGATGGCTACGCCAGTTACGACACCGTCAACGGTGAGCAACGCAAGCAGATCGCCGACAAGGCCAAGGCTCTGGCCGACGCCCTCGACGCCATTGATCCCGCCCTCGGCCTCTCCGGCCTGTAAGTAGAAGACGACTACCGATGAACGATTCCGAACACTTCAACCTGCAACGTCGCCGCGTACTGATGGGCATGGGCGCCGCCGGTGTCGCACTGGCCGGTACCGCCCTGAGCTGCCCGGCGATGGCCGCAGCGCCTGCGCAAGTCACCGAAGCGCCGAGCAGCGACAAGACCCAGGATCACCACGACTTTCATGGCGCGCACCAGACCGGCATCGTTACCCCGCGTCCGGCGTCCGGCATGCTGGTGTCGTTCGATGTGCTGGCCAGCGACCGCGAAGACCTCGAACGTCTGTTCCGCACCCTCAACGAGCGCATCGCGTTCCTGATGAAGGGCGGCCCGGTGGCGCAGATCGACCCGAAATTGCCGCCACCGGATTCCGGCATCCTCGGCCCGGTGGTCACACCGGACAACCTGACCATCACCGTGTCGGTGGGCGAATCGCTGTTCGACGAGCGTTTCGGCCTCGCCTCTGCCAAGCCCAAGCGCCTGATCCGCATGGTCGGCTTCCCCAACGACGCGCTGGAAGCCGATTGCTGCCACGGCGACCTGAGCCTGCAGTTCTGCTCCAACACCGCCGACACCAACATCCACGCCCTGCGCGACATCGTGAAGAACCTGCCGGACCTGCTGCTGGTGCGCTGGAAGCAAGAAGGCAGCGTACCGCCGCAAGCCCCGGCCAAACCCGGTGTGCCGGCGCAATCGGCGCGCAACTTCCTCGGTTTCCGTGACGGATCGGCGAACCCGGATTCCAACGACGGCAAAGCCATGGACCGCATCGTCTGGGTGCAACCGGGCAGCGACGAACCGGCCTGGGCCGTTCACGGCAGTTATCAGGCGGTGCGGATCATCCGCAACTTCGTCGAGCGCTGGGACCGCACGCCGTTGCAGGAGCAGGAAAGCATCATCGGCCGCGTGAAAACCACCGGCGCGCCGATGGGCGCCAGCCATGAGACCGAAGTCCCTGATTACAGCAAGGACCCGGAAGGCAAGCTGACCAAGCTCGACGCGCACATCCGCCTGGCCAACCCGCGCACCGCCGCGAGTCAGGCCAACCTGATCCTGCGCCGCCCCTTCAACTATTCCAACGGTGTGAACAAGAACGGCCAGCTCGATATGGGCCTGCTGTTCATCTGCTACCAGGCCGATCTGGAAAAAGGCTTCATCACCGTACAGACCCGCCTCAACGGCGAGCCGCTGGAGGAATACCTCAAGCCGGTCGGCGGCGGTTACTTCTTCACCCTGCCGGGTGTTACGGGCGACAAGGATTTCATCGGTCGCTCGCTGCTCAACGCTACCCAACCAAAAACAACTGCATAGCATTCAACAGGAGCCGCCCCCCATGAAAAAGACGCCCATCGCGTTATTGCTGACCCTCGGTCTACTCAACACCCCGCTGTCGGCGTTCGCGGCGACCGCGCCGCTGGATCTGGTCGGGCCGGTTTCGGACTACAAGATCTACGTCACCGAGCAACTGGACCAACTGGGCACCCACACCAAGCAATTCACCGATGCCGTGAAAAAGGGCGACCTGGCTACCGCGCAGAAGCTCTATGCACCGACCCGCGTCTACTACGAGTCGATCGAGCCGATTGCCGAGTTGTTCAGTGACCTCGATGCATCCATCGACTCCCGCGTCGACGACCACGAAAAAGGCGTGAAGGCTGAAGACTTCACCGGTTTCCACCGCCTCGAGTACTCGCTGTTCTCGGAGAAGAGCACCCAGGGTCTGAACGATCTGGCCGACAAACTGGATAAAGACGTCCAGGACCTGCAGACCCGCGTCGCCGGCCTGACCTTCCCGCCCGAGAAAGTCGTGGGCGGCGCTGCCGCCCTGCTGGAAGAAGTCGCTGCCACCAAGATCTCCGGTGAGGAAGACCGTTACAGCCACACCGACCTCTATGACTTCCAGGGCAACATCGACGGCGCGAAGAAAATCGTCGACCTGTTCCGTCCGCAGATCGAGAAACAGGACAAGGCCTTCGTGGCCAAAGTCGACAAGAACTTCGCCACCGTGGACAAGATCCTGGCCAAGTACAAGACCAAGGACGGCGGCTTCGAGACCTATGACAAAGTGAAGGAAAACGACCGCAAGGCGCTGGTGGGCCCGGTCAATACCCTGGCGGAAGACCTGTCGACGCTGCGTGGCAAGCTCGGTCTGAACTGAGTTCGGCGCATAAAAAAATCCCCCGGACGCGTCCTGCGTTCGGGGGATTTTCGTTTTCCGGTCTTACAGAATCCGGTACAGCAAACGCTCGACCCGTACCCGGCTCACGCGCTTGAGGAACTTGGCTACCCCGCTCGGGTAATCCGGCAAGGCTTCCAGATCCTGGAATCGTGCGATTCGCTGGGTGTGCTCAAAGATGTTTTCCAGCTCCAGACGCCGAGGCTCCAGCCACTCGCCTTTCGGGTCATCGATCAGCAGCGCGTTTTCCAGATCGAGACGGAACGCCCGCGGGTTGAGGTTGTTGCCGGTCAGCAGCGTGTAGCGCTGATCGATCCACATGCCCTTGAGGTGATAGCTGTTGTCGCCCTCACGCCACAGATGCAGGTTCAACTGACCGCTGTCGATGTTGCGCTGATGGCGCTTGGCGAAACGGCGCAGGCTGATCTCGTAGAGATACGGCAGCGCGGCGATCACCTTGAACGGCTCGGTCGGCGGAATATAGAAGTCGTTGGCCGTCTTGTCGCCGACCACGATGTCGATCTTCACGCCGCGAGCCAGCGCCCGGTTGATCTCGCGGATCACCCCCAGTGGCAGGTTGAAGTACGGCGTGCAGATGGTCAGTTGCTTCTGGGCGCTGGCGATCAGCTCCAGAATCACCCGGTTCAGCGGGTTGTTCTTGCCCACACCGAGCAACGGGCTGACGGACAGGCCGGTATGCGCCGTGCTGCCGGCGCTGGTGTCGTACGTCGCGTATTTGAGGCGGCTGCGCAGGTCGCCGATGTCGTTGCGCAGGCTGCGGGTGGTCGGCAGGTTTGGCAGGTCGAGGCGATGCACCGCTTTGGATTCGATCAGGCCGTGCTTGACCAGATGGTGCATCGAATCCGCCAGTTCCCGGCTCTGCAGCACGTGATAACGGTCGAAGCGGTACTTGTCGAACTTGTGCAGATAGACGTTGTTCAGGCTCGCACCGCTGTAGACCACGCAATCGTCGATCACGAAGCCTTTGAGGTGCAGCACGCCGAACAGCTCACGAGTCTGCACCGGCACGCCGTAGACCGGCACCACGCTCTGGTGGGTGCGAGTCATTTCCTGATACCAGGCCGAGTTACCTGGCTGCTTGCCGGCACCGATCAAGCCGCGCTGGGCGCGCAACCAGTCGACGACCACAACGATTTCAAGCTCGGGACGCTTGAGTTTGGCGGCGTGCAAGGCATCGAGGATTTCCTGACCGGCTTCGTCATTTTGCAGATAGAGCGCGACGAGGTAGATGCGCTGGGTCGCCTGGGCGATTTTCTCCAGCAGGCAACGACGGAACTCGGCGGCGCCGGACAGAATGGTCACGGCCTCGGCGGTCAGCGGAAAGCTGCGCAACTTGGGCAGCAGAGAGCGTTTGAAAAGCAACGGCATAGGGCTCGCAATGGGTCGAATCCGAAGAACCCGAGAGCTTACACCATCAACTCCTTCGGGTCTTCCCGCCTGATTGATCGTTCCCACGCTCTGCGTGGGAATGCAGCCCGGGACGCTCCGCGTCCCTTCCAGAGCTGGAACGCGGAGCGTCCCTTGAGGCATTCCCACGCAGAGCGTGGGAACGATAAATAAAAAACATTTGACCAAGGAGAACGATCGTTCTACTGTTCGCCACATGAACGAAATCACCAGCAACGACACGACCCGCGACATCATTCTGGATGTCACCGAAAAGTTGATCTACAAAAGTGGCATCGCCGCCACCGGGATGGATCTTCTGGTGAAAACCGCCGGTGTCTCCAGAAAGAGTATCTACCGCTACTTCGCCAACAAGGAGGAGCTGACCGTCGCCGCCCTGCAGCGCCGCGACGTGCGCTGGATGCACTGGTACAGAAGCGCCGTCGATCAGGCCGAAACCCCGGCCGATCGCCTGCTCAACCTGTTTACCGTGCTCAAGGGCTGGTTCGCCTCGGAAGGCTTCCGGGGCTGCGCCTTCATCAATACCAGTGGCGAAACCGGCGATCCGCAGGACCCGGTGCGCCAGGTCGCCAAAGACCACAAACAGAAGCTGCTCGACTACGTGTGCGAGCTGTGTACCGAACATGGTGCCGAGGACCCGCAACTGCTGGCCAAACAGTTGCTGATCCTGATTGACGGCGCCATTACCGTAGCGCTTGTGATGGGTGATCACAGTGCCGCCGATAATGCGCAATGCATGGCGCGAAAGTTATTGGACCTGTAAAGCCTCAATAAGCGACAAGTTGTTCAATCGTTAATTTGATCGGGAGACAAACATGTCTACTGCAGCCGAAGTGCGTCCGCCATTGCCACCCTTCAACCGTGAATCGGCCATTGAAAAAGTTCGTCTGGCCGAAGATGGCTGGAATTCCCGCGACCCGCACCGCGTATCGCTGGCTTATACCCTCGACACAAAATGGCGCAACCGCGCCGAATTCGCCAACAACCGCGAAGAAGCAAAAGGCTTCCTGACCCGCAAATGGGCCAAGGAACTGGATTACCGCCTGATCAAGGAGCTCTGGGCGTATTCCGACACCCGCATCGCCGTGCGCTACGCCTACGAATGGCACGACGACTCGGGCAACTGGTTCCGCTCCTACGGCAACGAAAACTGGGAGTTCGACGAGCACGGCCTGATGTTCCAGCGTTATGCCTGCATCAACGATATGCCGATCAAGGAAAGCGAGCGCAAGTTCCACTGGCCGCTGGGCCGGCGCCCGGATGATCATCCGGGGCTGTCCGACCTGGGTCTGTAATTAAGCCGTCGATCCTTCCTGCAGATTGTGCAGGAAGGGTCTTCAGGCCACTTCGGCGCTGTGCTTCAGCGTTGCTTTGGCTTCCAACTCCCGCACCAACGGCAACACTCGCTTGCCGAAATACTCCACCTCTTCCTGAAAGTGCAGGAACCCCGCCAATACCAGGTCCACTCCCACCGCTTTCAACGCCACGATCCGCTCGGCAATCTGCTGCGGCGTGCCGATCAGATTGGTCTTGAAGCCATCGTTGTACTGCACCAGATCTTCAAACGTCGATTTCGCCCAGTTGCCCTCGCCCTCCGGCGACGCCCTGCCCGCCTGTTTCGCCGCATCACCAAAGGCATTCACCGCTTCCGGATCCGCCTGATCGATGATCTGTGCCAACACCGCTTTGGCTTCTTCTTCGGTATCCCGGGCAATGACAAACGCGTTCACCCCGATTTTGACTGAATGATGGTTCGCTGCCGCTTTGGCGCGAATGTCATCGACCTGGGCCTTGATGCCTTCGACGCTGTTGCCGTTGGTGAAATACCAGTCCGACACCCGTGCCGCCATGTCCCGCGCCGCACGGGAGCTGCCGCCCTGAAAGATTTCCGGCCGGCCCAGCGGTTTCGGTTTGAGGCTGTAGTTGTCGAAACGATAGAAGTCGCCACGGAAGGTGAAGTTGTCCTGACTCCAGATCCCTCGCAATGAACGGATGAACTCTTCCGAGCGACGATAGCGCTCGTCGTGCTCCAGCCAGTGTTCGCCGATGGCCTGGAACTCGCCCTTGAACCAACCGCTGACGATGTTCACCGCGATCCGGCCGTTGGTGAGTTGATCGATGGTCGCCAACTGTTTGGCCGCCAGCGCCGGTTGCCACGGGCCGGGCAAAATGGCGGCGATGACTTTGAGCTTGCTGGTGGCGGCGAGCAGTGCATGACTGAACGCCACCGATTCATGCTGGAACTCGGCGCCGTAGCCGGCGGTGAAGCGGATTTGCGTCAGGGCATATTCGAAACCCGCCGCCTCGGCCAGTTGCGCCAGCTTGCGGTTGTAGTCGATGCCCCAGTCGGTACGTTGTTCGATCTTGCTGACCACCAGCCCACCGCTGACGTTCGGCACCCAGTAGGCAAATTTCACGGCTTGCTGACTCATTGGCGTGTCCTCGGGACAGTTGATGAAGGTGAGAGAGGTAGAGCAGCAAGCGTGCCAGCCTCGATAGCCCGGTTTTATTGAGGCTTCAGGTGATCGGAATGCATGACGGGAGGGTGATTTGTTGTGTGCGTGTTGGCTGGGCAACAGTTGAGCAGTCGGTGCCCGGGCCTTATGGGTCGCCGCAACACCCGGAAATGAGTAACATGACTGCCCTCCCCGCAGCCCAGCTCTGCAACCTGCCGAATAAGCCGATTCCATGCCTTTCGAACTCAGCGTTGACCTCACTACCTTGGCCGTTCTGGCCCTTGTCGCTTTCATTGCCGGATTCATCGACGCCATCGCCGGCGGTGGCGGCCTGTTGACCACACCTGCGTTGCTCACCGCCGGTCTGCCGCCACATCTGGTGCTGGGCACCAACAAGTTGAGTTCGACCTTCGGCTCGGCCACCGCCAGTTTCACCTTCTACCGGCGCAAGCTGTTTCACCCACGGCAGTGGATGCATGCCATCGTCGGCACGCTGGTCGGTGCGCTGACCGGCGCCATCGTCGCCCACTATCTGCCAGCCGAGTGGCTGAACAAGATGTTGCCGGTGATCGTCTTCGCCTGCGGCCTGTACCTGTTGTTTGGCGGTACGCCGAAAGCACCGCTGGACAGCGATGCACCGATCAAGAAAAAGTGGCAATCGACCCAGGGCTTCAGCCTCGGTTTCTACGACGGCGTGGCCGGCCCCGGCACTGGCGCCTTCTGGACCGTCAGCAGCCTGCTGCTGTACCCGATCGATCTGGTCAAGGCCAGCGGCGTGGCGCGCAGCATGAACTTCGTCAGCAACATTGCGGCGCTGTCGGTGTTCGTGTTTTCCGGGCAGGTGGACTGGATCATCGGCCTGAGCATGGGCCTGTCGGTGATGGTCGGCGCGTTCTTCGGGGCGCGCACCGCGATCAGCGGCGGCGCCAAGTTCATTCGTCCGGTGTTCATCACCGTGGTGCTGGGGTTGACCGTGCGTCTAGCCTGGCAACACTGGTTCAGCGTGGCCTAAGCGCCGCGCCACGTAGACGTCGATCAGGTAACGGGCAATCGATTTTGACGCCGGCAACGGCGGCAAATCGTGCACGTTGAACCACTGGGCGTCCTCGATCTCGTCTTCCTGACAGACAATTTCGCCGCCGGCGTATTCGGCATGGAAACCCAGCATCATCGAGTGCGGGAACGGCCAGCACTGGCTGCCCAGGTACTGGATGTTCTTCACTTCGATGCTGACTTCCTCTCGCACTTCGCGAATCAGGCAATCCTCGGCTGACTCCCCAGGCTCCGCAAACCCCGCCAGCGTGCTGTAGACCCCGGTGACGAAACGCGGCGAACGCGCCAGCAGCACTTCATCGCCACGAGTCACCAGCACGATCATGCTCGGCGAAATGCGCGGATAGCTGCGCAGGTCGCACGGCTGGCAATACATCGCCCGCTCCCGTGGCACTTGAGTCATGGCCTGACCGCAGTTGCCGCAGAAACGGTGTTCACGGGCCCACGTCCCGATCTGCGCCGCATAACCCAACACTTTGTAGATCGTGTGATCGCCGTCGAGCATGAACGCCCGCAAGCCTTTCCAGTTGCAGCCCGGCATCTCGCTGGCGCTGCGCAGTTCCAGCAGGTAGACCGGCTCGCCATCGAGATGGCCGATGCCATGCTCGGCAAGGATCGACAAGTCCTGACGCTTGAGCCATTCCCGGGGGAACAGCACGCCGTTGTCATCGAACAGAAAACCCTCGGGGCTGCGCGCGACGGCCCAGCCGCCCGGTTGATCGGTGTCCAGTACTGCGGTGGTCCAGCGAGATGTCATGGTTTCTCAATCCAGAAATTCGGGTTTCTGTTTGCTCATATGGGCGGCCATGGCCACGCGCAAGTCGGTGGATTGCAACATGGCGGCGTTCCAGGTGGCAACGTACTCCAGACCATCGTCGATACGATGGTCACGCATGTAGCTGATCATTTCCTTGGTGCCGGTGACCGCGATCGGCGACTTGCCGGCGATGTCCCGGGCAATGTCCAACACGCCTTCGATCAGGCTGTCCTTGTCGCTGTAAACGCGGTTGACCAGCCCGATGCTGCGCGCTTCGTCGGCGCCAAAGGTGCGACCGGTGTAAGCCAGCTCACGCAGCATGCCGTCACCGATGATCCGTGGCAACCGTTGCAAAGTGCCTACGTCAGCCGCCATACCGATATCGATTTCTTTAATAGAGAATTGCGCATCTTCGGCGGCGTAGCGCATGTCGCAGGCCGCGATCAGATCGATGGCACCGCCCAGGCAATAACCCTGAATCGCCGCGAGCACTGGTTTGCGGCAGTTGTCGACGGCATTGAACGAGGCTTGCAGGGTCAGTATCTTTTTGCGCAGCAGGCGCGCGTTGCGGCCGACGTCCTTGCCCAGCTCATTGGCCACGCCGGCCAGCATCATCAGGTCGATGCCCGAGGAAAAGTGTTTGCCGGCACCGCTGAGCACCACCACCCGCACTTCGTCGGTGTCGTCGATCCACTGGAACACCTCGACGATTTCGCTCCAGAACGCGGCGTTCATCGAGTTGATCTTTTCCGGACGGTTGATCTGCACATGGGCGATGTTGTCGGCCAGTTCGACGCTGAAGGCGGTGTATTGAGTCATGGCAGAAATCCTTTACCGGTCTGAAAATGAGGCCTGAACTATATCAAGGCCTCAGAACGACGGTTCGGCCAAATGCAGGACTCTAGCCGCCCTTCACCGCCACGAACGCGGCAGTCTCGTAAGGCACGGTCATCACATCCCTGCCCCGCAGCTCGGGATCGGACGCGACCAGCGCCCGCAGCTGCTCATCGATCCGTGCACGCTCGGCATCCGGCAGCGCCGCGATGAAACTGGTGGAACGCACCCGGTTGAAAATCACATCCTCCGGCGAGCCCGTATGACCATGGTGAAAATGCTGAGCCTGCAACGGCCCGAACGCCGGGTGCGGAAACACCTTGCGCCAGGCGCCGGTGTAGTAGCGCGGCGTGTCGCCTTCCTGAGCGTTGACGATGGCATCGAGCTTCGGTACCCAGCCGACCTTGGTGTCGCGCAGGTTCCAGATCAGCCCGAGCTTGCCGCCGGGCTTGAGCACCCGGGCGATTTCGTCCAGTGCCTCGGTGCTGGCGAACCAGTGAAAGGCCTGGGCGCAGACCACGGCGTCCACCGAGGCATCGGGCAATGGCAAATCGGTCGCCATGGCGCTGACGGCCAGCACGTCCGGCCAGTTGGCAGACAGTTTTTCCAGCATCTGCGCCACCGGCTCCACGGCAATCACCTGGGCACCGGTCGCCACCAGCCGTCCGGTGAACTTGCCGGTGCCGGCACCGAGGTCGATAACAGTCTTGTGGCCATCCAGGTCCAGTGTTGTCGTCAGCCATTCGGTGACCGCCGGCGGATAGTCCGGCCGGCCTTTGATGTACGTGTCGGCCGCGGTCTTGTAACCGGCGGCAGCCGAGTGGTGAACCTGATCTTTCATGGCGCGACTCCCAATGTGGAACGGCGGATCGACGACAGACGTCAGGAGCATAGCGCTCGGGTTTGCGCTTTCCTTGAATGGCACCTGACAAAGCAATGAATAAAACTTCACCTTGCGGTGTTCAACATCAGACATGACCCACTATGGAGCCTTGCCCATGACTTTCCGTTCCGTTATGTTCGCCGCCCCGTTGCTGATGGCCACGATGTTGTCCAGCCCTTTGGCCCTGGCCCACGGTGATGAAGACGAGCCAGTGCAGAAACCCAACTGCCCGAAAGGCCAGGTGCTCGACAGCAAGACGCAGAAATGCGTCAGACAGACCAGCAGCCTGGTGCCGGACGCCGACCGCACCGACTACGCCTATCGTCTGGCCAAGGACGGTCGCTATGAAGAAGCCCTCGCCTTGCTCGACACCCTGAAACAGCCGAACACCGCCAAGGCGCTCAACTATCGCGGTTATGCCACGCGCAAGCTGGGCCGAACCGACGAAGGCATCGGTTATTACCTGCAATCGGTCAAGCTTGATCCGCAGTACGCGCAAGTCCGCGAATACCTGGGCGAGGCCTATGTCATCAAGGGTCGCGTCGATCTGGCGCAGGAACAGTTGCAGCATATCCAGAAGATTTGCGGCACAACCTGCGAGGAATACCGGGACCTGGCCGAAGCCATCAACGATTCATCGAAAACCTGACACGACACGCGGAGGCGAACATTTTCAGCGATCAGGCATTCAGAGCCGAACTCGGACAACACCTGGCGCGCCTGTGGCGCTACGGCTTGCTGCTGTCGCGCAATCGGCACGTGGCCGAGGATCTGGTGCAAGCCACTTGCGTGCGGGCGCTTGAACGTTCAGGCCAGTACGTGGCCGGCACGCGCATGGATCGCTGGCTGCTGAGCATTCTGCATTCGATCTGGCTCAATGAAGTGCGCGCCCGCCGGGTGCGCCAGGGCCAGGGTGTGGTGGACGCCGACAGCCAACTGACGTTCGACGGCGAATACGCTGCGCAGACTCACGTGATGGCGGCGCAGGTGATCCGCCGCGTCGATGCGCTGCCGGAAACCCAGCGCGAAACGGTGTATCTCGCCTACGTCGAAGGCCTGTCCTATCGCGAAGTCGCCGAGATCCTGCAAGTGCCGATCGGCACGGTCATGAGTCGCCTCGCCACCGCACGCCTGAAACTGGCCGAATACCCGCCGCTGCAAGCGGTACCGAACACCCCCGCAGGAGACCGGCAATGAATACGCCTTCGGACGAGCAACTGGTGGCGTATCTGGACGATGAACTGGACCGCGAACAACGCAGCCAGCTCGACAGCCTCATCGCCGACGATCCGCTGCTTAATCTTCGGGTGCAGTGGCTGAGCCGCAGCAACCTGCCCTATCGCGACGCCTACGATGAACTGGCCCGACAGGCACCGCTTGATCGCCTGCAAGCGCGACTGGATGCCGCGCCCTCCCCGCAGCGGCCCGGTTTCAGCCGGCGCTGGTTTATCGGCGCGGCGGCAGCGGGCATGGTGCTCGCGGGTGTCGCGGCGGATCGTTTGTTCCTCGGCTGGCAAGCGCAACAATCGCACAACTGGCGCGAGCTGGTGGGCGATTATATGGCGCTGTACGTACCGCAAACCCTTGAGCATCTGGCCACCGACGAAGCCTCCGAGCTGGCGCAGTTGCGAACTGTCGATGCGCGGCTGGGCCTGAGTCTGTCGCCGGCGAAACTGAAACTGCCCGGTGCACAGTTCAAGCGTGCGCAACTACTCGAATACGACGGTGTGCCGATTGCACAGATGACCTGGCTCGACGCCACCCATGGCCCGCTGGCACTGTGCGTCACGCGCTCCAACAGCGGCAGCCAGCCGCTGGCCCATGAACGCCGGCACGGGATGAACGTGGTGTACTGGACCGAACGCGAACACGCGTGGATGCTGATCGGGCATAACCCGGCCACCGAGCTGGAAGGTCTGGCAAAAATGTTTAAAGAGCGGCTGAGCACATGAGCCAGCCAGTCACTATGCTTGGCGAGTGATTATCCAGGGAGGAACCCTTACATGGCGATTTCACCGCGTACTGCATTGCTGGTCATCGACGTCCAGAACGACTTCACTCCCGGCGGCCAACTGGCCGTGCCCGAGGGTGACCAGATCGTCCTGCTGATCAACCGTCTCGCCGAGCAGTTCAAGCAAGTGGTCATTGCTCAGGACTGGCACCCGGCGGGTCATGCTTCATTTGCGTCAAGCCATCCCGGCCGTCAGCCCTACGACGTGATCCAACTGCCGTACGGCGAACAGACCCTCTGGCCGGATCACTGCATTCAGGGCACACACGGTGCCGAGTTTCACTCGGGTCTCTACCTGCCCCACGCGCAACTGATCATCCGCAAGGGCTGCAACCCGGACATCGACAGTTATTCGGCGTTTCTGGAAGCGGACCGTGCCACCACTACAGGACTGGCGGGTTATCTCAAGGAACGCGGTGTCGACACGGTGTACATGGTCGGGCTGGCGCTGGATTTCTGCGTGATGTTCTCCGCGCTGGATGCGCGGGCGGCGGGGTTCAATACGTTTGTGGTGCTGGACGCCTGTCGGGCGATCGATATGAATGGATCACTGGCGTCGGCGATCGAGCGGATGCAAGTGGCCGGGGTCGGGTTGATTCAATCCACTGAATTGCTCTGATCACCGATCGCTCCCGCGCCATGCGCGGGAGCGATCGAATCAAACCGGGGTCGGCAACCAAAGCCTGAACCGCGCTCCGCCCAACGGCGAACCTTCCACGGTCAACGTCCCACCCTGCGCTTCCAGCGCCCGACGGCTGATCGCCAGTCCCAGGCCAAACCCGCCGGTCGCTCGGTCGCGGCTGCGATCCAGTCGATAGAACGGTTCGAAAATCCGCTCCCGCTCGTCTTCCGGGATACCGATGCCATCGTCATCCACCCAGATCTCACAGCCTTTCGGGCAGACCTGAACACCGATCTGAATACGTTTTTCGCAGTAACGCATGGCGTTGCGCAGCAGGTTCTGAATCGCGCGGGCGGTCAGGCGCGGGTCGAGGGAAAAGCGTTCCAGCTGGTTGTGCAGCAGCACATCGATGACGATTTCCGGGGACTCCAGCTCCTCGTCGACGCTGCCCAGAATACTGTCGATGAACTCGTCCAGCGCCACTTCGACCTGCTCCGGCAAACGCGCCGGATTCTGCAGGCGGCTGTAGGACAGCAACTCCAGCACCAACTCATCCAGTTCACGAATGTGCGCGACCAGTCCTTGCAAGCGTTCGCGACTGGTTTGCGGCAAATCATCGGACAGCGCCAGCGCCAGGCCGAAGTCCAGACGAGTCAGCGGCGTGCGCAGTTCATGGGACACCGCGTTGAGCAAATCACGCTGCTGGTTGAGCAGGTTTTCGATGTCGCCGGCCATGGTGTCGAACACCGTGGCCAGGCTACCGATGTTCGAACTCGAGCCGATTTGCGTACGCTCGCTCAAGTGGCCTTTACCGAAGCGTTCGGCAGTGCCCTTCAGGCGTTCGAGATCGCGCCAGTGCGGCCGCAGCCACAGCAACAGGCACGCCAGCAAACTCGCGCCGATCAGGACGTTGATGCTCCAGTACAGCAAGTTCACGTCCATCGGGTCCGGCGGCACCACCATTTGCACGGCCACCTGGTCGTTCAGCGGCGTCACCGCCAGCGTGCGCCAGCCCCAGTCGCCGATGCGCACCACGTTTTCGCCACGACGCAGGCGTTCTTGCTCAATCGGGGTGAAATCGGCGTTATCGATGCGGGCGAGGACGATGTGCAGCGGCTGGAAATCCTTGTCCATCGACGCCGCGACCGCCGGCCACTGATCCTGCGGCACCGCGCGAAACTGCTTGGTGATCAGCGATTGCAGGCCCCGGGAATAGTCGAGGTTGTAAGTGACGAACCGATCCCTGAACGCCATCACCACCAGATCCGGCACCAGATAGATCGCCGCGCTGTAGGAAACGATCGTCACCAGATAGAGGCGAAACAGGATTCTGAACATCGACTCAGCATTCCCACTCGGAACGACTGAACAGATAACCCTTGCCCCACACGGTCTTGATCTTGCGCGCTTCGCCCGCGTGGTCGTCGAACTTGCGTCGCAGTTTGGAAATCGCCACATCCACCGAGCGGTCGGTGCCGTTGAACTCTATGCCGCGCAGGCGTTGCAGGATCTGGTCGCGGCTCAGCACTTCACCGGCGTGACGGGCCAGCACCACCAGCAGGTTGTATTCGCCGCTGGACAGCTCGACCGGTTGTTCGCGCCAGGTCACAGTGCGCTCCGACAGGTCGATGCACAGGTTGCCCATCAGGATGCGGTCGTTGGCGGTCATCGGTTCGCCGAGGCTGCTGCGGCGCAGCAAGGTGCGTACCCGCGCCAGCAAAACCCTTGGCTCGCAGGGCTTGGTGACGTAATCGTCGGCGCCCATTTCCAGGCCCAGTACCTGATCGTGGCTGTCGTCGCGGGCGGTGAGCATCAGGATTGGAAGCGTTGCCGAGTCGGCGCGCAGCAATCGACAGACCTGCAAACCGTCGAGGCCCGGCAGCATCAGATCGAGAATCACCAGGTCCGGCGGATTGAGCCGCGCCCGTTCGCGCACATGGTCGCCACGACCGATCACGCTGACGGAGTAACCGTTGCGTTCCAGGTAGCTGGAAATCAGTTCGGCGAGGGCGGTGTCGTCTTCGACCAGGAGGATGTTGGGCATTGATGATCCAGAAAGTGCTGTGGCGACTGGCAGGGGCTCTTCGCGGGCTTGCCCGCGAAAGCTGCATATCTGTCGCAATAAATTTCAAGGCGTAAAGGATATACGCCCTCACTCGTCCCTGAGCAAAACCCTTACACAATTTCACACAGCACCTACAAAGCTTCACCGCTACCTTCGGTGCCTGGCCGTAGGATGCGCAGATCAATATTGGGGGTTGTACATGTCGAAGAATCTGCTGGCCGGGCTCGGTCTGATCGCATTGGCGCTGACGCTGAGTGCCTGTGGTAAATCCTCAAGCACTGAGGAACAGGCGCCACCGGCCACCGTGCGGGTCGAAACCCTTGAGGCACGCCCCCTGTCGATCAGCAGCGAACTGAGCGGGCGCATTGCCGCGCCGCGCATTGCCGAAGTCCGCGCCCGGGTGGCCGGTGTCGTGCTGCAACGCACCTACCGCGAAGGCAGCGACGTGAAAAAGGGCGACGTGCTGTTCCGCATCGATCCGGCGCCATTCAAGGCTGATCTGGACAGCGCCGAAGCCGCCCTGCGCAAAGCCGAGGCCAATGCGTTTCAGGCAAAACTGCAGGAGCAGCGTTACGCCCAGTTGATCGATGACAAGGCCATCAGCGCTCAGGACTACGACAACGCCCGCGCCAACGCCCGGCAGACTGCCGCCGACGTCGCCGCCAACAAGGCTGCCGTGGAACGAGCGAAGCTGAACCTCGGTTACGCCACCGTCACCGCGCCGATTTCCGGCCGCGTCGGCCGTGCGCTGGTGACCGAAGGCGCACTGGTCGGCCAGAACGAAACCACGCCCATGGCGCTGATCCAGCAACTGAATCCGATCCACGCCGACCTCACCCAGTCGACCCGTGAATTGAATGAGCTGCGCCGGGCCTTCCGTTCCGGCCAGTTGCAACAGGTCGGCCAGGATCAGGTCAAGGCCACGCTGATCCAGGACGACGGCAGCCTCTATCCGTTGCCGGGCAAGTTGCTGTTCAGCGATATCACGGTCGATCCGGGCACCGGTCAGATTATTTTGCGCAGCGAGTTTCCCAACCCGGATCTCGATCTGCTGCCCGGCAGCTACGTTCGCGTGCGTCTGGAGCAAGGCGTGATCCAGCATGGCCTGACCGTGCCACAACGCGCGGTACAGCGTGACAGCGCCGGTGTGGCGCAAGTGCTGACCGTCGACGATCAGATGCGCGTGGCCCAGCAGCCAGTGCAGCTCGGCGCGGTGCAGAACGACCGCTGGATCGTCACCGGCGGCCTCAAGCCTGGCGACCGCATTGTCATCGAAGGCCTGCAACACGCCCGTCCGGGTGAAGTGGTGCAGATCGACGACACCCCTCTTCCACTTGCCCAGACCTCTGGTCAGTAAGCAGGACGCTCTTCTATGCCGCAGTTCTTTATCGACCGCCCGGTGTTCGCCTGGGTCGTCGCGTTGTTCATCCTGTTGGCCGGTGCGCTGGCCATCCCGCAATTGCCGGTGGCGCAGTACCCCGACGTCGCGCCGCCGCAGATCGAAATCTATGCCGTGTACCCGGGTGCCTCGGCGCAGACCGTCGACGAGAGCGTGGTCAGCCTGATCGAGGAAGAGCTCAACGGCGCCGATCACCTGCTGTATTTCGAATCGCAAAGCAGCCTCGGCAGCGCCACGATCAAGGCCACTTTCCAGCCAGGCACCAACCCGGAACTGGCGCAGGTTGATGTGCAGAACCGCCTCAAGGTGGTCGAGTCGCGTCTGCCGCAAGCGGTCAACCAGCAAGGCTTGCAGGTGGAGAAAGTCTCCGCCGGTTTCCTGCTGCTGATCACCCTGACTTCCAGCGACGGCAAACTCGACGACGTGGCGCTCAGCGATTACCTGGCGCGCAACGTGATGAATGAGATCAAGCGCATCGACGGCGTCGGCAAGGCCCAGTTGTATGGCGCCGAACGGGCGATGCGGATCTGGGTTGATCCGCAGAAGCTGATCGGTTTCAACCTGACCCCGGCCGATGTCAACGCCGCCATCGTCGCGCAGAACGCTCAGGTGTCGGCGGGCAGCATTGGCGATCTGCCGAACCCGAGCACTCAGGAAATCACCGCGACGATTCTGGTCAAGGGACAACTGTCGACGCCGGAAGAGTTCGCCGACATCGTGCTCAAGGCCAATCCGGACGGCTCCACCGTGCGCATCAAGGATGTGGCGCGGGTCGAGATCGGCAGCCAGGAATACCAGTTCGGCACCCGTCTGAACGGCAAGCCGTCCACCGCCGTCGGTGTGCAACTGGCGCCGGGCGCCAACGCCCTCAGCACCGCCACTTTGATCCGGGCGAAGATGGATGAACTGTCGCGCTACTTCCCGGCGGGCGTGGAATACAAGATCCCCTACGACACTTCGCCGTTCGTGAAGGTCTCGATCACCAAAGTGGTCTACACCCTCGGCGAGGCCATGCTGCTGGTATTTGCGGTGATGTTCCTGTTCCTGCAGAACATCCGCTACACGTTGATCCCGACACTGGTGGTGCCGGTGGCGCTGATGGGCACCTTCGCGACGATGCTGGCGCTGGGTTTCTCGATCAACGTGCTGACCATGTTCGGCATGGTGTTGGCCATCGGCATTCTGGTGGACGACGCCATCGTGGTGGTGGAGAACGTCGAACGGATCATGGCCACCGAAGGCCTGTCACCGAAAGAGGCGACGCGCAAGGCGATGACCCAGATCACCGGGGCGATCATCGGCATCACGCTGGTGCTGGTGGCGGTGTTCATTCCGATGGCGTTCATGCAAGGTTCGGTGGGCGTTATCTATCGCCAGTTCTCGCTGTCGATGGCGACTTCGATCCTGTTCTCGGCATTCCTCGCCCTGACCTTGACCCCGGCGTTGTGCGCAACCTTGCTCAAGCCGATCGCCAAGGGTGAGCATCACGAGAAAACCGGGTTCTTCGGCTGGTTCAACCGCCGCTTCGAGCAACTGACCGATCGCTATCAGGGCTGGGTCGGTTACGCACTGAAACGCACCGGTCGTTATCTGCTGATCTACGTTGTGTTGCTGGTGGGTCTGGGCCTGTGCTTCGCGCGCCTGCCCTCCTCGTTCCTGCCGGTCGAGGATCAGGGTTACACCATCACCGACATTCAACTGCCACCCGGTGCGAGCAAGAACCGCACGGTGCAGGTGGTCGAGCAGATCGAAGCGCACAACGCCGGCGAACCGGGCGTGGGCGACAGCACCGTGATTCTCGGTTTCAGTTTCTCCGGCAGCGGGCAGAACGCCGCACTGGCGTTCACCACGCTCAAGGACTGGTCGCAGCGTGGTCACGACGACTCGGCGAGCTCGATTGCCGACCGCGCCAACATTGCCCTCAGCCAGATCAAGGACGCCGTGGCCTTCGCCGTGCTGCCACCGCCCGTGGATGGTCTGGGTACGTCCAGCGGTTTCGAGTTTCGCTTGCAGGATCGCGGTGGCCTTGGTCATGCGACCTTGATGGAGGCGCGCACCCAGCTGCTGGCCGCCGCCGAGAAAAGCCCGATCCTGATGAACGTGCGTGAAAGCGCGCTGGCCGAAGCACCGCAAGTGCAACTGGAAGTGGACCGCAAGCAGGCCAATGCCCTGGGAGTTTCGTTCGCTGACGTCGGCAACGTGCTGTCCACTGCCATCGGTTCCTCGTACGTCAACGACTTCCCCAATCAGGGGCGGATGCAACGCGTGGTCGTTCAGGCTGAAGGCGATCGCCGCAGTCAGGTCGATGACCTGCTGAGAATGCACGTGCGCAACGACGCCGGAAAAATGGTGCCGCTGTCGGCGTTCGTGAGAGCCACATGGACTCAAGGCCCCGCGCAGCTGACCCGCTACAACGGCTACCCGGCGATCTCGATTTCCGGCGAGCCGAAACCCGGTCACAGCACCGGCGAAGCCATGGCGGAAATCGAACGGCTGGTGGCCCAGGGGCCGAAAGGTCTGGGCCAGGAATGGACCGGTCTGTCGTTGCAGGAACGTTTGTCCGGCAGTCAGGCGCCGATCCTGCTCGGCCTGTCGCTGCTGATCGTGTTCCTGTGTCTGGCGGCGTTGTATGAGAGCTGGTCGATTCCGACTTCCGTGCTGCTGGTGGTACCGCTCGGTGTACTCGGTGCGGTGCTGGCGGTGACTCTGCGCGGGATGCCGAACGATGTGTTCTTCAAGGTCGGGCTGATCACCATCATCGGCCTGTCGGCGAAGAACGCGATCCTGATCATCGAGTTTGCCAAGAGTCTGTATGACGAAGGTCACGATCTGATTGACGCCACGCTGCAAGCGGCACGTCTGCGGTTGCGGCCGATTGTCATGACCTCGCTGGCGTTCATTCTGGGTGTGGTGCCGCTGGCGATTGCCACGGGCGCGAGTTCGGCAAGTCAGCAGGCGATTGGTACCGGGGTGATTGGCGGGATGATTACGGCCACTTTGGCGGTGATATTTGTGCCGGTGTTCTTTGTGGTCGTGGTTAAAGCGGTAGCCCGATGGGCCAGCAAGAAATGAAACTTCGCGATAAGCCGATCGGTTTTTACACCTGTCAAAGTTGACAGGTTCGCCAATGACTCCAAGCCCTTAGGCTAGCTCCTGTCACGTTTGACTTAGCGGTTTGACTTGAATCAGGAGCTACTCATGACGAATGTAAAGGGCAATGCAGATGGCACATTTACAGCCGACACAAGCGATCCCGAACTCCTAAAGTTTGTTGCAGAAGAAATGTTCTACTCAACGGGTAATGGACGCTCCGTGCAAGGGAGAGCCTCATTGCCGGACTGGCCGAATGAACACAGAAACATTTCCCTGACATTCGTGAATGAGGGCGACATCTACAACCAGACCTTCGATTTCGCCGATGCTGATCGCCAGGCGTCAGCCAGCTGGTGGAAAAGTACTTCAGGCTCTGGCGAAGCGCCTTTCTTTGCGCAAAGCGGTAAAGTCACCGTTACCGTGGGCGCCGCCACCGATGAAGCCAAGGCAACATTCAACTTTGTAGCCGTGTCGCAGAACGGAAAAGAGTACGTAACCGTTAAAGGGGAACTTGATCTGGTGCCCAACGACCAAGGGAGTGCCAAGCCATGAGTGCTGCACAACCAATGTCTGAAGGCACTTTGACCGCTGATGTCGATGGTCTGGAGCCGCCGGTAAAGGATAGCTACGCAGCAGAAACAGTCCACCTCACGGCGCAGTACGATGTTCTATTCAAACAACAGGCCTGGACGGCAAGGGGAGAATGGTGGATTGATGGCCCGAGTCGTCCTCGACGGAGTCTGAGTATTGTTCTGAATGTGGCGCAAACCGCCAGTTTGAATACCACCTACGACTTGAATACGGATGTCAGTCTGGTCAGAGCCGTTTTCGTGGAAAGGCTCGCAGTTGGTATCGATCCTTTTTACCCAGCGATTAAAGGGACAGTCACCTTTCTCAGCTTTCCTGCTGCCGGTTCGGAGAAGGGGCAAATTGAAGCCGAATTTGAGTTCTGCGGCCGGAACGGGGATGACCTTCCAAAAAACGTGACGATCTCCAAAGGCAAGGCTCGAATCCACAACTGATCCCGCTCCACACTTTTCCTTCTGAAACAAAAACCTTGAGCTTCTTGTCGATGCTGACAGAGTCTCAAGGTTTTTTGTTTGCAGTCCTCAGCGCCAGCCAGAACCCTCACCCATGCTATGGTTTGCTCGACGCCGTCAACAAAGAGCCGCCCATGCGCTTCCTCGCCCGAACCCACCCTCGCCTCTCCGCCGCCGCCCTGTTCGGCCTTGCCGTCGGCCTGCTGGTACCCGCCGATTCCGTCATCAGTAAAATCCTCATCGGCTGGAATGCCGGGGTCTGGACTTATCTGGCGCTGATGCTCTGGCTTACTGCCCGATCCAAGGCGCCGGACGTCAAGCAGATCGCCGTCATCGAAGACGAAAACGCCGGGCTGGTGCTGTTCGTGGTGTGTATCGCGGCGCTGGCCAGCCTGGCGGCCATCACGATTGAACTGGCCGGCAGCAAGGACCTGGAAACCACCCGCAAACTGCTGCACTACGGCTTTACCGCACTGACGGTCATCGGCTCATGGCTGCTGATCGGGGTGATTTTCTGCGTCCACTACGCCCGGCTGTTTTACACCTGGGACGGCAAGGAGCCGGCGCTGCGCTTTGCCGAGGGTCTGACGACGCCCAACTATTGGGACTTTCTGTACTTCTCGTTCACCATTGGCGTGGCGGTGCAGACCGCGGACGTTGGCGTGGCCACGCGGGAGATACGCAAGATCGTGCTGGCGCAGTCGCTGATCGGTTTCGTATTCAATACGGCGATTCTGGGCTTCTCGATCAACATCGCCGCGGGGCTCTTCGGCTGAGCGCACAAAAAAACGCCCCGGCATCGCTGCACGGGGCGTTTGTTGTTTCAGCACATCAGAAGAAGTAACTGACTCGCAGGCTGCCACTCCAGTCCTGGCTGACGGTGTTGCCCTTGCTGCCGCCAACCTGACCGGAAACCTGCCAGTTGCGCTGCGCCGGTGTCCACTTCAGACCTGCGCCATATTCGACCCCGCTGCTGGCGCGATCGTCATCGAAGCTGTCGTCGTTGATCTTGACCCGGTTGGTTTTGACGAACTCGTGGTTGGCACCCAACGACAGGCTCGGTTCCAGCAGACTGCCGTCATCGAGTGCAATGACACGCCCGCCCCTCACACCGGCGTTGCCCTGAACCGAGCGCATGGTGTCGGCCTTGACCTTGAGACCATTGTCCAGACGATAGCTTTCGCTCTGGGTCGCGCCGGTCGATACCCGGACCTGCGGCTCTACAAACCAGTTGTCCTTCAGACGAATGTGTTTGCCCACTGCTACCGAACCGCTTGCGCCCAGAGCCTTGTAATCACCCTTGGCCTGGGTGCCGTCGCTCATGGTGACCTTGGCCTTGTTGTCGAACTGGTTGACCTTGGCCATGAGGTTGACGAATACACCGCTTTCAACATCGTACGTGCTGCCGTAGACGCCTGCATTCAGACTGTCGACCGTCGCGCTGGAACCGTATTTGAGGTCCACGTTGGTGCGGCTGGCGCCCACGAAACCACCGATAACCCAGGCACGGCCAGCAATGTCCACCGTCGTATCGGCACCACCGGTGATGCCGTTCTGGTTTTGGGTGTAGCCGTCGCCGTAGGCATTTTTGACGTTGTATTGATTGCCATACGTACGCACCCAGACACTGTTGCTCAGTTTTGTGGTGTCACTGTCGTTGGCTGCACGAAGCGAAGCATCGGGTTGGAGGCTCAATCCACGATCACCGATCTGGTCGCTGAGCATGTTCATTTCCGCATTCAATACACTGCGGGCACTGCCGGCCAAAGCCAGGGCGGTGTTGGTCGAGGTGCTGACAGTTTCCTTGTCGGGGTTGAGGTACAGGCCCTGCCCGTCCTGCTTCAGTCGGTAAACGAATGTACCGGCATCCACCGTGTCTTTATTGGCCAGAGTAAAAGCAGCGGTGCCAGCGGCAATATTGCCGACTTTCACCGGTTCTGCGGTAACAGGCGTCGTTCCGGTGGCAGAGACCAGCAATTGATGCTGACCACTTGCAGAGCCGGTCACGTTCAGGAAGTCAGTACTGCCAGTCCCGAGATCGGTGCCCATCACGAAGGTGCCTTTACCTGTGAGATTGCCGATATTCAACTGCTGGAACTGCTCGTTGGTGCCCATTTGCACGACACCGTTATCCATGCCCAATTGCTGCACGGTGCTGTCACGAGTCATGACCCACCGCGCAGCATTGTTGATGGTCAGGTTACCCGAGTTGTTGATCTCGCCCGTGAGCACCGAACCGTTGTCCAGCAGCACGCTGCCGTTGGTATCGCTGGTGACGTTACCGGTCAGCGAGCTGCCATTGTTCAGCGAAAGGCTGGCGACATTATCGACGTTGCCGTTGATGACCGACCCGTTGTCCAGGCTGACAGTGGCCGCTGTTCCCGCGACGGCTTCTACGTTGCCGTTCAAGGTAGCGCCAGTGTCGAATCGGGACTGGGTGACGTTCTGCAGATTGCCGTCGAGCGTGGCGCCGTTCTGCATCAGCAGTGCAACCGTACTGCCGGTCTCGGCAATCACATCGCCGGTCAGGGTACTGCCATCGACATTGAAGTTGGCGGTGGAGCGGTTGATTGCCTTCAACAACGAGCCATTGCCGCCGACCAGTTCGGAATTGCCACTGACATTGATGTTGGCGACAGTTCCGGCGCTGCCGGAGGAGCCCAGCACGATGGCCGACCCTGTGCCGCCGGTCACGCGGGTATTGTTGAGTGTCACGGTGCTGGCATTGACGCCTACCGTGTCGGTCACGATTTGCAAACCGTCCTGTGCGCCGGTAATCGTGCTGCCCGTCGCTGCAAGCGTTGCGCCGCCCAGTTGCACACCGTAACTGGTGGCGCCTGTGCCGACGACAGTGGAGTCTGTAAGGTTCAGCACGGCAAAACCTACCGCTTGTACGCCGCCGATCAGGCCTGTGATGACGCTGTTACCCGTCACGGTGGCAGAAGAGGATGCAGGGGTGCTGATGTTACGTCCCAGCAGAAGCCCGAAACTGTTGGTGCTGGTGATCGTCGAGTTGTCGATCGTTGCGTTGCTGTCGATCAGCTGAATCGCGCCTCGGCCCGTCGCGCTGTTCACCGTAGCGCCGGCCATCTTCAACGAGGACGTATTGGCATCGATTCGCTGGCTCTGGCCACCGTTGAAAACGACATTGGCATTTTGTGAGCTGATGGTCAGCGCGATTGCGTTGTCGATGGTCAGTGTTCCCCCTTGTGACACTACCCAAAAATCCGGCGCTGGAGGATTGGTCACCACCGCACTATCACCTGCGGGAAGAACTCCACTGTACGCCTCGGGCGCGACGATCAAGGTCGCCGCCACCATCATTTTGATGGTCTTCGGGTGTTTGGAAAGAAAAAAAATGGACATGGGTCGTTCCTCAAACCTGCACGATTACAGAAGCTGTTTTTTGGCAGTGTTGAAAACTCCCACCCAAAAAACGTCCGACAGCCTAATGAGAAAACCGAATGTTTAATGTAGGAATAGTCCTTATATGCACGGCGATTTGTCCGTCCGGAGCGCAGGCATCTTCGATATCTCCCTCCTTGATAGTGGAAAAAAGTCGCGAGAGAGACAGTCGAGCCCCCCTCGCGACGCAAACAAGTTCAGCACATTGATATCAACCCTAGACTGGGGCTAGTGCCAGATCGCAATACTGGAAGCTGTTATTGATAGTATCCAAAGGTTTGATGACCGGAATTGATGATTGCAGGCCATTCTGGGCTGTAATCCAGTATTTACCCCATGCAACCGCCCCTCGCCTCGGTTGTGCTGCCTTGAAGTTAGCGGCAGTACCAACGCCTGCAACGTCAGGTATGTTGGGGGCCTGGATGGTGTAAGTTGCCGAGGCAGCCGTACCGGGAATCAACGCAGTACCCGTTGCATTTGAATGCGCTTCAAAGTGTGCCGTGATAACCGTAGCCGGCGGCAGTAGTGCGGTCTTCGCGATCTGCAGTCCCAGTACATAACCACTGGTAGGACTAGTCATCCCATAGCACTCGATATAGTCGCGCACCGCAGGATTACGAATTCTGATTGTAGGATCCGGCAGAACAATCGGAATTTGATTGACGATCACTGTCTTCGGCAAGGATTTATTGACGTTCTTGCCTAACCCGGTTATCTCGATAGTGTAGCGAGCCGTATCGCTAGGAGGTTTCAATTTGGCCATCTCGTTTGCCGGGATCGGAACAGAGAAACCCTGCACAGCCACGAGCGGACTATAGGTAGCAAAAGGAACTGTCGCGGCACCCAAGTAACACTTGACCTCATGCTCCGGCAAAATATCCGGATCGGTAAGAGCGTTCGTCACCGTGAATGTGCCTGGTTTGGTCCGATCATCAGCCGAAACAACGTCTGGAACATTGGAAGCCCCCGTTACAACCGGAAGTTGGAGATCCGGATTGTCCAGTTCCGGCGGGTTGACAGGAATTACACCAGCGATACGCGAGTCAAAAGTAACGGTGGCAGTCGGTGACTCTGCATCAGGCGAAAGTCCGGTACGCACTATTACGGATTTGATCTCGATGTCCACGGGGTTATCGGCATCAGCAAACAGCGGATAAAGATCTTTGAAACCAATATCAAAACTCAAATTAGCGTTAGCCCATGCTTGTTTGGCAGTCTCAAAAAAAACAGTCACATCGAGGGCTTTAGTGAACACCAAATAAACTTCATCCCCCGTCACCGCATTCAGGATACTTGAGTTTTCGACAATAGCCGCAAGCGGGATCGGGGCCGGAGGCGAAGCCGTGTTTAGAAAGTCCTCCCAATAAAGCGTAGTGGCGTAATTTGGATCGGTTTTTGGCACCAATGGGGCTTTAATGATCGATGGCGCTACGGGTAGTGCCAATGTCAGAAGGCCAACAGACGCAGACTTTTCACCTTCGTTACCGAGCCAGTCTTCCCACCGATAGACCACATTGACGCGACCATTCGGAAATTGAAGCAACTCAGTGCTATCAATATCCAATGCACCAGTAGCAGGGACTGCGGCATCCCATACCAACACTTCCAGCGCGCCGGAGATAAACCAGACCTTCAAAATATCATCGAGACGACGCCACAAGTAAGTGGTATTCACCGTGAGATTAATGTTCGAATTATTTTCGATCCAGGTTTTGTCAATAGTCCGCAGCGGAAGCGGAGTGCCATTGACAAAGACTGGAGCGGGTGTTGGCTTGATTTTTTTGACTGGATTTTTGGTATTGACCGGTGCAGTTTGGTCAGAAATGAACTCAATGGGTGGATCGGATGGATCCGCGTTACCGCCATCGGCTTTGTAAAGGTCAAGTCTGAACTCCCATACAGTCGGTCCAGGTGACGTAACTTTTTCCGCAAAAAGCTTTGCATCGAAAGGCAACGGGATAGTTGTAGGAGGACGGTTCGCAATCGGGCCAAGCTCAATTTTATCCGGATAATCAATCCAGGTCAGTTCGCCTTTTTCACGGTACTGAACTTCAATAGAATCTTTATCATCCTCATCATCTGTACGAGTGAAATTGAAATTTATGATGCCGGATTCCATCACAGACTTCGCAATAAAACCACCTGCCAGCGTATCAACTGTGACTTCTGAAAAAACCCCACCGCCTGATGAAGTAGAAGCTGGCCGTGGTGTTTTAGGTACAAATTTAATTCCCATTTCTTTATCTCCTTGCGCGTTCAGGCCGGAAGGGCCAGGTTTTCCAGGTGTTACTCGATCGATTTTCACCAATCCTTTTTCTGATTCAGCAATGAGTTTGCCGCCACGAAACACCTCACAGACGAAAACAGCTGAATCATCATCAATTAACGAACTTATATGGTTAATAAACGGCACTACATGATTAAAGCCATTTGTTATATCTGTATTGAAAAGCGGTTTTTCCCAGCGACCATAAGCTTCTGTTACCTCAGGACCACTTCCGTTGAGGCTCCGGTATCCCCTCCAGAAAATCACTGCGACATCTCCGGGCAAAGCGATGTTAATCAAGGAAGGAACTTTGAGAGTGCCGCCACTTGTTAATGGAGGGTTCGTATTGTTATTCCAATACCCCCAGAGTGTTGCGCCCACCGCCACAAGTTCCGGAAAGGTTAAAAGAGGCGTGTGGTCGATAGTTAGTTGTCGATCTGGCGAGTGATCGTCGTTACCGCCATCCCCTTTCCAGAGTACGTAATAGAGAAACATATTACCGTCGACTGCCAAATGAGTTGGCGTCAGGTCGAAGTACAACTCCTTAACCGTCAAGGGTGTCGGGTATTGAACGTTATAAATAGTTTCCTCTACACCATTCTGACGCTTGATCACCCACAGTCGATCATTAGGCAGTGGATCCAGCCAATACGGAATTACAATTCGAGTCCCGGTTTTCAAAATCTCGCGAGGAACATGACCGGCCAGATCGCTATCGTCGACCCCTTCAACTGAAAGCGGTTGCGCCAGTACACCTATAGGCGTCTTAGCGATTTGATTAGTGGGTGTTGAAGTCATTTTTCCATCACCGATTGATACGAGACTCTTGAAAAACCCAGGCACTTTCTTTCGCTGTTCTGTCGGGAAAATTAGGCGCTCCAACAGAGAGTTTTCCTACTGTCAGATCTGACAGGTATTGCTACCGTCTGTCGGACTTATCCGGCTCCTACCCCGCTACGCAAAACATCTTCACTTGACGCCACTAAAGAGTTTGGTGTCTCCTGAAACCGGTTTCAGACAATAAGAAGACCCAACCGTGAACGATTTCTCCGCCGCCCAGCGCAGCCGCGTCACCATGCTCGACGTCGCCGAACACGCTGGCGTGTCCAAGGCCAGCGTCTCGCGTTTTATCGGCGATGACCGCGCCCTGCTCTCCGATGCCATCGCCCAGCGCATCGAGCAGGCAATTGCCGAACTCGGCTATCGCCCCAATCAAATGGCCCGTGGCCTGAAACGTGGCCGCACTCGCCTGATCGGCATGCTGGTGGCCGATATCCGCAACCCTTATTCGATTGCCGTGATGCACGGGGTGGAAACCGCCTGCCGTCGGCACGGTTACAGCCTGGTGGTGTGCAACACCGATCGCGATGACGAGCAGGAACGTCAGCACCTGGCGCTGCTGCGCTCGTACAACATCGAAGGGCTGATCGTGAACACCCTCGGCCATCACCGGGATGAGCTGGATGAGTTGAAACGGGAAATGCCGCTGGTACTGGTGGATCGCAAGGTCGATGGACTGGACAGCGACATGGTCGGGTTGAACAACCCGCAAGCCATCGAAATGGCGCTGGAGCATCTTCAGCAGCGTGGCTATCGCGATGTGCTGCTGGTGACTGAACCCTATGACGGCACCAGTTCAAGGATCGAGCGGGTCAGCAGTTTTCAGCAGCAGATTGGCCAGCGCGAAGACATGCGTGGCACGGTGCTGGAAACAGGCCCAAGCCTGGCGAACGATCTTCAAACCTTTTTGAACACACCTGATAACGGCCCGAAAGCCCTGTTCTGCGCCAATGGCGTGGCGGCGCTGGCCTGCACCCTGGCCTTGCGGGAGATTGGCTGCCGGTTGTTCGAGGATGTCGGATTGATTGCGCTGGATGATCTGGATTGGTATCCGCTGGTAGGCAGCGGGATCACCGCCCTCGCCCAGCCAACTGCTGAAATGGGTGCTCAGGCATTTGAATGCCTGCTCAAGCGCTTGCGTGGAGAGGATGGGGCTGCGCGAACCCTGGATTTTGCACCGGTGCTGATTGAGCGCGGCTCGACGCGCGGAATAGCGGAATAAGGCCCTACGGGGCCACCAAATTTTTTTGAACAAAAATGAAACCGGTTTCAGAGGTAGATAACAATGAATAAACCTGACGTTTCCATCAGTCTTTCCAGCTACGGCGCTGATCTCGTCCGACGCCATGGCCAGGCTTCGTTCATCGAAGTGCTGGCCGCTGCGGGCGCCAATCGCATCGAATGGCGCGAAGAGCTGCTGACCAACGAAGTCCCCGAACAGCTCGCCGCCGCAACACAAGCCGAAGGCCTGCAAAGCATCTACTCCTCGCCCACCGAACTGTGGCTGGCCGGTCAGTCGCGGCCCAATCCCGAACTGATCACCGCGCTGCAAAACGCCGAAGCGTTCGGTTCGAAGTGGCTGAAAGTGTCGCTGGGCTTCTTCACCGACAACAACGATCTGCAGACGCTGGCGCAAATCCTTGCGCCAAGTCCGGTGCAACTGCTGGTGGAGAACGATCAGACCTTGCATGGCGGTCGCATCGAACCGTTCCAGCGCTTCTTCGCCGCCGTCGAGCAACACAACCTGCCGATCAAAATGACCTTCGATATCGGCAACTGGCAGTGGCAAGATCAGTCCGCCAGCAGCGCCGCACGCTTGCTGGGCCGTCACGTCGGCTATGTGCATTGCAAAGCCGTGGCCCGCCGTGCCGACGGCAAACTGGTAGCGGTGCCTCCGGCCGCCACTGACCTGCATCTGTGGGAACAACTGCTGCGGCACATGGCCCAAGGCGTTATGCGCGCCGCCGAATACCCGTTGCAGGGCGAAGACCTGGTGCAACTCACCACCGAACACGTGGCCGCCCTCGCCCGCCTCGGCCAATCCCGCCTGGAGCCTGCCCATGTCTGAGATCGATATCCTGTCGTTCGGCGAAACCATGGCCATGTTTGTCGCCGAACAGAACGGCGATCTGGCCTGCGTCGACCAGTTTCACAAACGGATTGCCGGGGCCGACAGCAATGTGGCCATCGGCTTGTCTCGACTGGGTTTCAACGTTGCGTGGCTGAGCCGGGTCGGTGCCGATTCGCTGGGTCGCTTCGTGGTCGAAACCCTGCACGGAGAGGGTCTGGATTGTAGCCACGTTGAAGTCGATCCAGCACACCCGACCGGTTTTCAGCTCAAGTCGCGCAACGATGACGGCAGCGATCCGACGGTCGAGTATTTCCGTCGCGGCTCGGCGGCCAGTCATCTGTCGCCGCAATCGATCACCTCGACTCTATTAAGTGCCCGGCATCTGCACGCCACCGGCATTCCGCCCGCGCTGTCCGTATCAGCCCGGGAAATGTCCCATGAACTGATGACCCGCATGCGCAACGCCGGGCGCAGCGTGTCGTTCGACCCGAACCTGCGCCCGAGCCTGTGGGCCAGCGAACGGGAGATGATCACCGAAATCAACCGCCTCGCCGCCCTCGCCCACTGGGTGTTGCCGGGGTTGAGCGAAGGCCGGTTGCTGACCGGGTTTGAGGACCCGGCGGACATTGCGGCGTTTTATCTCGATCAGGGTGCCGAAGCCGTGGCAATCAAGCTCGGGCCGCAGGGCGCGTATTACCGCACGCATCTGGATCAAGGGTTTGTCGCCGGGGTGCCGGTTGAAACTGTGGTCGATACGGTCGGTGCCGGCGATGGATTTGCGGTGGGGATGATCAGCGCCCTGCTGGAGCACCTGAGTTTTCCCGAAGCCGTCAGACGCGCCAACTGGATTGGCAGCCGGGCGGTGCAGAGCCGTGGCGACATGGAGGGTTTGCCGACGCGATCCGAACTCACCGCTGATCGTTCCCACGCTGCGGCGTGAGCACAGGCACCAACCAATCTATTGAACCTGCTGCGACAAAAACAACAAGCTCAGGAGCAAGACCATGAAAACCGCAACCCTCGCCACCCGCCGCTGGTGGTACATCATGCCGATCGTGTTCATCACCTACAGCCTGGCGTACCTCGACCGCGCCAATTACGGTTTCGCCGCCGCGTCCGGAATGGCTGCCGACCTGATGATCACCCCGGGCCTGTCCTCGCTGCTCGGCGCGCTGTTCTTCCTCGGTTACTTTTTCTTCCAGGTGCCCGGCGCGATCTACGCGCAAAAGCACAGCGTGAAGAAACTGATCTTCGTCAGCCTGATCCTCTGGGGCGGGCTCGCCACGCTGACCGGCGTGGTCTCCAACGCCTATTGGCTGATCGTCATCCGCTTCATGCTCGGCGTGGTCGAAGCGGCGGTGATGCCGGCGATGCTGGTGTACCTGTGCCACTGGTTCACCCGCGCCGAACGCTCGCGGGCCAACACGTTTCTGATCCTCGGCAACCCGGTGACCATGCTGTGGATGTCGGTGGTTTCAGGGTATCTGGTGCAGCATTTCAGCTGGCGCTGGATGTTCATCATCGAAGGGTTGCCGGCGGTGCTTTGGGCATTCATCTGGTGGAAGCTGGCCGATGATCGTCCGGCCCAGGCCAAGTGGCTCAGCGACCAGGAAAAGCACGATCTGGAAAGCGCTCTCGCCGCCGAACAGGTCGGGATCAAAGCCGTAAAAAATTACGCCGAAGCCTTCCGCTCGCCGAAGGTGATCATCCTGGCGCTGCAATTTTTCTGCTGGAGCATTGGCGTTTACGGCTTTGTGCTGTGGTTGCCTTCGATCCTCAAGGCCGGTGCGCAGATGGACATGATCGAGGCCGGCTGGCTGTCGGCGTTGCCCTATCTGGCGGCGGTAATCGGCATGCTGCTGGTGTCGTGGGGCTCGGACAAACTGCAAAAGCGCAAACGTTTCGTCTGGCCGCCGCTGCTGATTGCCTCGGTGGCGTTCTACGGCTCCTACGCCCTCGGTGCTGAGCATTTCTGGTGGTCGTACACGCTGCTGGTGATTGCCGGCGCCTGCATGTACGCGCCCTACGGGCCGTTCTTCGCCATCGTGCCGGAGATCCTGCCAGCCAACGTTGCCGGTGGTGCCATGGCGCTGATCAACAGCATGGGCGCCCTCGGCTCGTTTGGCGGCTCGTATCTGGTCGGCTACCTGAACAGCTCCACCGGTTCGCCAGGCGCCTCGTATCTGCTGATGAGCGGCGCGTTGATGCTCTCGGTGGTACTGACGATTTTCCTCAAGCCCGGCGCCAGCGACCGGGTGACGGCCAAGCGAGTCGCACCGCGCCCGCTGCCGGCCCATTCCTGAATTGACAGAGAGATGACTGCGATGAAAAAGCAGGTTGTGTTGTACAAGAAACTTTCGCCTTCTCTGATGGCGCAACTTCAGGAGCAAGTCGATGTAACGCTGATCGAAAGCCTCGACGCCGACGGCCTGATGAAACTGCGCGACGCCCTGCCCGCCGCCCACGGTCTGCTTGGCGCGAGCCTGAAACTGGACGCGGCCCTGCTCGATCTGGCGCCACAACTCGAAGCGATTTCCAGCGTTTCGGTGGGCGTCGACAACTACGACATCGACTACCTGACCCGCCGCAAGGTCATGCTGACAAACACCCCGGACGTGCTCACCGAAACCACCGCCGACACCGGTTTCGCGCTAGTCCTGGCCACCGCCCGGCGGGTGGTGGAACTGGCGAACATGGTGCGCGGTGGTCACTGGCATCGCAGCATCGGCCCGGCGCATTTCGGTACCGATGTGCACGGCAAGACGCTGGGCATCATCGGCATGGGCCGGATCGGCGAGGCGTTGGCGCAGCGTGGGCATTTCGGATTTGGCATGCCGGTGATCTATCACAGTCAGTCGCGCAAACCGGCGGTTGAAGCGCGGTTCGATGCGCAGTACCGCAGCCTGGAGGATCTGTTGCAGCAGGCGGACTTCATCTGCCTGACGTTGCCGCTGACTGCACAGACAGAAGGCTTGATCGGCGCCGAACAGTTCGCGTTGATGCGCCCGGAAAGCATCTTCATCAACATTTCCCGGGGCAAGGTGGTGGACGAAGCCGCGATGATCGAAGCGCTGCGGCATAACCGGATTCGCGCGGCGGGGCTGGATGTGTTTGAACGCGAGCCGCTAAATCACGATTCGCCGTTATTGCAGTTGAACAACGTCGTGGCAACGCCGCACATGGGCTCGGCAACCCACGAAACGCGCGAAGCCATGGCGCGGTGTGCGGTGGAGAATCTGTTGGCGGCGTTGGCGGGTGAAAGGCCCGCCAACCTGGTGAATCCCCCGCGCTGATCGAGGTCAGGCGCTGCGCACTTGCAAAAGTTGCGCAGCGCACAAGGCAATCCTTGAACACGCATCCGCCAGTTTCACCCGATCCACCACCAGCCCGATGCGAATATGCCCCGCCGCACTCGGCCCGAACGCCTCACCGGCCAGCACAGAAACCCCATACCCCTCCAGTAATTGCTCGGCAAAGTCCTGCGCGCCGATCCCGGTCTGGCGCACATCGACCATCACGAACATCCCGCCATCCGGCTTGATCGGGTACAACCCCGGACAGCCGCGCAACCGTTCGCACACCAGATCCCGGCGCAAACGGTATTCCTCGCGCATCTGCGTCACTTCCGGCAGATCTTTCTCCAGCGCCACTTGCGCCGCTTTCTGCACAAAGTCCGGCAGACCGAACAGCATGCTCAGCGACAGATTCACCAGATGTTCGGCCAAGGGTTTCGGTCCGATCATCCAGCCGATGCGCCACCCGGTCATCGCGTGGGATTTGGACAGGCTGTTGATGGTCGCGGTGCGCTCGGCCATGCCCGGCAGGCTCGCCGGGCTGACGTGTTCACCTTCGTATAACAATTCGCTGTAGACCTCATCGCTGATCAGCCACAGGTCATGACGAATGCACAGCGCCGCCAGCTCCTGCCAGATCAACAGCGACAGACTGGCGCCGGAAGGGTTGTTGGGACTGTTGAGCAGCATGGCTCGGGTCCTGGGGGTGATCCGCGCCGAGACATCCGCCGGGTCGACTCGAAAGCCGTTTTCCGGACGAACCGGCACTGGCACCACGGTCGCGCCGCAAGCGCCAAACACGCCTTCGTAGGTGACATACATGGGTTCGGCGACGATGACTTCATCGCCCGGATCGAGCAGACACTGCGCCACCGAATACACCGCGCATTGCGCGCCGGGCAGCACGATCACATGGTCGGCATCAACGTCCTGACCGCTGCTGCGCCGATGGCGCTCGGCGATTCGCTTGCGCAGCTCCAGCCGGCCGCGCACTTCGGAATAATGGGTATCGCCTGCCAACAGGCTGTCGATGGCGCCGTGGATGATCGGCAGCGGCGTATCGAAATCCGGATCACCCACAGACAGCAGCAAGACATCAATGCCCCCGGCGCGCAGCTCCAGCGCTCGGTCGTGAATCCGCCAGGCCGCTGCTCCCTCCCCGGCGATTCGTTGGGTCAAGGCTGAATAGCGCATGTACGTCTCCTGATTGCGCGGTCTCCAGCCTTCACCCTAGGTCAAATCACAAACCGCGCCACCATCGCATTCAAATCCACCGCCAGGCGCGACAGTTCGTGAGTCGCGGCGCTGGTCTGGTTGGCGCCGGCGGCCGATTGGGTGGCCAGGTCGCGGATGTTGACCAGGTTGCGGTCGACTTCACGGGACACCTGCGCCTGCTCTTCCGAGGCACTGGCGATCACCAGGTTGCGCTCGTTGATCTGATTGATCGACTGGGTGATCTGCTCCAGCGCGACGCCAGCGGCGCGGGCCATTTCAAGAGTGGACTGGGTGCGCTGGTTGCTTTGCTGCATCGACTCGACCGCTTCGCCGGTGCCGTTCTGGATGCCGGCGACCATTTTTTCGATTTCCTGGGTCGATTGCGCGGTGCGATGGGCCAGTGCGCGAACCTCGTCCGCCACCACGGCGAACCCGCGTCCGGCTTCACCGGCACGGGCTGCTTCGATGGCGGCGTTGAGCGCCAGCAGGTTGGTCTGTTCGGCGATGGCGCGGATCACGTCCAGCACCTTGCCGATGTCGCGGCCCTGAGCCGCCAGGCCTTCGATCATTTGCGCGGTGTTCTGCACGTCGTGGGTCATGGTCTGGATCGCGTCGACGGTTTTCACCACCTGGTCGCGACCTTCGCGGGCGGCGTGGGTCGACTGGTTCGACGCTTCGGAGGTCGACACCGCGTTGCGTGCGACCTCTTCCACCGCTGCGGTCATTTCGTTGACGGCGGTGGCGGCCTGTTCGATTTCGTCGTTCTGCTGTTGCAGGCCACGGGACGCTTCTTCGGTCACGGCGCTGAGTTCTTCGGCAGCGGCGCCCAGTTGCGTGGCGGAACCGGCAATCTGTTCGATGGTTTTACGCAGGTTGGCCTGCATCGCGGCCAGGGCTTCAAGCAGTCGTGCCGGTTCGTCCTTGCCGTCGATTTCGATGGCTTTGGTCAAGTTGCCACCGGCGATGGTTTGCGCGGCAGCGACGGCACGGTTCAACGGGGTGACGATGCTGCGGGTCAGCAGCCAGGCCAACAACACCGTGGCAAATGCCGCGAAGACCGCCACGATGACAATGCCGGTGATCGCGCTGTCGTAGTGTTCACCGGCCTGAATGGACGCGTCCTTGGCACCGGCGGCATTGATCGCAATCAGTTTGTTGAGCTGCTCGCCCATCTGGTCGGTGCCGTCCTTGATCTTCGTGTTGATCAGGGTGCGCATGTCCTCGACCTTGTCCTGACGCGACAAGTCCATCATCTGGTTCTGGGCTTGCAGGTAGTTGTCCAGGGTCGTCGCGAAAGCCTGGTATTGCGCGCGCTCTTCACTCTCGGCCGGCAATGCGGCGTAGGCGGCCTGAGCGCTGCGTACCTTGTCCACCAGCACGCCGATGCGAGTCTGTGCTTCTTGCAGGCCGGCAGCGTCACGGTTGACCAGAATGCGGAACGACAGGATCCGCAGGCGCAAGACGTTTTCCGTCACCACGCCAAGGTAAGTGACGCTGGGCAACTGATTGGTCTGCATTTCGACAGAGGCCTGGCGGATGACCGACATGCGGTTGACGGCGAACACGCCGAGCACGATCACCAGCAGGGCAATAAAGGCAAAACCGAGGAAGGCACGGGGCGCGATATTCAGATTACGCAAGGACATAGGAAGGCTCTCGGAAAGTCGAAGCTAAGAGCATCCATGCCGTAATCACTGGCCCGCGAGGGCGGGCTTCAGTCCGGCGTCACTGTTTGTGGAAGTCTTGTGTGCGCCTGATCTTTATATCGGCCACCCTTGAGGAATTTTGCAGGTAAAGAACAAATATTTTTCAAATTATTGCGAGTGTTTCGCTATTGAAACACCCGACGTTTTAGATGATGGGTGACAGGTCAGTCCGGAGTCGCCATGCGCCAGACGCGGGCAATGTCCGTAGCGCGCTCGCGCAGCAGACGCGGTGCTTCGGCGCAGGCTTGTTCCAGCGTCATCGGACCGCTGGTGACGGCGAATGCGGCGTCGATGCCGTGACCGTAGAGTTCTTGATAGCCCTCGCCGAGGGTGCCGGCAATGACGATCACGGGGACGCCGTGTTGCTTGGCGATCCGCGCGACGCCAAACGGGGTTTTGCCGCGCAAGGTCTGCGCGTCGAAGCGCCCTTCCCCGGTGATCACCAGATCTGCGCCTTTCACTGCATCGGCCAGCCCGACCAATTCGGCGACCACTTCAACCCCGGCCTGGAACCGCGCGCCGAGAAACGCTTTGGCTGCAAAACCCAGTCCGCCCGCTGCACCGCTGCCCGGCTCATCACGAACGTCTTTATCCAACGCTTGCGCGCAGAGTTCGGCGAAGTGGCCCAGCGCCTGATCCAGTTGCTGCACTTGTGCGGGTGATGCGCCTTTCTGCGGGCCGAAAATCGCCGAGGCGCCATGGGGGCCGCATAGGGGATTGTTGACGTCGGCGGCGATGTCGAAACGGACTTGTGCCAGACGCGGGTCCAGTTCGTTGAGGTCCAGCTTGGCGAGTTGCGCCAGCGCGAGGCCGCCCGGCACCAGTGATTGCCCTTGAGCGTCCAGCAACTTCACGCCCAGCGCCTGCATTGCACCAGCGCCGCCGTCATTGGTGGCGCTGCCGCCGATGGCGAGGATCACCCGTTGTGCGCCTGCATCCAGCGCTGCGCGGATCAATTCGCCCGTGCCGAAGGTACTGCTGATGCACGCATCGCGTTGCCCCGGCGGCACCAGTTGCAGACCACTGGCCTCGGCCATTTCGATGATCGCGGTGTGGTTATGCGGCAACCAGCCCCACGCCGCTTCGACCGCCGCACCCAACGGACCACGCACGCGGGTGCGGCGCAGTTCACCTTCACACGCGGCGAGAATCGACTCCACCGTGCCTTCGCCACCGTCGGCCATCGGGCATTTGACCAGCGTCGCCTGCGGCCAGACCTGCGCCAGACCCAGCGCAATGGCTTCTGCAACGCCTTGGGCACTCAGGCTGTCCTTGAACGAATCGGGGGCGATGACGATTTTCATGCGAATTCTCCAGTTCCAATGCCCCTCATGCTGCCAGTCGCTTTGCGCGTTGACGCCTGTCCGCTGCACAAGTTGGATAGGCGTTTATTGTTCATTTCGACAAATCGTCAGTCTGCGGCAGCAATTGCACCCCCAGATACAACGCCAGCATCCCGTCGAGCCTCAGCGGATCGACCCCGCTCAACTCGGCAATTCGCTCCATCCGATAGCGCAGGCTGTTGCGGTGAATCCCCAACGCATCCGCGCAAGCCTGGCTCTGCCCGTCGTGATCGCACCAACTGCGCAGGGTCGCGAGCAACTGGCCGTTGTTGTCCTTGGCGATGACCTTGCGCAACGGTTTGAGCAGTTCATCCAGCGCATCATCGTTGCGATGGCGCCAGAGCATGACCGGCAAGCGATAGCGATTGAGAGTCAGCAGCCGTGAACGGGGCAACACTTCGCGGCCATAGGCGAGCAAGTCGCCGACCCGTCGATAGCAACGGCGCAACCCGGCCAGCCCATCGGCCTGCCCACCGACAGCAATGCGCAGGATGTTCCAGCCCAGGCCATCGAGTTTTTCCAGCAAACGATCATGCTCGACGTTCTGACTCGCTGGCCGGCACCACAGCAGTGACGACTTCGCGGAACTCACGCACCAGCTGTCCGGATAGCGCGTCATCAACCAGGCACTCAGCGCCTCGACGGTCTGCCCCGGCCCATGCTCCAGACCTAATTCAAACAGATAGGGCACCCGCGTCAGTTGCGGTTTCAGCCCGAGTTGCTGAGCTTCATCCACCAAACGCGGCGAGTCCCCTGCTTCGCTCAACAGCAGCGCAAGCAAGTCATCGCAGCGTTGCCGCCGCCACTGCTGCTCGGATTGCTGATTGCGCTGGCCAACGAGCATTTCAGCCGTCATGCGCACCAGTTCGGCGTAAGTGCGCAATTGCTCCGGCTCACCGGTGATCCCGAGCACACCGATCAAACGCTGATCGAGCAGCAACGGCAGATTGATCCCCGGCTGCACGCCTTTCAGATGCACCGCCGTCTGCGCGTCAATCTCCACTACTCTCCCGTTGGCCAGCACCAGTTGCGCACCTTCGTGACGGGTGTTGATCCGCTCCGGCTCGCCACTGCCGAGGATCAGCCCCTGGCTGTCCATGACGTTGACGTTGTACGGCAAAATGGCCATGGCCCGGTCGACGATGTCCTGGGCGAGGTCGTGATCGAGTTCGAACATAAGGGCTGGAATCCTTGAAAACAGGCGCGGACGGTTGTTCACCCGCACAGGGTCTGGCGGCAAACCCTGTGCTCAGGCACAAAGACAATCCGGCCAAAGGTGGCCGAGACTCTCAGGGCGATCAACGTTACCCTTTGCATCGCAAAAAATCATAATAAAGAGAGAGCCGCCATGTCGCAGAGCGCCGCTGCCGCCCAGACCATCGATGACGATAAAAATGCCGTCTACAAACGCATCACCCTGCGTTTGATCCCCTTCATCTTCATCTGCTACCTGTTCAACTACCTCGACCGGGTCAACGTTGGATTCGCCAAACTGCAGATGCTTGACGCGCTGAAATTCAGCGAAACCGTGTACGGCCTTGATGCCGGCATCTTCTTCATCGGCTACGTGCTGTGCGGCGTACCGAGCAACCTGGCCCTGACCAAATTCGGCCCACGGCGCTGGATTGCCGTGATGATGATCACCTGGGGCACGCTGTCGACCTGCCTGCTGTTCGTCACCACGCCGACCGAGTTCTACACTTTGCGCCTGTTCACTGGCGCCGCCGAAGCCGGGTTCTTCCCGGGCGTGGTGCTCTATCTCTCGCAGTGGTTCCCGACCTTTCGCCGTGGCCGGATCATGGCGCTGTTCATGTCGGCGATCCCGGTGTCGGGCCTGCTCGGCAGCCCGTTTTCTGGCTGGATCTTGAATCACTTCGCTGCGGGCCAGGGCGGTTTGGCTGGCTGGCAGTGGATGTTCCTGCTGCAAGGTATTCCGACCGTGATACTGGGCGCACTCGCCTACTTCCTGCTCAGCGACAACTTCGCCAACGCCAAATGGCTGACCCCTCACGAGCGTTCGGTGCTGGAAGCGGATCAGGCGGAAGACCTGGCGAACAAACCGAAAACCACCTCCGATTCGCTGATCGCGGTGTTCAAGAATCCGGCCATCTGGGCGTTTGGCCTGATCTACTTCTGCATCCAGAGCGGCGTGTACGCGATCAACTTCTGGCTGCCGTCGATCATCAAGAACCTCGGTTTCAGCGACAACCTGGTGATTGGCTGGTTGAGTGCGATTCCGTATCTGCTGGCGGCGGTGTTCATGCTGGTGGTCGGGCGTTCGGCGGACTTGCGCAAAGAACGCCGCTGGCATTTGGTGGTGCCGATGTTGATGGGCGCTGTCGGCCTGCTGATCGCGGTGAACTTCGCGGCGAATCCGGCGATTGCGATTCTCGGCCTGACCATTGCGACCATGGGCGCGCTGACTGGGCTGCCGATGTTCTGGCCGGTGCCGACTGCCATGCTGAGCGCAGGGGCTGCGGCGGGTGGTCTGGCATTGATCAACTCCATGGGGCAGATGGCGGGGTTCTTGAGCCCTTACCTTGTGGGTTGGGTCAAGGACAGCACCGGGTCGACAGATGCGGCGCTTTACCTGCTGGCGGGGGTGATTGTTGGCGGGAGTCTGCTGGCGTTGCGGATGACGCGGACGTTGCGGGCCTGATTATTGGCAGACACACAAAAACGGCCCACTTCGGCCGTTTTTTATTGTTGCTCTACGATCGGTCAGGGCCGGGCTTCAGCCGCCGTGTCCAGATTATCCAGCACCCGATTTACCGCCAGTTCCGCCAGCATGATCAGTTGCCCGATACCCAGCAGGACGTGCCGCTGCGGCGCATCGATCATCCCGGCGAAATCGCTGGCCATGGTTTTGGCGGAGGTCAGGGTTTCGCAGGCGTCGGCCAACAGTTCTTCGCTTGGGATGCCGGGGGCGATGAGGTAGCGGGCGTTGGGTTTGAGCAGCGGTTTTCTGGGGTGGAACGGATTGAGGTAGTGATCGAGCGCGCGTTCGGCGGCTTCGTGGAATTTCTTGGAATCGAGGGTTTCGTAGGGTGAGGTGGTGTCGGCTTCGGGTGGATTGGGTGTTGGTTTGATCACGTTTGAATCTCCAAATCAGAAAAATGGAGCCATCAAACTTCGCTACCAAACGAAGAGGTGGTGGCCATACACGGGTTGGTAGACCGGTGACTTGGAGAACCGGCGCGCTCGAAAGCGCCCCACGCATGGCCACCATAAAAGCACGGACGGATAAGCGTCCGAATACGGTGAGTTGCGCAACAAGTCAGAACCGGGCTACCAAACCCCATCGCTGTTTTTCAGCGACGGGACAACGATAAAACCCGGCCCCCTAAGCGCACAAGCCGGCGGATTCTGGCTTAGTCGTAGGCAACGGCGCAAGGTTGTGTAGCCTGGGGTGCGTGTCTGAACATGTCCTTTAAACGCCACGATTAAACGCTCACAAGATCCCCGTTTTTGCATCCAGCTCCAGCACCAATCCCCCCGGCATCTGCACAAAAATCTGCCAAACCCCATCCTCCGGCACCTGCGCCACCTGATACGGCAACCCACTACCCTGCACCCGCTTCAAAACCACCGCCGCGTCTTCATCGGTACGAAACGCAATATGACTCAACGCCGCCTCATCCAGCACGGGCTGCTCAATCACATGCACCAACGCTTCCCCATCCTGATACAACCACCGCCCGGGAAACGGAAACGGCGGCCGCCGCCCCGGCGTCAGTCCCAGTAACGCACCAAAAGCATCCTGCAGCGCCTGACCGTCAGCGGTGTTGAAGGCCAGATGATCGAATGTCCACGTCATGTCTGTCTCCTGCGGTTATTCAGGATTCCAGTATCTGCGCTTGCCAATCCCGGAAAAATCCCGCAAAACGCCAAGGATCTTCAACGGATTTTTACTAATGAGCTCGATCCTCGATCTGGAAATCTTTGTCCGCACCGCCGACTCCGGCAGCATTTCCGCCGCCGCCCGGGCGCTGGAGTTGACCCCGGCCGCCGCCAGCATCGCGCTGAAACGCCTGGAAACCCGCCTCGGCATCCGCCTCTTCGCCCGCTCGACCCGCAGCATGCGTCTGACCGAAGAAGGCCGGCGCTATCTGGAAAGCGTGCGTCTGGCGCTGGCCACACTGGCCGAGGGCGAGCAGGCGCTGAAGCAGCAGACCGAAGGCCTGAGCGGTGTGCTGCAACTGGCGGCGCCGTCGGACTTCGGGCGCAACGTATTGCTGCCGTGGCTGGACGATTTCAAACGCGAGCATCCGCACATTCAACTGCAATTGCTGCTCAACGACCGGCATGCGGATCTGTTTCGCGAGACGGTGGACGTGGCGCTGCGCTTTGGCGTGCCGAGTGATTCGACGCTGGTGGCGTTGCCGATTCTGCCTGAGCATCGTCGCGTGGCCTGCGCCAGCCCTGCGTATCTGGAGCGTCACGGCACACCGCTAAACCCCGCCGAACTGAGCGAACACAGCGCCCTTCTCTACTTGCGCAATGGCCGGCCCTATAACACCTGGCGTTTCCATCGCGACGACGAAACGGTCGAGGTCGAAGTACGCGGCGACTACCTCAGCGACGACGGCGAAGTCGCCCGCCGCTGGGCACTCGTAGGCCATGGCATCGCCTACAAGGCCTGGCTCGATGTGGTCGAGGACGTGCGTGCCGGGCGGCTGGTGACCCTGTTCGATGATTGGCACGGCGAGAGCGTGCCGTTCAATCTGCTGTGCCCGCATCGAGTGCAGGTGTCGGAACGGGTCAAGGTGTTGCAGGCGTTTTTGCGCGAGCGCTGCGAGGCATTGCGTCGATAAATTCACTTTGCCCTGCCGGACGCTTCTGGTATTTGATTGAAGCTTTCCCACCGACAAAAGGATTTCGGCATGAGCTATCGCACACTGGGTCACTCGGGGTTGCAGGTGTCCACCCTCACCCTCGGCACGATGATGTTTGGCGAACAGACCAGCGCGGAAGATTCGCTGCGCATCATCGACAAGGCCTGGGATCAGGGCATCAACTTCATCGACACCGCGGACGTCTACACCAATGGCCGCTCGGAAGAGATCGTCGGCGAAGCCATCGCCCGTCATCGTCATGAGTGGGTGCTGGCGACCAAGGTCGGTTTCGGCCCGGTGGACGGCGTGCCGAACCGCAGCGGTCTGAGCCGCAAACACCTCTTCAATGGTCTTGAGGCCAGCCTGACCCGGCTCGGCACCGACTACCTCGACATCTATTACCTGCACCGCGAAGACCACAACACGCCGCTGGAAGTGACGATTTCGGCCATTGGCGATCTGATTCGCCAGGGCAAGATCCGTTATTGGGGCCTGTCGAACTATCGCGGCTGGCGGATTGCCGAGGTGATTCGCGTGGCGGACAAACTGGGCGTCGATCGTCCGGTGATCAGCCAGCCGCTGTACAACATCGTCAACCGTCAGGCCGAGACCGAACAGATCACCGCCGCCCAGACTTACGGCCTCGGCGTCGTGCCTTACAGCCCGCTGGCCCGTGGCGTGCTCAGCGGCAAGTACGCGCCGGACGTAACCCCGGACGCCAACAGCCGTGCCGGGCGCCAGGACAAGCGGATTCTGGAGACTGAATGGCGGGTGGAGTCGTTGCGCATTGCCCAGCAGATCCAGCAATACACCAAGGAGCGTGGAGTCGGGATTGTCGAGTTTGCGATTGCCTGGGTGCTGAACAACGGCGCGGTGACATCGGCAATTGTCGGACCGCGTACGGAAGAACAGTGGGATGCGTACACCAAGGCGCAGGCGGTGAAGATTACCGCGGAGGATGAGGCGTTTATCGATTCGCTGGTGACGCCGGGGCATGCGTCGACGCCGGGGTTCAATGATGTGAGCCATTTTGTGTCGGGGCGCAAACCGCGTCAGCCTTAAGCACCTATGCTTCGACACAGGTCCTGCTCTCACGGGATCTGTGTCGAATGTTGGAAATATCGATCACTCGGCCAATATTCAGCACAAAAACCACGTATCCTGCGCGCCCCGTTTGACCATCACCCCCGCGAGGACAGTTTGTCTAAAGGTATCGCTCTATCGGTAACAGCCTCGACGCTGTTTGCCGTCATGTATTACTACACCTCGTTGCTCACTCCGTTGAGCGGCGTGGAAATCTTCGGTTGGCGGATGCTGCTGACCGTGCCCTGCATGACCGTGTTCATGTTGCTGTCCGGCGAATGGCGGCGGGTGCTCGAGTTGCTGCGCCGGGTCCCAGCGCTGCCGAAGTTGATCGGTGGCCTGATCGTTTCGGCTGCGTTGCTGGGTGTGCAGTTGTGGCTGTTCATGTGGGCGCCGCTCAATGGCTACAGCCTCGATGTATCGCTGGGCTACTTCCTGCTGCCGCTGGCCATGGTGCTGACCGGGCGCATCGCTTATGGCGAAAGCCTGTCGTACCTGCAAAAAGTCGCGGTGTTTTTTGCCAGCCTCGGCGTGTTGAACGAGTTGTATCAGGTCGGCGGGTTTTCCTGGGCGACGCTGGTGGTCGTCGTCGGTTACCCGTTGTATTTCGTGCTGCGCAAATACCTCAAGACCGACAACCTCGGCGGCTTGTGGGTCGACATGACGCTGATGCTGCCGGTGGCGTACTGGTTTGTGCGCGGCGGCGAACAGGGTTTTGGCGTTTTCGATCAGTATCCGGCGCTGGCGTGGCTGATTCCGCTGCTCGGTCTGATCAGTGCGTCGGCGCTGGTGGTGTACATCATCGCCAGCCGCTTGCTGCCGTTCAGCCTGTTTGGTTTGTTGAGTTACGTGGAGCCAGTGCTGCTGCTCGGTGTGGCACTGCTGCTCGGCGAGAGCATCAAACCCGGTGAATGGCTGACCTACATCCCGATCTGGCTCGCGGTGGTGGTGCTGGTGTTTGAAGGGTTCAAGCATCTGATGCGCCAGCGGCGCCCGTAAGACGCGCAATAAAAAGCCCGGCCTGCAACATTGCAGGCCGGGCTTTTTTACATCCGCAGATTACTCGGTAGCGAGTACGCCACGACGCACCTGGTCACGCTCGATCGATTCGAACAGTGCCTTGAAGTTGCCTTCGCCGAAGCCATCGTCGCCTTTGCGCTGGATGAATTCGAAGAACACCGGGCCCATCAGGGTTTCCGAGAAGATTTGCAGCAGCAGACGCTTGTCTTCCTTATCCGACGCACCATCCAGCAGGATGCCGCGCGATTGCAGCTGATCGACCGGCTCGCCGTGGTTCGGCAGGCGGCCTTCGAGCATTTCGTAGTAGGTGTCCGGCGGCGCGGTCATGAAGCGCATGCCGATCTTCTTCAACTGATCCCAGGTCTTGACCAGGTCGTCGGTGAGGAACGCCACGTGCTGGATGCCTTCGCCGTTGAACTGCATCAGGAACTCTTCGATCTGCCCGGCGCCCTTCGACGATTCTTCGTTGAGCGGGATGCGGATCATGCCGTCCGGCGCGGTCATCGCTTTCGAGGTCAGGCCGGTGTATTCGCCCTTGATGTCGAAGTAACGGATTTCACGGAAATTGAACAGCTTCTCGTAGAAGTTCGCCCAGTAGGCCATGCGACCGCGATACACGTTGTGGGTCAGGTGATCGATGATCTTCAGGCCGGCACCGACCGGGTTGCGGTCAACACCTTCGATGAACACGAAGTCGATGTCATAGATCGAGCTGCCTTCGCCGAAACGGTCGATCAGGTACAGCGGCGCACCGCCAATGCCTTTGATCGCTGGCAGGTTCAACTCCATCGGACCGGTTTCGATGTGGATCGGCTGAGCGCCGAGTTCCAGAGCGCGTTTGTAGGCCTTCTGCGAATCCTTGACCCGGAACGCCATGCCACACACGGACGGGCCGTGTTCAGCCGCGAAGTACGAAGCAACGCTGTGGGGTTCGTTGTTGAGGATCAGGTTGATCGCGCCCTGGCGATACAGGTGCACGTTTTTGGAACGGTGGGTCGCGACCTTGGTGAAGCCCATGATCTCGAAGATCGGCTCCAGGGTGCCAGGAGTCGGCGATGCGAACTCGATGAACTCGAAGCCCATCAGGCCCATTGGGTTTTCGTATAAATCTGCCATGGTTGGCGCCTCATCATTCTTATCAATTAACCAAAGTTATTTGTCAGTAATGCTGAGACCGGTGGGTGGCGCACAGGAGATGCCACGCACACTGCGGGCGAGGAAGTCACCGTAGATCAGTTGAAACCCGAATATCTTCATTGTCGACCCAAGGCTCTTGCGGGCGAGGCTTCTGCTGCCAGAAGACGATTATTATTGTATGCGTAACCCGATTCTACACAGCGTAAATAGGGTTGTCTGCCCTCTCTATAAAATCCGCTTTTTTCGGCCCGGTGCAAGGGGTTTGTTGCACAGCCAGATGCCCGACAGAATCAGCACGCCGCCCAGGCACATGGGCAGCGTCAGTTGCTCGCCCAGCAGGATCGCACCGGCCATCACGGCGGTCAGCGGGTTGAGCGCAATGAACACGCCGGAGCGGGTCGCGCCAATTTTGCGGATGCCATCGTAGTAACCGATGTAGGCCAGCGCCGAGCCCAGGACCCCGAGATAGATCAGGCTCAGCCACTGCGTCATCCCCAGGTTGGCCACTGCCGCCCCGCTCACTTCGCCGCGAACGGCAGCCAGCGCCCAGAGCATCAGCGTGCCGAGCAAAACCGAAAAGGTCACCGTCTGCAACGGGCCGATGCTCTGGTTGAGGTGGCGGGAGAACAGTGAATAAACACCCCAGCTCAACACGCAGCCGAGAATCAGCAGATCGCCGATCCAGGCGTCTGGCGTAGCGGCGAGCAATTGCGGATTGCGACTGACGATCACCACACCCGCTCCACCGATGCAGACCAGGACTCCGATGACTTTCAATCGACTCAGGCGTTCCTTGAACAGCAGCCATGACGCCAGGCCAATCACCGCCGGATTCAACGCAACAATCAGCGAAGCCCGCGACGCATTGATGTATTGCAGGCCGTAAAAAAAGCACAGGTTGTAGAAGAAAATCCCGAAGAACCCCAGCAATGCCAGTTGCAGCCATTGCCCCGCCGTCGGCCGTGCGAAGGGAATCCGCGCCAGCCACAAAAATCCAAGCAGCGCGACGCTGGCCAGCAAGAACCGAAGACTGGCAGCGAAGATCGGACTCAGACTGCCGGCCAGAAACCGTCCGGCCACCCAGGTCCCGCCCCAGATCATGCTGACCATGGCGAGGTTCAGATAGACCGGCATGTCCGAGGCGACCGGACGAATGGATTCATGACTGTTCATAACACTCCCGACGATGAAACTGACGAATGACGTATCATTCGACTGATTCAACATCATCGTAAAATGAGTCTTTACTCATGACCCTGACCCAACTCGAGATCTTTTCGCTGGTGGCCGAGCTACGCGGCTTCACCCTCGCCGCTCATCGCCTGGGGATTTCACAGTCGGCGGTGTCCCACGCCTTGAAATCGCTGGAGCAGGAACTGGGCGTCGAATTGCTGCGCCGCCATCAATCGCACGTGGAGCTCAGCGACATTGGCGAACAATTGCTGTTGCGCGCACGAGCCATGCTCGGGCTGGCCAACACATTGCGTCAGGAAGCCGCCGATGCGCGGGGCATGAAACGCGGCACGTTGCGTATCGGCTCGTTCGGCCCGACGTCTTCGATCAGGTTGCTGCCGAACATTCTTCGGCATTACCGCGAGGCGCATCCGGGCATCGAGGTGCACATCGACGAAGGGCCGGATCGGCAAGTGGTCCAGTGGCTCGAGGAGCGGCGGATCGATATCGGTTTCGTGGTCCTGCCTGAAGATCGATTCGACACGTTTGCCCTGGTGGAAGATCAGATGGTCGCCCTGCTCCCTCTCGATCATCCGCTGGCGACTCGTGATGCGTTGACTCTGAAGGAGCTGTGCAACGACCCGTTCGTGCTGACCGAGGCGGGTTCCTCGGAGTTGGTGTCGCGGATGTTCAACGCAGCCAAGTTGAGCCCGAATATCCGCTACCGCTGCTCGCAGTTGCTGAGCACCCTCGACACCGTGGGCCGGGGCGATGCCATTACCGTCGTGGCCGAAGGTTCTCTGCCGGTTGAGGCGGATCCGCGCTACGTGAAGCGACCGCTGTCACCCATCGTGCAACGACAAGTCGGTCTGGCCGTGCTTGACCAACGTCAGGCTTCACCCGCCGCCCTGGCCTTTATCCAGCTGGCGACACGGCTGGATTACCGATGAGCGGCACAAGCGCCATCGGCCATCTATCATGGGCACAGAGCAAACGCTTTCCGGAAGGTGCTCCGTTGCCCCGTCTGCAATCGAGAATCCCATTTCATCGCGACAGGATGCGCCCATGCCGCTGACCGCCCGGCCCCGCCGCAAACGCAGCACCCGAATCATCGTGACACTGCTTTGTGGCGCGCTTCCGATCATCATCGGCAGCGTCATTCTCCACATGCAGGCCGAACGCACACTCCAGCAGAGCTCCCGGGAAACCGCCAACGAAGCCCTGCGCCAATTCGAACTGATGCTCGACAACACCGCCCAGGCCGCGCGTGATTTGCTGCCGCTGGCAGGCCAGACGTGCGAGAACGTCAAACTGGCCTTGCGCGAACAGGTGACCCGCCGCCCGTTCGTTCGCTCGACCAATCTGGTGTGGGACAACAACCTCTATTGCAGTTCGCTGTTCGGCGACTTCAAGGAAGCGGTCAATCCCGGCGATTATGCCCAGGGCAAGTTGTGGCTCATGAACGGCAACCCGGTCACGCCTGACACCGCGCTGCTGGTGTATCGGCTGAGCGACGGTCGTGGTGGCGCACTGACCACGCTGGACGGTTATCACTTGAGCAATATTCTGCGGCTGATCGGTCGGCAGACATTGCTGTTGCTGCAAGTGGGCAACACCTGGCTTTCCGCCGACGGCAAAGTGCACCAAGGCCCTCTGCCCGAGTTGCCGGTTGCGCAAAGTACCTTGAACTCATCGCACTACGCTTTCACGGTGTCGGCCGGTTTCCCTGAAGGTGAAACCTGGCGGTACATGAGCAACGAGTACCCGCCGTTGTTCAGCCTGCTGATGTTTTTTGGTGCGGTGTCCGGCGCGATCGGCTACAGCATGCAAAGACGCTCTACGTCGCCGAGTCACGAAATGCTTCGCGCACTGGAAGCGGGGGAATTCATTCCGTACTTTCAACCGGTAGTGCATGGCGACAGCAAACAATGGTCAGGCACTGAAGTGTTGATGCGCTGGAAGCATCCCAAAGAAGGCCTGGTGCGTCCGGACCTGTTCATACCGTTTGCCGAACACTCCGGGCTGATCGTGCCGATGACCCGTTCATTGATGCAACAGACCGCCGTTGCCCTCGGGCCGCTGTCGTCTTCCTTTGTGGCGCCCTTTCACATCGGCATCAACATTACGGCCAGTCACTGCCAGGATCTGGAGTTGCTGGAAGATTGCCGCGAGTTTCTGGCGGCATTCGCCCCCGGCAGCATCAGTCTGGTGCTGGAGTTGACCGAGCGCGAGTTGATCGAGCCCACCGACATCACCCATCAACTGTTTGCACAACTGCGCGCCATGGGCGTGAAAATCGCCATCGACGACTTCGGCACCGGTCATTCGAGCCTGGGTTACTTGAGAACATTCAATGTCGACTTCCTGAAGATCGACCAGACATTTGTCGCCATGATTGATAAGGACGCCCTGTCCCGCCACATTCTGGACAGCATCATCGAACTGTCCGCCAAACTGGACCTTGGCACGGTAGCCGAAGGCGTGGAAACACAGACCCAGGCAGATTACCTGACCGCGCACCACGTCAACTTTCTGCAAGGCTATCTGTTTGGCAAACCGATGCCGGCCGCAGACTTCATCGATGCATTAACTCACCATTAACTAAACGCGATAAAACCGGCGGGCTCAGAGCGATCGCACCAAATTGATACAAGACATCGCTGTTTTTACATAAAGAAAAAGTCATGATTTACTCTTGACGCATTAACTACTACAATTTTTCTTACCTGTTGCTAGATTGGCAGGTGAGCCACTATCACCGAGTCGCTTCAAGGCTCTTGGCTTATAGCTTTGTTTGCGGTTGGTATCAGCCAAACACACTATTGGAGTAAAGATATTGTCCAGACTCGCTGAATTTCGCGCAGCCGAAAAGGCCCTTCAAGAACAGCTCAAGCAGCTGGAGTCGCTGAAGAACGATGCCGGGCTCAAGAAAGAAATCGAATTCGAAGAAAAGCTCCAGGGGCTGATGAAAACCTACGGCAAAGGCCTGCGCGACATCATCGCCATCCTCGATCCGAATCCGGCAAAATCCGGCCTGCAACAGGCCGCGGCACCTAAAACCCGCCGCGCTCGCGTGGTCAAGGTCTATCAGAACCCGCACACCGGCGAGCTGATCGAGACCAAGGGCGGCAACCATCGCGGGCTGAAGGCCTGGAAGGAACAATACGGTGCAGCCACCGTTGATTCCTGGTTGCGCGGTTAATCCCTCGCAAACATAAAAGCCCTGCATTTGCAGGGTTTTTTTTTGGACGATATCTAACAAATGCAACAATTTCTTGTTGCGAAAGTTGAGAGCCAAACACCGTCTTGCACTGGAACTATGCTTCCGGATGTTGCGTCATTGCCGGGCGATCAACTTTGTATTTAATCACTTCAGGTATCTAACGCCCCACTGACCACCGAACAGATGACTAAAATTTCAAGCTGTTTCTCGCCGCCACTATTTCATCCGCACTGGCCTTGTAAACCTCGGCCTGCCCGGCATAGGAAAGTACATAGGCTTTGTCTGCCTCTACTGCGGCAACCAATGTTTGTGACAGCACATGACGGCCGTTTTCGGTGACGGTACAAGTGGTTTCAAGCGCCGCCAGTGAACCGAGCGTACTCGAATGAACCTTGTTGCAGACACTCTGATAGCCGCCCTGGAAAAAGTCTTTCTGTACCGACTTGCGCATCTCCAGCAACACGCCTTGCAAATTGACCTGATGACCCGTTTCCACACGCGTCATCGTCAACTCCATCACCATGACCTGATTGCCATCGGCATCAGTCTTCACCGCCCGCTGACGGGAAACCTCCGGTGCGGTTTCGGGCAGCGCTTCGACTTGCCAGCCGGCGGGCCAGGTAATGCTCGGCGCCTCAGCGCAGGCCGCAGCCGCGATGAGGGACAAGCCGAAGAAAACGAACAGCGATTTGAACGGTCGGATCATTACCAGAGGCACTCGCGGATTAAGCCGTAAAGTCTGAGGCCCGCCCGCCCACAGGGCAAGCCCGCGCTTTCGGTTTGGCGATGCCGCAAGGCATGCGTATCATTGCGCCCATTCACTCGCCCCAATTTGTTACGGAGGGCTCATGAGCCTGCAAGAACTGAACACTTTCCCTGGTGTGACCGCCACCCCGGACAGCGCAACCCGCAATTTCGTCTTCAACCACACCATGCTGCGCGTGAAGGACATCACCAAGTCGCTGGATTTCTACACCCGCGTACTGGGCTTCTCGCTGGTGGAAAAGCGTGACTTCCCGGAAGCGGAATTCAGCCTGTACTTCCTCGCGCTGGTCGAAAAATCGCAGATCCCGGCCGACGCCGCTGCGCGCACCGAGTGGATGAAGTCGATTCCCGGCATTCTGGAACTGACCCACAACCACGGCACCGAGAACGACGCGGACTTCGCTTATCACAACGGCAACACCGATCCGCGCGGTTTTGGCCACATCTGCATTTCGGTGCCGGACATCGTCGCCGCCTGCGCACGTTTCGAAGAACTGGGCTGCGACTTCCAGAAGCGCCTGACCGATGGCCGCATGAAAAGCCTGGCGTTCATCAAGGACCCGGATGGCTACTGGGTCGAGATCATTCAGCCGGCGCCGCTGTAAGCGCTGAAACCTCTCTTCCTTGGGGAGAGGACGTTGAAGAAATAAAAAACCCCATCATCGCTGATGGGGTTTTTCTTTTTCAGGCCCGGGATTTACGCCGGCGCTGAAGTGCGGATCAGGTGATCGAAGGCGCTGAGGGAAGCCTTGGCGCCCTCGCCTACCGCAATCACGATCTGCTTGTACGGCACGGTGGTCACGTCACCGGCAGCGAAGATGCCGGGGATCGAGGTTTCACCACGGTTGTCGACGATGATCTCGCCACGCGGCGACAGCTCGATGGTGCCTTTGAGCCAATCGGTGTTAGGCAGCAGACCGATCTGCACGAAGATCCCTTCCAGCTCGACAGTGCGCAGCTCGTCACTGTTGCGATCCTTGTAACGCAGGCCGTTGACCTTCTGCCCGTCGCCGGTGACTTCAGTGGTCAACGCACTGGTGATCACGGTGACGTTCGGCAGGCTGTGCAGCTTGCGTTGCAAGACCGCGTCGGCACGCAGTTGTACGTCGAACTCAAGCAAGGTTACGTGGGACACGATACCGGCCAGGTCGATGGCCGCCTCGACGCCGGAGTTACCGCCGCCAATCACCGCCACACGCTTGCCTTTGAACAGCGGACCGTCGCAGTGCGGGCAGTACGCCACGCCTTTGTTGCGGTATTCCTGCTCGCCCGGCACGTTCATTTCTCGCCACCGCGCACCGGTCGCCAGAATCACGCTCTTGGCTTTGAGGGTTGCGCCGCTGGCAAAGCGAACCTCGTGCAACTCGCCGCTCTTGCCCGGAATCAGCTTGTCGGCACGCTGCAGGTTCATGATGTCGACGTCGTACTGCTTGACGTGTTCTTCCAGCGCGGTCGCCAGTTTCGGGCCTTCGGTTTCCTGTACGGAAATGAAGTTCTCGATGGCCATGGTGTCCAGCACCTGACCGCCGAATCGCTCGGCCGCAACGCCAGTACGAATACCTTTACGTGCCGCATAGATTGCCGCCGAAGCACCGGCCGGGCCACCGCCGACGACCAACACATCAAAAGTCTGCTTGGCGCTGATTTTCTCGGCCTGACGCTCGATGGCGCCGGTGTCGAGTTTGGCGAGGATTTCTTCCAGGCCCATGCGGCCCTGGCCGAAGTTTTCGCCGTTCAGGTAAATGCTCGGCACGGCCATGATCTTGCGATCGTTGACTTCGTCCTGGAACAGCGCGCCGTCGATGGCGACGTGGCGGATGTTCGGGTTCAGCACGGCCATCAGGTTCAGCGCCTGAACCACGTCCGGGCAGTTCTGGCAGGACAGCGAGAAGTAGGTCTCGAAGTTGAACTCGCCCTTCAGCGAGCGGATCTGTTCGATCACTTCGACACTGGCCTTCGAAGGGTGGCCACCGACTTGCAGCAGGGCCAGCACCAGCGAAGTGAATTCATGGCCCATCGGGATGCCGGCGAAACGCAGGCTGATGTCGGCACCCGGGCGGTTGATCGAGAACGACGGTTTGCGTGCATCGTCGCCACTGTCGATCAAGGTAATCTGGTGCGAAAGACTGGCAACGTCTTTCAGCAGGTCGAGCATTTCACGGGATTTCGCACCGTCGTCGAGAGAAGCAACGATCTCGATCGGCTGGGTGACCCGTTCCAGGTACGATTTCAACTGGGCTTTAAGATTGGCGTCCAACATACGGGCGATCTCCTGACTTTATTTGAGGCGAAAAAAAGCCCGAGCGAATCTCGCCCGGGCTTTTCTATTGGGCGGTGCAGCTTACTTAGGTAGGTGCGGAGTTCCGCCCTGCGTTGCGTGTCACAGACTTAGATCTTGCCGACCAGGTCCAGGGACGGAGCCAGAGTGGCCTCGCCTTCTTTCCATTTGGCTGGGCAAACTTCGCCTGGGTGAGCAGCAACGTACTGAGCAGCCTTGATCTTGCGCAGCAGCTCGGAAGCGTCACGGCCAACGCCGCCATCGTTCAGTTCAACGATTTTGATCTGGCCTTCAGGGTTGATTACGAAGGTGCCACGGTCAGCCAGACCAGCTTCTTCGATCAGTACGTCGAAGTTGCGGGAGATGACGTGGGTCGGGTCGCCGATCATGGTGTATTCGATTTTGCCGATGGCTGGCGAAGTGTTGTGCCAGGCAGCGTGGGCAAAGTGGGTGTCGGTCGAAACGCTGTAGATTTCTACGCCCAGTTTCTGGAAGGCAGCGTAGTTGTCGGCCAGGTCTTCCAGCTCGGTTGGGCAAACGAAGGTGAAGTCGGCTGGGTAGAAGAACACTACGGACCATTTGCCTTTCAGGTCAGCGTCCGAGACTTGTACGAAGTCGCCGTTTTTGAACGCGGTAGCTTTGAACGGTTTTACTTGGCTGTTGATGATAGGCATTGATGACTCTCCGTCAGGGTTGTGAATTCGATGGGTGAATCCTACCCACTCACTCGACGGATGGCTCATTGGCAAACCTGATGCTGCTGATTTGTTTTCGCTATTAGCGGACTGTATTAATAGAAGAAAACGATATCTACGACGACAACGGCTTATCCGTAATCCGGGCCATCCCGTGAAAGGGGCTCGCTTCAACATAGCGCATGGCGGACTTCATATCCTTCCAGCCCACGTAACTCATCAACGACTTGAGATCCCAGCCGCTTTGATGGGCCCAGGTGGCAAAGCCGCGCCGCAACGAGTGGCTGGTGTAGCGCTCGGCGGAGATCCCGGCGCGCTCCAGGGCCTGTCGCAGCAGCGGAATCACGCTGTTGGCGTGCAAGCCCTCCTCGCTCAGGTTGCCCCAGCGATCGACAGCGCGAAACACCGGGCCGCGTACGAGCGCCGCTTCGGTGATCCAGTCGATGTAGGCCTGCACCGGGCACAGCTTCAGCAACGCAGGGGCCTGATAGGTCTGACCGAGGTTTTCCCGGTCGCCCTTGCTGCGCGGCAGGTACAGGGTGATACCGCTGCCGGCGTGGGCCTGCACATGCTCGATCTGCACCCGGCACAACTCGTCACTGCGAAAGCCCCGCCAGAACCCCAGAAGAATCAGCGCTCGATCCCTACAGGCTCTGAGTAGCAACGGCCGGTCCTGTTGTTCTCGGGCCTCTTTCATTTCCTGTTCAAGCCAGGCCACGGTCTGTTCAAGATCACGCAGTTGCAACGGCTCGGCCTGTTTTTCCTGCGCGGGATGCAGCGCACGGATGCCCTTGAAGACTTTGCGCACCACCGGCGTCTTGGTCGGATCGGCGAACCCCTGACTGTTGTGCCACTGCGCGAGTGCCGACAAGCGCAACTTCAGCGTATTGACCGACAGCACGCCTGCATGAGCCACCAGATACCGCGCGACGCTGTCAGCCGTCGCGGGCAGGAACCCGCCCCATACCGTTTCGAAATGCTCGACGGCCGCACGATAGCTGCGGCGGGTGTTGTCACGGGTGGCGGCTTGCAGATAGCGATCGATATCGCTCATGGGCTGATTTCTCGCAGATGTACTGATTTGAAGATTGAAAAGCGGATTCTGGCGCTTCACACGGGGTAATACCAGTATATCCCGCCCGTTCATCTTGAAACATTTAACTTTATTTTCAGCATGGTACACTGTGTACTTTAGTGGCATGTACCACAGTACGTAATCGTAGGAGCACATATGGCCCGTGGCGGCGTTAATAAAGCAGTAGTCCAGATCGCGCGCTCAGCGATCCTCGCCCGTGGCGAACACCCAAGCATCGACGCAGTACGCATCGAGCTGGGCAATACGGGTTCCAAAACCACGATTCATCGCTATCTGAAGGAGCTGGATGACGGCAGCGCACCGGCTGATCCTTCGGCAGAACCCATCGATGACGAGCTGCTGGCGCTCGTCACGCGCCTGGCGCAACGCCTGAAAGAACAGGCGCAGGAGCCGATTGACCAGGCTCGCGAACAGTACGAGCAGCAACGGCAGGCATTGGAAGCAGAGCTGAATCAGCTCCGTCAGAACCATGCGCAACTGGAGCAAAAGCACGACATCCAGGGCGCTGCATTGGCCAGGGAATCCGAAGCGTTGAGCGACACTCGCTCGATGCTGCAAACCGAACAGACACGCAATGCCGGCCTGAATCAGGCGCTGGCAGATTTCGAATTACGCTTGCAGGACAAGGACGAGCAGATCCGCTCGCTGGAAGAAAAGCACCTGCACGCTCGCGACGCGCTTGAGCATTACCGCAATGCCGTCAAGGAGCAGCGCGAACAGGAACAGAGCCGTCACGAAAGTCAGGTTCAGCAGTTGCAGATGGAGTTGCGTCAGGCGCAGCAAAGCGCACTGGTGCGCCAGGATGAAATCACTCAATTGCACCGCGACAACGAACGCTTGCTGACCGAGAACCGCGGCACGTTGCGTGAACTGAGCCTGCTGCAGGATCAGCTCAAACACAGCAATCAGCGTCAGGATCAACTGCTGGAGCAAGCGACGCGTGTCGACAGCGAACGCACCCTCCTCCAGGAACGCTTGCGCGTGGCATTGCTGGACAGCCAGACACTCAAGCAGAGCGTCGACGAGCACGCCCAGCTCAACCAGTCACTGGAAAAGCAACTGACCCAAGCTCAGGACAGTTTGCGCCTGGCCACTACCGTTGCGGCAGCGCCAGACGCAAAAGCTTCAAAGGACGATTAAGCGCCGACCGGCGTGCGCATGGTGACAAACTCTTCGGCCGCCGTCGGGTGCACCCCGATGGTGTCGTCGAAGTCACGCTTGGTGGCGCCAGCCTTCAGAGCAATCGCCAGGCCCTGCACGATCTCGCCGGCATCCGGCCCGACCATGTGACAGCCAAGCACCTTATCGGTTTTGCCATCGACCACCAGCTTCATCAGCGTGCGCTCTTGGCATTCGGTCAGGGTCAGTTTCATCGGGCGGAAACGGCTTTCGTAGATCACCACGTCGTGCCCCGCCTTCCGCGCCTCTTCTTCAGTCAAGCCGACGGTGCCGATATTCGGCAGGCTGAACACCGCTGTCGGGATCATCTTGTAATCCACCGGGCGGTATTGCTCTGGCTTGAACAGACGTCGCGCCACCGCCATGCCTTCAGCCAGCGCCACCGGCGTCAGTTGAACGCGACCGATGACATCGCCCAGCGCAAGAATTGACGGCTCGGTGGTCTGATATTGCTCGTCAACCTTGATGAAGCCCTTGTCGTCCAGCTGCACCTCGGTATTTTCCAGCCCGAGATTGTCCAGCATCGGACGCCGACCGGTGGCGTAGAACACGCAGTCCGCTTCCAGTACACGACCATCCTTGAGGGTCGCCTTCAGGCTGCCATCCGCTTGCTTGTCGATCCGCTCGATGTCGGCATTGAACTGCAGATTCATGCCGCGCTTGGTCAACTCTTCCTGCAGATGCTTGCGCACCGAGCCGTCGAAGCCGCGCAGGAACAGATCACCGCGATACAGCAACGTGGTCTCCGCACCCAGACCATGGAAGATTCCGGCAAATTCGACCGCAATGTAACCGCCGCCGACGACCAGGACACGCTTGGGCAGCTCTTTCAGGAAAAACGCCTGATTGGAGCTGATGGCATGCTCATGCCCCGGGATTTCCGGAATCTGCGGCCAGCCGCCCGTGGCGATCAGAATATTTTTCGCGGTGAAACGCTCACCATTGACCTCGACCTCATGCGGGCCAACGATCTTCGCGTGAGCTTCGTGCAGGGTCACGCCACTGTTGACCAGCAGATTGCGATAAATGCCGTTCAGGCGATTGATCTCGCGATCCTTGTTGGCGATCAGGGTCGCCCAATCGAAATTCGCCTCACCCAGGCTCCAGCCGAAACCGGACGACTGTTCAAAGTCTTCGGCGAAATGCGCGCCGTACACCAGCAGCTTTTTCGGCACACAGCCGACATTGACGCAGGTGCCCCCCAGATAACGGCTCTCGGCCACCGCCACTTTTGCACCGAAACCGGCAGCAAAACGCGCAGCCCGCACACCGCCGGAACCGGCACCAATCACATAAAGGTCAAAATCGTAGGCCATTTCTATCTCCTCGGCAGGCGATCAGCATACCCGGCGTCGTCCGCTGGGCAAGCACTCCTGCCGATATAGGGGCGAAAAATGAAAAAGCCACCCGAAGGTGGCTTTTTCGTACAGACAGATCAGGCGCTATCAGTAGGCCTTGCCAGTCTTGTAGAAGTTTTCGAAGCAGAAGTTGGTTGCCTCGATATAACCCTCGGCACCACCGCAATCGAAACGCTTGCCCTTGAACTTGTAGGCCATCACGCAGCCGTTCTGGGCTTGTTTCATCAGGGCGTCGGTGATCTGGATTTCACCACCCTTGCCTGGCTCGGTCTGTTCGATCAGGTCGAAGATGTCCGGGGTCAGGATGTAACGACCAATGATCGCCAGGTTGGACGGCGCGTCTTCCGGCTTTGGCTTCTCGACCATGCTGTGTACGCGGTAGATGTCGTCGCGGATCATCTCGCCGGCAATGACGCCATACTTGCTGGTTTCTGCCGGATCGACTTCCTGGATGGCGATGATCGAGCAGCGGAACTGCTTGTACAGCTTGACCATCTGGGTCAGTACGCCGTCGCCTTCGAGGTTGACGCACAGGTCGTCCGCCAGCACCACGGCAAACGGCTCATCGCCGATCAGCGGACGACCGGTCAGGATCGCATGACCCAGGCCTTTCATTTCAGTCTGACGGGTGTAGGAGAACGAGCACTCGTCCAACAGCTTGCGGATACCGACCAGGTATTTCTCTTTGTCGGTGCCCTTGATCTGGTTTTCCAGCTCATAGCTGATGTCGAAGTGGTCTTCCAGGGCACGCTTGCCACGGCCGGTCACGATGGAGATCTCTGTCAGACCAGCATCCAGAGCCTCTTCGACGCCGTACTGGATCAGTGGCTTGTTTACCACCGGCAGCATTTCTTTGGGCATGGCTTTAGTCGCTGGAAGGAAGCGAGTACCGTAACCGGCTGCTGGGAACAAGCATTTCTTGATCATATAAGTCCTTGAAAGGGCTGTGTGTACGAGTTTCGGCGCAGTCTAATCAGGCGGCGTGCACCTTACAATGCCCCGCACTGGCTAACCGATGTCAACATAGAGAAATATTCTGGCGGATAGTTCAATCCGCACGCAGAAGCTGCGCATTCAGCGTAGCCCAAAGATTCAGGAACACCGCATCGACCCGCGCCCGTTTGCCCGTTTCCCGTTATCATGACGCCTTTGAACCAGCCAACGAGGCCGCTAGATGTCCGCAGCAAAAATCATCAACGGGTACACCGTCGCCAAGGCAAAAGATGGCCAGTGGCATATCACCGCCGCCAACGGCGAAGATGTGTCCGGTCCATTGCCCACTGAAGCGATGGCGATTGAGGTAGCCGCGGTGCTTGATTACACGCCTCCTGCACCGAAGCGTCGCGGCAAGGATCAGGACTGATCAGCTGTAACGCATCCAGAGCCCTGCCATTGCGCGGGGCTTTTTTTGAACATGAAGATGTGGCCAATCGCTATAACCTTTTCATGCCGGCGCTGTCATAGCGTCTAGCCCTCTCCTTCCGAAGACGACATCGCCATGAACACCCGTACGCTGCACCGCATGCTGCCCCTGTTAGCACTTCTGGCCCTGGCCGGCTGCGCCAGCTCTCAACCCACTTACCTGGACAACGGCGAGCAAGGGTTGAGCATCGATTGCTCCGGCGAGGCCAATTCCTGGGCAACCTGTTATGAAAAGGCTGACGCCTCCTGCGCCGGCACCGGCTATCGCATCGTCGGAACCGATGGCACACCGGCGTCCAAGGAAAGCGACAAAACGCTGGGTATCGATGTCGGCAACTACAAGAACCGTAGTGTCGTGGTGGTCTGCAAGTAAGTTTTACATGTGAATTTCGGCGAACTTGATCCCCAACCCGCGAACGACCTCAATCAGGTCATCCAGACGGCCAAACGATTCGACTTCGTCGTTTTCATCCACCAGAAAATAACTGCGCCCGGCGCTCTTCTTGAAAAACACGATCCATTCACCCGAATTCGCCGGGTTCTGAATCACATGGGTGGCCGCGATCAGCCCCTCTTTATGGCGCTCGCGCACCTGTTCTCGCTTCATGCACATCTCCAGAAATGACAATGCCGCCCAGGCGTGACCTGGACGGCATCAATACCGATGACTGATAGTTTATCAGCCGGAAATGCACACCGTGGCGGCATTGCGCACATCCCTTGGACGTATCGGCACGTTGGACATGCGCTCGTGCAACTTGATGCTGCTGCCGCCGGAGCGGTCCTCAATGTCAAACACCGCTGCCGGGCCGGACGACAACTTCCCTGGCACGATCACCCGAACCCCGTCCTTGTGCGGCTCCATTTGCAGGGCCCCGCGGCTTTGCGCCAGCTTGTCGGCCAGACACTGTGCGTACTCGTGGGGTTTCTTGCCGGAAATGACGCTCATGGTCGGCAGTGTTTCATTGATTTCCGAAACACTTGCGCAACCACCCATCGCCAATGCCAACGGCACAAAGACCACACCCCACTTCATACAGAATCTCCTATAAAGACCCTCGGACAGCGTGAATGCCGTTTTTCTCCGAGGCTCATTGCATTTAACGCACATGAAATCGCGAATAACTGTTTTTAATTGTCAAAGCGGCGCCCGACGGCCGGATAATAACCTGTCCGGGCTGATAAACTGCGCCAATCGACCCTGCTATCGTTTTGATTTTGTAGAAAAAGCCCTTCTGGAGGCGCCCATGAAATTTATTCACCAGCGCGAGCACCTCAACGAAGACGACATCGTCGTCATCCAGTGCTCACAAACCTGCAACATCCGTCTGATGAACGACGCCAACTTCCGCAGCTTCAAGAACGGCGGCCGTCACACCTATCACGGCGGCGCGTTCGACACCTTTCCGGCCCGCATCACCGCGCCGAGCACCGGGTTCTGGAACATCACCATCGACACCGTCAACCGCCGTGCGATCAGCGTGACCCGCAAGCCGACCCTGACGCACTCGATCAAGATCATCCGTCGCTCCAGCTCGAAACTCAGCTGATCGGCTCCTTCAACGCAATCAGGTAAGCATGACCGTGGCCCAAACGACCAAATACGTCATCAAGTACAAACTGAACGGCGAGCGCCGCTTCGAATTCGCCCAGCTGGAAAACGGCACGCCGGAAGAAGCCAAGGCTGCGCTGGATGCCCTGCACGGCCAGAGCGAAGACGTGATCAGCGACATCAGCGTCAGCAAGGCGTTGTAAGACGCGGGTGACAATTCGACCGCAAGCGCCGGAGTGTTCCGGCCTGGCGGGCTGCCTAGACTGATCACCTGGACGCAAGCCAAGGAATCAGTATGCCGATGTCACCCGACTCTCCCCTCGACGCGCTCGACTGGGTCGCACTGGAACAACAGCTGGATCAGGACGGCTGCGCCATCATCCGTTCGCTGTTGCGCCCGCAAACCTGTGATCGCCTGAGTGCGCTGTACCCGCAAAGCGAACCGTTCCGCTCACAGGTGATCATGGCCCGCCACGGTTTCGGTCGCGGCGAATACAAGTATCTGCGCTACCCGTTGCCTCCATTGGTGGAGCGCCTGCGCAATGCGCTTTATCCGCGCCTTGTTCCCCTGGCCAATCGCTGGCATGAACGAATGGGCTTGCCGCAACGTTTTCCACCCCTGCACAGCGAGTTTCTTGCGCGCTGTCATGCCGCCGGTCAACTGCGGCCAACCCCGCTCTTGCTGCAATACGGCCCACAGGACTACAACTGTTTGCATCAGGACCTGTACGGCGAACACGTCTTCCCGCTGCAAGTCGCGATTCTTCTGTCAGAACCTGGCGAGGACTTCAGCGGCGGTGAGTTCGTCCTGACCGAACAACGCCCGAGAATGCAGTCTCGCCCACTGGTGATGGACCTGAAGAAAGGCGACGCGCTGATCTTTGCCGTCAACCAACGCCCGGTCAAAGGCGTGCGCGGCGACTATCGGGTCACCATGCGCCATGGCGTCAGCCGCCTGCACAGCGGAAAACGGCATACTCTGGGCATCATTTTTCACGACGCTACCTGACCATCATGCACACCCACTTCGATCTGTTCGCCGACACCGAATCCGAGCAGCCCCGACGCGCTGAGCAGATCGGCGAACAATCCTGGGTGCTGCGCGGCTTCGCCCTTCCCCGTATCGAACAATTATTGCCGGCTCTGAAATCGGTCATCGAACGCGCCCCGTTGCGACACATGATGACACCCGGCGGCTTCAGCATGTCAGTAGCCACCAGCAGTTGCGGAGCGCTTGGCTGGATCACCGACCGCAGCGGTTACCGTTACTCGGTCGATGACCCTCTCAGCCACCAGTCTTGGCCGGAGATGCCCGAAGTCTTTCGCGACCTGGCGCAGACAGCGGCGAAGCAAGTCGGATTTTCCGATTTCATACCGGACTCCTGCCTGATCAACCGTTATGTCCCCGGCGCGAAAATGTCTTTGCATCAGGACAAGGACGAACATTCCTACACTGCACCGATCGTTTCTCTGTCATTGGGTTTGCCCGCGATGTTCCTGTTCGGTGGTTTCGCCGGCAGCGACAGGAGCCAGCGCATTCCACTGCTGCACGGCGACATGGTGATCTGGGGTGGCGTTGATCGGCTGCGCTACCACGGCGTCCTGCCGGTCAAGTACGGCCGGCATCCGCAGTTGGGCGAACAGCGTTTCAACCTGACGTTTCGCACCGCCGGATAACCGCGCAAAGTTTGACCGCAAGGGCCGGAGTGTTACGGTTGGCGGCACTGGTTAACCTGAAATTCAACAGGTCAACGGACTCTCCATCATGAAAACGCTTTCGACCCCGCTGAACATTGAAGACGATCCACGCTGGTCCGCCGTCGTCGCCCGCGACCCACGGGCGGACGGTCAATTTGTCTACGCAGTGAAAACCACTGGCATCTATTGCCGTCCTAGCAGCCTGGCGCGTTTGCCTAAGCCGCAGAATGTCGAATTCTTCGACACCGCCGAAGAGGCCGAGGCAGCGGGTTATCGCCCCAGCAAACGGGCGAGCAAGGATCAAAGCGACGTGGCCGCGCAACATGCCGCAACGGTAGCCGCTGCGTGCCGACAGATCGAAACCGCCGAAACCCTGCCAGCGCTCAACGAACTGGCGGATGCCGCCGGCCTGAGCTCATTCCATTTCCATCGGGTATTCAAAGCCGCCACCGGCCTGACGCCCAAAGGGTACGCCGCCGCGCACCGCTCACGCAGAGTGCGGCAACGGTTGGCGGATGGCGACTCGGTAACCGACGCGTTGTACGACGCCGGCTTCAACTCCAACAGCCGTTTCTATGAAGCCGCCGACCAGTTGCTGGGCATGAAACCCGGCGACTTCCGGGCCGCCGGGCAAAACAACGACATTCGTTTTGCGGTCGGCCAATGCTCGCTCGGCGCCATTCTGGTGGCACAGAGTGATCGAGGAATTTGCGCGATTCTGTTGGGAGACGATCCCCATCAACTGGTCTGCGACCTGCAGGATCAATTTCGCCGGGCCAACCTGATCGGAGCCGACGCCGAGTTCGAACAACTGATCGCCCACGTCGTCGGCTTCATCGAAGCACCGGCCATCGGTCTCGATCTGCCACTGGATGTACGGGGCACCGCGTTTCAGGAACGGGTCTGGCAGGCGCTGCGCGAAATACCGGTTGGCAGCACCGCCAGTTATGCCGACATCGCCCAGCGCATCGGCTCGCCCAAAGCGGTTCGGGCCGTTGCCCAGGCCTGCGGCGCCAACAGCCTCGCGGTGGCGATCCCTTGCCATCGCGTGGTCCGCAGCGACGGCAACCTTTCGGGCTATCGCTGGGGCGTGGAGCGCAAGCGTGAGTTGTTGTCCCGGGAAACGCAGCCTTAGCGGATGCCGATGTAAATCGACACTGACTCGGGGCCGAAATAGGCCTCGAAGTCAGTGGCGTAACGTCGCTGAATCTGCGGATTGGCTTCGAAGTGTTTCCAGATCCGGCCCCAAGTGGCAATGACCGCATCGGGCAATGCGCCATGTCCCTGGAACACCAGATACTCACCGCTTTCGATCCGAATGGTTTCGAAATCCGTCTGCGGATTGACGACGGCAACACCCGCCGTCACATCGAATGCCCCCGAAGCATCCGATTCATAGGCCGAGTACACCCCGTAAATCGGCGACTCGGTCAACTTGCCGGGAATGACCTCCGCCAGGTTCTTGCCGAAGAATTGCCCCCACATCGGGCCGATTTTCGCGGTTTCGGCCTTGTGTTCTGCGGCGTTGGTGGTTCGAACGCGCAAGCCTGAGACCGTGAACGACTCAACGTGCTGTTGTTGTAGATCCATCGAAGTGCCACTCCCTTTTTTGAAGTGCGGCCCGGCAGGTCCGCGATGGCGCTTAATGTGTCAGCGATTAACATCCACGACAACCCGTCCGCGCAGCTGCCCGGCGAGCAACTTCGGGGCCGCTTCGATGGCTTCGCTGAGACCGATTTCGTGGCTGATCAGCGGCAACAGGGAAAAATCCAGATCCTTGGCCAGACGTTCCCAGGCCTCGATTCGACGCGCTTTGGGCTGGGTCACGCTGTTGATTCCGGCCAGCGTCACACCACGCAAGATGAAAGGCGCCACCGACGCCGGGAAATCCATGCCCTGAGCCAGACCGCACGCCGCGACAGTGCCCTCGGCGCGGGTGCTGGCGCAGGCGTTGGCCAATGTGTGGCTGCCGACCGAATCGATGACCGCCGCCCAACGCTCCTTCGCCAGTGGCTTGCCGGGCCCGGACAAGGTCGCACGATCAATGATTTCGCTGGCGCCCAATTGCTGCAGATACTCATGCTCCGACACCCGGCCGGTAGATGCCACCACGCGATAGCCAAGCTTGTGCAACAAGGCGATTGCAAAGCTGCCGACCCCACCATTGGCACCGGTAACCAATACTTCGCCCTGCTCCGGCGTCACGCCATTACGCTCCAGCGCCATGATGCACAGCATCGCCGTGTAGCCCGCCGTGCCAATGGCCATGGCTTGCGCGGCGGAAAACGCCTTGGGCAGTGGAATCAGCCAGTCGCCGTTGAGTCGGGCTTTCTGGGCCAGACCGCCCCAGTGATTTTCACCCACGCCCCAACCGTTGAGCAGCACCTGATCGCCAGTCTTATAGTCGGGATGCGAACTGACTTCGACCGTACCCGCCAGATCGATCCCCGGCACCATCGGAAATTTGCGCACCACCGGGCTGCTGCCGGTAATCGCCAGCCCGTCCTTGAAGTTGAGCGTGCTGTACGCGACTTGCACCGTCACATCGCCTTCAGGCAACTGCTGCTCGTCGATTTTCTGCAAGCTGGCGCGATAACCGCTGTCGTCTTTGTCGATCAGAATGCCGTTGAACATGATTGCCTCTCAGGAAATGAATTCAGGATCTCGTGGCATTCAAATAGCACAATGCAACATTTTGCCCCACTCGACCTTCCGCCAATCGCTGAAACCGCCGGATGATTCCGGATCGGCCGGCTATGCTCTTTCGACGGCTTCCACTTATCCCCGAGAAGCCCTTGTCGATGGAGCTGACAATGTCCCGCGCCCGCCCTTTTCTTGCCTGGCTGATGCTCTGTCTGTTGGCATTCAATACCGCTTGGGCGGCGCCTGCGGCCAAGACGGCAGACGCCACTGCCGTTGAGCCGACATGGCCGCAAGTCATCACCAGCGGCAAGTCAAAACTCACCGTGTATCAGCCACAGCTCGACAGCTGGGACGGCTACACCTTGCAGGCCCGCGCCGCCGTAGAAGCAACCGATGCTGCCGGCAAGTCGACTTATGGCATCGTCCAGTTCAGCGCTCACACGCTGGTCGACAAGACCACTCGCTGGGTCATGCTCGACCAGTACAAAATCATCAAGGCCGATTTCCCCGCAGACGCCAGCCAGGCAGAGATGTGGATCACGACACTGCAAAACGATGCGGCCAAGCGCAAGAAAACCATTTCACTCGATCAATTGGAGGCCGCCGTTGGCGTACTGACCGCCGAACAGAAAGCCGACACCGCGCCCCTGGAAAACACGCCACCGACCATCCTCAGCTCGGACGTGCCGGCCTTGCTTGTCTATATCGACGGTGAGGCTGCGTATCGCCAGGTCGACGGCACCGGATTGCAACGGGTGATCAACACCCGTCCTCTGCTGCTCAAGGACGCCCAGGGCAAACATTATCTGCATGTGTTCGATGGCTGGATGGTTGCCGATCAATTGACGGGGCCCTACGCCCTGCTCTCATCGCCTCCAGCGGATCTGGAGAAAGCCAAGAAAGCGGCGATCGAGAGCCGGCAGGTGGATCTGCTCACCGGGCAAAGCGATCCGAAGGACAAAGTGCCGAGCCTGGCCAAACCGCCGCAGCCAAAGATCTTCGTGGCCACGACCCCGACCGAACTGATCGTCACCGACGGTGCGCCACAGTGGCAGCCGATCCAGGGAACGCAATTGCTGTATGTCAGCAACACCACCGGGCACATCTTCAAGGAAATCGGCGACCAGAACAGTTATGTGCTGATCTCCGGCCGCTGGTTCCGCGCCGGTGACATGAACGGCCCGTGGACATTTACCCCGGCGGACAAACTGCCAGCAGACTTCGCCAACATCCCCGACGACAGTCCGAAAGAAAACGTCAAAGCCTCGGTCGCCGGGACGCCACAGGCCAAGGAAGCAGCCATTGCCGCCACCATTCCGCAGACGTCGGCAATCAAGAAAAGCGCGGTAAAAATGACGGCGCCACAATTTGACGGTGAGCCTCAACTCAAAGCCATCAGCGGGACCCCGCTTCAATATGTGATCAACAGCGCCACGCCGATCATCCGGGTCGACAACAACAGTTGGTACGCCGTGGAGAACGGCATCTGGTTCGTCGCCACGGCAGTGACCGGGCCATGGACCGTCGCCAGCTCAGTGCCAGCGGTGATTTATTCGATTCCGCCGAACTCGCCGATGCACTACCTCACTTACGTCAAAGTCTATGAGTCCAGTGGTGACACGGTCGTCGTCGGCTATACCCCGGGCTATCAGGGCTCGACGCTGGATCCGGCGACCGGCGTTGTGGTCTACGGCACCGGCTATCCGTACACGCCATGGGTTGGCAGCGTCTGGTATGGACCTCCGGTGACTTACGGCTTTGGCGTCGCCATTCGCTACACGCCGTGGACTGGCTGGACCTTCGGCTTCGGGTTCGGCTGGAGCTGGGGCGGCAGCACTGCCGCCATGGGCTGGGGCTGGGGCGCCTATCCATGGTGGGGCAATTACGGATGGGGTTACGCGTGGGGGCCGCACCTGTATCCGGCGCCATTGGCCTGGGGCGGCGCAGCCTACGGTTATCACGGTGGCGCCGTGGCCTGGGGCCCGGGCGGCTGGGCCGGTACTACCGGCAACATCTACCGGCAATGGGGTGATCGGGCGACCGTCAGCCGCTATGGCGCAGGCTACAACGCCTGGACCGGCAACCGCTGGGCTGGCCAGGTCGGTTCCTCCTACAACTCACGGACCGGGATTGCGACCGCTGGCCAGCGTGGGGCGGTACACAATGTCTACACCGGCAACTATGCAACTGGCCGCAGCGGTGAAGTGGTCGGGCCGAACGGCGGTGCGATTGCCGGGGGCCGGGTGACGGCAGGCAACGCTCGCAATGGCACTCAGGTAACGGCCAATCGTGGCGCCGTTTACAACCCGAACACCGGCAATACCACGCAATACGGCGGGATTCACGGACGCAACAGCGGCGCCGCGCGGGTTGGCGACAATGTTTACGCCGGGCATGACGGCAACGTCTACAAGAAAACCGATGACGGCTGGCAGTCGATGGTCAAGGGGGGCGCAACCCGCGCACCGGCCAACAACAATGCTCAGTTACAGAACCTCAATCGCGACTCCGCGGCGCGTAACGTTGGCAATCAGCGTCTGAACAACTTCCACAACTCTTCGCAGTTCATGAACCATTCATTCGGCGGAGGGGGCGGTGGACTTCATCGACGCTGACCCGAATCCCGCGAGGCTACAAATCTCGGCTGGCCCTGCACCCGGTTTTGCTGGTAAAAAAACCGGCTTCAGCTTCCCTGCCCTGCTTTGTCCTTCGGAGTCTTTTCCATGAACCAATGGCCAGATACGCGCATTCTTGACCTGCTCGGCATCGAATTGCCGATCATCCAGGGCCCGATGGCCGGTGCCACCAACTCGTCGATGGTCATTGCCGTGTGCAACGCGGGCGGTTTGGGATCAATGCCGGCAGCGATGTTGAGCATCGAGCAATTGCGCGAAGAACTGAAGGCCATCCGCCAGGGCACTGACAAACCTTTCAACGTCAACTTCTTCTGCCACCAGCCACCGGCCGCCGATGAACAGCGGGCGCGGGACTGGAAGAATCTGCTGGAGCCCTACTACCGCGAACTGGGTGCCGACTTCGATGCGCCGACGCCGGTATCCAACCGAGCGCCGTTTGATGTGGCGGCTTGCGAAGTGCTGGAAGAGTTTCGCCCTGAGGTGGTGAGTTTCCACTTCGGCCTGCCGGAAAAGTCCCTGCTGAACCGGGTCAAGGCCACCGGTGCGAAAATCCTGTCTTCGGCCACCAACGTCGATGAAGCCATCTGGCTGGAACAGAACGGTTGTGACGCGATCATCGCCATGGGCTACGAAGCCGGAGGCCATCGGGGCATGTTCCTCAGCGATGACCTGAGCAGCCAGGTCGGAACCTTTGCCCTCGTTCCGCAAATCGTCGACGCGGTCAAAGTGCCGGTGATTGCTGCCGGTGCGATCGCCGATGCACGAGGCGTTGCAGCGGCGTTCATGCTCGGTGCATCTGCTGCTCAGGTCGGAACGGCTTATCTGTTTACACCAGAGGCCAAAGTCAGTGCCTCTCATCACAAGGCGCTGCGCACGGCGAAAGACAGTGAGACCGCTATCACCAACCTGTTTACCGGGCGCCCGGCACGGGGAATTCTGAATCGAGTGATGCGTGAAGTGGGGCCGATGTCGGACAAAGCGCCGGCGTTTCCTTTGGCCGGCGGTGCCCTGATGCCATTGCGCGCCAAGGATGAGGCTGACTTCAGCAATCTCTGGGCCGGTCAGGCGTTTACGTTGGGCAAGGAGTTGAGCAGTGCTGAATTGACTCGGCAACTGGCCGAAGGAGCGCTCGCGAAACTGGCTCGGTAAAAAAGCACGGCAGACTGAGGGATTTCATGCCCTCACCTGCCTGCCTGAAACCAGCACTTTCCGTTTAGAGGTATTTCGCTATATATTCAGCTATATAGCGATTCACCCCCTCGCATCGGCGCAGTCTACCCCTCCAACAATAACTGCCCACTGCACTTGCCAACAACGGAGCTGTTACATGACCATTCGTGCCTCACGTTTTGCCCCTGCCCTGCTCGCGGTATTCGCCATCGGCGCCGCTCAGGCCGACGAAGTGCAAGTCGCCGTCGCGGCCAACTTCACTGCACCGATCCAGGCGATCGCCGCCGATTTCGAAAAAGACACCGGGCACAAACTGGTCGCGGCCTATGGCGCCACCGGGCAGTTCTACACCCAGATCAAGAACGGCGCGCCGTTCGAAGTGTTCCTCTCGGCTGACGACACCACCCCTGAGAAACTGGAAAAAGAAGGCGACACCGTCAAGGGCTCGCGCTTCACCTACGCCATCGGCACCCTGGCGCTATGGTCGGCCAAAGAAGGTTATGTCGACGCCAAAGGCGACGTTCTGAAGAAAAACGAATACCAACACCTTTCCATCGCCAACCCGAAAGCTGCGCCTTACGGCCTGGCTGCCACCCAGGTGCTGGAAAAGCTGAAATTGACTGATGCAACCAAAGCCAAAATCGTCGAAGGCCAGAACATCACTCAGGCTTATCAGTTCGTTTCCACCGGCAACGCTGAACTGGGCTTCGTTGCTCTCTCGCAGATCTACAAGGACGGCAAGGTCAGCAGCGGCTCGGCGTGGATCGTTCCGGCGAGCATGCACGACCCGATCAAACAGGACGCCGTCATCCTGAACAAAGGCAAGGACAACGCCGCTGCCAAGGCGCTGGTTGAATACCTCAAAGGCCCAAAAGCCGCTGCGGTGATCAAGTCCTACGGTTATCAGCTGTAAATGTCGCTGACGAGTGCCGATTTCGCGGCGATCTGGCTGACCCTGAAACTGGCGTCCCTGACCACCGCGATCCTGCTGGTCATCGGCACTCCGATTGCCCTGTGGCTGTCGCGCAGCCAGTCCTGGCTGCGCGGCCCCATCGGGGCGATTGTCGCCCTGCCCCTGGTGCTGCCGCCGACCGTCATCGGTTTTTATCTGTTGCTCGCACTCGGGCCTAATGGCTTTCTTGGGCATTTCACCCAGTGGCTGGGGCTCGGCACACTGACGTTCAGTTTCACCGGACTGGTCATCGGCTCGGTGCTCTATTCCATGCCCTTTGTGGTGCAGCCGTTGCAAAACGCTTTTTCCGCCATCGGCACTCGCCCCCTGGAAGTGGCGGCCACCTTGCGCGCCAATCCATGGGACACTTTTTTCAGCGTCATCCTGCCGCTCGCACGTCCCGGTTTCATTACGGCGGCGATCCTGGGTTTCGCCCATACCGTCGGCGAATTCGGCGTTGTACTGATGATCGGCGGCAATATTCCCGACAAGACCCGGGTGGTCTCGGTACAAATCTACGACCACGTCGAAGCCATGGAATACTCACAAGCACATTGGCTCGCCGGTGCGATGCTGGTGTTTTCGTTTCTGGTGTTGCTGGCGCTCTATTCCAGCCGCAAGTCGCGCGCAGGCTGGAGTTGATCGATGATTGAAGCACGCTTGAAACTCGCTTACTCCGGCTTCGGCCTGGATGTTGACCTGCACCTGCCCGGTCGTGGCGTGACCGCATTGTTCGGACAATCTGGCTCAGGCAAGACCACCTGCCTGCGTTGCATTGCCGGACTGGAACGGGCTTCGCACGCCTTTGTGCAAATCAACGACGAAATCTGGCAGGACAGCGAGAAAGGCATTTTCGTCCCGCCGCACAAACGTGCGCTCGGCTATGTCTTTCAGGAAGCGAGCCTGTTTCCGCACCTCTCGGTGCTGGCCAATCTGCAATTCGGCCTCAAGCGGATTGCCAGGAGTCAACGCCGGGTCGACATGGCACAGGCCACCGAACTGTTGGGAATCGGCCATTTACTGGAGCGTCATCCGCAGCATTTATCCGGTGGTGAACGTCAGCGTGTCGGCATCGCTCGGGCGCTCTTGACCAGTCCGAAACTGTTGCTGATGGACGAGCCGCTCGCGGCCCTCGACAGTCAGCGCAAAAGCGAAATCCTGCCTTACCTGCAACGGCTGCACGACGAACTCGATATCCCGGTTCTGTATGTCAGTCATGCCCAGGACGAAGTCGCGCGCCTGGCCGACCACCTGGTGCTGCTCGACAACGGCAAAGCGCTGGCCAGCGGTCCGATCGGCGAAACCCTCGCTCGCCTGGATCTGCCACTGGCAATGGGCGATGACGCCGGAGTGGTGATCGAGGGGCAGGTTATCTCCTACGATCACAACTACCAATTGCTCTGCCTGCAATTGCCCGACACGTTACTGAGCATTCGTGTGACCCACTCCCCCATGGAAGTCGGTCAGACGCTGCGCTGCAAAGTGCAGGCTCGCGATATCAGCCTGACCCTGCAAAACACTGAGCACAGCAGCATCCTCAATCGCCTGCCGGTCACGGTGGCCAGCGAAATGCCTGCCGACAATGCCGCTCATGTGCTGATCCGCCTTGATGCGGGCGGCACGCCTCTGCTGGCAAGAATCACCCGGTATTCGCGGGACCAGTTGGGCGTGCATGCGGGTCAACAATTGTGGGCACAGATCAAGGCTGTCGCGGTTCTGGCTTGAATCGGTCGGCACGACTGTCATGGCATGCGGTCAATCGCTGTAACAGCCTGATTGCCGCCAAGGATTCCCGCCATGCCCGATACCGCGCTGACCGATGTGTTGCCTTCGGACCTGCATTACGTCGATGACACCCAGCCCGGGCTCACCCGCAAAAAGCTGCGCGGCAAGTTCTGCTACTTCGACACAGCTGGTCAGCGCATCAGTGATCCTGACGAAATCAAACGCATCAACGCGCTGGCCGTGCCGCCGGCTTACACCGATGTCTGGATCTGCGCAGACCCTCGCGGCCACCTGCAAGCCACCGGTCGCGATGCTCGCGGGCGCAAACAGTACCGTTATCACCCGCGCTGGCGCGAGGTCCGTGATGCCGACAAATACTCGCGACTGCGCGAGTTCGGCATGGCGCTACCAAAACTCCGCAAACAGCTGGAAACACTGTTGGCGGCACCTAGGTTCAGTCGCGACAAAGTCATGGCCACGGTGATCACACTGCTCGATGCCACGCTGATCCGCGTCGGCAATACGCAATACGCACGGGACAACCGGTCGTACGGACTGACCACCCTGCGCAGCCGACATGTCGAGGTCAACGGCAGCGCGATCCTGTTCCAGTTTCGCGGCAAAAGCGGTGTCGAACATCAGATCACGGTAAAGGACCGACGCCTGGCGCGGATCATCAAGCGCTGCCTGGAAATCCCGGGGCAGAATCTGTTCCAGTATCTGGATGAACATGGCGAGCGGCACACCGTCAGCTCTTCAGACGTCAACACCTACCTGCAAACTCTGACCGGTGCGGACTTCACCGCCAAGGACTACCGGACCTGGGCCGGTAGCGCCCTCGCCCTGGCGGTGTTACGGGAGTTGCAATGGGAATCGGAAGCCGAAGCCAAGCGGCATGTGGTGGAGATGGTCAAGGGTGTGGCGCGACAACTGGGCAACACACCGGCGGTGTGCCGCAAATGTTATATCCATCCGGCCGTGGTGGAGCATTTCATGCTGGGCGCACTGGCCGAGCTGCCAAAACCACGGATCCGCAAAGGTCTGCGCAAAGAAGAAGTCGCCTTGGCGCTGTTCCTTGAACGCATGTCTGACATGGCTTGAAGCCGTCGGACGTCTCGACTAGGCTAACGAACTTCCCCACCAAAGGACGACCGCAGAAAGTGAACAACTAAGCCTTCAAAAATGTAATCGCGACACGCCTTCAAAGGCGCCTGTCAGTGTTCCCGACATTTTTTGGAGGTGCCGATGACTCACGTCTCGCGTACGCCTGCCCTCGTCTCCCTGAATCAGCTGGGTTTCCAGTTCGCCAACGGCGAGATGATTTTCGATGCACTCAATTTGAAGTTTGATCACACGCCGACCGCCATCGTTGGACGCAACGGTGTTGGCAAAAGCGTACTAGCGCGCCTGATCGCCGGACAATGGCAACCCACCACCGGCAGCGTGACGCGCGCCGTGACAACAACCTACGTGGCGCAAACCTGTGTTGCGGCGCCCGGCGAGACGGTCGCCGAGACCACCGGCAGCGCCTCCATTCTTCAGGCTCTGGAGCGAATGAACCGGGGCTGTGGATCAGTCGAGGATTTCGACCTCATTGGCGAACAATGGGATTTGGCGGAGCGCTTGCGGCGCTTGCTCGATGACGCCGGGCTGGCCGAGGTCGCATTCACTGACTTGACCGAACAACTCAGTGGCGGTCAGCAAGCACGAGTCGCACTGATCGGCGCGTTTTTGAGTCAAGCCCCGTTGCTGGTTCTTGATGAGCCGACTAACCATCTGGATTCATCGGGACGGCAATGGCTGATGAATTCACTGGAGCGCTGGCACACCGGGTTGATCGTCGTCAGCCATGATCGGCAATTGCTCGACCGGATGCAGCGGATCGTCGAGTTGGGCGCGTCTGGGGCTATCGAATTCGGCGGTAATTACTCGGCATTCCGCGAGCATCAGCGAATTCATCAAGCAGCGGCCCAAGCGCGCCTTGACCAAGCCAGAAGCGAACGTCAGCGCGAGCGCCTTCGATTACGGCGTGAACATGACACGATACAGCGCCACGCCGCCAACTCGAGACGCAACGCCGAAACCGCCAACATTGCCAGTTTCGAATACGTGGCGATAAAGGGCGCCGCCCGGGAAATCATGGGGCATGTCCGTCTGGGACATCAGGCCCGCAAGTCCGCACTCGATGCCCAGGTGCGGGAGGCTTACGCCAAGGTGCAACCCGAGGACAGCGTGCTTATCAACTTGCCGGGGAGCGCGGTGCCGAACAACCGTCAGATTTGCACGCTGATTGACGCTCGGCTGCCATGGTTGCCGAACGATGCACTGACGAGCCGGCTGAATCTCACGATCCACGGCCCGATGCGGATCGCTGTCAGCGGCCCCAACGGTTGCGGGAAAACAACCCTGCTGAAGGTGCTCGCCGGGCAGCTTGCGCCTGTCGACGGGGTCGCCGCGACTCACGTGCCATTCGCGTTTCTTGATCAGCAATTGGCCCTACTGGACGATCACCGTTCCATCACCGAACAGCTGATGATGCAGGGGGCTGCGCTGACCGAGAGCACCCTGCGCAGCTATCTCGCCCACTTGCAACTGGATGCGAGCCGCGCCACGGGATGTTGCGCCTCATTGAGCGGTGGCGAACGCCTGAAAGCCGCACTGGCGCTGGCATTGTGGAGAGCGGACCCCGCGCAACTGTTGTTGCTGGACGAGCCGACCAATCATCTGGATCTGCCCTCGGTGGAAGCTTTCGAACAGGCCTTGCAGACATTTCCGGGAGCTATAGTCGCGGTTTCACACGACCGGAATTTCCTCAAGGCATTGAATCCGACTCACCATCTGAACTGGCACCGCTCTGGCTGGGTACTTCAACCGACGAACTGACCTGCCTATTTTTTGCACGATTTGTCAGGCCTTCTATAGTTGATCTGACACGAATCAACTGCGGTGACGCCATGGAAGACATATTCGTCGTGAAGCGTTGCAACAAGATCATCATTCACGGTCGCCGCGCTGGAGAAAGTCTCCATGAACCCGCCGAAGCCACCGGTTGGTACCGCATCAGTGACACGCGTACCGGCGGCTTCATCGGGGATGGCTACGATCTGGAAGAGGACGCCCGGCGAGAATGCCTGCGACTCAACGCCGCCAGCTCGCGGGTGACTGTCAGTGAGTCTTCCGGCTGATAGCTGTCATTTACGGGTCTATACTCAAACCAGCTGAAGGAGCAGCGCCCCAACGGCAGAGAGCTCGCGCTTCGCGGGCTTTTTGCTGCCTCAGAGCGGTTTCCTGAACGGAGGTGTTCCATGTCCGAAAGAGAGTCCATCACCACTCTCCTCACCTTGCTCGATGCCCGGGAGGCGCGCCTCGCTGCGGCCTGCAAAGAGATCGCCGACTGGGTCGATCATCAAGGCGGGCACCCGACCGCCCTGCGCATTCGCGATCGTTTGAACGACATCGAAAAGGATGCTCCGCTGATTCGCAGCACCCTGTCGTCGCTCAAACCTGTCGACCGGCCGCTGCCACGCTTCAGGTGACCCGCTGATTGGCGCAATGCTGCAAAAAAGAACGTCCTTGGTGGTGAGAGGTCAAACCCTCTACACGTCACCAAGGAGGCGTCTCATGGTCATTCACTTCAAAGTCGACGGGCATCTGGCCTGTGGTCACAAGGGTAACAACCTCTCCTCCAGCAACGAACTCAACCGAGTGAAGTGCCGCAGCTGTCGCAATACCGACGCGTACAAGGATGCGCGCAAAGATCAGCGCAATGCAGCTCGGCGCGCCGCTCGTCACTCCAGCGCTGCGCATACGGCGTCCGACTGGCGCTCGGAGTGGATCGAGCGCTTGACCGCGATGGCCGGACTACAGCGCTTGCCTAGAGGGTTTACCGGGCAAGCATTCGTCTGAACAAAAAATGGGCCGATTGAATCGGCCCATTTTGCGGTTCGCTAAACGCCCTTGCGACCCAAGCCCCGACATGGAGCAACCCGGCTCACTTCGTTTCTTTCACCTGGCAAACCCCATTGGCCTTGTTCTTGCCGGTGTATGAAACATCAGGTGAGCCGTCGGGCATGATCGTCAACGAGATGGTCACCCCGCTGCCTTTGGCTTCAAAGGCGTTATCGTTGAATTTCTTCAATTTCCCCTCTTTACCGTTGATATAGATCGGGCCGCCCTTGTCAGCATGGACCTCGATATTTCCAGGGCATGTTGCATTCAGTAACGGGATGCCGGCTTGAGCAACGGCGTAAGGCATCAGCAAAACACTCAGCAGCAGTCGCTTCATCATCATTGTCCTGTGTAGGGTTGAGCCAGAAAGAAACACTAGCTCACTTCGTTCGCAATCACTGAATAGTACGTCTGGAATAGAAAGGAAAAAGTGTTGGCTGCGAGGGGAAAGGCTGAGAGGGATTTTTCCATTACGGAAAAACAAAAGAGCCTGCATGAGAAATCTCATGCAGGCTCTTGATATTCATGGTGCCCGAAGCCGGAATCGAACCGGCACGCCCTTACGAGCGGGGGATTTTAAGTACTACGTCATAATCTGGCGGGCTGCGGCTTTGAGACTGTTTTCCGGGGCGCAATTTCACCTGATTCACTCCCATTTGGGAGTCAGCGACGTTCTGCACCTGCCCTGTGTGCCTCGATCGATTTGGCGCGCAAGATGACTGCCAGACCTGCGCCGGAAAAGGTTTGGTGACAGAGCCGGCACCAGCGGGTCTACGCTGAAAGCTCATGCGAGGATCTGGCAATGTGCGGACGACTTTCCCAGTACAGCCAGTACAGCGGCATTCACCACTTCGTGGCAGCGCTCAGCATGCCGAACGCCCTGATCAACTCAACCGGCGGGCAGACTCTCGAGCGGTACAACGCCGCCCCGACCGCTCAGCTTGCCCTCTTCCATCAGGAAGGCCAAGTTCCTGCAGCCCGACATGGTTCGTTGGGGGTGGCGCCCGCATTGGGCCAGGCTCGGCACCCGGCAGAAACTTGACGAACTGATGGCCTGGAACGGCATCGAGGAGATGAGCGAGGTGGTGCAGAACCTGATTTGAACGCTCATGCGCTTGGACCGACGCTGTCGTTCCAAGCGATGGAAAGTCTGCGCCACAAAGTGCGGATAAGCGAAAAGGTGGCGCGGATATTTCGGAATGAGAGCTCGGCTGAGTTGAAGCGGGATCCGGGCGATGAAATTATCGGGCCGCTCAACTAACGCCTTCGCGCCCTCCCCGATCGAGTAATGCAACGGCGATGCTCGTCATGGTCAGATAATGCTTTACTTGTTGAATGTCTACTTGCTCCTTGTCGCCAATGACATTCCAGTCGCTTAATCGCAAGCAAATAGACCAAGCAAAGTCAGCCCCCACCTTCATTTCGGTCAACATGTAAACTTGACCAGGATCAAGATCTGTGATCTGAATTGAACGCAGTGCCTCAATATGCGGTGGCCACTTCATCTGCCATTGATTACCGAGATATGGATTGATGGTGTCCTCGCCGAAATCATGGACAGCGTTGAAAAGCGTGCTATGCAGCAGACGGAGTTGTTCTTGTTGATTTTTGGCGAGCAGAAGAAGAATTTGACGCAGTCTTTCACTGCGATTTCGATCTTTCTTGGCTTCATGAAAATATGGAAAGAAAGCAGCTCCAGCGATAGCCAATATCGAACCGATTGCCTGCATCCAAGCGGCAGCTGCCACACTTGCTGGAGTTGTTAAAACTCCCGATTTAGCGGCGGAACTCATAAGCAACCAGGACACCGGAACGCACAACAGAATCACCCACACCAGTCTGATTGCGAATGGTGCACTGTCGATCATCGCTTTGCGAATACTCATTGCCTTCCTATTTATCCAGCTAGATACCGGCTCCCGTAATACCCCAACCCAAACCAAATTGCCACCATCGGTCACGGAGGGCGACGCCTACCTGGAAGAGCTTTCGAAGCTACCCGATAGAAACGGTGATCCGCCGCGGCCCTTCTTTTTCTTGCGCTTTTTCACCGTCTTCGATCCTAAAGCTCTTTTCATCGCAGCCTTCACAACCTCTTCCGGCGTCAGCTCTATGCCGTCTGCCGCAGCTTGTGCCTTCGCCGTATCGAGACCATTGATGAACCGCTGGGTTCGTTTATCGAATGCCATTTTCACCCCCTGAACCGGCTCCATGCCGGGCCGAACACAAATACCCCACTTATACGAATCACGCCAGCCGGCGAGGCAACCAGCTGTCTGGAGCAATTATGAATCCCTACCTGATCACGGGCCCGGCCCAGATCGGCATCAGCGGTGGCCGCACCAGCGGGCACATGGTCTACAAAATCATCGAGGCGCATGGCGGAGTTCTGCCGCCGGACGTTCACCTGTTCTTCCAGAACACCGGCAAGGAGCGCGAGGAAACGCTGGTTTTCATCGATCAGATCGCCAAACGCTAGAACGTGAACATCGTCTGGATGGAGTGGTGCCGCGTGTACGGCCAGCCGGATGACGCGCCCTGATGCAAGCTGGTGGACTTCGAAACGGCCAGCCGAAGCGCTACCTCCGAATGATGGCCGCCAATGATCGCGGCGGCACCCGCTGGGACAACGTCTGCCCATCCTTCACGGCCGGCATCACCAAGGAGGATGTCAGTGCCTCCTGGGCGGACCAGCCGTTCGACCTCGGCATGGACTCAGACTTCGGCAACTGCGACCTGTGCAGGAAGAAGAACGAAGGCAAGTTGATCAAGACCATCATGGATGACCCGTCGCGGGTAATCTGGTGGTCAGGCACTGAAGAGCGGTTCGGCCAGGTGGTCCGACAGGATCGCGCCGATTACAAAACGATGGGCTGGTCTGCCGATCAACGATCACGGCAGACCGACTTCGATTTTGACTATCTTGCAGAAGATATTGATTGCTTCTGCGGCGATTGATGATTGTGCTGAGAAGTTTCAACTTCCAACAGTTGCCAGCCATGGTTTAGGATTGTAGTCAGCTCTAGAATTAGCTGTTTCACCTATATTTTCTAAAAGCCAACCTATGAACATACTAATCCCCACATCATAATCTTCGAACTTCATAAATTCTGGAAATTTTGGACTATACAATCCAACCCCATCGACGAAAACGATGTTTGAACTGCGCGATATATTTTTATCCGCCCGACACCTTTCGGCCAAAGTCGCCAACCTCGACTGAAAACCAAACAAACAGCAAACTGGATAGAACATCTTTCCGTTTTCGAGCTTGCCCGCTTGCGACATTTTCAAACCGACTCCATTCCCGGGATTCAAACTCCAAAGCAGTTCTGAAAATTGCTTCAGACCTCTATCATCAACAGTACTTTTTACTTCCAACACACGCAACACCGAATCAAAAGGATAAATGCCACGACCATCGATTTCCAAAATCGGTGGCATTGTTCGCTTATCGTATATTAAAATATCAACTTGCGGACTTTGTCGACCCCAGAGATCTATGATTACGCCAGATCCAACTCCAAATTGAACTGGCAAAAAAAGCTGTATTAACTCTTTTACGAACGTTTCTCGAAGACTCCCTTTTTCGCCGTTGTGATCCAACCCTCCAGTTGCTAGGAACATCGTCCGCAGCTCTTGCACCTTGGCTCGGAATAGTCTTTGGAACAGCGCCATATCACACCCACTTTCTGCTTGATTACTTTACTTCTTACCTACATCGATAAATCACGCCAGCCGGCGAGGATCCCCATATGGAGATCACTTGCGGCTCGGTCTGCCCCGGCAGCATAAAATCGAGCATGGGAGCCACAATCTGAACGAGCTCAACGGTTACAATTAATCATTTTTCGAGCCTCGATAATAGTCAGCCATAAGATTTGAGACATATCCATGGTGTTTAAGAAAGGAGAAATCCCATTCTCGAACAATCTCTCTTGTTTTACCTCCGCGAACGAAACACATGCTTGAAAATAGAATCCTCTCATTTGGCATCAACGTATCTCTAGCGATCTTCATATAACTACTTTTTAAATCATACGAGATGTTAGCGTCATGCACTAAGTGAACAACCCTTGCAGTTCGCAAGTAAAAACCGTTTCTAATATCACCTTTGATCAGAGTTCGAATGTGCGACTTTGTCTCCCTCAACTGAGCTCGCCATGCTAGATCGTCAAGACGCTTCCGCTGCGACTGAAGCAACTTTGCTAAAGCGGCAATTTTGGTAACCGCATCTGCCTTATCGGACTGCTTAACGCGAAAATGGTCTTCGCAGTATTTTTCTACTCGATCAAGCAACTGAAAAAAAGTATTTTCAAATTTTTCCACCTCCATAATGCTTTGCTGCGAGGCCATAAAAGTGGTCGTCTTTCTGGCTTCGACAGTTTGTATTAACGTCGTTCTAAGCAAAACCAATAGTGCCAAAAAACTTAGGACGGGATTGATCAGCCCTCCAAAAAAATCACCTATTTGACCTATATTATTCTCAAAATTAAGTTTCCTCCCATAAAGAATTACGAAAGACAACAATACGACCGCCGCTACTACTAAGGCCATCCAAACCATTAAAGCATTATTGATCGGAGGAATCTCCTCAGTCACACCCGGAACATTTCGCTCACAAACAAATTGATATATACTGTAAGCAGTTATAAGCAGAACAAACACCGCCACTACAATTAAAATATACTCCCTCACTTCACATCCTTTTTAATCAAATTATTATGACCTGCACTGAAATTTTCGCCTGAACGCCATTTTTTTGCCACTATAACTTTTTGATCTTGGGTTTAATGCTCTCGCCTCAAGGGCTGAACCTAAGAAGCGAGGTTCCCCATGTCCGCACAACAGTTCGACGAAAAGAAACTCGAGCGAGCGATTCGCAAGATCAAACACTGCCTGGCACTGGCGCAAAGCGAGAACGAGAACGAGAACGAGAACGAAGCTGCCACGGCGTTGCGCCAGCCTCAGGCATTGATGCGTGAGTATCAGCTGACAGATATGGACGTGAAGTTGAGCGACGTCGGCGAAGTTGAGTCGGACCTGTACCGCGCCAAACGGCGGCCATGGGATCAGCAGCTAAGCATCGCCGTAGCGGCTGCATTCAACTGCACGACCCTGCGCCGCAGAAAGTGGAGTTCTGTAAAGGGTCAGGTGATCGAGTGCGCGACGTTCGTCGGCGTTTCTCTTACTCAGAACATCGCCCTGTATGCGTATGAATCACTGCACACTAAGCTCACCTAGGCTCGCAAAGAGTAATGCTCTGCTGTCAGGTCTGGAGTACGCCGCAATGACTACTCGCCCGAAACCGCCGGCAACCATTTTGCATTGGCTTGGGCATGGGAGGTCCAGTCGAAGCTGGAAGCGCTTGTGCCTCAGACCGATGATGATCCGCTCGGCCAGCCCGCCACCGGACGAGACATCGTCTTGATTCCGGCGCAGGACAAGGCATTGATCAGCGAATGCTCACCACCAAAGACATCAAAGAGTCATGGAAAAGCAAGGGCGTCGAATTGGATATGAACGCCCAGATCGCCGGCATGCTCGCAGGAAGCAAGGTCGAACTACACGCCGGCATTGCACGCGGTGGCAAAGATACTCTCGCCCTATCAGCAAGCATCTGATCCATCCGACCCGCCCCTATGACGCTCAGGCGTAGTTAGGTGTCGAGTAGGTTGTGGTTGTTGATGTCGACCGGAGTGATCCAAGGGTTTTCTTCCCTTTCAATACGCATAGCCAAATATCCCCTGGTGCGGCCTACGTGAAATCGCTGGCCTAACTCCTTCATTTGATCAATCAACGCAGTTTGGACGCCATAACGACCGCACTTCGAACAGTCCCTTTCTACCAAAGTGCCACCGAAACCCAATGGTTTATCTTCCGAGCTGCAGATCAGACACGTCATTTTCAGCACTCCTTGTGAATGACCATTCAACTGTAGCTGATCCCTCGCCAACTTCCATCGCTCGGGCATTCCCCGGCATAGGACGCCTCGTGCCCACAGAAAACAAACCGTCCGATGAGCGCTCGACAGTCACGAAGCTGGTGATCACCGGCGCGCCGCGGCTTGACTCGATCACAGTGTTCCTCGAGGACTTCGGCCAGCGCGCTGTTCCTATGGACGCCCATCCGAACTACGAGCCCCCCCCAAGGGAAGATCACGATCAACTGCCGGGACAAAAGCTGGAGAGCCTACTGGGGCGGCATGGGACCGTGCAACGTGGCGGACTTTGTCGCCGACTGCGGCTGGGACTACGTCCTGAACTGCCTGGATCGTTGGATCAGCAGCACGCGGGAAAGCGGGAAAGCGGGAAAGCGCTCCATTAACTCGCGAAAAAGTGCATTGTCCAACGGCGCCGCCAACAGACCGGCCGTCACGACTGGGAGCTGGATGAGCTGGATGAGCTGAGCAAGGATGAGGCCCGTGAGCTTTGGCACGACATCAATGCTTTGCGCAGCGTCGAGTCACCGAACGAATGCTTGCATCACTGCAAGTTGCAGACCGAACTTTTCGATGATGAGTGGCACTACCCCGTCGGCGACAAGGCTGTCAAGGAAACCACGAATTCACATATCTGCGCCGCGTTGTCGAGGCGGTCCAGCAAGCGCTGCGTCAGGAAAAGTTAAACCTGATAGTAGTCGGCGAGCAAATATCCTCATAAATCTCACAGGCCCGACGAACGGTACAAGAAAAACACCAAATAGGGCCCTTTCGCGTCTCATTACATAAGTGTGTGGATCATTCCATTACTCAATGAACGTAAGAGAGGTGCTCTTTGATGATACGTAAATGCGTGTGTCGTTGCTGTAACGTCAAACCGGAAGAAGAAAGCAATCAGCTCATTTTCTCCGGCATAGTCTTCGCTTCAATCATTGCGGCTATCGCACACCATTTTGGTGTTTGGTCTTTCTGCTGAAGCGAAGTGACTCGTATAAACGTTTTACCGCAGGCGGCCTTCTGGCCGCCTGCGGCTTCCCCTCCCCCCTTCAAAGTCAGCCGCTATAGCGGCAAGGACCCCTTATGCTCGATGCAAAAATCCACCACTCACTGATCACACTCACTGCAAGCCAGATGGCGAAGCTGCTCGTCATGCGCAAGGGGCTTGAATTCGACTACTTCTACACGTTCACCGATGATGGGTAGGACAGAAATATCGACAATGCTTTTCTGTCCGCTGCACCAGGCGAAGTACTCGACACCCTGTTCGACGAAAACGAGCATGACGACGCCATCAACGAAGTGCGTTATGAGCCTGAGGAAGTTCGCGGCATCGCTTCTTGGTGCCACCACAGTTGGGGGCGCAACTACGAGGTCGATGTGAGGGCCTTCATCCTACCCGATGGCCGTGCTCTTGCCTTTTGTGAGATGAGCGGCGGCGGCAAACACGGCGAGCCAGATGCGTACCCCTGGGTTGAAGAGGCAAAATTCATCAAGGTCTCCGGGGTCGGAGAGCACGTCATTAAGACTTACAAGTTCGAGGATATTCCAGAAGCCTCAGAGGTGACGCCATGATTGCCCTCGCCTGGTTCACCTACGTCTACTGCTATAAAATCCGGCGTCCATGAGCCGCCCGGTCAACGTCCGCACCGAGGAACTGGCCGGCCCGGTGCTGGATTGGGCAATCAACGCGATCGAGGGTGAGCAGCAGCCCGGCGCGGCCCAACTGGATCTGTTCGCCGTGCCCGACGCAGAGCAACTGATCGAGAAGTACGGCGTCTGGGTCGATGTCGGCCACCGGAACTTGTGGCTGGCCGACGCAACGAACGATCCATTCAACCGCCAGCCCGGCGAAACCCGAACCATCGCAGTTTTCCGCGCCGTGGTCTTCGCCAAGCTCGGCGCCACGGTCAAAGTCCCCGCCGAACTCCTCTAATAGTTAATCACTACCGAATAACCACTTTCTGCCGCCGAGCGCGGCTAGGAAAGCTCATGAACATTCAATTTTTATCGCACGAAGAGGTTTGCGAGATGACCGGCGCGCGGACCAAGGCAGGGCAGATCCTGAACCTGAAGTAAAACGGAATCCGGCACTCAATCAAACGCAATGGCTGGCCAGCGGTGACAACTCTGGCAGTCACAACCGTCGGTAGCTACGAAGCTGAAAACCAGTATGGCCGCCAAGAAAGGCCAGTTGAGATGGGACGAAACCAAGCAAGCCAGGCTCCATAGCTCGGCTGAGAGAGCGCAAGAAGGCCAGCGGCCGCATCTACTATTACTACGACACCGGAGGAAAGGACCGCAAAGAGATCGCACTGGGCAGCGACTAAGGCCTGGCAATCATGGAATACGCCAAGCAGGAGCGTGACCGGACAGCCGCTGACCTGGTCGCCGAGGTCGTCACGTTCCGATACGTCGCAGAAAAGTACATGGTCGACGTAGTGCCCACCAAGGCGAAAAGCACCCAGAAAGACAATGCCCGCGAGCTGAAGAACTTGATGGCGCTCTTCGACGTTCCGCCGGATCCGCTGGAAACAATCCAGCCCCTGCGCGTGCGCCAGTACCTTACCTGGCGAAGATCCGCCCCCGTCTGCGCAAACCGTGAGAAAGCCCTGCTCAGTGCGATCTGGAATTACGCCCGGGACAAAGGCTATACCCCGCTTGCCAACCCTTGCTCAGGCATCAAGGGCAACAAAGAAGCTGGGCGAGCCACCTAAATCGAAGACGAACTGTTCAAACGCGTCTACGACAACGCTGACCCAGGGTTGCAAGATGCAATGGACCTGGGCTACCTGAGCGGCCAAAGGGTCACAGACACCGCGTGATGAACGAGCGGGACGTCCGGGATAGTCAGATCTGGGTTCTTCAGGGGAAAACGAAGGCCAAAAGGCGCATCGAGGTAATTGGTGAGCTGAAAGTTTTGATTGATCGAATCATGGCCAAGAAAGCTGGGCACAAGGTCCGCTCGACGCGGCTGATCGTGACAGAGGATGGCACGGAGGCGATGTTTCGGAGGCGGTTTGATGTGGCCCAGGAGGCCGCTGGAGTCGAAAAGGCCGAGTTCCAAATGCGTGACTTAAGCGCCAAGGCCGGTACCGACAAAGCGGAATCGAGTGGTGATATCATGCAGGCCAAGGATCAACTTGTGCATACTACTGTTGTGATGACCGAGCAGTACATTCGGAATCGCAAGGGCAAAAAGTCATGCCACGAAGTGAATTGCGGACCACTGTCAAAATTGCGACCCAGAAACAAACAAGGGTTTGCATCAGCTTTCGCCCGCAAACCCTTGATTCAAGATGGTGCCCGAAGCCGGAATCGAACCGGCACGCCCTTACGAGCGGGGGATTTTAAGTCCCATGCGTCTACCAGTTTCGCCATTCGGGCGGTAGCGCGGTACTGCGTTGCCCTGATGCCGGTTCACAATCCTGACAGATTGCTGCCCGTACAGCAGAGGGGGAAATATATACATCACTCCCCCGTGAAGCAAGTTGGCAAAGGCCGTTTTAAAGACTAAATCTTTCAGCACAATGCAATAAAAAAAAGCTCCGTAAATCATGGATCTACGGAGCTTATTTATAGTGGAGGCCGAGGTCGGAATCGAACCGGCGTAGGTGGATTTGCAATCCACTGCATAACCATTTTGCTACTCGGCCTCAAAAACATTTGCTGTCAGTAGCGCAACAACAAACGCTGTAAAACTTGGAGCGGGAAACGAGACTCGAACTCGCGACCCCGACCTTGGCAAGGTCGTGCTCTACCAACTGAGCTATTCCCGCTTGGTGTGGCGCATTCTATAGAAATCAGAAGCGCCGTCAACCCTTTGATTCAAAAAAGTTTTATTTCTTTTCAACATCGGTCTTCAGATGCGGCCAGGCAGCCCGAAGGTATTGAACCATCGACCACAAGGTCAGGCCTGCAGAAACCATCAGCAACGTGTAACCGATGAAAACCCAGAAGCTGAAAACCTTGGGATTGGCCAGAAGGATCACCAGTGCAAGCATTTGCGCAGCGGTTTTCCATTTGCCCAGGTTCGATACAGCCACATGAGCCCGCGCACCAAGTTCGGCCATCCACTCACGCAACGCCGAAACGACGATCTCGCGACCGATGATGACAGCCGCCGGCAACGTGAGCCACAGGTTGCCGTGTTCCTGCACCAGCAACACCAGTGCAACAGCAACCATCAGTTTGTCAGCGACAGGATCCAGAAACGCTCCAAACGGAGTGCTTTGCTCCAGGCGTCGCGCCAGATAACCATCCAGCCAGTCCGTTGCCGCTGCGAAGGCAAAGACCGAACTTGAGGCCAGATAACTCCACTGGTAAGGCAGATAGAACAGCAAAATGAAGATCGGGATGAGCAGGACACGGAGAACGGTAATCAGATTAGGGATATTCATCGGCACAACTGGCTACGAGGTGAATGGGCATTCTACTCACTATGCAGGTTTGCATAAATCGACTCTGCTAGCTTTTTGCTGATCCCCGGCGCTTTGGCGATCTCTTCGATGCTTGCACGAGACAGCTCCTGCAATCCACCAAAATGTTTCAACAAGTCCCTGCGCCGAGTCGGCCCCACGCCTGCCACGCCTTCCAGCGTCGACGTACGACGGGTTTTGCCACGGCGCGCACGGTGTCCAGTGATCGCAAAGCGGTGAGCTTCGTCACGAATCTGCTGAATCAGGTGCAACGCTGGAGAGTCGCCACGCAACGTGAATTCGTGCGCGGCATCATTCAGATACAAAGTCTCGAACCCAGCCTTGCGCGTCGCACCTTTCGCTACACCCAGCAGGATCAGGTCCGGCACGGCCAGTTCGTTGAGCACATCGCGCGCCATCGACAACTGCCCTTTGCCGCCGTCCACCAACAGAATGTCCGGCAACTTGCCCTCACCGTCCTTCAGCTTGCTGAAGCGCCGGGTCAACGCCTGGTGCATGGCGGCATAATCATCACCCGCCGTCACGCCTTCGATGTTGTATCGGCGGTAATCCGATTTGATCGGCCCTTCTGGCCCGAATACCACACAGGACGCAACGGTTGCCTCGCCGCTGGAGTGGCTGATGTCGTAGCACTCCAGGCGCTGCGGTGGCTCGTCCAGCTTCAGCACCTCGGCCAATGCCTCGAAACGGGCCGCAACGTGCTGACGGTTCGCGAGCCTCGCACCCAGCGCCTGTTCGGCATTGGTCACGGCCAGCTGTTGCCAGCGCGCCCTCGTACCGCGAACCCGATGACTGATGGACAGTTCGCGCCCGCGCAGCTCCTGGATCGCTTCGATCAATGTGGGAAAGTCTTCATGAACGACATTGACGATCAGTTCACTGGGCAAATCGCGCTCGGGGCTGCTGATGAAATACTGGCCAAGAAACGCAGCCATGACTTCGGCAACGTCTTCCTCGATCCCGACCTGCGGGAAAAAGTTCTTGCTGCCCAGAACCCGCCCTCCCCGCACGCTGATCAAATGCACGCAGGCGCCACCGGGGTTGACGAAAGCTGCGATCACATCGATATCGCCAGTCCCGCCTTCCATGCTCTGCTGATCCTGAACCCGACGCAGCAATGCAATCTGATCGCGCAGTTCGGCAGCGCGCTCGAACTCAAGGTTGATTGCAGCCTCTTCCATCGCCGTGGACAGTTCGTTGGTCAGCGCATGACTGCGCCCCTCGAGGAACATCACCGAGTGCCGCACGTCTTCGGCGTAAACCTCAGGCTCGACCAGCCCGACACAGGGAGCCTTGCAGCGTTTGATCTGGTACTGCAGGCACGGACGCGTCCGGTTCTTGTAGTAGCTGTCTTCGCACTGACGCACAAAGAATGTCTTCTGCAGAAGGCTGAGGCTTTCGCGAATTGCCCCGGCACTCGGATAAGGCCCGAAGTACTTGCCCTTGGCCTTCTTGGCACCGCGATGAATGCTCAGGCGAGGGAATTGTCCGTCAGACAGAAACACATACGGATAAGACTTGTCGTCGCGCAACAGGATGTTGTACGGCGGCCGCCACTCCTTGATCAGCGTTTGCTCAAGCAGCAGGGCTTCGGTTTCGTTGGCGGTAATGGTCGTTTCGACCTGGGCGATTCGCCCGACCAGCGCGGCGGTTTTGGGGGCCAGTCCGGTTTTTCGAAAGTAACTGGCCAGGCGCTTCTTCAGATTCTTGGCCTTGCCGACGTACAACAGACGCGCATCGCTGTCGAACATGCGGTAAACGCCGGGGCGCCCGCTGACAGTCGACAGGAAGGCGCCGGAATCGAATGTTTCAGTCATGGTCAGAGGCTGGCATCAACCATGCCGTGACGAACTGCCAGAAGCGTCAGCTCGACATCACTGCTGATCGAAAGCTTCTCGAAAATGCGATAACGGTAGGTGTTTACGGTTTTTGGCGACAGGCACAATTTGTCGGAAATGATCTGCACCTTCTGGCACCCGACAATCATCAAGGCAATCTGGATTTCCCGCTCCGACAAGGCATCGAACGGAGAATCGTTGGTTGGCTGGAAGGACTTGATCGCCAGTTGCTGGGCAATTTGCGGACTGATGTAGCGCTGACCGGCAAAGACCAGGCGGATAGCCTGTACCATTTCCGGCAATCCAGCACCCTTGGTCAGGTAACCCGCGGCTCCCGCCTGCAACAATCGGGTAGGGAACGGATCTTCCTCGCACACGGTGACTGCAACCACCTTGATGTCCGGATGGCTGCGCAACAGTTTGCGCGTGGCTTCCAGGCCGCCGATGCCAGGCATCTTGACGTCCATCAGCACCACGTCTGGCTTCAGCTCACGGGCCTTGATAAGGGATTCTTCCCCGGACTCGGCCTGGCCAACCACTTGCAGGCCATCGATATCGGCCAGCATCCGTGTAATGCCCGTACGAACGAGATCATGGTCATCGACCACTAGCACCCTAATCAAGCAGACACCTCGCGATATGGTCTTATTGGGATGCCGGACACCTTAGCAAAAAGTGCCAGACAGACCTAGCGGCAAGCAGCATATAAAAAGTTTCAATTCATCATTCAGGGCTTGCCGGCCGTGCGTTTCAGAGCACACGTGTACTGAATTCGAGATGCATCCTCAGGAAACACTCGTCCTCGCCCTGCACAACCATTCCCTTTCTGCGATACAGGTTTTGCGCCGGATTGTTCTTGAACACTGTCAGACGCAATGCCGGGCGACGTTCAAGGTGCGCAATTGCAACAACCTGATCGATCGCCCAGGAACCTGCACCTTGTCCCTGAAATCCCCCGCAGACCTGTAACTCGCGAATGTACAACGCGCGAGCATCACGACTGAGGCTGAAATAGCCTACAGGCCTGCCATCGCATTCGATCATCCAGTTTTCGCGCCCGGCCCAGGCGATATCGAAAGCTTCGTCCTGCCACAGCAGATCGTAGCTGATGTAATAGCGGAGCATGTTCTGGCAACTGATTTCTCGCGTAAACGACAGGTCATCGGGCGTCGCCGGTCGCAAATGAAACCTTGTTTGCACATCCACCACCGTCATGCCTTGCCCTCCCCTGATGCCAACCTCGACGCGACTCAACCTTGAACCGCTGAAAACGGCAGAGTGTGTCATAGCTTGCCGAAGGCTCAACCGATAGAGGACGTCTTGTACCTTCAATAGCATTTTCTGATTGCTGACGCGCATCAGGCTCTAGTAAGCTCGGCGCATTCATCGGAGACACATCATGTTCAACGCCCTTGCACAGCTTCTTGCCACTAGCGCCCAGCGCTCGGTTGCGGCTGCGCGCGTGAACAACATTTGCGCTCCAGCCAGCTTTTATTTTGGGTATTGGTTTAGCCACTGGCGCGCCTGATACCCACACGGCGCCCATATAGACGGGTCGCCTACCAGAGAATTCTCAACCCCCGGTCGGCCTCCCGACCGGGGGTTTTGTTTTTTCAGGCCCTGAACTTTCAGCGACACACCAGACATTTGAGGAATCACGACATGAACTACGCCACTTATTACCGCTACGACAGTTTTACCGCCTGGCGATTTAGCAGCCTCCGCTCGGGACAGCCTGCCGCCTCCGATCGGTCACCCACAGGTGGCAAGCCAACACATGTAGCCAATACGGCCAACTGTCGAACACCCCAATAGGGCCGAGTCGGCGGGAAAGACCCGCGACCAGCCCAGGAAGACCGAATATGAACTCGTCCGTTTCTGCTCTGCCACTGTCCACCCTGAACCCGGCCAACGAAGCATTGACCCTGCGTCTGCCCAGTTCGCTGCAACTCAAGCAGCAATTGCCCCTGAGCAATGCCTTGAACCAGCAGGTTGCCAATCACCGCCAGGCCATCCGCGCCATTCTCAACGGCGAAGACCACCGTTTGCTGGTCGTTGTCGGCCCTTGCTCCATTCACGATCCCGAATCAGCGCTCGAATACGCCGAAAAACTTGCCCGACTGGCCAACGACGTCAGTCAGGAAATGCTGCTCGTGATACGTGCCTACGTCGAAAAACCCCGCACCACCGTCGGCTGGAAGGGTCTCGCGTACGATCCCCATCTGGACGGCAGCGACGACATGGCCGCCGGCCTGACGTTGTCACGCGAACTGATGCTGGAAATGATCCGCCTCGGCCTACCTGTTGCCACCGAACTTCTGCAACCCATGGCTGCTGGCTACTTCGACGACCTGCTCAGTTGGGTTGCCATCGGTGCGCGAACAACCGAATCACAGATTCATCGCGAGATGGCCAGCGGACTGAGCATGCCGGTCGGCTTCAAGAACGGCACCGATGGCGGCGTATCCATTGCCGTCGACGCAATGCGCTCGGCGGCTCATCCACATCGCCATTTCGGCGTAGACAGCCAGGGCCATCCGGCAATCATTCCGACTTCGGGCAACCCGGACACGCACCTGGTCCTGCGCGGCGGCCATCAAGGGCCAAACTACGATCGCGCCAGCGTGTCCCGAATCCATACCGAACTGAGCCGACTGAAAATCCCGAGCCGGATCATGGTCGATTGCAGTCACGCCAACAGCGGTAAGGACCCTCTGCGTCAGCCGGAAGTATTCAACGATGTGCTGGAACAACGCCTGCAAGGCGACCGCTCACTGGTCGGCATGATGATCGAGTCGCACCTGTTCGAAGGATGCCAGCCTCTGAGCGAGTCGTTGCGTTACGGCGTGTCCGTGACCGATGGCTGCCTGGGCATCAGTGCCACGGAACACCTGCTGCTCAATGCAGCCGACCGCCTTCGGACACAACCTCTGCCTTGATTGCAAAAGCAGCCTTCCGTAGCAGATACGCGCGGAAGGCTGTTTGATCATTCCTGTACGTGCAACAAGACACCCTCGGAAACCTGGCTGACATCGTCCAGTCGCTCGACGGAATAAGACACACGCACGACCGTATTGATGTGTTCACGCCAGAATCGATGGGGAACGATAAAGACGAGCGGCTCAACTTCCATCCCGCTGCCGATTTCCCGATCATCACGATGAAAGAAGAACTCTCCATCGCACTTGAGATAAACCAGCTCTCCAACCTCCAGCTGCGCATTGCCGATCACCACACTGACGCCGTCAATGGTGTCCTTTACGTCGAGTATCCTGCCTTCCGCCTCCAACACTTGTGGCGCGGTCAGTTCGCCCCGCACCAGCGGAGCAATGTTGACTCGCGTAACCCCTGACTCACGAATCGCACCACTTTTCTGTTCTATGCAGTATTGAACCACCACCTCTCCACCCAGGTGCGGGGCGATGAATTGTGGGTCGACACCGAATACCAGCGGCTCTCCAACAGCAAAGGATTCGACGATCAGACAGTCCCGAAAGGACGCGTGCTCTACGGGACCTTGCCAGATCAACGCCACCCGGTCTCCCGCTGTCATTCCGGCGTAAGGCTGCAGGGTGACCGTAGTTCCATCGATGACGCGCGCAGGCTCAAGATTCCCTCCGACAGCATCGTCAATGATGGCCGGCAGCAGACTGTAACGAACATCTCCGACATCCAGTCGTTCTCGAGCGGAGGTCACCGGCATCGGCCTTGAAGCGCTGGTCAATGTCCAGAAGACCTCCAGTGAACCGCCGTCCAATGCCGCGATGTGAGAGCTTCTGACGACAAATACAATTTCCTTTCCCAACTGGGCTTCGCTGACGAATCGAACGCCTTCGTTTCGGTACGGCATGCCCTCGATATCAAGACCGTGCCAACTCAATACCACCCTGTCGCCGCAAGCCATATCGGGATAAGGCGCAATCCGCACAACGACCTTGTTCCGCGAAGGATCAAGAACCGCATCCTCCACAGCGTCGAGGGTGACAGCGGGCAGTGAGTCAACCGGCTCATGACTGCAAAACTGCCCGGATGACTCGATCACTGTTGCGACCAAAACGTTGCCTTGCGTCGCGTCCTGCACGTTCTGCGTATTCATTCGTAGCTCCACTCCCTGGAAATACCCTGCAGCTGGCTTGCTGCGTCGAAGAGCCTCTATTCAAGCCGCTTCATCAAAAATTTAATGTCGTCCATTCGCTGTGCAGAACGCGGGCAAGTGCATCACATGAAGTAGGCAACGGCAGGAAAAACACATGGGGCAACGCAGGAGATGTCCAAACATTCCGATCTGGACTTCAAACATCAGGGAAGTTTCGTTCAGGTGCTGATCCAGTTTCCGGTGCTGAACCGGGACTCTTCATACATCGTGAGCTCCACGACTGTTTTAGAGTGGCACCGTGCAAATATCGATGAACTTCTGCGATCAAGGATGAAAAATGCAACGAAATGCCACAACTCTTTATCCCATCCTGCTGGCGCACGGTCTGTTCGGATTCGAGCACATCGGCCCTTTTGAGCTGTTCCACGACGTCAAACAGGCGCTGAAGGCCGTCGGCGTGCAGGTGTTCGTGCCGCACCTGTCAGCCATTCATTACAATGAAGTACGAGGCAAACAACTGCTCGGGCAAATTGATTCTGTGCTCAGAGGCACAGGCGCGAGCAAAGTCAACCTGATCGGTCATAGTCAGGGCGCATTGGCGGCTCGCTATGCCGCAGCGGTTGCCCCACAAAGGGTTGCTTCCGTGACTTCGGTCAGTGGACCGAACCACGGCTCGGAGCTCGCGGACTTCTTGCGCAAGGCACTGATTCCCGGAAGGTTGCCAGAGAGCGTCGCGCAGAATGTGGCCACGCTGTTTTCCGACTTTCTATGCCTGCTCGGTGGAACCACAGCCCTGCCGAAAAATGCGCTGGCCGCATTGAATGCACTGACGACCGTAGGGGTCGGGGATTTCAATGACAAATATCCGCAAGCCCTGCCAGATAGCTGGGGCGCGCAGGGAGCCGAACGGGTCAATGGCGTCCGCTACTATTCCTGGAGTGGCGTCGTGCCGGAAATGAATCTGCAAACACTCGACCCGATTCAGGGCATCTGCCGGGCACTTTCGCAGTACTTCATTACCGAGCCTGGCCAGAACGACGGTTTTGTGGGCCGCTTCAGCTCTCATCTGGGCACCGTGATCCGTTCCGACTACCCATTTGATCACTTGCGTAGCTTGCGTCGGGCCTCCGGTGAGCCTGCCGGCTCAGCCGATTCAATCCAGTTGTACGTCGAGCATGCCTTGCGCCTGCAGGCAGCTAATCTCTGAGAGCCGGCCTCAGACAGCCGAACGGAACTTTGCCGAGAAATCGGCCACTGAATCCGGTAGGCTCCACCCTTTACTGATTTGATTGGAGATTTTTCCCATGGCTAAAGCCACCGCCCGCCACATCCTGGTTTCCAGCGAAGACAAGTGCAACGAACTCAAGGCCCAGATCGAAGCCGGCGCCGATTTCGCTGAAGTCGCCAAAGCCAACTCCACCTGCCCGTCCAGCCGTCAGGGCGGTGATCTGGGCTCGTTCGGCCCGGGCCAGATGGTCAAGGAATTCGATACCGTGGTTTTCAGCGCCCCGATCAATGTCGTCCAGGGGCCGGTCAAGACCCAGTTCGGTTATCACCTGCTGGAAGTCACCAGCCGTCAGGACTGATCCTTCGTCCGCTGAGCTGTGTAACGGCCCGCCAGATGGCGGGCCGTTGTGTTTTGGTTACACCACGCGACTGGCGAACAGCGCTGCGCTCGCGTACAAATTGCGCTTATCGATTACCCGGCTCTAAGGCTGACAATGCGACTGGCTTTCTCCACTTTGATGTTCACTGCCGTGGCTCTGCTGATGAGCGCCGCCGGTGTGAGCGCTGCACCGCAGCATGCATTGACCGTTTACGGCGAACCGGCAAAGTATCCGGCCAATTTCAGTCACTTCGACTACACCAATCCGCAGGCCCCCAAGGGCGGAACGATGCGCCGCTCGGCGATCGAAATCGGTCACTTCGACCATGTCCTGCCCTACATTGACAAAGGCATCGGCGTCACCCAGATCGATGGCCTGCTGTATTCCCCGCTGGCCCAGCGCTCGATGGACGAGCCCTACACCGTCTACGGACTGGTGGCACAAAAGATGGAGCGTTCCGAGGACGGTCTGTCCCTGCGCTTCTTCATCAACCCCAAGGCTCGCTTCGCCGACGGCAAACCGATCACCGCCGAAGACGTGCGCTACACCTACGATTTGCTGATGACCCAGGGCAGCCTGCGCTATCGCACCCAGTTCGCCGACGTCAAAGGCGTTGAAGTCGAGGCGCCGCTCACTGTGCGCTTCGATTTCAAAAGCAATGAAAACCGCACCCTGCCACTGGATATCGCGACCCTGCCGGTGTTTCCCGAGCACTGGTGGAAGACCCGGGATTTCGCTGGCGGTGGCGGCTATGAACCTCCGCTGGGCAGCGGCCCGTACCGAGTCGGAAAAGTCGACTCCGGACGCAGTATCACCTTCGAGCGCAATGGCGACTGGTGGGGTAAGGATTTGCCGGTCAGCCGCGGGCTCTACAATTTCGATCACTTCAGCATCGAGTACTTCGGCGACACCGATGTCGCCCGCCAGGTGTTGCGCGGCGGCGCCTACGACTACAACCGCGAATTTTCCGCTACCGGCTACTCGATCGGCTACGACAGCCCGGCCCTGAGCGACGGGCGCCTGCAGAAGGCTCACCTGGCAACCGAGGCACCGCAATCGGCCCAGGGCTTCGTGTTCAATCTGCAAAAACCGATGTTCCAGGACCGCCGCGTACGTCAGGCCCTGGCCATGCTCTGGGACTTCGAATGGAGCAACCGGCAGATGATGCGCAACATGTACATCCGCCAGCAGAGTTACTTTTCCAACAGCGCCCTTGCTGCCAGTGAACTGCCGGACGCTGCCGAACTGAAGATCCTTGAACCACTGCGCGGACAAATCCCCGACGAGGTATTCACGAAGGTCTTCGAGGCGCCGAAAACCGACGGCAGCGGACTGATCCGTGACAAGCAGCTTCAGGCACTCGAACTGCTTGAACAGGCGGGCTGGAAACCCGACGGCGACCAATTGGTCAACGCGCAGGGCGAGCCGCTGAGCTTCACCTTCCTGGTCAGCCAGAACGGCATGGACCGACTGCTGTTGCCCTACAAGCGCACGCTGAAACAGATCGGCATCAACCTCGACATCCGCCGCATCGACTCCTCGCAATACGTCAACCGACTGATGAGCCGCGACTACGACATGATTGTCACGGGCTACCCGGTCACCACATCGCCCGGTGGTGAGCTGCTCAACTACTTCGGGTCCGCCTCGGCCAACGATCCTGGCGCCAACAACTATATGGTGCTGAAAAACCCGGCAGTCGACACCTTGATCAACGGTCTGATCCGCGCCTCGACCCAGCCAGATATGCTGCATTACGCCCACGCGCTGGACCGGGTGCTGCAATGGAACTACTACTGGATCCCCAATTATTACCCGCCCGGCACCTCGACCGTTTGGTGGAACCGCTTCGGCATCCCGACCGTGCAGGCGAGCAATGACGAAGCGATCGAGAGCTGGTGGGAAATCAGCAGCACGCCGCTGACCAACCAGCAGATGACGGCCGAGAAGATCAGCCGTGGCAGACCCGGAGGGCCGCACTGATGTGGGCTTACATACTGCGGCGCCTGCTGCTGATCATCCCGACCCTGGTGATCATTCTGCTGGTCAATTTCGTGATCATCCAGGCCGCCCCGGGCGGTCCGGTGGAACAGGCCATCGCTCATTTGCAAGGCATCGGTGGCGCCAATGTCGGCGGTGGTGCAAGCGAAACCATGAGCAGCACCTCCCGCGCCAGCCGGGGCCTTGATCCGCAGCTGATCAAGGACATCGAAAAACAGTACGGCTTCGACAAACCGGCCCATGAACGCCTGTGGCTGATGCTCAAGAACTATGCGCAGCTGGATTTCGGCAAGAGCTTCTTCCGTGGCGCCACGGTTACCGACCTGATCCTGCAGAAAATGCCGGTGACCATTTCCCTCGGGTTGTGGGCGACGCTGATCACCTATCTGGTATCGATCCCGCTGGGCATTCGCAAAGCCGTGCACCACGGCAGTCATTTCGATATCTGGAGCAGTACGGCGATCATCATCGGTTACGCGATGCCGGCGTTTCTATTCGCGATGTTTCTGATCGTTGTGTTTGCCGGCGGTACGTCGCTGAACTGGTTTCCGGTGCGCGGGCTTGTTTCGGACAACTTTGAGTCGCTGTCGACGCTGGGCAAGGTTGCCGACTACTTCTGGCACCTTGTTCTGCCGGTCACTGCACTGGTGATTGGTGGCTTCGCGACCCTGACCATCCTCACCAAGAACTCGTTCCTCAATGAAATCACCCGTCAGTACGTGGTCACCGCTCGCGCCAAAGGCCTGAGCGAACGCCGGGTGCTGTATGGCCATGTGTTTCGCAACGCGATGTTGCTGGTGGTGTCGGGCATTCCCCAAGCCTTCATCAGCGTGTTCTTCGCTGGTTCGTTGCTGATCGAGGTGATCTTCTCCCTCGACGGCCTCGGGCGCATGAGCTACGAAGCGGCCGTGTCCCGCGACTATCCAGTGGTGTTTGGGTCGCTGTTCATCTTCACCCTGTTCGGCCTCCTGATAAAACTGATCGGCGACCTGTGCTACACGCTGGTCGATCCGCGCATCGACTTCGCCGCGAGGAATGCCTGATGTTCAAGCTCTCGCCTCTGGGCCGTCGCCGTTTCGAACGCTTCAAGAAAAACCGTCGGGGCTGGTGGTCGCTGTGGTTGTTCATTGGTCTGTTCGTGATCAGCCTCGGTGGCGAACTGATCGCCAACGACAAACCGCTGGTCGTCAGCTATCAGGGCCAGTGGTACTTCCCGGTGTTCAAGCGCCACACCGAACAGGAATTTGGCGGCCAGTTGCCGTTCCAGGCCGATTACCGCAGCGACTACGTCCAGAACCTGATTCGCAAGGACGGTGGCTGGTTGCTGTTTCCGCCGATCCCGTTCAGTGATGACACACCGAACTACGACCTCAACAAACCGGCGCCGAGCCCACCGACTTCGGTCAACTGGCTGGGCACCGACGATCAGGCGCGGGACGTGCTGGCACGGGTGATTTTCGGCGCGCGGGTGTCGATCCTGTTCGCGCTGATGCTGACCTTCGTCAGCGCCCTGATCGGCATCGCGGCCGGCGCCCTGCAAGGCTATTACGGCGGCTGGATCGACTTGCTCGGTCAGCGCCTGCTCGAAGTCTGGTCGGGGCTGCCGGTGCTGTACCTGCTGATCATTCTGTCGGGGTTTGTCGAGCCGAACTTCTGGTGGCTGCTGGGGATCATGGCACTGTTTTCATGGCTGGCGCTGGTGGATGTGGTGCGGGCCGAATTCCTGCGCGGGCGCAACCTCGAATACGTCAAGGCTGCGCGGGCGCTGGGCCTGACCGACCGCAAGGTGATCTTCCGGCACATCCTGCCCAATGCGATGAATGCCACGTTGAGCTACCTGCCGTTCATTCTGACCGGGGCGATTTCCACCCTGACCGCGCTGGATTTCCTGGGTTTCGGCATGCCCGCCGGCAGTGCGTCGCTGGGCGAGTTGATCGGCCAGGGCAAACAGAACCTGCAAGCACCGTGGCTGGGATTGACGGCGTTTTTCACCCTCGCGTTGATTCTGTCCTTGTTGGTATTCATCGGCGAAGCGTTGCGCGATGCCTTTGACCCGCGCTCATGAACGGATCCTTGAAATGACTGACAACCTGATCGAAATCCGTGACCTCAGCGTCGCCTTCAATGGCCAGACCGTGGTGCGCAATCTGTGCCTGGATATCCGCCCCGGCGAGTGTCTGGCACTGGTCGGCGAGTCGGGGTCGGGCAAATCGGTGACAGCCCACTCGATCCTGCAACTGCTCCCGGACAGCGAAGCCCAGACCACCGGCAGCATTCGCTATCGCGGCCAGGAGCTGGTGGGAGCTGATCCCAAGACCTTGCGCGACTTGCGGGGCAACCGCATCGCGATGATCTTCCAGGAGCCGATGACCTCGCTCAACCCGCTGCACACCATCGAAAAGCAGATTGGCGAAACCCTGCTGCTGCACCGTGGCCTGGGCGGCAAAGAGGCGCAGAAACGTATTCTCGAACTGCTCGAACTGGTCGGCATCCAGAAACCGAAAGAACGGTTGAAGGCTTACCCCCACCAATTGTCCGGCGGCCAGCGACAACGCGTCATGATCGCCATGGCTCTGGCCTGCGAACCGGAACTGTTGATCGCCGACGAGCCGACCACGGCCCTCGACGTCACCGTGCAGCGCAAGATCCTGGTGCTGCTCAAATCCCTGCAGCAACGGCTTGGCATGTCGCTGCTGCTGATCAGCCATGACCTCAATCTGGTGCGCAGCATCGCTCAACGGGTGTGCGTGATGAAGGCCGGGGAAATCGTCGAGCAGGCACCGTGCGAAACCCTGTTCACAGAGCCGAAACACCCTTACAGCTGCGTGTTGCTCAACGCCGAACCCGAGGGAGAAGCGCTTCCCCGGGACGAACGGGAAAACGTGCTGGAAGTCGATGACCTGCGGGTTGATTTCACGGTGGGCGGCGGGCTGTTCCAGCGCAAGCAATACCTGCGTGCCGTTGACGGTATCAGTCTGAACATCCAGCGTGGCAAAACGTTGGGCATCGTCGGTGAATCCGGCTCGGGCAAGTCAACGCTGGGTCAGGCAATCCTGCGCTTACTCGATTCCGAAGGCAGCATCCGCTTTCAGGGCCAGTCCCTCGATGACCTGAACCAGAAGCAAATGCGCCCATGGCGCCGGCAGATGCAGGTGGTGTTTCAGGACCCGTTCGGCAGCCTCAGCCCACGCATGTCGGTGGCACAGATCATCAGCGAAGGGCTGGAGGTACACTGCCAGTCCACCGCCGATGAGTGCGACGCCCAGGTGATTCGGGTGCTCAAGGAAGTCGGCCTCGACCCCGACAGCCGTCATCGCTACCCCCACGAATTTTCCGGTGGCCAGCGTCAGCGTATCGCCATTGCCCGGGCACTGGTGCTCAAACCGGCGCTGATCCTGCTCGACGAACCGACCTCCGCACTGGATCGCACCGTGCAGAAACAGGTGGTCGCCCTGCTCCGCCAGCTTCAGGAAAAACATGGCCTGACGTACCTGTTCATCAGCCACGATCTGGCAGTGGTACGCGCCCTCGCTCACGACATGATCGTGATCAAGGATGGCAAAGTGGTCGAACGCGGCGCCAGTCACGACGTGTTCGACTCGCCGCAGCATCCCTATACCAAAGAGCTGTTGGCGGCGGCGCATCCGGGATAGGCATAATCGCGCCACCTGACTTCCGCCAATGGACGCCGCCATGAACACCACCGAAAGCCTCAAGGATTACCAACGGGTCCGCACGCTGGCGATCCGTTCGTTGTTCGAGATCATCGAGCAATCGAGCGAAGGCACGGTGATTGTCGACCGCGATGCGAACATCGTCTGGATGAACGAGCGCTATGCCCGACGCTTCGGGCTGGACTCTGCGGCCGGGGCCATCGGCAAGCCCTGTGAAAGCGTGATTCCTGGCAGTCTGCTGCGTGAAGTGGTGCGCACCGGGCGACCGATTCTGCTGGACATGCAGGACACGCCGAAAGAACCGCTGGTGGTGATGCGCCTGCCGATCCATGACGATGCTGGATCGGTGATCGGCGCCATCGGCTTCGCCCTGTTCGATGAACTGCGCAGCCTGTCGCCGATGCTCAAGCGCTACCTGAGCATGCAGGAAGAGCTGGCCTCAACCCGTTCGTTGCTGCGCGCCCGCCAGACCAAATACAACTTCGCCCACTTCATCGGCACCAGCGCCGCGAGCCTGGAGGTAAAACGCCGTGCCCGTCGCAGCGCCAGTGCCGAGTCACCGGTTCTGCTGCTGGGTGAGACCGGCAGCGGCAAGGAGTTGCTGGCCCAGGCGATCCACGGCGCTTCGCCCCGGGCGCACAAGGCCTTCGTCAGCATCAACAGTGCGGCAATTCCTGAAGCGCTGCTCGAGGCCGAGTTCTTCGGCACCGCGCCCGGCGCCTTCACCGGAGCCGACCGCAAGGGCCGCACCGGCAAATTGCAGATTGCTCAGGGCGGGACGCTGTTTCTCGACGAAATCGGCGACATGCCGCTGCCACTGCAAAGCAAGTTGTTGCGGGTGCTTCAAGAAAAAGAATTCGAACCCGTAGGTTCCAACGACGTGATCCAGAGCGATGTGCGGGTGATTGCCGCGACCTCGACGGATCTGGAGGCGGCGATCAAGCGCGGCGAGTTCCGCGCCGACTTGTACTACCGGCTCAATGTGCTGCCGATTCAGGTGCCGCCACTGCGTGAACGGCTGGACGATTTGCCAGCCCTAAGTGAAGCGATTCTTGAAGAGCTGCGCAGCCAGCATGAACTCAATCGCGAAGCCCTGGAGCTGCTGGGGCAGCACGCCTGGCCGGGGAACATTCGCGAGTTGCGCAATGTGCTGGAACGAGCGGCGTTGCTCAGTGATGACTTGATGCTGACGGCGAGCGACATTCGCGCGGCGATTGGTACGTTTACACCGGTCGAGCGAGCATCGACGTCAGTGTCAGAGCCAACAGGCAACGAGACCTTCAGCCAGGCTCGGGAGCGTTTTGACCGGCAGTTGATTCAATCGACCCTCGCGCAATGCGGAGGCAAGGTGATTGAAGCGGCTGAGCGATTGGGGCTTGGGCGTTCGACGCTGTACAAGAAGATGATTGCGCTGGGGATTGCAGAGTCTCAATAAAGAGACACAAATCTCCATAAAGGGACAATATCGAAAACTTCGCGAGCAGGCCCACTCCCACAGGGAAAATGTCCAACTGTAAGAGAGGACTTGCCCGCGAAATCGTCCGCCCAGACATAAAAGTCTCAAAACAGAGACAAAACCTTCAAAATCGATAACCGAAATCAAATTAAATCCATATATTTCAACAGCTTAACCATCTGGCACAGTTCTCGCTAAAGCCCCTTCCCACACCCGTTTCACCCACAAAAATAACAATCGAAGGAGCACACCATGAGTGTGATCATCGCCTTGGCAGCCCTCGCGCTGCTGATGCTCGCGGCCTACCGTGGCTACAGCGTTATCCTTTTTGCCCCGATCGCCGCCCTCGGCGCCGTCCTGCTCACCGACCCGTCCGCCGTCGCCCCTGCCTTCACCGGGGTGTTCATGGAGAAAATGGTCGGCTTCATCAAACTCTACTTTCCCGTATTCCTGCTCGGCGCCGTGTTCGGCAAGCTGATCGAGCTCTCGGGTTTCTCCCGTTCGATTGTCGCGGCAGCCATTCGCTTGCTCGGCACCCGCCAGGCGATGCTCGTAATCGTGCTGGTCTGCGCCCTGCTCACCTACGGCGGCGTTTCGCTGTTCGTGGTGGTGTTTGCGGTCTATCCGTTCGCAGCGGAAATGTTCCGCCAGAGCAACATCCCCAAGCGCCTGATCCCGGCGACCATCGCCCTCGGCGCGTTCTCGTTCACCATGGACGCCCTGCCCGGCACACCACAGATCCAGAACATCATTCCCAGCACCTTCTTCAACACCACCGCGTGGGCGGCGCCCTGGTTGGGCCTGATCGGCACGATTTTCGTGTTCTGCGCCGGCATGCTGTTCTTGCAGCGTCAACGCAACAAGGCTCAGCGCGCCGGCGAAGGCTATGGCACCGAACTGCGCAATGAACCGGAAACTGCCGAAGATCTGAAGCTGCCGAACCCGTGGCTGGCGCTGTCGCCACTGCTCGCGGTGGGCATCATGAACCTGCTGTTCACCCAGTGGATTCCGCAGTGGTACGGCAAGACCCACAGCCTCGCGCTGCCGGGCATGGCCGCGCCGGTGACCACCGAAATCGCCAAACTCACGGCGATCTGGGCGGTGCAGGCAGCCTTGCTGGTGGGCATCCTGATGGTGCTGGCGTTCGGTTTTCAGGCGATTCGCAGCAAGCTTGCCGAAGGCAGCAAAAGCGCGGTCAGCGGTGCACTGCTGGCGGCAATGAACACCGCATCGGAATACGGTTTCGGTGCGGTCATCGCCTCGTTGCCGGGTTTTCTGGTGCTCGCCGACTGGCTCAAGAGCATTCCCAATCCGCTGGTCAACGAAGCGATCACCGTGACCCTGCTGGCCGGTATCACTGGCTCTGCCTCGGGCGGCATGAGCATCGCCCTGGCAGCGATGTCCGAACAGTTCATCAGCGCCGCCCACGCCGCCAACATTCCGCTCGAAGTGCTGCACCGCGTGGCCGCCATGGCCAGCGGTGGCATGGACACCCTGCCGCACAACGGCGCGGTGATCACGTTGCTGGCGGTCACCGGCCTGACCCACCGTGAAGCCTACAAAGACATTTTCTGTATTACGCTGATCAAGACCCTGGCGGTTTTTGTGGTAATCGGCACTTTCTACGCCACTGGCATTGTGTGAGGTATTCATGACGACTCTTTCTGGCAAGACCGCACTGGTCACCGGCTCCACCAGCGGCATCGGACTGGGCATTGCGCTGACGTTGGCCAAGGCCGGCGCCAACCTGATCCTCAACGGCTTTGGCGATGCTTCGAAGGTGATTGCCGAAGTCGAGCAGTTCGGCGGCAAGGTCGGCCATCACCCGGCAGACGTCAGCAGCCCTGAACAGATCGCCGACATGATCGCCTACGCCGAGCGCGAGTTCGGTGGCGTGGACATTCTGGTCAACAACGCCGGCATCCAGCACGTCGCGGCGGTTGAAGAGTTTCCGGTGGAGCGTTGGGACTCGATCATCGCCATCAACCTGTCGTCGGTGTTTCACAGCACCCGCCTGAGCCTGCCGGCCATGCGCGACAAGGGCTGGGGACGGATCGTCAACATTGCCTCGGTACACGGTCTGGTGGGCTCCACCGGCAAGGCCGCGTATGTAGCGGCCAAACATGGCGTGATCGGCCTGACCAAGGTTGTCGGTCTGGAAACCGCCGCCAGCAACGTCACCTGCAACGCCATCTGTCCGGGCTGGGTGCTGACACCGCTGGTGCAGAAGCAGATCGACGATCGCGCGGCGAAGGGTGTCGACCCGCAGCAGGCGCAGCACGATCTGCTCGCCGAGAAACAGCCGTCGCTGGAGTTCGTCACGCCTGCGCATCTGGGTGAACTGGTGCTGTTTTTGTGCAGCGAGGCCGGCAGTCAGGTGCGTGGTGCGGCGTGGAATATCGATGGCGGGTGGCTCGCGCAGTAAGCGTTCAACTGATCGCTCCCACGTTGCAGTGGGAGCTTTCTGACAAACAATAAGAGGCAAACCATGTCCGACATTCTCTGGCAGCCCGATGCCAAACGCATTGCCCGGTCCCGCATGGACGGCTTCCGGCGCTTTATCAATCAGCGCCATCATCTGCACCTCGACGACTACCCTGCCCTGCACCAATGGTCCATCGACCAGCGCGAAGCCTTCTGGCAGGCAATCGTCGATTTCTTCGGCATCATCTTTCACACCCAGCCCGATGCCGTTTTGCGTGAGGGCCTGCAGATGCCGGGCGCCGAATGGTTTCTCGGCGCCACCCTGAACTTCGCCGAACACCTGTTGAGTCGACGGGACGATGCCGTCGCCGTGATTGCCATTGCGGAAAACGGCCAGCGTGAATTGTTGACCTGGGCCGAACTGGCCCAGCAAGTCGCCGGGTTCCAGGCCAGCCTGCAAGCGGCCGGTGTCGTGCTCGGTGACCGGGTCGCGGCGTGCATGCCCAACACCTGGCAAACCCTGGTGGCGATGCTGGCGACCACCAGCCTCGGCGCGATCTGGTCATGTTCCTCACCGGACTTTGGCACCCACGGCGTCATCGACCGCTTTGGCCAGATCGAGCCGAAAGTGCTGATCACCTGCGCCGGCTACCGTTACGCCGGCAAAGAGATCGACCAGACCGTCAAGATCAACGAAATCCTCGAACAGCTGCCGACCTTGCAGCAGTTGATCATCGTGCCGTACGCACGCCCTCACGCCCATGCCACGGATTACCGGACGCCCGCCAACGTTACTTTGTGGGATGACTTCTATGAGCCGGGCGATGAACCGCAGTTCGTCCCGGTGCCGTTCGACCATCCGCTGTATGTGCTGTATTCCAGCGGTACTACCGGCGTGCCGAAGTGCATCGTCCACAGCACGGGCGGCGTACTGCTGCAACACGCCAAGGAGCACGGGTTGCATGTCGATCTGGGGCCCGGCGACCGTTTGTTCTACTACACCACCTGCGGCTGGATGATGTGGAACTGGCTGGTGTCCGCACTGGCGGTCGGCAGCGCAGTGGTGCTGTATGACGGCTCACCGTTTTATCCGGACAACCAGCGATTGCTGGAGCTGCTTGATGACGAACAAGTCAGCGTGTTCGGCACCAGCCCGAAATTCCTTGCGACCCTGGAAAGCAGTGGCATCAAGCCGCAAGAAAGTCATGACCTGAGTCACCTGAAAACCTTGCTCTGCACCGGTTCCGCGTTGTCGCCGCAGAGTTACGACTTCGTCTATCGCGACTTCAAACCCGACGTTTGCCTGTCCTCGATGTCCGGTGGTACGGACATCGTGTCCTGCTTCGTCAACGGCAACCCGATGTCCGCGGTACGCCGGGGCGAGATCATGGGTAAGAGCCTGGCCATGGCGGTCGAAGTGTGGAACGACGCCGGGCAACCGGTGATCGGCGAAAAAGGCGAGCTGGTGTGTACCCGGCCATTCCCGGCGATGCCGATTGGATTGTGGAATGACCCGGACGGCGAGAAGCTGCGCAAATCCTACTTCAGCCAGTTCCCCGGCGTCTGGGCCCAGGGGGACTACGCCGAACAGTTGCCTCACGGCGGGATGTTGATCCACGGCCGCTCCGATGCAGTGCTCAACCCCGGCGGCGTGCGCATCGGCACAGCGGAAATCTACCGGCAGGTGGAGAAAGTCCCTGAGGTACTGGACAGCGTTGCCATCGGCCAACAATGGCAGGACAACGTGCGCGTGGTGCTGTTCGTGCGCCTCAAGGAGGGCGTAACGCTGGATGAGGCGCTGCAACAGCAGATCCGCCAGGTGATTCGCGCCAACACCACACCGCGCCATGTACCGGCGAAGATCGTCGCGGTCACGGACATTCCACGCACCATCAGCGGCAAAGTGGTGGAACTGGCCGTGCGCAATGTGGTGCACGGTGAGCCGGTGAAAAACACCGATGCGCTGGCCAATCCTGAAGCGCTTGAGCAGTTTCGCAATCGGGTCGAACTTCGCGACTGACGCCTGTCAGTCCATCAGTCCCCACTCGCCAGTCGATGGTGGTGGGGACGGCATGGTGTCGGCGTGCAGTTTCAGACGCAGGCGCAGGTTGTTCACCGAGTCCGCGTTTTTCAGGGCCTCGTCTTCATCGATCACCCCTTCCGCCACCAGTGCAAACAACGCACCGTCAAAAGTCTGCATGCCCAGTTCCGCCGATTTTTCCATGATGGTTTTCAGCTCACCAAAGTCATTGCGCCGGATCAGGTCGGCAATCGTCGGCGTCCCGAGCATCACTTCTGCTGCCGCTCGCCGCTGCCCGTCCCGTGTTCGCACCAGACGCTGGGATACAAACACCTTCAGGTGATTGCCCAAGGCATGCAGCAATTGCGCGCGGCGCTCTTCGGGGAAGAAATTGATGATCCGGTCCAGCGCCTGATTGGCGTTGTTGGCATGCAACGTCGACAACACCAGATGCCCGGTTTCGGCGAATGCGAGCGCATGTTCCATGGTCTCGCGGTCACGGATTTCACCGATCAGCACCACGTCCGGTGCCTGACGCAGGGTGTTTTTCAGCGCCGCGTGAAAACTGCGGGTATCGACCCCGACTTCTCGCTGGTTGATGATCGATTTCTTGTGTCGATGGATGTATTCCACCGGGTCTTCAATGGTGATGATGTGCCCGCTGCTGTGGCGATTGCGATGATCGATCAGCGCTGCCAGCGAGGTGGACTTGCCCGAGTCGGTGGCGCCGACAAACAGGATAAGCCCCTGCTTGAGCATCACCGTTTCGAGCAGTACCGGCGGCAGCTTCAGGTCTTCGAATCGGGGGATGTCGAGTTTGACGTTACGGATCACGATCGACACGTCATTGCGCTGTTTAAAGATGTTGACCCGGAAACGACCGATCCCGGTTCGGGAAATCGCCAGGTTCATTTCCAGATCCCGGTCGAACTCCCGGCGCTGCTCGGCGTCCATCAGGGAGGCGGCGACAGTCGCCACTTCGCCGGGCTTGAACGGCTGCTCGCTCAACGGTGTCAGCACGCCATCGAACCGCGCACTGGGTGGCGCCCCCGTGGACAGGAACAGATCTGAACCGTGGCGGCTGGCCAGTTGTTTGAGCAGTGCGTCGATTTCCATGGCAAAAAGCACCTGCGAAGCTTTCAATGAACTTAAGACCGTGCGTCGTGACGCGACGGGCCTTACAGCGTCTACCGCACTAGGATAGTAGACGCCGCCTCACCGACCGACGCTCAGGACCCTTTGATGAACGCCGTACCGCACACCGATGACGCCCAGGCATTGATTGCCCGCACCGACTGGAACCGCAGCCCGCTCGGCAGCGCCGACAATTGGCCGCAGAGCCTGCGGACCGCGGTGGACATCGTGATTCATTCACCGATGCCGATGCTGTTGTTGTGGGGCCCGCAGCTCACCCAGATCTATAACAACGGCTTTGCGCTGCTGGCCGGCAGCAAGCATCCACACGCTTTCGGACAACCTGCGCACCAGATATGGCCGGAACTTCGAGACTTTACCGACCCGATTTACAGCGCCGTCCTACAAGGCCAGGTGCGAACCTACAGCGAACGGCGCTTTACCCTGCAACGGGACGGCCAGGATTCCGACTTCTGGCTGGACCTGACCTACAGCCCGATTCGTGACGAAAGCGCGCAAGTGGCCGGCATTCTGGTCACCGCCATCGAAACCAACGAACGCCGACGCATCGCCCTGGAACTGCAGCAACGTTCCGAAGACAGCCTCAAGGCCCAGCGCGAAAGCGAAGAGCGCCTGCAACTGGCGCTGGCGGCCACCGATGCGGTTGGCACCTGGGACTGGGACATTGGTGAAGATCGCTTTATCGCCGATGCCCATTTCGCCCAATTGCACGGTGTCGACCCGGTTCGGGCCAGTCAGTTGCCCATCAGTGAATACCTGCACGGCGTGCACCCGGAAGACCGCGCGCTGATCGCCCGCAGCATCAAGCACTGCATCACCCATGGCACCGAATACGCCGAGGAATATCGTCTGTTGCAGGCCAATGGCGAAGTGCGCTGGGTCTTCGCTCGCGGGCGTTGCTACAAGGATCACCACGGACGGCCGATGCGTTTTCTCGGCGCGGCGCTGGATCTGACCGAGCGCAAACATACCGAGCAGGCCCTGCGCCAAAGCCAGACCGAGCTGCAACTGATCATCAACGCGATGCCAATCCTGATCAGCTACGTCGACCGCGAAGAACGCTTTCGCCTGAACAACGCTGCGTACCTGGACTGGTACGGGTTGACGCCGCAAGAGCTGTACGGTCGCACAATCCGCGAAGTGATCGGCGAAGAATCCTACTTTCTGCGTGCCCCCTACATCGCCGAAGCACTGGCAGGCCGCCCTTGCTCGTTCAGCCTGTACACACCCCATCGCGATGGCAGCCAGCGCCACGCCTTGATGAACTACCTGCCTCGCCACGGCCCGGATGGTGCGGTGAACGGTTTCTACATTTTCGTGATCGACGAGACGGAACGTAAAAAGACCGAAGAAGCCTTGCGCAACCTCAATGAAACCCTAGAGGAACGCGTGAGTGCGCGCACCGAGCAACTGGCCCAGGCCAACCAGCGTTTGCAGAACGAAATGTTCGAACGCGAACGCGCCGAAGACGCCCTGCGCCACGCACAGAAAATGGAAGCGGTCGGCCAGCTCACCGGCGGCATCGCCCATGACTTCAACAACATGCTGACCGGTATCATCGGCAGCCTCGACCTGATGCAGCGCTATATCGCCAGTGGCCGTACTGATGAAATCGGTCGATTCACCGATGCCGCAGTGTCCTCGGCCAATCGCGCCGCGGCGTTAACCCACCGCTTGCTGGCGTTTTCGCGGCGCCAGTCGCTGGATCGCAAGACCTTGAACGTCAACGAGCTGATCCACTCCCTGGAAGACCTGATCCGCCGCACCAAGGGCGATCCGATCGAACTGACTCTGCGCCTGGCCGACAGTGTCTGGCCCGTCAGCACCGATGTCAGCCAATTGGAAAACGCCCTGCTCAATCTGGTGATCAACGCCCGCGACGCCATGCCGGACGGTGGCGAACTGCTGATCGAGACCGCCAACGTCTACCTCGACGGCAACGACATCACCACCCTCGAACCGGTCAAGGCCGGCGATTACCTGATGCTCGCGGTGAGTGACAACGGCACCGGCATGACACCGTCGGTGCGCTCGAAGGCGTTCGACCCGTTCTTCACCACCAAACCGATCGGCCAGGGCACGGGACTCGGGTTGTCGATGATTTACGGCTTTGCCCAGCAAACCGGCGGGCACGTCAGCCTCGACAGCCTGCCGGGCCAGGGCACCTGCGTGCGCCTGTACTTGCCGCGTTTGTACGCGCTGGAACCGGAGCGGCCGGTGATCGAAACGACGATCGAGGCCCCCGCCGCCGCCACCGGCGAAACCGTGGTGGTGGTCGAGGACGATCCGGCGGTGCGCATGCTGGTCATGGACCTGCTCAAGGAGTTGGGTTATCGCGCCCATGAGGCCGAAGACGCCAAGAGTGCCTTGCCGCTGCTGGAATCCGACCTGCGTGTTGATCTGCTGGTGACCGATGTCGGACTGCCGGGCATGAACGGCCGACAACTGGCGGAGATCGCCCGCCAGCATCGTCCGGGGCTCAAAGTGCTGTTCATGACCGGATACGCGCAGAAAGCCGCCGAGCGTCAGGGTTTTCTGGAGGACGGCATGGACATGGTGGCCAAGCCGTTTTCCATTGAGCTTCTGGCCGGCAAGATCCGCACGATGATCAGCCAAAACCCGTGACTTGAGGCATAATCCGCGCCCCGCCGTCACCCCGCTACAGGTATTGCACGATGAAAGCCCAAGCCCGCCACATTCTGGTGAAAACCGCCGAAGAGGCTGAAAAACTCAAACAACGCATCGCCAACGGTGAAGCGTTCGATGTACTGGCGAAGAAATTCTCGACCTGCCCGTCCGGCAAGCGCGGCGGCGATCTGGGTGAAGTGCGGCCGGGGCAGATGGTCGGCGTGATCGACGCAGTGATCTTCAAGAAGCCGCTGCGCACGGTGCACGGGCCGATCAAGAGCAAGTTCGGCTATCACCTGGTGCAGGTGTTTTTCCGCGATTGATCCGGCGCCCTGAAGGCGCGGCTGTCGGCAGCGCCTTCAGAGATCGGATTCATTCTTTGGGGATCAGTGCGCCAGGCACCTGAATCACCCGACTGGCCAACCGGTGCCCAGCCTCCGCCGCCTGCGCAGGGCTTGCGCCCGACAAGCGACTGGCCAGATACGCCGCACTGAACGAATCCCCCGCCGCCGTGGTGTCCACCACCTTCTCGACCTTCTGCGCCGGCACTTCGAACGCTTCCCCGTCACAACGAATCAGGCACGCCTCGGCGCCACGCTTGAGCACTACCTCCGGCGTACCGATCTGCGCGTACGCTTCAAACACCGCATCACAGTCCTCGAAATGGAACAGCGCCTGCTCGTCGTCCACCGTCAGCAACGCCAGATCAACATGGGGCAGCACGCTGCGATACGCCGCCCGCGCCTCTTCTACCGAGGCCCACAGCCGTGGCCGGTAATTGTTGTCGAAGACGATCCGTGCATCGCGCTGGCGGGCTTCGATCAAGGTCTGAATCAGCTTTTCCCGCCCCTGTGCGCCGAGCACCGCCAGCGTGATACCGCTGAAATACAGCACGTCGTAGTCCGGCAACGCCGCGAGAATCGGCGCGGCGGCCGGGGTCGTGAAACAGTCACGTACAGCGGCCTCGTTGCGCCAGTACAGAAAACGCCGTTCGCCGGCGGCATCAGTCTGGATGCAATACAGCCCCGGCAAACGACCGGGCAAGCGCTGGACCAGATCCAGACCAATGTTTTCAGCGGCCCAACTGCGGCACATGGCGTCACTGAAGCTGTCGTCACCCAGCGCCGTGACGTAATCGACCTGCGCCTTGTCGCCCATGGCTCGGGACAAATACACAGCGGTGTTCAGCGTATCGCCACCGAAGCTCTGTTGCAGGCTGCCATCGGCACGTTGTTGAAGCTCGATCATGCATTCGCCGATCAGGGCGATACGCGGGGTGTTCGGACCCAAGGGACTGAGCGTGTTCATCAGAAACAGGTTTCCATGGTTTCGATCACCGACAACTGCTCATCAACCAACAGGCCCACGCGCCATTTGTCGAAGGTCAGGCATGGGTGGGAAGTGCCGAAGGAAATGATGTCGCCGACGCGCAATTCCACGCCCGGCGCCACGGTCATGAACGCGTGCTGGTCCATCACCGCCGTCACCTTGCAGGCACCGACATCGTCGCCTACAGCCGGCACCACGCCAGCCTTGTAACGCAGCAATGGAACCGGCATCCCGGCATCAAACGCCACGTCACGCTTGCCCAGGGCAATCACCGCGAACCCCGGCTCCGGCATCGACTGCACGTGGGCCCAGACTTCCAGCGCCGGGCGCAGGCCTTCATGCAGGTCGCTGCGACGGTCGAGCACGCAGCACTGCGCCTCTTTATAAATGCCATGGTCGTGAGCCACGTAACTGCCGGGACGCAACACGCTGAGGAAACGCCCGCCGGCGTTCTGCGCTTCGAACGACTCGGCGATCAGGTCGTACCACGCCGAACCCGATGCGGTGATGATCGGCTTGGCGATGGCGAACGCGCCGCTGTCCTGCAATTGCACCGCCAGACGCACCAGCGAGGCGGCGAATTCACGGATGCCGGTGACGGCGTGATCACCGTGGATCACGCCTTCGTAACCCTCGATACCGGTCAGGGCCAACGCCGGTTGCGCGCCGATGGCCTTGGCCAGTTCGATGACTTCCTGTTCGCTGCGGCAACCGCAACGACCGCCGACCACGCCGTACTCGATCATCACGTTCAGACGCACGCCACGGGACGCAAAGTAAGCGCCCAGATCGGCGACGTTGTCCGGGTGATCGACCATGCAATAAAAATCAAAGCCCGAATCGGCCGCCAACAGATCGGCGATCAACGCCATGTTCGGCGTGCCGACCAGTTGGTTGGCCATCAGCACCCGGCGCACGCCGTGGGCGTACGCGGCGCGGGTCTGGGTGGCGCTGGCCAGCGTAATGCCCCAGGCGCCGGCGTCGAGCTGACGGCGAAACAGCGCCGGGGTCATGCTGGTCTTGCCATGGGGCGCGAGTTCGGCGCCGCTGTCGCTGACGAATGTCTGCATCCAGCGGATGTTGTGCTCCAGCGCCTCGCGGTGCAGCACCAGCGCCGGCAGGCTGATGTCACGCACCAGTTGCGCGCCGAGGGCGGCATCGCCTTTTTCCACGGCAGCAGTGTTGTTGGCAGTCGTCATGGTCGAACTCCTCACGGTCGCGTCCGCTGGCGGGCGCAGTTATTCGTTGATACGCCGGGCGAGGCTGTTGGCGCTCTCGATCAAGACCCGGCGATAGTCGTTGTAGTTGGTCTTGGCATCGGCGCGCGGGGCGACGATGCACAGGGTGCAGATGGCCACGCCTTGAGGGTCTTTGACCGGCACGGCGAAGCAATGGGTAAAGGTGTCGGCGACACTGTCGAACGAGAAGAAACCGTCGATGCCGGCCTGGCGGATTTCCTTGAGAAATGTCTCCATCGGCAGGCGTTCGCCACCGGGCAGGATGAAGTCGTCGGGGTCGATCAGGTCGCTGATCTGCTGGTCACTCAAGTGCGCCAGCAGCAAGCGTCCGGAGGCGGTCCACGGAATCGGCGCGTTTTCGCCGATATCGGAGGAAATGCGGAAATGCCGCTCGCCCTCCTTCATCAGCGCCACCGTGTATTTGCGCCCGTTGAGCAGGCACATCTGCGCGGTTTCCCGGGTCTGGCTGACGATCTCCTGCAACGCGTGATCGGCCTCGCGACTGAGGTCGAAATGCCGCAGATGCGCCTGGCCGAGGAAGTACAGCTGACGACCGAGATAGACATGACCGTCCTTGCCCACCGGTTCGAGAATCCGCCGTTCGAGCAACGAGGCCACCAGTTCGTAGACCGTGGATTTCGGGCTGCCGATGCCATTGGCGATGTCGTTCGGGCGCAGTGGCTGGCCGATTTCCTTGAGGAAATCGAGGATATCGAACGCCCGGTCCAGACCGCGTGCCCGGCGCTTGATGGTGTCTTCGGTCATTTCAGTGGTTCCCATTCAAAGTGCCGGGAGTTTATCGCGAAAAATCGTTCCCACGCTCTGCGCGGGAACGGTCAACACTCAAGCCTTTTTCTTGTACGCAATGCAGTCGATCTCGACCTTGCAGTCGACCATCATGCTCGCCTGCACACAGGCCCGGGCCGGTGCGTGTTCGGGCTTGAAGTATTCGCCGAAAACCTTGTTGAAACTGCTGAAATCCCGCGGATCGTCCAGCCACACCCCGACACGTACCACATCTTCCAGGCCATAACCGGCTTCTTCGAGAATCGCGATCAGGTTCTTCATGGTCTGGTGAGTCTGTTCGACGATGCCGCCCACGATGATCTCGCCATCCACCGCCGGCACCTGACCGGAAACGTGCAGCCAGCCATCGACCTCGACTGCGCGGGCAAATGGACGTGGCTGGCCGCCAGCGGCGGTGCTGCCGGTGCCGTAACGAGTAATGCTCATGGATGTGTCTCCTGATTGAAAAAGTGAAAAGTCAGAACCGCGTGCTTTTGAGAAACTCAGCCAGCCGCGGTGATTGCGGACGCTCGAACAGCTCCTTCGGAGGCCCCTGCTCTTCGATACGCCCCTGATTCATGAACACGATCTTGTCCGAGACCTCGAACGCAAAACGCATTTCGTGGGTCACCAGCAACATGGTCATGCCGTCCTCGGCCAGGCCCTTGATCACGTTCAGCACTTCGCCGACCAGTTCCGGGTCGAGGGCCGAGGTGACTTCGTCGAACAGCATCAGGCTAGGGTTCATCGCAATCGCCCGGGCAATCGCCACGCGCTGTTGCTGACCGCCGGACAACTGGCCGGGAAAGTGATTGCGCCGCTCCAGCAGGCCGACCCGCTCCAGCCATTTTTCGGCCAGCACCACGGCTTCGTCCTTGTGCATCTTTTTGACTTTGAGCAAGCCGAGGGTGACGTTCTGCAGCGCAGTGAGGTGCGGGAACAGGTTGAACTGCTGGAACGCCATGCCGGTCATCGCCCGATGGCGCGCGATGACTTTTTCCGGGTGGCGCACGCGTTTGCCATTGAGTTCGTCATAACCGATGGATTCGCCGTCGAGCAGGATCTGCCCGCCCTGGAACTCCTCCAGCATGTTCACGCAACGCAGCAGCGTGGTCTTGCCCGAGCCGCTGGAGCCGATCAGCGTCACCACGTTGCCGCGCTGCATGCTCAGGTCGACACCCTTGAGCACTTCGACCGCGCCGTATTGCTTGTGCAGGCCACGGATGTCCAGCAGCGGCTGGCCGTTCTGGACGTTGGAAACTTGAGCTTGAGTCATGGCAAGGCCACCCGCTTTTCAATGTGCCGGCCGAGTAATTCGATGCCGTAGTTGATGACGAAGAACAGAAAACCGGCGAACAGATAAAACTCCAGGGTCATGAACGTCCGGGCGATGATCTGCTGGGTGCTGAGCAACAGCTCCGCCACGCCGATCACCGACAGCAAGGTCGACGCCTTGACGATTTCCGTGGACGAGTTGACCCAGGTCGGCAGGATCTGCCGCAGCGCCTGAGGCAACAGCACGTAGCCAAGAGACTGATAGAACGTCAGGCCGATAGCCTTTCCTGCTTCCATCTGTCCACGCGGCAATGCTTGCAACGCACCGCGCACGATCTCGGCAACGTGGGAGCCGCAAAACAGCGTCAGACCCAAGGCACCCGCCTGAAACGCGCTGATCTGCCAACCGAGTGCCGGCGCCATGTAGAAGCAGGCCAGTACCAGCACAAACACCGGGGTGCCGCGAATCAGGTCGACATAAAAACGAAACGGCGCGCGCATCCAGAACTTGCCATAGGTCAGCACCAGCCCGGCGAATACACCGATGACCGTACCGAACAGAATGGCCAGCGCCGACACCTGCACGCTGGTCAGAAAGCCTTGCCACAAGGCTTCGCGGGCAATCCACAACTCATGCAACCAACTGGGGGATTCGTACATCGCAGCCTCCTATCGGCGGATCGCCAGACGCTGCTCGAGGTAACGCAGCAGCATGGCAATGAGGTAACAGGCCGCGACATACAACGCCGTGGTCACCAGCCAGGTTTCGATCACCCGGTAGCTCTCGACGTTGATCTTGCGCGCGTAGTAGGTCAGCTCCGGCACCGCAATCGCGGCGGCCAGCGAGGTGTCCTTGAACAGCGAAATGAAGTTGTTCGACAGCGCCGGCAGCACGTTGCGCAACATCACCGGCACGGTGACGTAGGCCTTCACCTGCCACTCGCCCAGACCGATGGCCAATCCCGCTTCACGCTGACCTTTGGGGATGCTCAACAAGCCGCCCCGGAACACTTCGGTCAGGTACGCCCCGGCATACAGCGACAGCGTGATGATGAACGACGGGATCTTGTCCAGCCGGATCCCCAGGCTCGGCAACGCAAAGTAGATCAACAGAATCAACACCAGAATCGGCGTGTTACGGATCACCGTCACATACACCGATGCCAGCACCCGCAAGGCGCGATGCTTCGACAGCAAGGCAAACGCCATCAGCAGGCCGATCACGCAGCCGATGGCGATCGACACCAGCGCCAGCTCAAGACCCAGACCGAGCCCCGCCAGCAAGGTGTCGAAATCGCGCCACACGGCGGCAAAGTTCAACTGATAGTTCATGGTTGGCAGTACCTTGAGCGGGGCGCATCAAGGCGCCCCACTCTCACGGGATCATTTGAATTCGACAGGGAAACCGATAGCGGGCGATGGCAGATCAACGCCGAACCATTGCTTGAACGATGCCGCGTAGGTCGGGAATTCAACGCCGGTCATGGCTTCATGCAAGGTGGTGTTGACGAAGTTCAGCCAGTCCTGATCGCCGCGTTTGACGGCGCAGGCGTAGGTCTGGGGGCTCCAGGCGTACGTCGGGCTGCGATAGCGGCCAGGGTTCTGCACCATCAGGTATTTGACCGAAGACTGGTCGGTGGCGGCGGCATCGGCACGGCCCGAGTTCACGGCCTGATACATCAGATCGACGCTGTCGTACTGATCGACCTTGGCCTTGGGCAGCGCCTGGTGCACCAATTCCTCGGCGTACACGTTCTGCAGCACGGCCACGGTCACGCTGTCGCCAGCGGCTTGCAGGTCTTCGATTTCCTTGTACTTGCTGTTGTTCGGCAGCAGCAGGCCGACGCCTTCGCGGTAATACGGCAGGGTGAACGCCACTTGCTGCGCACGGCTGGCGGTGACGGTGATGAACTGGCAGCTCATGTCGACCTTGTCGGTCAGCAGGTTGGGAATCCGCGCATCGGACGACTGCACCACGAACTCGACCTTGCTCGGATCATTGAACAGACCTTTGGCCACCATCCGGGCGATGTCGATATCAAAGCCCTGCAACTTGCCGTCCGCGCCCTGGAAGTGCCACGGCGCGTTGGTGCTGCCGGTCCCCACGATCAGTTTTCCACGGGCCAGGACGCTGTCGAGTTTGCTGTCGGCCGCCTGGGCCATACCCATGACAGCGGACGAAGCCGCAAGAACAAAAACACACGCTTTGAACAAGGAAAGTCGGCGATGCATGGCAAGCACTCCAGAGGATTGTTTATTCCGCTATACCGGAACATGGTTTGTTACTACGGAATGAACAGCAGAAAGTGTGCCACAGGATTCGAGGGGAATCCGCACCAGTTTTAAAATTCTCAGGAATCAAAGAGATACGTAAAAAGGAAAAAGAGAGAAACAGTGAGAGAGCGCAAGCGTGCGATACCGTTGGCTACAACAATGCGGGTAGCAGGTTCCCAATCGGTGCACGGTTGATCGATTCGAGGGCAGTATCCGTTGTTACCGTTAGAGAAGCCGGAAAAGACGCGGGCGATAGAGGTCAACGTTCCGTAGCAATTTTGTATACGTATCCGCCCTCCCTTTTACCAATGGCTATTACTGTCACGATCAGCACCTCGTCCTTGACTCGATAGACCAATCGATACCCCACATTCCGAAGCTTGATCTTGTAGGCGCCTCCGAGTCCTCTGAGCCGGTCGGCTGGAACATGCGGATTCTCAAGCCGCTCCTGAAGTTTCTTCTTCAACTGCTCTTTGAGATTCGCATCAAGTTTTTTCCATTCTTTCCAGGCTTTCTCCGAGAACTCCAGCTCATAGGTCATCTATCGAGACCTTTATGGTCGGATCTTTTTCCCGTTCCTTGCACAGAGCAATCAGCTCCAGATCCTCAAGGCGATTCATCAGCGCCTCATAGGCTTTTGCCGGGACGCAATAAAAGGCCGGCTCATTGCGGTTGAGAATTGCAACTGAATCACCGCCGCCTGCTGCGACAGTACCCATGGGATTTTTTTTCAGTTCGGAAATGCTCGCTACGACTTGGGAAAGGACTATATGTGTCATGAAGGGTCGCCTCGGAGTGCTTTTCAGAGTGCTGAAAATAGCACTCCAGGACGCATCTGACTTCAATCCTTTTGCTACGGAAACTGCTTTCAAACCTGCATCACTGCCCATCAGGAGCTCCTTTGATAAATGCCTGAAAAACGATACCAGCTGCTTGGCGTCCGCGGATCTGAGTCTTCTGAGGGAATGCTCTTGCAGCAAAGTAGGACGAAATCATCCTTTGCAGGACCTACCTGTAATTTCTGACAGTAGACCGCCGTTTTGCCCTGCTTTAACGTCAAAGGCCTTCCAGATTCATTGCTCAGGAGGCTCCAATGACGACGCCGACTCGATATTCAGCGTTGCCCCCGACGTACCGGAAGGTCTTGAAAGCCAGGCGCCTTGTCGTCCTGTACTTCTTCAACGAGCACTGCGGTGCCTGCGTGTTCTCCGGCCCCGTTTTTCTCGAAGTCGCCAAGCCCTTCCGGCCCTGGATGGATATCTTCATGCTCGATACCGCACAGTCGTGCCGACATCCTGATGTCACGGGTACTCCGACGGTGTTGTTCTACAAGGAAGGCGTACTGTTCAAAAAACTGAAAGGCATCGGAACGGATGAATCGCTTCTGCAAGACTTCACCCAGTTCCTCGGCAAAACCAGACACCACGCCGCGCCGCGCAAATCGCCCCATGACCTGAGCTGGCTTCGCCACACTCTGCGTACCCTCTGCACCATCCCCCGCGCAAAACGATGGAACTTTTCCTGAAAGTGCCACCTAAGAGCCATCAGATATGGCACTTTCGTTCCAATTGATCTGTAACAACTAGCCTCAAGGCCGGATTGGACAAGCTCCCATCCGGCTGCTTTTCTTTATTTCTCAGAAAGAGATAGGTGCTGCTGGCTATCCGGCCACGGCCTTGCTTCGTCCCAGGAGGGGTCAATGTCCTTTAACGTCATGATGGTTTTCGGTACTCGCCCGGAGGCCATCAAAATGGCCCCGCTGGCTCGGGTTCTGCGTCAGTGGCCCGACATCAAACTCAACATCTGCTCGACCGGCCAGCATCGGGAGATGCTCAAACAGGTACTCGACGCGTTCGAACTGACGGTCGATGAAGACCTGCAAGTGATGACCCAGGGCCAGACGCTCAACGTTCTGTCGCAACATCTGCTTGCTCAACTCGACCAGGCCTACGAACGGGTCAAACCGGACATCGTGCTGGTACACGGCGACACCACCACCAGCTTCATCGCCGCCCTCGCCGCGTTCAACCGGCAACTGCCCATCGGCCACGTCGAGGCCGGTTTGCGCACCGGCAACCTGCGCGCGCCCTGGCCTGAAGAAGCCAACCGACGTCTGACCGGCGTGATCGCCGACCTACACTTCCCGCCGACCGGCAAAGCCGAAGCGAATCTGCTGCGCGAAGGCGTGCCGCAGGACAACATCGAAATCACCGGCAATACCGTCATCGATGCGCTGCTGTGGATGCGCACGAACCAGCAACAGAGCAACTGGCGCCCGGCTGCCGATTCACCTCTGGCGGTGCTCGACGACAGCCGTCGCATGGTGTTGATCACGGGCCATCGCCGGGAAAACCTTGGCGACGGTTTCCAGAACATCTGCCAGGCCCTGGCCGATCTCGCCCTGCGTTACCCGGACGTGCAATTCGTCTACCCGGTTCACCTCAATCCGCAGGTGCAGAGCGCGGTGTACGGCATGCTCGCCGACAAACCCAACATCTATCTGGTCGCCCCTCAGGATTACCCGAACTTCGTCTGGCTGATGGGCCGTGCGCACTTCATCCTGACCGACTCCGGCGGCGTCCAGGAGGAAGCGCCAGCCATCGGCAAGCCGCTGCTGGTATTGCGTGACGTCACCGAACGCCCCTCCGTGCTTGAGGGCGGCACCGTGCTGCTGGTGGGCACCGACACCGCAAAGATCGTCAAGGAAGCCAGCCAGTTGCTCGATGACGAAGCGACCTACAAACGCATGAGCCGCGTCCACAGCCCATACGGTGACGGTCACGCCAGCGAACGTATCGCCAAACGCCTCCACGCCTGGCTGAGCGCACGCTCGACGGCGGGTAACGGGGTATGAGCCTGGGCTGGGTCGATTTTTTTGCGTTTGTGCTGTTTGGTCTGAAGTATGTGGCGATCCTCCTCGCCCTGCTGATGTTCATCCTCGGCCTCGATGACCTGTTCATCGATCTGGTGTACTGGAGCCGCAAGTTAATTCGGCGCTGGCGGATCTACGAGAAATTCAAGCGCGCTGACGAGGAACGCCTGTATTCGATTCCCGAGAAGCCGCTGGCGATCATGGTGCCGGCGTGGAACGAAGTCGGCGTGGTCGGCGAGATGGCGCGGCTGGCTGCCTCGACCATCGATTATGAGAACTATCAGATTTTCGTCGGCACCTACCCCAACGACGCCGAAACCCAGGCCGACGTCGATGCGGTCTGCCAGCACTACCCCAACGTGCACAAAGTGGTCTGCGCCCGACCGGGCCCCACCAGCAAGGCCGACTGTCTGAACAACATCATCGATGCGATCCTGCGTTTCGAGAGCGAGGCGAAGATCCAGTTCGCCGGTTTCATCCTGCACGATGCCGAAGACGTGATTTCGCCGATGGAGTTGCGCCTCTACAACTACCTGCTGCCGAACAAGGACTTGATCCAGATTCCGGTCTACCCCTACGCACCGGAATGGAAAGGCTTTACCGCCGGGCACTACGTCGATGAGTTCGCCGAGAACCACGGCAAGGACGTTATCGTCCGCGAAGCCCTCACCGGCCAGGTGCCCAGCGCCGGCGTCGGCACCTGCTTCAGCCGTAAGGCCATCAGCGCGCTGCTGGAGGACGGCGACGGTATTGCTTTCGATGTGCAGAGTCTCACCGAGGACTACGACATCGGTTTCCGCTTGAAGCAGAAAGGCATGAAATGCATCTTCGCCCGCTATTCGGTCAGCGATCCGAAACTGGCGCTGGAGCAACCGTGGGTGTTCGGGATGAATCGCGAATTTTCCCAGGTGATCTGCGTACGCGAGCACTTTCCCCGCGACTTGCAACACGCGATCCGGCAGAAATCACGCTGGATTGTCGGCATCGTGTTTCAGGGCACCAAGAACCTCGGCTGGAGCCGCAAAGGCCTGCTCAATTATTTCCTGTGGCGTGACCGTCGCGGACTGATCGCCTACCTGCTGAGCTTTCTGGTCAACCTGCTGTTCCTGGTGCTGCTGGCGATGTGGGCCATCACGGTGATTGCCCCAGAGTCATGGCGCTATCCCTCGATCCTCGCCGACAGCTCGTTGCTGTCGGTGCTGCTGTGGCTCAACGGTTTGATGCTGTTCAACCGCCTGTTCCAGCGTGGCTGGTTTGTCACTCGCTACTACGGGCTGGTCGAAGGTCTGTTGTCGGCGCCGCGCATGATGTGGAGTAACTTCGTCAACTTCTTCGCCAACCTGCGCGCCCTGCGTCAGGTCATGGAGATGGGCGACTCACGCCGAGTGGCCTGGGACAAGACCACCCACGAGTTCCCGGCGCTGACCAAGGCGCAACGTACCCCGCTCGGCCATCGGCTGGTGGAGAAAGGCTTGCTCACCGAAGAACAACTGGAAGCGGCGATCACCAGTCCGGTGCGCCGTCGTCTTGGTCGCGAACTGCTGCTGCGTGAGTACATCGACAGCACTCAGCTGGTTCAAACACTTGCCGAACAGCTTGACCTGGAGTGGGCGCCACTCAACCCGTTCAAGCTGGACAAGCGCCTGATCGATGCCGTGCCACGCCGGGTCGCATCGCACTACGGCGTACTGCCGGTGGCCGAAGAAGGCGACACCCTGATTCTGGCCTCCGAAGGCCCGGTCAGCCAGGTCTCGCTCGGCGCGATCAGCCGTCAATTGAAACGCCCGGTGCGTAGCCGTCTGGCACCCCAGGGCCGCGTTACGCTGGGGATTCGTTACTGGTACGCCAGCCCCCGCCAGAATGAGGAAGTGCGTCATATGCTCGAAGTACTTGAGCGCCATCAGGACGATGAAGCCTTGCTGGAGCGGGTCAGCCGCCATCAGGTGCTGCTGGGCAATCTGCTGCAGGTTCGCGGTATGGTGCCGCCAACCTTGTTCAATCAGGCGTTGATCGATTTCGATGCCGAAAACATGTCACTCGGGGAGCATCTGATTTCCCGCGGCATGATCACCCAGGAAGTCCTGGAACAAGCCCTCGCCGATCAGGCCAGCGAACAGCAAGCCGCCTACCGCATTGTCCGGGAGGTCGCATGAAGCCTGTGCATCGTCACACCCTGTTGATGGGCAGCCTGCTGCTGGGCCTGAGCACCGCGTATCCGCTACAGGCCGCGCCTCTTAGCGACTTCGAGCAATTTCGCAGCTATCCCTACATGGACCGAAGCTATCGCGAAGCGAAAAAGGGCAACTGGAAAGAAGTCGAACGACTGATGCGCCACTTGCTGGAAAAGGTCCCGAAAAACGACGAGGCCCGAGCGCTGCTGGTTGAGTCGCTGGCCAAACAACGCCGCTACAAGGACGCCATGCAGGCGCTGCCGGACAACAGCGACGCCCTCCTCGACCTGCGCCTGACCTGGATCGAACAGGATCCACCCACCAGCACTCAGGTTGAAAGCTGGATGGCCACCAGCAGCCTGAATGATCGCGTGCGTCTGTGGCAGGCCTACAGTCTGAGTCTCGCCAAGTTCGGCGGCGCGGCCAAGGCTCACGACTGGCTGGCACAGCTGTCGCCCAAGGGCGATGACAATATCCTGCGTCTGGCACGGGCCAACTGGTCGGAACAGCTGCGCGACTGGAGCGGCACCATCGATCAGCTCGCACCGCTCGCTGCCCGCAAACAGCTGGACGCCGAAGGCTGGCAACGTCTGGCCAATGCTTATGTACAGCGCCTCGACGAAAAACCGCTGCAACAACTGCTGCAACAGGCACCGACTCCGGAGGCTGCACGCAAGATCCGTCTGGCAATGGTCGACCGCGCCATTGCCATGGGCCACGAGCAACAGGCACAACGCTGGATTCAGTCGTTGCCGGACTCCGATCTGGCCGATCCCACGCAACGTCAGCGCCTGTGGGAGCTGGCACGCAAAACCGAAGACGTGCCGACCGTGCAGCGCTTGAGCAACGATCTGCAACGGCCATGCCTGGAGACCGCTGAATGGTTGTCACGCCAGGACCCGGAAGCAGCGCTCAAGCAATTTCGTGGTTGCACGCCTGACGACGACCCGCAAACCTGGCTGATACTCGCCCAACGCCTGCAAGCCACCGACCTGCTGCAGACCACCCGACTGCCGCAGCCGTGGGACAGTCGCCGTCAGGAGCAGTTGCTGGGTGTCTGGCAGGAACAGGGGCGCAGTGACAAGGTCGACGCCTGGCTGGCGGGTCAGACGCAGACCGCCGATGTGGTCAAGCGTCGGGCGGAATTGTCGCAACGCATGGGCCGAATGACCGAAGCACAAACCCTGTGGGAGCTGCATTACCGGCAGACCGGCAATCTGGCTTCGCTGAATCAAGCCACTTATCTGGCGGTGAACAGCGGCGATCGTGAGCATGCGCAGCAATTACTTGAAACGGCGTATGACCGCCATCAAGGGCGCTTGCCGGCCACTGCACTGCAACGTCTGGCCGGACTTTATGCGGCTTCGAAAACCACGACACCGGAACAGCAACGGCGAATGGCTTCATTGCTCACCCATGTGGATGGCGCCACCCGTGGTCAATTACTCGCGCAACTCGCGGAAAACGGTCAGTGCGACGCGGTTCAGCAAGCCATCGGCAACCGTCCGCAGGCTGCCGGTGACTACCGAGCACTGGGGCGTTGCGCGATGCCGGATCGGCCGGGCGAGGCTGTCGTCTATTACCAGCAAGCGGAAAAACTCGGCGACCGCGGCAGTCGTCTGCCGTTGGCGTACGCCCTGGAAGCCGCCGGTGATTCGGCTGGCGCACTGGCCATCTGGCGCAGCCTCCCGGCAGCGGAACTGAGCGACAACGCGCGCCTCACCGCGAGCCGCAGCGCGCTGAATACCGGTGACAGCCAGACAGCCGAACGCTACTGGCAGCAAAGCACCACCCGCGGCGCCAACGAATGGACCCTCGGCGCGGCAATCGCCGACGCCCGTGGCGATCATGTCCAGGCACTTGAACGTCAGCGTAAAGCCTTGCAACAAGCACCGGACGCCGGGCATTTCTACGCGGCGTCGGTCACCGCACAAAAGGCCGGGGATTTGCCGCAAAGTACCGCATGGCTGGCCGAGGCGGTACGCCGCGACCCGAACAACCCGCGTTACCGCGCCGACTACGGCATGCGGTTGGCCGGCGCCGAAACCCGCGAGGAACGCGCCACCGCAATCCCCTATCTGCAACAGGCCACCCGTGATTTCCCCGAGGACTATCGACTGGGTGAAACCCTGGCCTGGCGTTATGACGAAGCGGAAGACAGCGCCTCTGCCCGCAAGGAACTGCGTCGGGTGATTGATCTGGAACAGAACCCGGTGGCTGCCGACGACGAGGATGGCAGCATGGAAGCGCGGCGTTACCGTCAGCGCCGCGCCCATGAAACCCTCTCCCGCCGCGACAGCCGGACGATTGCCAGCACCTGGTCACCGGCGGGGGTATCGACGAATGACTTCGTGCGACCGGACGAGAGCAAAGGTTCGAACCGCCGCGCCGACTCGCAAAACGTACAACTGGCGATGTGGGATCACGCTCTGGGCGATGAACCGAGCCGCGCCGGCAGCACGCTGTCGGTGTATGGCCGGGTCCTGCTCGGTGGCCAGGGTCGCTCCAGTTACGCCGAATCCCTCGCTGCTGGTGTCGGCCTGCGCTACAAGCCGTGGGGCACGCAGAACATTAACTTCTACGGCGAAATCTACAAACAGAGCCAGTTCAACGATGACGACAACCACAGCCTGAGCCTCGGCCAGATGCTGGTGCCGGAAAAGTTGCTGGATCAGGTCAACGATCACCGCCAGGACGGCCACACCACCACCGACTACCTGCTGCGCGCGACTGCCTCGTTCCTCGATCAGGGCAAGTACCGCAACGACTGGCGCGTCGATGAAAACGATTGGGATGAGCGTTTCCTCTACCTCGACGCCGCCTGGTGGACCAAGGCCGGCGATCATCAATGGCTGTCGCGGTTCCAGCAGGGGCATGCCTGGAAGCTGCCAAAGAGCGGTGCTCAGACAATCATGCCTTACGGCTTCCTCGAATTTGCCAGTCAGGACCCGAGCAACGATTGGCGCCAGGATCTGCGTACTGGCGTGGGTCTGCGCTGGCAGTGGTGGTACGACGAAGATCGCTACAACGCCTACCGGTCGAAACTGACGGTACGCACCGAATATCAACAGTCCCTGGGCGGCAATCTGTATGAAGGCGGCAACGGTGTGCTGCTGGGCGTGGAGTGGAATTTCTGATGGCTCGATGGATGTTGTTTTTCTGCCTGCTGATGGGCGCCACGCTCGCACGGGCCGATGAGCGGGTGTTCTATCAGCCACTGAATGTCGACGCCGACCTGACGCAGGCGCAATGGCAGAAAGTCTGGCAGGACACCGCCAGACAAGGCACGCGAACGGTGATCGTGCAGTGGACCGCGTATGGCGACTCGGACTTCGGTGGTGCCAATGGCTGGCTTGCCAACAGCCTGAAACTTGCCGAACAACAAGGTCTGCAACTGGTGCTCGGGCTGTCGATGGACCCGGCGTATTACAAGCGCATCGACGAACTGGACAGCGCCGGCCTCGGTGCCTACTGGCAGGCGCAACTGGGTCAATCGCTGGCGCAACAACAGAAGTTGCGCCAGGAATGGAAACTGCCGGTCAGCGGTTGGTATCTACCGCTGGAGCTGGATGACTTGCACTTTCTGGCGGCCGATCGACGGGCAACGCTCCAGCGTCAGCTGAAGGATTTCGCGGCAAAACTGGATGCACCGCTGCATGTCAGCGCCTTCAGTGCCGGCAAGCTTGCTCCGACAGTCAACGCCCAATGGCTGGGGGATCTGACAGCGGCCGGTGCGCAAGTCTGGTGGCAGGACGGCGCAGGCACCGGGCGCCTGCCTGTGCTGGTGCGCAACGGTTATGCCAGTGCACTGCCCTGCTCCGTCGGAATCGTGCGTGAAGCGTTCCGCCAGGTCAGTCGCGAAGGCGAGTCGTTCCGCGCGGAGCCGGCAACCCCCGATGCCACCTCTACCGGCTGTCATCAAAGTGCAGTGTTTTCCCTGCGCTATCGACCGTGGGGACAGGTGATTCTCGACAACCAGCGCAAGCATCCGGGCAGCAATGTACAAAACCATTGAAGACGAAGTCCTGAAGCGAACCGCGCCCGCCGAGCTGTGGGACGAGTTCATCCAGCACGAGTTCGAGCGGCTGCACTCGTTCTGCCTGCTGATCTATCTGGCCAGCATGGGCATCTGGCTGGCCTTCGACCTGATCGTCAGTTTCCTCGGCGATCAGGGATTCACCTGGCGTTCGATGATCTTCATCGCCGCGTTTGCGGCGCTTGCCGTGGTGCTGATGTTCACGCGCAAGGCCCGCCACTTCGACTGGCTGAACCTGACCTTCGTGTTCGTCATCACCTTGGGCATACGTCTGGTGATCGACGGCCTGCCGCCGACGTTTCATGGCATCTGGCTGGTACTTGCCGCCGCCACCACGCTCTATAGCGCCTCCGTGCTGCCGCTGAGTCGCTGGTCGTTCTTCGGTGCGCAGGTCATCACCTGGCTGATACTCAACCCGTTCATGGGCACCGGTATCGGCCTGCTGGAACTCAAAGGGGTGATGACCATCTGCTACAGCGTGTTTCTCTGTGCGCTGACGATCTACACGTTCCTCAAACTGCGCGAGACCAAGCTCTACAACTACATCATGTCCAAGCTGTTGCTGGATCAGGCCTACAACGACACCCTGACTGAAATCCCCAACCGCCGCTCGTTCATGACCCGCGCCGAAAAAAGCCTGCAAGCGGTGCCCCGCGAAGACGACCATTACCTGGCGATGATCGACATCGACAACTTCAAGAAAGTGAATGATGTGTACGGCCACGACATCGGCGATGAAGTGCTCAAGCGGATCGCGGCAGACATCAAAGCGGTGATGGCACCGTTCGAGTACGCGCGACTGGGTGGCGAGGAGTTTGCGATTTATCTGGCCGGCGTACGCCGCGACGACGTCGAGGCATTGGCCGGTGAGTTGTGCCGGGTGGTGCGTGAGCAAACCACCCGGTACCCGGTGACCATCAGCATCGGCGTGGCCCGGGTCGAGGATGGTGACACCCTCAACCAGGCCCTGATCAAGGCTGATGAAGCGTTGTATGAGTCAAAGCACACCGGCAAAGACCGGTATACCTTTCATCAGTGAGGCCGTCAGGCCTCACGCACCAGCAACACCCGCGTCACCCGTCGCTCCTCGACCGCCATCACGGTCATGCCCCAACCGTCGTGTACCAGGCGATCCCCCTTCATCGGCAACCGATCCAGCAGACTCATCACCAACCCGGCAAGCGTCTGGTAATCCTCGGTTGGCTCGGCGGTGAAGCCGGTGCGCTGACGAATACGTGTCAGGTTCAAAGCGCCGTTCACCACAAACCCGCCCTGCTCCTCGACCACGTCCGGGCCAGCGATTTCGCTGGCGTCCGGCAACTCGCCGGCGATCGATTCGAGAATGTCGGTCATGGTCAGCACGCCGACAAAATCACCGAACTCGTTTACTACAAACGCAATATGGGTCGATGCTGCACGCATCTGCTCCAATGCATTGAGGATCGAATAGCTGTCGAGCAGGTTCAGCGTCTTGCGCGCCAGGTGTTCAAGGTTTGGCTCGTTGCCGGCCAGATACTCCTTCAGCAGTTCCTTCTTGTGAACGAAGCCCAAGGGTTCATCCACCGCACCGTTGCGAATCAGCGGCAGGCGCGAGTAGGAGGAATGCATCAATCGCGTGCGAATTGCCCCCGCGTCATCCGCGAGGTCAATGTGATCGACATCCGCGCGCACGGTCATCAGGGTGCGGATCGGCCGTTCAGCCAGTTGCAGCACGCCGCTGATCATCACTCGCTCACGTCGGTCGAACAGCTCTGCACTTGGCGCCTCGCCATTGTCCAGCAAGTCGGAGATCTCCTCGCCCACCTCTTCCACCGCCAGTTTTCGACCGCCCAACAAACGCATCACCGCGTGGGCCGTACGCTCACGCATCGGGCGCAAACCCTGCATCGAGCGCTTGCGACGAGCACGGGCGATCTGGTTGAACACCTCGATCAGGATCGAGAAACCAATCGCGGCGTACAGATAACCTTTCGGGATGTGGAAGCCCAGGCCTTCGGCGGTCAGGGCGAAACCGATCATCATCAGGAAGCCCAGACACAGCAAGATCACCGTCGGGTGAGCGTTGACGAAGCGGGTCAGCGGCTTGCTGGCAACGATCATCACACCGATGGACACGATCACAGCGATCATCATCACCGCCAGTTCATCGACCATGCCCACGGCAGTAATCACCGCATCGAGGGAGAACACCGCATCAAGTACGACAATCTGCGCCACGATCGGCCAGAACAACGCATAAGCCGTGTTGGTCGAACGCTCGCCGATATGGCCTTCCAGCCGTTCGTGCAACTCCATGGTCGCCTTGAACAACAGGAACACACCACCGAACAGCATGATCAGGTCGCGGCCGGAGAAACTCTTGCCGAACACTTCGAACAATGGTGCCGTGAGGGTGACCAGCCAGGAAATACTCGCCAGCAGGCCAAGACGCATGATCAGCGCCAGGCTCAAACCGATGATTCGCGCACGGTCGCGCTGATGCGGCGGCAGTTTGTCCGCCAGGATCGCGATGAACACCAGGTTGTCGATACCCAGCACCAGTTCCAGCACGATCAGTGTCAACAAGCCCAGCCATGCCGTGGGATCCGCTAACCATTCCATAATCTGTCTCTATCTCTCTTCAGTGAATTCAGGCGGCCGGACACGGCAAAGTGCGGCGCGAAAGCTCGAAGGCTGCGCCATCAACGATAGTCGGGAGTCGGAAGACTGGATGCTGCGAGTGCGTCAAGACCGCGCCATGGCGCGAAGGGAACGTGGTTCTTTGAGTCGAACTGGGAGGCTCCGAGAGGGTGTTCATGCAAATCCTGAATGAAAAAAGGCCTTGAAGCGTACAGGCTCAGATGACTTTTCCTACAGCTGGAAATCATTTCAAAATCTGTACGCCTTCGCCGTCGCTTCAGGATTCCGGATAGATCGAGGCCAGCACCCGTTCGGCATTCGCACCGCAGCTCATGCCTTCGGGCTTGGATTGAATGCTGTCGATCACCTCCAGCAGCCGCGCCTTGCTCTGGGCCAGATGCTGTTGCATGACTTCGATCTGCTCGACCTTGCGCGTCAGGCCTTCCACCAGTTCATCGTGCTTGAACTCACCGGTACCGGCGGCTGGCAGCAACTGCTTGAGTTCTTCAAGGGAAAACCCGGCCTGCTGAGCGCAGCGAATGATATTGAGGGTCTGCAGCACTTGCGGCGGGTAACGCCGATAGCCATTGCCCAGCCTTTCCACTTTGGGAATCAGGCCCTGGGCTTCGTAGAAACGAATGCTCGAAGCGCTCAGCCCGCTCTGTTGCGCCAATTCACCAATTTTCATTCCGACCTCGAATTGCCTGCTTGACATTAAAGTTAACTTTAAGCTTAGCCTCTCTCCATCACTGATGAGGAGTCAAGCAATGTCGCCCTTCCAGATTTTGAATCTGCCCAACGGCCAGACCGTCGGCAACCGTATCGCCAAAGCCGCCATGGAAGAAAATCTCGCGGATCGTGACCAGGCACCGTCCCGTGAATTGTTCCGCCTGTACCAGGCCTGGGCCGACGGCGGTGCCGGGCTGCTGCTGACCGGTAACGTGATGATCGACCGCCGCGCCATGACCGGCCCCGGCGGCGTGGTGCTGGAAGACGAACGGCATCTGGACCGTTTCCGCCAATGGGCCGAAATCGCCCGCAGTGGCGGCGCGCAGGTCTGGGTGCAGCTCAACCATCCCGGCCGTCAGACCTTCGCCAATATGGGCCAGCAAGCACTGGCGCCGTCAGCGGTGGCCCTGGACATGGGTTCGTTCTCGAAACTGTTCGCCGAGCCCAAACCGATGACCGAGGACGACATCGAGGATGTGATTCAACGTTTTGCCAAGAGCGCAGCACTCGCCGAAAAAGCCGGATTCACCGGCATACAGATCCACGCCGCCCACGGTTATCTGCTCAGCCAGTTTCTTTCGCCGCTGACCAATCGTCGTACCGATCGCTGGGGTGGTTCGCTGGAAAACCGTGCGCGCCTGCTGATGTCGGTGATCGAGGCTGTGCGTCAGGCGGTGTCGCCACAGTTTTGCGTGGCGGTGAAGCTCAATTCGGCGGACTTCCAGCGCGGCGGTTTCGACACGGAGGATGCCCGTCAGGTGATCGAATGGCTCAACGAACAGTCGATTGACCTGCTGGAACTGTCCGGTGGTAGCTACGAAGCGCCGGCGATGCAAGGCGAAGCCCGCGACGGGCGCACCCTGGCCCGTGAGGCATTCTTTCTGGAGATGGCCAGCGAACTGGCCAGCGTGGCGCGCATGCCGGTGATGGTCACCGGCGGTATCCGCCGCCTGCCCGTGGTCGAGCAGGTGCTCGACAGCGGCCTCGCCATGGCCGGCATCGCCACGGCGATGGCCATTGAGCCGAACCTGGTCAAACACTGGCGCGAAGGCCGCCACAGTCAGCCGCAACTACCGCCGATCCGCTGGAAACGCAAACCGCTGGCCGCGCTGGCGAACATGGCGGTCGTGCGCTTCCAGATGGTGCGCCTGAGCCGGGGTCGCCAGCCACATCCCGAAGTGTCAGCACTCTGGGCGCTGATCCGCGACCGCTTGTACCTCAGTCGCCGCACCCGGCAGTACCGCCAGGCGATGGATGTATAAGCGCTAGCGCCCGGCAAACCGCAGACGAGACAGCTGGCGCAAATCCCCTTCGACGTAATAGTCGTTGGTCCAGCTGTCATCCGCCGCCAGCGGCTGCACCTGCTTCAGCGCCAGTTTTTTCGCGAAATAGCGGAAGCGGTAATGCTCGTAGAACCGCAACAGTTCCAGGCCATAACGGTCCGCCAGTTCGGTGTCGCCACGAATGATCAGGAAATTCTCGTCGTTGCCGTTGCTGGCCGCTGCGCTGAGATTGTGGCTGCCGCTGATGATGGTCGGGTTGTCACTGGTGAAGTCGGTGACGATCGCTTTGGTGTGCACCAGCAGGTTGCCCTTCTGGCCTTTCATGTTCTCTTTCAGCCAGCCTTCCAGCCCGGTGTTGAGCAGCGCGGTGGCAGCGAACTCGGCAGTGCGGTCGGCGTGGAATCCGGTGATGCGACTCACGGTGTTCTGCAGGCCGTAACGCAGGATGTCGTCGTGGGGTTGGCCGAGCAGCGCGTTGAGAATCGCGTCGGGCAAGGTAAATGCCGTGACGAATAGCACGTCCTTCTTCGCCGCATTGATGATGTCGACGAACGCCCGCAGATCGGCTCCGCCACTGCGTGGCGAGAACCCGGCAAACAGCGGTTGCGCCGGGTTCATGGGGTTGTGCTGGGTGATCCAGTCGCGGGTGGCGCCGACATCCGCCGGCGTCGCCCAGACCTGCTCGAACGTCTGCAGATAGCTGGCTGCGATGGCCGTGTCGTCCAGCACATGCACCACGTTGGCCTGGCGATACACGCCGTTGGCGGTGAAATTGGTGCTGCCGCAGAGCACGGCCTGGGGCTGCCGCTCCCCACCGGCCATGTGGCTGAGAACGATGAACTTGTCATGGAAAATATCGTGGGTCACCCGGCCGCGCTTGCTGGTTTCCGGCAATTTGGCGAGGCTGGCCTCGTTCATCGTGGTGTCTTCGTCACCGGGCTTGGCGTGATACAGCACCCGCACCTGCACACCGCGATCGAATGCGGCGTTCACCGTGTCGATGATGGCTTGCAGTTGATATTCGTAGATCGCGATGTCCAACGCCCATTGCCCGTCGACGGCGCGCTCGATAAACCCTTGCAAGCGCCCGAGCAGGCCGTTTTCCAGCCATTGCCGTGCCGCATCGGGCCAGGCTTCGATAGGCATGTTCTTGTTGGCGCTGATCTGTGCGTCGAGATCGGGAAACTTGCGCTGGAATGCCTGGCTGGCGGCCACGGCGCGGTTGAAGATCACGCTCTGGTTGGCCGGGTGTCCGTCATCCGAGGTAATGCTCAGTTCCAGCGACTCCCCGAGCACCGGCGCATCGGCAGTGCCGTAGGCCAGGTGCACGCGGTAATGCAGGGTTGTACCGGGATAGACCGCGTAATCGGCCCAGCGAAATTTCTGCAGGGGCGCGATGTCACTCGGTGTGGCGTGAAACTGCGGGAAGGTGTGAGCCTTGCCGGGAAAGGTCAGGCTGTTGAACAGGAATTGCCAGGGTTTGTCGCCCTGCTGCTTCTCGATGGCAAACCCCAGCAGGCCTTTGCGCCGGGGTTCGGCGAGGTCCATCGCCAGCAGCACGCCGTTGGTGCCGGCGTAAGCCTTTACGCGAAAATCGTCCTGAGAATTGGCAACCAGTACGCGCATGATTCACTCCTTGTGAGATGGGCTGGTTGCAGCATAGACCTCAGATCGACAATAGATCGTCAATAGATCGTCAATAGATCGTCAATAGATCGTCAATATGACGGTAATCCGCTTCCAGTGCAGTCGCCAACTGCCTGGCCCGGCCCAACCGGATCGGCCCGCGTTCGATATCGATCAGCAGGCCCGGACAAGCCAGCACCGGCAACCCTGACCATTCTTTCAAGCGTCCATCGGTGAGCACCAACAGACGCTGTTGCTCGGCGGGGAATCGCTTGCGACGCACGGTCAGCCAGTGTTCAGCCTCAGTCAGCGCCGCCAGCAATGGCGTGCCACCGCCCGCGCCCAAATCCTCGAGCCACACACGCAATCCGCTGGAAGCTTTCAAACCCTGCACCTGCCATTTCGGCGCTGCGCCACTGGCGGTCAGCAAGGCGAGACGCGCCCGTTGTCGGTAAGCGTCATCGAACAATTGCGCGAGCACACCCTTGGCGTCGCTCAACGCTTGATGACGACGGGTCGAGGCCGAGGCGTCGACGATCACCAGCCACAGTTCATGAGGGGTGCGGGTGCGTAGTTGAAACAGCAGATCCGCGCGTACTTTCGGGCGGCCATTGAGCAATGTTCCCGGCCAGTTCACCGAACCACTGCGAGCGGCGTGACGTTTGCCCTGGCGACCGCTATCGAGGTGTCCGGCGCGGGGTCTGGCATTCGCCCCCTCGTCGGATCGGGGGCGAATGCCTAAGGCTTTTTTGGCCAGACAGGTACTTCGCGACGCGTGCCGGTGACAAGGGCCGGCGTCGGCATTTCGCCCCATTGCCCCTGCCCTTCACTCGGCGCCGTCTGGGTGCCGGACGGCGATTGCGCCGGTTGCTGCGCATGGGATGGCGACTGTTCGCGGCGGCGATGACGCAGTGCAAATTCAGCCACGGCATCGATGTCCTGCTCGGCGATGCCTTCGGCGCCACGCCACGCCGCATGAGCCCGCGCCGCACGCAGCCAGACCAGATCGGCACGCAGGCCATCGACACCGGCCGCAAAGCAACGCTCGGTAATCTGCGCCAACGCTTCATCATCGAGGGGAATATTCGCCAAGGCATTGCGGGCGTTTTCACAACGCTCACGCAGGGCTTGTTGCTCGGATTCCCACTGCCCGCAGAAGGCCTGCGGATCGCTGTCGAAATCCAGTCGCCGGCGAATGATCTGTCCGCGCTCGGCCGGTGCCGTTTGACCGCTCAGGGCGACGTTGAGACCAAAGCGATCGAGCAGTTGCGGGCGCAATTCGCCCTCTTCCGGGTTCATCGTGCCGATCAGCACGAACTTCGCCGAATGACGATGGGAAATGCCGTCGCGCTCGATCAGGTTGGTGCCACTGGCGGCCACATCGAGCAGCAGATCCACCAGATGATCCGGCAACAGGTTCACTTCATCGACATACAGTACGCCGCCGTCAGCCTTGGCCAACACACCGGGAGAAAACTGCGCGCGACCGTCGCTGAGTGCCGCATCCAGATCGAGGGTGCCGACCAGCCGTTCCTCAGTCGCACCCAATGGCAAGGTGACGAACTGACCGCTGGCCAGCAAATCCGCCAGACCCCGGGCCAGGGTCGACTTGGCCATGCCGCGTGGGCCTTCGATCAGCACGCCGCCGATCTTCGGGTCGATGGCGGTCAGGTACAGCGCCAGCTTCAGATCGTCGGCGCCGACCACCGCAGAGAGCGGAAAATGTGGGGTATCGGTCATGTTCAGCTCTCTTCTTCTATATCCAACAACAGGTTTTCCAGCGCTTCGCGGTACGCGCCCGGCTCCTGCCACATCCCGCGCTGCTGCGCTTCGAGCATGCGCTCGGTCATGTCGCGCAGCGCGTGGGGATTATGCTCGCGCACGAACTCGCGGGTCGCCGGGTCCAGCAGATAGGCGTCGGCCAGCAACGCGTACTGGTGATCGTCGATCAGTTGGGTGGTGGCATCGAAGGCAAACAGGTTGTCGATGGTTGCCGCCAGTTCGAATGCGCCTTTATAGCCGTGGCGTTTGACGCCGTCGATCCATTTCGGATTCGCCGCCCGGGAACGGATCACCCGGTTCAGCTCTTCTTTCAGAGTGCGGATCTTCGGCAAATCCGGCTGACTGTGATCGCCGTGATAACTGGCCGCCGCTTCGCCGCGCAGGGTTTCGACGGCCGCGAGCATGCCGCCCTGGAACTGGTAGTAGTCGTTGGAATCGAGCAAGTCATGCTCGCGGTTGTCCTGGTTTTGCAGCACGGCCTGCACCTGGCTCAGGCGCTGGACGAATTGCTCGCGGGCGGCGGTGCCTTCATCGGAACCGCCGTAAGCGTAGGCGCCCCAGTTCAGATAGACCTCGGCCAGATCCTCGCGGCTCTGCCACAGGCGACCGTCAATGGCGCCCTGCACGCCCGCGCCATAAGCGCCGGGTTTGGCACCGAAAATCCGCCATCCGGCCTGACGCCGGGCAGCCTCTTCGTCCAGCCCTGACTGCCGCAAGGCCTCACGTTCGGCACGCACTTTGGCGGCCAGCGGATTGAGGTCGTCCGGTTCGTCCAGCTCCGCCACGGCTTGCACGGCAGCATCGAACAGACGAATCAGATTGGCGAACGCATCGCGGAAAAATCCGGAGACTCGCAGCGTGACATCGACCCGAGGCCGGTCGAGCAGACTTAGCGGCAGAATCTCAAAGTCATCGACGCGCTGACTGCCTGTCGCCCATACCGGACGCACGCCCATCAGCGCCATGGCCTGGGCGATGTCGTCACCGCCGGTGCGCATGGTCGCCGTGCCCCAGACCGACAAACCGAGCTGGCGTAGATGGTCGCCGTGATCCTGCAGGTGTCGTTCGAGAATCAGGGTTGCGGACTGGAAACCGATCCGCCACGCGGTGGTGGTCGGCAGGTTGCGCACGTCCACCGAATAGAAATTGCGCCCGGTGGGCAATACATCGAGGCGACCGCGACTCGGTGCACCGCTTGGGCCGGCCGGGACAAAGCGACCGCTCAGAGCGTCGAGCAGACCGCGCATTTCGGCCGGGCCGCAGGCGTCCAGACGTGGGGCGATCACTTCGCGCAGGGCACTGACGATCGCCTGCACATCTGACCAGCCAGAAGCGTCCAGTTGCGCCACATCACCCGCCAGTGACTGCTCGATCAATTGCGCCGCGAACAGCTCAAGGCGTTCACGGGTATCCCCCGCCGTACGCCAGACTTCATCGCTGACCGACATTAGTTCCTTTGGACGCGGGCCAGCCCAGGGCTCAGCAAGCACGCAATCCAGCGGATCGAAACCCAGTTGAAACGCCTTGGCCAATGCCCGCAACAGGCTCGACTGAGCACCTTTGCCATCGCCACGGGGAATCCGCAGCAGCGCCAGCAAGGTGTCGATGCGCAGCCGTCCGCTCGGCGACTCACCGAAAATGTGCAGACCATCGCGGATCTGCGACTCCTTCAGATCACACAGATAAGTGTCCAGACGCGGCAGCCAGATCGCCGCGTCAGCGTCGCTGTCGAGGGCTTCGTCGAGTTGCAGTTCGCGATCGATCTGCGTGTCACGCACCAGTTGCAGAATGTCGCGCTGCAATTCACGGGCGCGGCGCGGATCGAGCAATTGCGCTTCGTAATATTCGTCGGCCAGCAATTCGAGATTGCGCAACGGGCCGTAAGTTTCGGCGCGGGTCAGCGGCGGCATCAAATGGTCGATGATCACGGCCTGGGTGCGACGCTTGGCCTGGGCGCCCTCTCCCGGGTCGTTGACGATGAACGGATAGACATTCGGCAGTGGCCCGAGCAGCGCGTCCGGCCAGCAGTTCTCCGACAGACCCACGCCTTTGCCGGGCAACCATTCGAGATTGCCGTGCTTGCCGACATGGATCACGCCGTGAGCGCCGTAGGTCTGGCGCAGCCAGAAATAGAACGCGAGGTACGCGTGCGGCGGCACCAGATCCGGATCGTGATACACCGCGCTCGGGTCGACCTGATATCCCCGCGCCGGTTGAATGCCGACGAAGGTCAGGCCAAACCGCAAGCCGGCGATCATCATCCGCCCGTCACGGCACATCGGATCGTGTTGCGGCGAACCCCAACGTTCCAGCACCGCCGCGCGATTGGCTTCGGGCAGTGCATTGAACATCGTCAGGTAATCGTTCATCGCCAGGCTTTGCTGGCACGGGCGCTGATCGAGCGTATCGAGGTCATTGCTGACGCCGCCGAGCAATTGCTGGATCAGCTCGGTGCCGCTGTCCGGCAGTTCGGCCGGCAGCGGATAACCTTCGGCCTGCAACGCCCGCAGGATATTCAGCGCGGCAGCCGGCGTGTCGAGGCCGACGCCGTTGCCGATGCGCCCGTCACGGGTCGGGTAGTTGGCAAGGATCAGGGCGATACGCTTTTCAGCGTTCGGCACCCGCGCCAGATCGACCCAGCGCCGCGCCAGTTCGGCCACAAAATCCATGCGCTCGGGTTGGGCCCGATAACACACGACATCGGACTGACTGCGCTCGCTGCGCCACGCCAGATCCTTGAAGCTGATCGGTCGGCTGATAATCCTACCGTCCAGCTCCGGCAATGCGATGTGCATCGCCAGATCCCGAGGGCCGAGGCCCTGCTCGCTGTCACGCCAACCTGGCTCGTTGTCCTGGGCGCAGATCGCCTGTATCACCGGAATGTTGCGACGGAACGGCCGCAGATGCGGCGCTTCCGGGCTGGACTGGGCGAAACCGGTGGTGTTCAGAATCACCGAGGCCTCGACCTCATCCAGCCAGTCCTCGACCACCGACAGGCAACCGGTCTCTTTCAAACTGGCCACGGCGATCGGCAGCGGATTGAGTCCGGCAGCCTGCAACCGTTGGCAGAACACGTCGATAAACGCCGTGTTGGCCGCTTGCAAATGCGAGCGGTAAAACAACACCGCCGCGACCGGTTGACCGGGCAGCCAATCGGCTTGCCAGTCGCTCAGTGCGGCGGTGTTTTTGTTTGGGTGGTAAATCGCCGTGCGCGGCAGCGTTTGCGGCTCGCCCCACACGTAATCCCGCGCCAGCCAGCGATTGGCCAGACAGCGGAAGAAGTCCAGCGCATTGCCCATGCCGCCCTGACGAAGAAACTGCCAGAGCCGGTCACGATCCTCGGCGACAACGGTGCTCAAGTCGCTGAGTTCCGGGTCGGGACGGTCATCGCCCGGCACCAGAATCACCTGCACACCGCGTTCGGACAACTCGACCAGCCGCTCGACGCCATAACGCCAATAAGCGATGCCGCCATGCAGCGAAATCAGAATGACCTTGGCATGACGCAGCACTTCATCGACGTACAGGTCGACCGACGCATGGTTCTGCACCTGCATCGGGTTGGCCAGCCGCACGCTCGGGTAATCTTCGGGCAGCTGCTGCGCGGCTTCGGCGAGCAGCGCAAGGCTGGAGTCGCCGCTGCACAGGATCACCAGCTCGGCGGGGGTTTGTCCTAGGTCGGCAATGTTGTCATCCGACACGAAACCGCCGGGCTGGGTCCTGAGCAGGTGCATGGCTTAAACGCTGAGCGCGGCGCGCAATTGCGCTTCGAGCTTGGCCGCGTCCAGTTCCTGGCCGATCAACACCAGACGCGTCACACGTGCCTCATCGGCGCCCCACTGACGGTCGAAGTGCTTGTCGAAACGCGTACCCACGCCCTGGATCAGCAGACGCATCGGCTTGTTCGGGATCGCCGCGAAGCCTTTGACCCGCAGGATGCCATGCTGAACCACCAGTTGCGTCAGCGCATCGAGCAACAAGCTTTCGTCGGCTTGCGGCAGTTCGATGGAGATCGAATCGAAAGCATCGTGATCGTGGTCGTCATGATCATCATCGCCTTCACCGTGGTGGTGATCGTGATGGCTGTGGCGGCTGTCGATGTGCTCTTCGGAACCGGCACCGAGACCGATCAGCACGTCCAGCGGCAGGCGACCGTTGCTGGCTTCGATGATTTTCACCGCTGGCGGCAGCTCTTCGGCGACTTCCAGGCGTACGCGAGCGAGGTCTTCAGGGCTGGTCTGGTCGGCCTTGTTGAGGATTACCAGGTCGGCGCTGGCCAGTTGGTCGGCGAACAGTTCGTGCAGCGGCGATTCGTGGTCCAGGTTCGGGTCGAGTTTGCGCTGGGCGTCAACCTGATCCGGGAACGCGGCGAAGGTGCCGGCGGCCACGGCCGGGCTGTCGACCACGGTGATCACCGCGTCAACGGTGCAGGCACTACGGATTTCCGGCCACTGGAAGGCTTGCACCAGCGGTTTTGGCAGAGCCAGGCCCGAAGTTTCGATCAGGATGTGGTCGAGGTCGCCGCGACGGGCCACCAGTTCGCGCATCACCGGGAAGAACTCTTCCTGAACCGTGCAGCACAGGCAGCCGTTGGCCAGTTCGTAGACGCGGCCGGTGGCTTCTTCTTCGGTGCAGCCGATGGTGCACTGCTTGAGGATTTCACCGTCGATGCCCAGCTCGCCAAACTCGTTGACGATCACCGCGATACGACGGCCCTGAGCGTTGTCGAGCATGTGCCGCAGCAAGGTGGTTTTACCCGAGCCGAGGAAACCGGTGACGATGGTGACGGGGAGTTTGGCCAGTGTTTTCATCGGATGCCCTTTGGCAAGGTGGCGGGCATACGGGACGAGACCGGCAACGCAAGTGCGTGCCTGGAGAGTTCGCCACCGGATCACCCCGCCCGGTTGAAAGTGAGAATCTGTGACGAGGCAGGTCTCCTGGCTGACGGTGTTCAGGCCTTGGGCCCGGTATTCGCTGCGCCTTCCCGCTGGCTCTGGATTGAGTTGGCAGTGGCGTGGCAGCGAACAGCACCGTTCACAGTTGCGGGGGCAGCCGCGGCTTGGACCGCGTTCCCTTCTTAGCTTCGGCGTGGGCCGAAGAACCTCGAAAGCGCAAGGCTACGCATCGTGTGTTGACCGGTCAATGTTTGGATTGGGGGCATATCCGTTGCTGCGGTTATGGCCACTTAGGGTTCCGCCCTTACGGCGGGTCACTTTTGACAAACGCCTCAAAAGTAACCAAAAAGTCTGCGCCCTGACGTACGGCCCTCGCTGTCGCTCGGGTTCCTTCGCTCCGGGATCGATCCGGGCGCATCGCCTACGGTTTGCTTCGCTGCACCTCCTCTCGATGTGTTTGGCTTCGCCAAACGGTCGCTGCGCTCCCACCCCCGGATCAATCCCTCCACTCAGCCTACCGACGGACCTTGCGATCAAAAGCGGTACTTGAGCTAACGCTCATCGTGGTGAGGGGCTTTTGATCTGGCTTTTGCTCTGGCTCTGGCTTTTGATTTTTTGCCCCTTCGGCAGGCCGAGCGGAGGTGTTCATCAGGGGGTAGGCGCGCAGCGCCGTGCGGCGAAGCCGCATACATCGAGAGGAGGTGCAGCGAAGCAAACCGGAGGCGATGCCCCCTGATGGACACCGTAGCGAGGGAACACTGAGCCTAAGCGAAGTGCCGTACGCCGGGGCCAAGACCTTTTGGTTACTTTTGGCTGGGCCGGCATTCCGGGCGTTTGTCAAAAGTGACTCGCTGTAAGAGCGAAACCGCCAGCGGCAGCACCCGAAGCAACGGATATGCCCCCCCTATCCAAACCCACCCCACCCATTCAATTGACTAAAAACCCCAGCCCATGGTCTCCTACACAACTTGTTACGGGTGCCCTGCAAAGGGTGAAACGGGAAACCGGTGAATCATGTGCTTTACTCTAAAGCCATGTCAGTCCGGTGCTGCCCCCGCAACGGTAAGCGAGCGAAGCGTCAGATCCACTGTGCCCCCAGGCATGGGAAGGTGACGCTTGCAGGTCGGCAGACAGCCACCCCTCGTGAGCCCGGAGACCGGCCCGCAACACACAGTACGCATCTTGCGTCACTGAACATAACAAACCCGCGGTGGGCGGGCGCTGTTCGAACCTCTGCGTGCCCGACTCGCAGGGGTTTTCATGCGCACCGTTCACCCGCTGACACTCCAGAGGGAAGCGCCATGTCGATCATCAGCAGCACCGGCAGCAACACGGACAAAATCTCCAGCACCACCACCCTGAGCCAACGCCTGACCGCTGCGATCTTCGCGTCGATCCTGGGTGCCAGCCTGGTCTATTTCGCCGGTTTCTCGCACATCGAAGCGGTTCACAACGCCGCTCACGATACCCGCCACAGCGCCGCGTTCCCGTGCCACTGAGACCCGACGACATGATCAAGCGTATTGCGCAGACCGCAGGTTTCACCGGCCTTCTGGCCGCCCTGCTCCTGACGTTGCTGCAAAGCTTCTGGGTGTCGCCGCTGATTCTTCAGGCAGAGACCTTCGAGAAAGCCGAGCCGGTTGCCGCCGTTCACGAACACGCCGCCGGCACCGCCGCCCATACCCACGATGCCGAAGCCTGGGAGCCGGAAGACGGCTGGCAGCGCGTTGTGTCCACTACCGGTGGCAATCTGGTCGTGGCCGTGGGTTTCGCCCTGATGCTGGCCGGTCTGTACACCCTGCGTGCGCCGACCAAGACATCGCAAGGCCTGCTCTGGGGTCTGGCCGGTTATGCGACTTTCGTACTCGCACCGACACTGGGCCTGCCGCCTGAGCTGCCGGGCACCGCCGCTGCAGACCTGGCGTCGCGCCAGATGTGGTGGATCGGCACCGCCGCGTCGACCGCTGTCGGCCTGGCGTTGATCGCGTTCGGTGGCAACTGGTTGCTCAAGATCCTCGGCGTGGCGATTCTCGCTGTGCCACACGTGATCGGCGCCCCGCAACCGGAAGTGCACTCGATGCTCGCGCCGGAAGCACTGGAAGCTCAATTTAAAATCGCTTCGCAGTTGACCAACGTGGCGTTCTGGCTGGCTCTGGGCCTGATCAGCGCCTGGTTGTTCCGCCGCAAAAGCGATGGTCAATACCACGCATGACCGATGACAGCGCAGTGCCGACCTTTGTGGTCGGCCTGGGCTGCCAGCGCGGCTGCCCGGCCAGTACGCTGCGCGCCTTGCTCGACCAGGCCCTGCAGGCGCATCGCATCGAACTCGAAGCGGTCAAGGCCCTGGCCAGTATCGACCTGAAACGCGACGAACCCGGCCTGCAGGAACTGGCGGCACAACTGGCGCTGCCGCTGCTGTATTTCAGCAGCGAAGAACTGGCCAGTTATCAGCAACGCCTGAGTCACCATTCGCAGATCGCTTTCGAACGCACCGGTTGCTACGGCGTGGCGGAAAGCGCCGCACTGGCGCTTGCCGAACAACTGATCCAGGCCCCGGCAAAACTGCTGATTTCCAGACAAAAATACGCCCAGGCAACCCTGGCATTGGCCGGCGCGGCGTAAATTCCCGATAATCCCCGCTTTCGATCATGAGCATTCTTCATCTGAACTGCTCTTGAAGCCTCGACCTGCCCTACTTTCACAGGATCCAACGATGACCGTTTACTTCATCGGCGCCGGCCCCGGCGACCCGGAATTGATCACTGTCAAAGGTCAGCGACTGATTCGCAGCTGCCCGGTGATCATCTATGCAGGTTCGCTGGTGCCGGCGGCGGTGCTGGACGGTCATTCGGCTGAAACCGTGGTCAACAGCGCCGAACTGCATCTGGAACAGATCATCGATCTGATCAAGACCGCCAACGCCAAGGGCCTGGACGTGGCGCGGGTGCATTCGGGCGATCCGAGCCTGTATGGCGCCATCGGCGAGCAGATCCGTTATCTGCGCGAGCTGGACATCCCGTTCGAGATTGTCCCCGGCGTAACCGCCACTGCTGCCTGCGCGGCGTTGTTGGGCGCCGAACTCACTTTGCCGGACATCTCGCAAAGCGTGATCCTGACCCGTTACGCGGACAAGACCGCGATGCCCGCCGGGGAAGAACTGGGTAACCTCGCGCAGCACGGGGCGACCATGGCGATTCATTTGGGGGTCAATCATCTGGAGAAAATCCTCGCCGAACTGCTGCCGCACTATGGTGCAGACTGCCCGATCGCGGTGATCCACCGGGCGACGTGGCCGGATCAGGACTGGGTGATCGGGACGCTGGAGGATATTGCCGCGAAAGTAGCCGCCAAGGGGTTTCGGCGTACGGCACTGATTCTGGTCGGGCGGGTGTTGGGCAGCGATCATTTCAGCGAATCGTCGCTGTATCGCGCGGGGCATGCGCATTTGTATCGACCATAAAAAAACGGCGCTCACGGGGCGCCGTTTTTTTTATGCCGCAGCGAACGCCTTAGTAGTAGGCGTTTTCTTTCTGCGTGTGGTCGGTCACGTCGCGAACGCCCTTGAGCTCCGGAATGCGCTCGAGCAAGGTGCGCTCGATGCCTTCCTTCAGGGTTACGTCCGCCTGGCCGCAGCCCTGGCAACCGCCGCCGAACTGCAGCACGGCAATGCCGTCTTCAACCACATCGATCAGGCTGACCTGACCGCCGTGGCTGGCCAGCCCCGGGTTGATTTCGGTTTGCAGGTAATAGTTGATGCGCTCGTTGACCGGGCTGTCGGCGTTGACCATCGGTACTTTGGCGTTCGGTGCCTTGATGGTCAGCTGGCCGCCCATGCGGTCGGTGGCGTAGTCGACGACAGCATCGTCGAGGAACGCTTCGCTGAACGAGTCGATGTAGGCGGTGAAGCTTTTCAGCCCCAGCGCTGTGTCTTCAGGTTTCTCTTCGCCCGGCTTGCAATAGGCAATGCAGGTTTCGGCGTACTGGGTGCCAGGCTGGGTGATGAAGACGCGGATGCCGATACCCGGGGTGTTCTGCTTGGAAAGCAGATCGGCCAGGTAATCATGGGCGGCGTCGGTAATGGTAATAGCGGTCATGGAAACTCCTCGCAGGCTTGAGGCGGAGTTTACGCCAATCGGCGCGCGGCACAAAGTCCTAGTATTTACGTAGGAATAGTTCGCAAATCGGCCAAGCGCCAGGTTCGCCGTCAATCCGGGCTTTAAGCCTCGGATAGCTGCGTTTCTCTACCCATTCGCAGCTCAGCCATGAAGCGTCTCCGATGGCCAGCGCACAGACAAATAACATCAAATACGGGTTGATCCCATAGCGTCGGGCCAGATAACCGCCTGCCCGACAGCACCAGCACGTACATCAGATACACCGACTCGAAGAAAATCTGCAACATCGATGGCGCTCCCGATCCCGTGCTACACAGGATTGGGACAGCTGCCATCGATCAAACCGATCAAAGATTCTCGTACCGGTTCATATCCAGCACGCCCTCTTCCACCGGGTCGGTTTCATGGATGTACTGGCTCAGATCGTGGAAGTAGAACCAGAACTGTGGATGGCTGCGGCGAATACCCCAACGTTCGACGATCTTCTCGAACTGCGGCGCATCCTTCGCGCTTTCCATGGCATCGACAAACGCCGGCACCTGATCCGCCGGGATGTTGAACATGAAGTTCGGGTAGCTGCTGAGCACGCCCGGATAAATGGTCAGGGTGTCGAGGCCCGGCTGATAGCGCAGTGACTCACCCAGCAGGAACGCCACGTTGCTGTGGGCGCGGTTGCGCAGCAGGCTGTAGACCTCGCGTTTGCCGCTGGCAGTTTCGATGCGCAGCATGGTCGCTTCCGGCAACTGATCGATCACTTTCAGCCCCGCCGCAGGACGCGCCGTCAGACGGCTCAGCGCCTGTTCGGCGTTTTGCAGCGCCGGGTCGATGTTCGGCCGCGAGCAGTAGGCATCCACGCAGCGATTGATCGGATCGGGCCGTGCGTTGAGGTCGCCGTAACGGGCGAGCAACTGCATGGCGAAGTCATGTTTCGGGTCTTTTCCGTCGAGTTTCAGTGCCGTTGGCTTGTCGTCGTCGATGGACTCGTAGTCCAGCCACATCTTGAACTGGCCGCTGCTCTGATACCAATCGTCGAGGTAGTCCTCGCGGGAATCGGCCGGCATCAGACGCAGAAAATTCTGCTCGGCGCCATTGCGGATCAGGTCGAAGTACAGTCGGGTCTGCGCCTGATGGGAGACGTTGCCGAACACATCGAAATTCACCGCCAACTGGTAATAGGTGCGCTCCAGCAACGGATAGTCGAACAGCCACATGGTCTGCGGCACTTCGCCGATCAGGCCTTTGGTCACCGACGCGCTGTCGAAGTGGCGGAAGATGCTCAACAGCGCATTGTCGTTGCCCGCCCACAGGGTCGACCAGCTCGGCGCCGGTTGGTCGGCGTAACTGTCACGGCGCAAGGCTTCGTACTTGTTTCGCTTGTTGCGATAGTCGTGCCACAGGCTCAGGACGCTGCCGACATCGTCGTTCTGCCCCGGCATGGCCAGCAACGGCGTGGCCTGGCCGCGATAGTTCGGATCGGTGATGTACAGGTCATGTTCCGGCGCCTGGAACAGCGCCCAGAAATTATCGCGAATCACGTCAGTTGCGATCTGGCCACGGCATACCGGGCCGCGAATGAACGTGCGCACGAAGTATTCGGCGTTATCGAGCATGAACTGATAACGCGCCTGCGCCGGAATCGCCTCGAAGGTCGCAAACGGGTTGGCCCGGCTCTGTGGCCCGTAACCCGGCAGCGCATGCACCTGCCAGTTGCCGTTGTAGAACAGGCTTTTGACCCGCGCCATCTTCGCCGCACTCAGCGGATAAGTGATGTGGGTCTTGTGCACGATCACGCCCTGCACCGGCCACAGGCGGTAATACACCTGGGTGCCCGGATCATCGTTCGGGCGACGGGTGGCAATCAGGTCGATCGGCTGGCCGGTCGGCGTGCGCGAACGCACCCACTGGAAGAAATGCCCCGGCTCGCCGTCCTTGAAATAGATGTGCGCCAGGAACCAGTGCTCATACAGCCAGCGCCCGACCAGACTCTCCCGCGCGCCAGGCTGGTTGAGCAGGTTTTCCCACTGCACGATCTGCAGCGCTTCCTTGGCGCTCGGCGCCAGGCCCTGCTCGTCGATTGGCGCGCCGGACGCCAGCCAGCGCTGCAACGTCTGATATTGCTGGTTGGTCAGGCCGGTGACCGCCAGCGGCATGCCCTCTTTCGGGTGGGCGCCGGCATAGCCGTCGAACTCGGCCGACATCGCGCACATGTTTTCCCGTTGCAGGCCGAGGACGATGTCCTCCGGCAATTTGGCGTTGGGTGTCAGTGGCGTTTTGTGCCCCAATTCCAGCATGCGCGCCATCAGTGCCGCCTGACTGCCCTGGGCGTCGAGTACCGAATAGAAGTCTTTCTGCTGCCAGGCACGTTTGCCAAAAGCGTCGTAGAACAGCCGCGTGGTCGGCGCTGCCTGAGTGCGTTCGCCGTCGTAGACCGGCATCTTGCTCGCGCCACGGGCCGCGCCTTCACCACTGCCCAGGTTCAACTGGCAGGCGGAGTCGTAGCACGCATGGCAGGCCACGCACTTCTCGGTGAAGATCGGCTGGATATCGCGGGTGTAAGAAATCGAAGGCGAGATCGCAGGACTTTGCGCCGCCGCGCCAAAGCTCAAAAACAGCAACACCATGCTGACGACGCGGTACGACATATCCTTGATCCTGATCCTGAATAAAAACGCCGCGATTCTACCGTTATGACGCCCGTGCCAACATGAGCGATATTCATGCAAAAGTGCCGCATGCTCTAAATCCGCACAGGTTTGTTATGATCCCGCTCCTTCGTCATGGTCTTTTTCGAGTAGTCCCAATGTCCGATCGCAGCGTCCGCCTTCAAGCTCTCAAGCAAGCCCTCAAAGAGCGCATCCTGATACTCGATGGCGGTATGGGCACGATGATCCAGAGCTACAAGCTCGAAGAGCAGGATTATCGCGGCAAGCGTTTCGCCGACTGGCCGAGCGACGTCAAGGGCAACAACGACCTGCTGGTCATTACCCGTCCCGACGTGATCGGCGGCATCGAGAAAGCCTACCTGGATGCCGGCGCCGACATCCTGGAAACCAACACCTTCAACGCCACCCGCATTTCCATGGCCGATTACGGCATGGAAGAACTGGCCTACGAACTCAACGTAGAAGGCGCACGACTGGCGCGCAAGGTCGCCGACGCCAAGACCGCCGAGAACCCGGACAAGCCGCGCTTCGTCGCCGGCGTGCTCGGCCCGACCAGCCGCACCTGCTCGCTGTCGCCGGACGTCAACAACCCGGGCTATCGCAACGTCACCTTCGATGAGCTGGTGGAAAACTACACCGAAGCCACCAAAGGCCTGATCGAGGGCGGCGCCGACCTGATCCTGATCGAAACCATCTTCGACACCCTCAACGCCAAGGCTGCGATCTTCGCCGTGCAAGGCGTGTTCGAAGAGTTGCACATCGAACTGCCGATCATGATTTCCGGCACCATCACCGACGCCTCCGGTCGTACCCTGTCGGGCCAGACCACCGAAGCATTCTGGAACTCCGTGGCCCACGCCAAGCCGATTTCGGTCGGTCTGAACTGCGCACTCGGCGCCCGTGAACTGCGTCCGTACCTGGAAGAGCTGTCGGACAAGGCCAGCACCCACGTTTCGGCGCACCCGAACGCCGGCCTGCCGAACGAATTCGGCGAGTACGACGAGTTGCCGGTGGACACCGCCAAAGTCATCGAAGAGTTCGCCCAGAGCGGTTTCCTCAACATCGTCGGCGGTTGCTGCGGCACCACCCCGGGGCACATCGAAGCCATCGCCAAAGCCGTCGCCGGTTACGCGCCACGGCAGATTCCGGACATTCCCAAGGCTTGCCGCCTGTCGGGTCTGGAGCCGTTCACCATCGATCGCAGCTCGCTGTTCGTCAACGTCGGCGAGCGGACCAACATCACCGGTTCCGCAAAATTCGCCCGTCTGATCCGTGAAGACAACTACACCGAAGCCCTGGAAGTCGCCCTGCAGCAGGTCGAGGCCGGCGCCCAGGTGATCGACATCAACATGGACGAAGGGATGCTCGATTCGAAGAAGGCCATGGTGACCTTCCTCAATCTGATTGCCGGCGAGCCGGACATCTCCCGCGTACCGATCATGATCGACTCCTCGAAATGGGACGTGATCGAAGCGGGCCTGAAGTGCATTCAGGGCAAGGGCATCGTAAACTCGATCAGCATGAAAGAAGGCGTCGAGCAGTTCATCCACCACGCCAAACTGTGCAAACGCTACGGCGCTGCCGTGGTGGTGATGGCGTTCGACGAAGCCGGCCAGGCCGACACCGAAGCGCGCAAGAAAGAAATCTGCAAACGCTCCTACGACATTCTGGTCAACGAAGTCGGCTTCCCGCCGGAAGACATCATCTTCGACCCGAACATCTTCGCCGTGGCCACCGGTATCGAAGAACACAACAACTACGCTGTGGACTTCATCAACGCCTGTGCCTACATCCGTGACGAACTGCCGTACGCACTGACTTCCGGCGGCGTGTCCAACGTATCGTTCTCGTTCCGTGGCAACAACCCGGTGCGCGAGGCGATTCACTCGGTGTTCCTGCTGTACGCGATCCGCGCCGGCCTGACCATGGGTATCGTCAACGCCGGTCAGCTGGAAATCTACGACCAGATCCCGCAGGAACTGCGTGACGCCGTTGAAGACGTGATCCTCAACCGCACACCGGAAGGCACCGACGCCCTCCTCGCGATCGCCGACAAGTACAAGGGCGACGGCAGCGTCAAGGAAGCCGAGACCGAAGAGTGGCGCAGCTGGGACGTCAACAAGCGTCTGGAACATGCACTGGTCAAGGGCATCACCACCCACATCGTCGAAGACACCGAAGAGTCCCGTCAGTCCTTCGCCCGTCCGATCGAAGTGATCGAAGGCCCGCTGATGTCCGGCATGAACATCGTCGGCGACCTGTTCGGCGCCGGCAAAATGTTCCTGCCGCAGGTGGTTAAGTCCGCCCGCGTGATGAAGCAGGCCGTGGCCCACCTGATCCCGTTCATCGAACTGGAAAAAGGCGACAAGCCGGAAGCCAAGGGCAAGATCCTCATGGCCACCGTAAAAGGTGACGTGCATGACATCGGCAAGAACATTGTCGGCGTGGTACTGGGTTGCAACGGCTACGACATCGTCGACCTCGGCGTGATGGTACCAGCCGAGAAGATCCTGCAAGTGGCCAAGGAACAGAAGTGCGACATCATCGGCCTGTCCGGCCTGATCACCCCGTCGCTGGATGAAATGGTCCACGTGGCCCGCGAGATGCAGCGCCAGGACTTCCACCTGCCGCTGATGATCGGCGGCGCGACCACCTCCAAGGCACATACGGCGGTGAAGATCGAGCCGAAGTACAGCAACGACGCGGTGGTCTACGTCACCGACGCCTCCCGCGCCGTGGGCGTGGCGACGCAGTTGCTGTCCAAGGAGCTGAAGGCCGGTTTCGTCGAGAAGACCCGCGAAGAGTACGTCGAAGTCCGCGAGCGCACCGCCAACCGCAGCGCCCGCACCGAACGCCTGAGCTACGCGGCCTCGATCGCGAAAAAACCGCAGTTCGACTGGGCCACTTACACCCCGGTCAAACCGACGTTCACCGGCAGCCGCGTGCTGGACAACATCGACCTCAACGTCCTGGCCGAGTACATCGACTGGACGCCGTTCTTCATCTCCTGGGATCTGGCCGGCAAGTTCCCGCGCATCCTCGAAGACGAAGTGGTCGGTGAGGCCGCGACCTCGCTGTACAAGGACGCCCGCGAAATGCTGACCAAGCTGATCGACGAGAAGCTGATCAGCGCCCGTGCGGTGTTCGGCTTCTGGCCGGCCAATCAGGTGCATGACGACGATATCGAGCTGTACGGCGATGACGGCAAGCCGATGGCGCGCCTGCATCACCTGCGCCAGCAGATCATCAAGACCGACGGCAAGCCGAACTTCTCGCTCGCCGACTTCGTCGCGCCGAAGGACAGCGAAGTGACCGACTACGTCGGTGGCTTCATCACCACCGCCGGGATCGGCGCCGAAGAAGTGGCCAAGGCCTATCAGGACGCTGGCGACGACTACAACTCGATCATGGTCAAGGCGTTGGCCGACCGTCTGGCCGAAGCCTGTGCCGAATGGCTGCACCAGCAGGTGCGTAAAGAGCACTGGGGTTATGCCAAGGATGAAGTTCTCGACAACGAGGCGTTGATCAAAGAGCAGTATTCCGGCATCCGCCCTGCCCCGGGCTACCCGGCGTGCCCGGATCACACCGAGAAGGCCACGCTGTTCGCCCTGCTCGACCCTGAGGCCCAGGAAATGCGCGCCGGCCGCAGCGGTGTGTTCCTCACCGAGCACTACGCGATGTTCCCGGCGGCAGCGGTCAGCGGCTGGTATTTCGCGCATCCGCAGGCGCAGTACTTCGCCGTGGGCAAGGTCGACAAGGATCAGGTGCAGAGCTACACCTCGCGCAAAGGCCAGGAACTGAGCCTGACCGAGCGTTGGCTGGCGCCGAACCTGGGTTACGACAACTAAGTTACGACAACCAATCCAGCTTCACCCGACACCCTGTGGGAGCCTATTGGCTCCCACAGGTATTTCTGCACCCCGGAAAGGGTTGGCTATGCTTGTCTGACACACACGGCAGACGAGGGATTTATGGACGATCCAGTCGACAACAAGCCACCGACCTTCTGGCAGATGCTGCAAAGCGTCATGGCGGCGGCGTTCGGGGTGCAGAGCGGCAAGAACCGGGCAAGGGACTTCACCCATGGAAAGCCCAGCCACTTCATCTTCCTGGGCATTGCGTTCACGGCGGTGTTCGCCCTGACGCTGTTTGGCATCGTGCAACTGGTGGTGCATCTGGCAGGCGCGTGACCGGCGTCAGTGCATCAGGGTTTGCAGGTTGAACGGATAGCGATACGAAACCGGACGGCCCTTCGCCGAGAGCTTGCGAAAATGCACGCCGTAGTCCGGCGAAGTGCCCATGGCCAGCATTCGGCGGGCATGATCTCTGTCGATCAGTTGCAACAATGGAATCTGCCGGTCACGACCGCCGTACTGATTCAGATCGACGCCTTGCGCGTGATCATGCAGTTCGACAAGCGCCCAGCCACCGAGGGTGAAATGCCCGCCGAGCAACGCGCTCAGGCGACCGTCAACCATGGCTTGCAAAGCTTCGGGCGAGGTATTGACCGCGCTGAACAACACGTCCTTGCCCGGTACTTTGCCGGCCTCTGAAACGGCGCGCATCGCACCGAAGGCCATTTCATCGTTGGCCGCCCACACCAATGACACTTTTGGATATCGGACCAACAATTGCTTCGCCTGCTCGTAGGCACGTTGTTGCGTCCAGCCGCCGTAGACCAGTTGCCGCAAACGTACCTGAGGATGCTCGGCCAGCGCCCGCTGCATGCCCTTTTCGCGCAGTTGCGCCGAGGGCGTGATCTTCAGGCCGGAAAACGCCAGCAGATCGATGTTTTCACCGGGGGCCACGGGTGGATGCAGGCGAATCAGCTCCTTCATCATCAGGTAACCACCCTCCTCATCGTTGGGCACCAGACTACCGATACGATCCGCGCGCTCTGCCACCAGCGCCTGCTGGTTGGGCGTCAGTGCCGAATTGACGATAAAGAGCTTCACGCCACTGTCATTGGCCATGCGCAGAATCTGCGGCGCGACGTACTGTTCATTGACGAACACCAGATAATCCGGGCGATCAGGCCCCTGCAACGCCAGTCGCGCCTGCGCCAGGGTCAGTTCGGGCTGGCGTTGGGCATAGAGGATGTGCAGGTCGATTCCAAGATCCCGAGCGGCGGCCTGCATGAATTGCGAGTAACTGACCCAGAACGCTTCCTGGGTCGAGCCCGGATTCAGAAACAGCACGGACTCCGCCCGCGCACTGGTCCCGAAGGCCATGCCCAGCAAAAGCAGACTGATGTGGAGAAACTTGAACATGAAGCATCCGGGCCCGGGGAAAAATGGCCGCGCATTATAGCCATTCAATCGCCGGCCATTAGCGCCTGATCCCGCTTTTTGTCCGACAATCGTCGGAAGCGGGCCCGGAGGGGTCGTTTTACTGATGACTGACCCAGAACACCGCTGTTCCAACGACCAGAATGATCAGGAACAGAATGGCCCACGCATCGACACTGCTATCGCTTTTCCTTGCCTTGGTTGGGTTGCTCATTGCATCGCCTCTTGTCGGTTTTATCGGTGATTGCAGAAAGACTCGACCACAGTTAAGACGATGATTGTCCGCACGACAAATGTGGGTTAGTTAACAGTGATTCTCGTTAGTCGTTTTGGTTCTTTCCATATACTCAAACATCACTTTTGCGCATAACTGCAAACGGGTATATTGCCCCGGCTCCATTAGGGAGTGCGCGGCCGTGCGCGCGTAATTGCAGAGGCACCATCGGACTCCAGCAAGCGAAAACGCAGCGTTTTCCGAGTAGCCCAAAGCCTGAGAACAGGACTTATATGTACGTATACGACGAGTACGATCAGCGGATCATCGAGGACCGCGTCAAGCAGTTCCGTGATCAGACCCGACGCTATCTGGCAGGTGAGCTGAGCGAAGAAGAATTCCGCCCCCTGCGCCTGCAGAATGGCCTGTACATCCAGCGTTTCGCGCCGATGTTGCGGGTGGCGGTGCCTTACGGCCAACTGACCTCGCGTCAGATGCGCATGATGGCGAAGATTGCCCGTGACTACGACAAGGGCTACGCCCACATCAGTACCCGCCAGAACGTACAGTTCAACTGGCCGGCACTCGAAGACATCCCGGACATCCTCGCCGAACTTGCCACCGTGCAGATGCATGCGATCCAGACCAGCGGCAACTGCCTGCGCAACGTCACCACCGACCAGTTCGCCGGTGTTGCGTTCGACGAGTTGATCGATCCGCGTCCGTGGTGCGAAATCGTTCGTCAGTGGACCACGTTCCACCCGGAATTCGCCTACCTGCCACGCAAATTCAAGATCGCCGTCAACGGTTCGACCTCCGACCGCGCGGCCATCGAAGTCCACGACATCGGCCTTGAGCCGGTCCACAACGCCGCTGGCGAACTCGGTTTCCGCGTGCTGGTCGGCGGCGGTCTGGGTCGTACTCCGGTGGTGGGTGCCTTCATCAACGAGTTCCTGCCGTGGCAGGACCTGTTGAGCTACCTCGACGCGATCCTGCGGGTCTACAACCGCTACGGCCGTCGCGACAACAAATACAAGGCGCGGATCAAGATCCTCGTCAAAGCGCTGACTCCAGAAGTCTTCGCCCAAAAAGTCGATGCCGAAATGGAACACCTGCGCGGCGGCCAGACAACGCTGACCGAAGCCGAACTGCATCGTGTCGCCAAACACTTCGTCGACCCGGACTACAAGGCGCTGAGCAATCAAGACGCCGAACTGGCCGCCCTCGACAAGGAACACCCGGGTTTCGCCCGCTGGCGCACCCGCAATACCCTGGCACACAAGAAGCCGGGCTATGTAGCCGTAACGCTGTCCCTGAAGCCGACCGGCGTTGCACCGGGCGACATCACCGACAAGCAGCTCGACGCCGTCGCCGATCTCGCCGACCGCTACAGCTTCGGTCAACTGCGCACCTCCCACGAGCAGAACATCATTCTGGCCGATGTCGAACAGAGCCAGTTGTTCACCCTGTGGGGCGAACTGCGTGAAGGTGGTTTCGCTACGCCGAACATCGGCCTGCTGACCGACATCATCTGCTGCCCTGGCGGTGATTTCTGCTCCCTGGCCAACGCCAAGTCGATCCCGATCGCCGAATCGATCCAGCGCCGTTTCGACGACCTGGACTACCTGTTCGACATCGGTGAGCTGGACCTGAACATCTCCGGCTGCATGAACGCCTGCGGTCACCACCACGTCGGCCACATCGGCATTCTTGGCGTGGACAAGAAAGGTGAAGAGTTCTACCAGGTCTCGCTCGGCGGCAGCGCCAGCCGTGACGCCAGCCTGGGCAAGATCCTCGGCCCGTCGTTTGCCCAGGACGACATGCCGGATGTGATCTCCAAGCTGATCGACGTTTACGTGGAGCAACGTACCGAAGACGAGCGCTTCATCGACACCTACCAGCGTATTGGCATCGACCTCTTCAAGGAACGCGTCTATGCAGCGAATCATTAAGAACAACGAGGTCGTCGACGAAACCTGGCACCTGCTGCCCAAGGATTTCAACATTGACGAGATCAGCAACTGCGACGACCTGATCGTCCCGCTGCAGCTGTGGCGTGAACACAGCCGCATGCTCAAGGCTCGCGATGGCGGTCTGGGTGTGTGGCTGGACGCCGACGAAGAAGCCGAGGAAATCGGTGACGACGTGAATGAGTTCCAGGTAATTGCCTTGAACTTCCCGGCCTTCACCGATGGCCGCAACTACTCCAACGCCCGTCTGCTGCGTGACCGCTACGGTTTCAAAGGCGAACTGCGGGCGATTGGCGACGTGCTGCGCGACCAGTTGTTCTACATGCGTCGTTGCGGTTTCGATGCCTTCGCCCTGCGCGCGGACAAAGACCCGTACGACGCCCTGGAAAGCCTCAAGGACTTCTCGGTGACCTACCAGGCCGCCACTGACGAACCGCTGCCGCTGTTCCGTCGCCGCTGACCGTGTACCCCAAGCCCGCCTGCGCGGGCTCGGGGGCTCTGCTTATCCCTCTCTCGTTCCTAACCTGTTGGGCCCCGGTGTAACCGGCAAAGTCAGCCCCGGATGCCTCGCCAGTGCCGCGCTGGTCAGTTGTTTTCGCAGTTCCAGGCTTTCATTTCTGAAGTTGTCGAAGATCGTCGTCATTTGCTGACTGGCGGCCTCACGAGACAACCCGACCTGTGCCTCCAATCGCGAAAACGCTTGCGCACTGCGATCGAAAACGCTGGTAAATGCATCCTGACGTGTCGTCAGCAAATACTCCGCCCAGAACTCCTGCCTGCTGACCGACTCAGTCAGTAGCACCGTCTGCTCGGCCCTGACGACCTCCAGATACGCGTGATCGATCTGCGCGTCAGTCATCTCGGTATCCAGAGGCATATTCAGCTCTGTGGGTTGTGCTGGCAACGCCAGGCGCTGTGCCAGTCTCACCCGGTAAATCAGGCTGACATCCAGCGCCTGACGTTGAGTGAAGGTCCCTGAGCGGGAACGCCGCGCAATATCGAGCAACGCTTGCTTTTCCACCTGCTGCAAACGGAACAATCCGCGCAACAGACGGACCAGGTCGCCTTCAAGTGTCTGTGTACCGGTACGGGCCGCTGCCGCTGCCCGATAACACAGAACCCTGACCTCCAGATCGCTGAACAGCCCCGCAACATTGGGGGCACTGACCCAACCTGACCGGGCCATGCGAAACAGCGCCCGACGCAACGAATCATTCTCGCAGGCTGCCTCCAGCACATTCCACACCCGCTGCCCGAGCTGTTCGCGGGTTCGGGAGTAATCGGCCGTTTCACGCAGTTGCATGAGCACTTCAAAAAAATCCCGGGAGTCCGGGGCAGCCGACAGCGATGACAGCACCTGCTTCGCCCGGCCGATCTCCACCGCCGGCAGGCCGTTGACCCACCCGGCCCCCTCACGATCACCCGCCAATCGTACGGTGTGGGTGTACTCGGTGATGAGCACGCCGAGGCTTATACCTTGTGACTGTTGGTACGCAGCGATGTCTTTGAGGCTTGCCGCCGACAGCGGGTTGCCATCGATCGTGGTGCCCCGGTTCAGTACCGCGCGGGAGGTGAACACGGACGACGGGATATCGACGATCTTGTTGTTGCGCAAATCGAGAGACTCCAGATGCGCGAGCCCATCGGTGTTCCCGGGCCATTCGCTGATGCCGGTGTCACGCAGGTTCAGATGGCGCAAACTGCGCATCGTACTGACATCAGGCGTCCGCCCCAAAGTCGAGTTGAACCCAAGGTCCAGCGTGCGCAAATGCTGCTTGCCACCCAGTTCCTGCATCGATCGCTCGGTCAGGCGAATGCGGTTATTGCTCAGATCCAGCCCGGTCAGCGCCGGCATATCGCCGATCGCAAGAGGAATGCGCGTCAACCCGTTCCCTGACAGATTCAGCACCCGCAATCCGGAAAAGTTACGCAAAAATGTGTTCAACCCCGCACTGGCGCCAACGCCACTCATCTCCAAAGCGGTGATGTGGGCAAAATCACCAACGAGGGTCGGCATTTCCCCCAGCGGCGCTGCATCGAATGTCAGACGGTAGGTCGGATGACCCGAGTGCACGGAGTGGCGGGTTTCCTTGCGCCAGGCGCGCAAAATGGCTTGCATTGCCCGAGCCTTGCTATGGGTAGGCACCTTGATTCTCGGCCCCTCCTCTTCCTGATAATACGTATCGCGGTGAATCCAGCGCTCCAGGGTTTCGACCATCGTCCGGTATTGCTCGCGCAGCCGCTCCAGCGATCTGATGACCAAGACTTCGTCGGTGCCCAGCGAGGTCAGGAAACGTTTGAGCTGCGCGGGGGATTGGGCCGGATACAGCTCCTGCGCCCGACGTATGAGCACGGGAGATGTTCCCGATGCAGAACTCGAAGGAGCCGACTGCTGGACGAAGGCTTGCTCGATCCGACGATCCGCCAGGCCCATGGGTGAACGGTAATCGGCGCTCACCGGTTCAATTCCCAACACCTTGGCGAATGCCTCGCGCCGCTGCAGTGCCGAAACAGTGATTTTCTGCCGCAAGCCAGTGCCGTCGATGTCCTTGTCGACCCCGATGGCCTTGCGACTGTGGGCCGGCAAGCTTTCCCACAACGTCTGGAAAAAATTCGCCCGGGTGCGCGTCGGCTGACTGGAGATGACCGTGTGACGCGTGTCCTGGCCCTGATAGCGCTCGGCGTAGGCTTCGATCAGCACTTTGTGCGCGGCGTCGCTCGGGCCGATGGTTGCCCGCTGATCGGCATACACACCCCAATCCAGAATTTCGACAAACACATCGCCAGGCCAGCCGGGCAAATGGGTCAACGTGTCGAGTATCAGCATGTCGGGATCGCGCCCGCAGGCCGCGTCCAGGTACAACCCCTCATAGGCCCGGTTCAGACGCTGGATCTGCTGATAGCGCCGCGCCTCTTCGGCCAGGCGCAGCGGTACAGTGTCGGATTCCAGCTGCTCCCACTCGCGCGCATCGGCATGTTGCACCAGTTCGTCGACAACACTGGCTGAAAGCCCCGGAAATGCCTTGACGATCGGCTCGTTTCTGGAAAGTTCGCAAATGTCGGCTCGCCGGAACAGCCGATCCATCATCGCCATGCGCATGCGCGGTGCCAGCGCGGCAATGTGACTGGCCAGTAGCGCCGTCTGGTTTTTCTGCTCCACGGTAACCGAACCCAGCAAACGCAAACGTTCACTGTCATTGAGCGCTGCCAACAGTGGTCTATGGAACAGTCCCTTGCTCAGCACGTCCTCACTGATTTTCACCTGACGGGCCGCATTGCCTGCGCCATAGCGCGCCACTTCGTCGCCGGTGACGTCCTCCACAATAATTGCCATGTCTCGTGGCCAACGACCTGCCCCCGTCAGCAAATACAACTGCAGATCGGCGTCTGCCATGGGGGCAGACGCCGGTAAAGCCATCTGCTCCATGAACAACCCGACGTCGGTATCTGCGCGAAAACGCCTTACAGAATCCGACAGCGCCGCCATCGGCTTGCCGCGCTCGACAAACAGCTGCCGCATAACCGCCTCATCGATGCCACTGGCCGCGATGATTTGCAGCGCACGAGTATCTGAAACCTTCTCTTCCCGGAACCCCAAACGACGGAACAGGGTCAACGAGCTCCATTCGTGAGGCAACTCGGAATCGTGACGCCAGGCGCCCGCACCGTTGGTCTCAAGTAAAGGAGAATAGCGTTCGGGCAACTGCGGGTCATGCACCTCCCACAAGCCGGTGCCGGTTACCGGACGCACCGCGTACGCATCGGGCCCCAGCGGCAAATAGCGCTTGTCTGCGCGCCAGACCAACCCTTGTGCGTCGGCAGCAAGGTTGCTCGGCAAGGATTCACGATGACGGTAAGCCGTCATGTCCGGATTCCAAAGTCGATGCGACATCGCGCCAACCGGGACGCGCCGCAACCCCTGCATGAAACTCGACGAGCGTACGAGTCTATAGGCCTCGCCGGTGGCCACACCGCCGGCGGCGAAGCTCGCCATGAGGATCAGGTTCTCAAGGGTGTCAAACAGACAATCGGCGGCACGCTCCTGATCGCCGTGAGCCCAGCTGTCGATGCCCTCGTAAATCTCGCCGAGCAATTGCAGCCCGGCAACGGCGCACAGGACTTCACCGAGCACCGGCACAAAGGAGACAAAAAACAACAGCGTATTCAGTCCGATGGCTTTGTAGGTGTCGAGCCTGGCCAGGCGGGTTTTCTCATCCTCATCGTCGGTGGGCACCACCAACAGACGAGTGTCGGCCCGCACCTGCGCCGCGCGGTGCTGGAAGATGGCCAGAAACAGATCCCGTTTTGCGTCACCTTCAAGATCGATGCCTGTCAGCGGCAGATAGGTCGAACTAATGGGAAACTGGTTCGGCCTGGCATTCAACAACCGCACACTCAGTCCGGTCAGGAAAAGCGAGCGATCTTGCATCGGAAGAAATCGCATGAAAAAACGTCGGAACTCGGAATTGCGTAAACGCCCGCTCAGCTCAAGCTCGAATTTCTGGAACGACGCATACTCTTTCAATGGATGATCAGGATCGCCCGGCATATAGATCACACAACGGTAATCGTCTTCCTCTGGCTCGTCGATCAGGCCGATGAACATGGCGCCTCGAAGTTGCACACCGAGCATTTCAAGACTTTGATAGCCGAGCGTGTTTTTGCCCAGTTTGATCGAGGACTCCGAGTTCTTGACCGACTTGAGCATCCGGTAAACATCGGCGCTTATGTGACCACGCATGTAGGCGATATGCCGATCAACATCGAATTGATCCCTGGAATAAGCGACAGATGTTTCCTGCAAACTGGCGAGTTGAGTGTCGCTACCAAAAAAACCTTCCACATGTTTCTGGTATTGCTTGCCAAGATCCAGGTATCGGCAAAGTCTGGCGAACTCATGGGGCTGTATCGGCAAAACCTGGTTGGACCGCCCCGTTACTTTCTGTGGAATGTAGAGCAAAGAGCTCTCGTGATAGCTGCTGGCCAGGGTTTCAGACAACTCGAAATTTTCACAGGCGGCCGTCAACAGATCGCGATCGATCGGCAACACCAGTTTCTTTCGCAGCCCCAACAGACTTGACGTTGAGCGTACATGCTGAAAAATCGCCCCATCGACTTCGAAGGGCTCGCCCATTTTCTCAGCCATGGCCTTGGCCAGAAGGGGTGTGCAAAAGCTCTGTGGGGATTTTAGCGTCCGCAGTTTTTCCAGCGCGGCATGGCGTGATTTGAAACTGGCCTTGAAACTTTCATAGAGATCATTGCGCGCGGCCTCTGATGATTCAAGCAGCCAGGTGGGCATCCGTTTTTTATACAACTCAAAGAAGACACCCTGTTGAGCTGGCGTCATGTCGGGCAAATTTGATCGATTCTTTTCAACATCCATGTTTAACAACTCTCATCCTGAAGTGAATATTCAGAATAAAGTTGAAACAACGCTCAATACAGCGCGATTAGTTGATGTATTTCCGACCAAAATAACAACATTATGCGACGATAAAATACCTATATACCGCGGTGTCTTACGATAAGTGTGTTTCACGCTCGCGAGGCTGAAACCTCACGAGCGTACGCAACACTTACCAGAATCGTTGCTGGGTCAGCCGGCTCCACCAGCTCAGCAGCACGCGATCCACCGAGCCGCTGGCCGCCATGCCAATACGCTCCTGCAGGCTTTTGCGTTCGGCGTAGTGCAGGTGATAGACCTCGGACTGTTTGGCCCGCTCGGCCAGGTATTCGTCACTGGTCTTGAGCTCATCCACCAATTGCTTTTCCAGCGCCGCGATGCCGAGCCAGACCTCGCCCGTGGCCACTTCGTCGATCGCCAGTTGCGGGCGATAACGGGCGACGAAGTTCTTGAACAGCTTATGGGTGATGTCCAGATCTTCCTGGAATTTCTCCCGGCCCTTCTCGGTGTTTTCGCCAAACACGGTGAGGGTGCGCTTGTATTCGCCAGCGGTCAGCACTTCGAAATCGATGTCATGCTTTTTCAACAGGCGATTGACGTTCGGCAGCTGCGCAACCACCCCGATCGAGCCAAGAATGGCAAACGGCGCGCTGATGATCTTCTCGCCGATGCAGGCCATCATGTAGCCGCCGCTCGCCGCGACCTTGTCGATGCACACGGTCAACGGCACGCCGGCTTCACGGATGCGCGCCAGTTGCGACGAGGCCAGGCCATAGCTGTGAACCATGCCGCCGCCACTCTCCAGACGCAGGACCACTTCATCCTTCGGTGTAGCCAGGGTCAGCAGTGCGGTGATTTCGTGGCGCAGGCTTTCGGTGGCCGACGCCTTGATGTCGCCATCGAAATCCAGCACGAATACCCGCGGCTTGGCGTCCGGGTTCTTCTTCTGTTTCTTCTCGGCCTTGGCCTCGCCCTTGCGCAAGGTCTTGAGCTGATCCTTGTCGAGCAGGGTCTGCTCCAGGCGCTCACGCAGGCCTTTATAGAAATCATTGAGCTTGTTGACCTGCAACTGGCCCGCAGACTTGCGTCGGCCCTTGCTGCGCAATGCAGCAAAACTGGCCAGCACCACCAGAATCGCGATGACCAGTGTCACGGTCTTGGCCAGGAAACTGGCGTATTCAGTCAAAAACTCCACAGTGACTCCTTCAAACGATGCGCAATTGCTTAACACGCGCGGGATACCCCCAGCATACCCATGCACTGCTGCGTCGGCCAGCCGTGAAACCTCTGGAAACAGGCCTGTAACGGGCATTTCAAACAAGCGTATGTTTTTTCATTGACAGCTCTCCGCCATCCCCATAACCTCGCCACAACCTTCAACGTACCGGGATGACGCGGACGTGGGCAGCATCTACTTGATTCGACATGGCCAGGCCTCCTTCGGTGCAGACGACTATGACGTCCTGTCGCCGACCGGTGTACGCCAGGCAGAGATCCTCGGCCGTCACCTCGCCGAGCTCGGCGTCAGCTTCGATCGCTGCCTGTCGGGCGATCTGCGCCGTCAGCAACACACGGCCAACAGCGCGCTGGAACAGTTCGCCGCCATCGGATTGCCGGTTCCGGCTCTGGAAATCGATTCGGCCTTCAACGAATTCGACGCCGACGCCGTGATCCGCGCCCTGCTCCCTGCCATGCTGCCCGAAGAACCCGAAGCGCTGGAGATCCTGCGCAACGCCGCACAGAACCGTGGCGAGTTCCAGCGCATCTTCGCCCTGATCATCGAACGCTGGCTGGCCGGCACCTACGACACGCCGGGGCTGGAAAGCTGGCTGGGCTTCGTCGAACGGGTCCAGGCCGGGCTGAACCGCCTACTCGATCAGGCCGACAACACCCAGAAAATCGCAGTGTTCACCTCGGGTGGCACCATCACCGCCCTGCTCCACCTGATTACGCACATGCCTGCACGGCAGGCCTTTGAACTGAACTGGCAAATCGTCAACACCTCGCTCAACCAGCTGAAGTTCCGCGGTCGCGAGGTGGCTCTGGCTTCCTTCAACAGTCATGCACACCTGCAACTGCTGAAGGCCCCGGAACTCATCACTTTTCGCTGAGTCCGGATTACTGTGACCCTGCTGCAATCAACCAAAAAGGATCGAACCATGACCTCCGTAGCTGATGCCGTAAAAGCAATGCAAGCCAAGTTCAACCCAGCCGCTGCTGCCGGTCTGGATCTGATCTTCGGTTTCAACATCACTGACGAAGACAAGCACTACGCCCTGATCGTCAAAGACGGCACTTGCGACATCCAGGAAGGCGAAAACGCCGACGCCAACTGCACGCTCGTGCTGGACAGCGAAACCCTGAAAGGCATCGTCAGCGGCGAAACCGACGGCATGCAAGCCTTCATGGGCGGCAAGCTGCGCGTTGAAGGCGACATGATGCTGTCGATGAAACTGTCCGAGCTGTTCCCGGCATAAGTCGGCAGCCAGACTGCAAACAAATCCCGCCCCTGTGGCGGGATTTGTCGTTTCAGGCGCTCGAACCGGCAAACGAAGCCGCCAGCAACTCCCTCGTATAAGGGTGTTTTGCCGAGCCGAACAACTCGCCCGTCTCCCCTCGCTCCACCACCTCGCCATCCTTCATCACGATCAGGTCGTGGGCCAGTGCCCGCACTACCGCCAGGTCATGACTGATGAACAGATACGTCAGACCGTGCTCCTCCTGTAACCGGCGCAACAGCGCGACGATCTGTTTCTGCACCGTGCGATCCAGCGCCGACGTCGGCTCGTCGAGCAGGATCAGATCCGGCTTGAGCACCAACACCCGGGCGATGGCGATGCGTTGCCGCTGCCCGCCGGAAAACTCGTGGGGATAGCGATGACGTGTCGCCGGATCGAGGCCCACCTCCCGCAAGACATCAATCACGGCCTGTTCACGTTCCCGCGCATTCATGTCGCTGTGCACCTGCAAACCCTCGGCGATGATCTGCTCCACGCACAAGCGCGGACTGAGGCTGCCGAACGGATCCTGAAACACCACTTGCAGGCGTTTGCGCAGCGGGCGTAGCTGCTTTCCGCTCAGGCCTTCCAGCGCCGTGCCTTCGAAACGGATGCTGCCGTCAGCCTCGATCAGCCGCAGGATCGCCTGGCCGAGGGTGGACTTGCCGGAGCCCGACTCACCGACAATCCCCAGGGTCCGCCCCCGTTGCAGGCTCAGATCGATACCGTTGACCGCGTGCAGATACGACTTTGGGCGCAGCCAGCCGCCACCGAGTCGAAAGCGCACGTTGAGATCGCGCACTTGCAACAATTCCTCCGCCTTGTCCCGACACAGCGCCATGCCGCCGGGTTCGGCGTTGAGCAATTCAATACTGTAGGGATGCTGCGGTGCCCGGAACAATTGCTCGCAAGTCGCCTGCTCGACGATCTCGCCGCCGCGCATCACCGCAACTCGCTGGGCGATGGTGCGTACCAGATTCAAATCGTGGCTGATGATCAGCAGCGCCATGCCCAGGCGTTGTTGCAGCTCTTGGAGCAATAGAAGAATCTTGCGCTGCACGGTGACATCGAGGGCGGTGGTCGGCTCATCGGCGATCAGCAATTGCGGCTCACATGCCAGTGCCATCGCGATCATCACTCGCTGCCGTTGCCCGCCTGAGAGCTGATGCGGGTAGGCCTTCAGACGCTCGCTCGGGCGTTGAATGCCCACCAGCTCCAACAACTCCAGAATCCGTTTGCGCGCCGCCGCGCCCGCCAGGCCTTTGTGCAGCGCCAGGCTTTCGCCGAGTTGCCGCTCGATGCTGTGCAACGGGTTGAGCGAACTCATCGGCTCCTGAAAAATCATCGCAATGCGGTTGCCGCGCAATTGCCGCAGATAGCGCTCGTGCACACCCAGCAACTCTTCGCCGCCATAACGAATGCTGCCGTCGATCTTCGTGATGTTCGGGTCCAGCAGTTGCAGAATGCTGTGGGCCGTCACCGACTTGCCGGAACCGGACTCCCCCACCAGCGCCAGGCATTCACCCGGACGGATATCGAGGTCGATGCCGTGGACCACTTCCTGGCCTTTGAAGGCAACCCGCAGGTCGCGTATTTCGATTAAATGTTCACGCATATCAAGTCCTGGGGTCGAAGGCATCACGGCACGCTTCGCCGATGAATACGAGCAATGAAAGAATCAGCGCGAGTGCAAAAAACGCTGTCAGGCCCAGCCACGGCGCTTGCAGATTGGTCTTGCCCTGACCGATCAATTCACCCAGCGACGCACTGCCCGCCGGCATGCCGAAGCCCAGAAAATCCAGCGCAGACAACGTTGCGATGGCTCCGGTGAGAATGAACGGCAGGTACGTCAGCGTCGCGCTCATGGCGTTGGGCAGAATGTGCCGCACGATCACCTGCGCATCGCCGACGCCCAGTGCCCGCGCCGCTTTCACGTACTCGAGCCCACGGCTGCGCAGAAACTCGGCGCGCACCACATCCACCAGGCTCAGCCAGGAAAACAGCGCCATGATGCCCAGCAACCACCAGAAATTCGGCTCGACGAACCCGGACAGAATGATCAGCAGATACAACACCGGCAGCCCCGACCAGACCTCCAGCAAACGCTGTCCGATCAAGTCGACCCAACCGCCGTAGTAGCCCTGCAACGCACCGGCGGCGATGCCGATCAACGCACTGGTCGCGGTCAGTGCCAAGGCAAACAGCAGTGACACCCGCGTACCGAAAATCACCCGCGCCAGCACATCCCGCGCCTGATCATCAGTGCCCAGCCAGTTCTCACCGGTGGGCGGGCTCGGTGCCGGTTCCGTGAGGTCGTAATTGACCGTGTCGAAACCGAAGGGGATCGGCGCAAACCACATCCGCCCGCCCTGCCCCTCGATCAGCTCGCGCACCTGGGCGCTGCGATAGTCGGGCTGAAACGGCAACTCGCCGCCGAAATCCTGTTCGGTGTAACGCTTGAACGCCGGAAAATACCAACCGCCCTGGTAGCTCACCAACAGCGGTTTGTCGTTGGCGACCAGTTCACCGCCAAGGCTCAATCCGAAGAGTGCGAGAAACAGCCACAACGACCACCAGCCGCGCCGATGAGCCTTGAACCGCGCCCAACGGCGCTGTCCGATGGGAGATAACGTCAGCATCGGGCGGTCCTCGCAGAGAAGTCGATACGCGGGTCGACCAGCGTGTAGCACAGGTCGCCCAGCAGTTTTATCAAGAGTCCGAACAGGGTGAAGATGAACAGCGAACCGAACACCACCGGGTAATCCCTCGACACCGCCGCCTCGTAACTCAGGCGCCCGAGACCATCGAGGGAAAAAATCACCTCGATCAGCAGCGAGCCGCCGAAGAACACGGTCACCAGCGCCTGAGGCAACCCGGCGACCACCAACAGCATCGCGTTGCGAAACACGTGTCCGTACAACACCTGACGCTCACTCAAACCCTTGGCCCGGGCCGTGACCACGTACAGCCGGGAGATCTCGTTGAGGAAGCTGTTCTTGGTCAGAATCGTCAGCGTTGCGAAACCACCGATCACCAACGCGCTGACCGGCAACACCAGATGCCAGAAGTAATCCGCCACCTTGCCCCACGGCGTCAGCTCGGCGAAGTTGTCCGAGACCAGCCCGCGCACCGGAAACCAGTCCAGCGCCGTGCCGCCGGCAAACACCACGATCAACAACAGGGCGAACAGAAAGCCCGGCATCGCGTAACCGATGATGATCGCCGCGCTGCTCCAGACATCGAACGCCGAACCGTTGTGCACGGCCTTGCGGATGCCCAGCGGGATCGACACCAGATAGGTGATCAACGTCGCCCACAGCCCCAGCGACAAGGTCACCGGCAATTTCTGCCAGATCAATTCCGTCACCGTCGCGCCACGAAAGAAGCTCTTGCCGAAATCCAGCTGTGCGTAGCTCTTGAGCATCAGCCACAAACGCTCGCTGGCGGGTTTGTCGAACCCGTACTGACGCTCGATATCGGCCACCAGTTTCGGGTCCAGGCCACGGGTCGCGCGGGACTCGCCGCCAATGGTTTCGACATGACTTGCACCCACTGCCCCACCGACACCGATCCCTTGCAAACGGGCGATGGCTTGCTCGACCGGACCACCGGGCGCAGCCTGCACGATCACGAAGTTCACCAAAAGAATAGCCAACAAGGTCGGCACGATCAGCAGCAGACGCCGCAGGCTATAACCCCACATGGGCCAACTCCTTTTGCTGTTTTAGCGCCTGAGTGGCGGTCAACGCCGTCGGACTGATTTCCCACCAGGTATCCAGGCCAGCGTCGTACAGCGGCGCAATCGCCGGCCGGCCGAAACGGTTCCACCACACCGTGGAAATACCCGGTGGGTAATAGTTGGGAATCCAGTAGTAGCCCCACTGCAACACCCGGTCCAGCGCACGGGCATGGCGCAACAGACTCGCGCGGCTGTCGGCCTGTACCACGCCTTCGAGCAGCGCATCCACCGCCGGATCACGCAGCACCATGTAGTTGTTGGAACCCGGATCATCGGCGCCGTCGGAGCCGAAGTAATTGAACATTTCGCGCCCTGGTGCCTGACTCACCGGATAACCGACGACGATCATGTCGTAGTCGCGATTGCGCACGCGGTTGGTGTATTGCGCGGTGTCGACCTGACGAATATCGAAGCCGATGCCGATCTGCGCCAGGTTGCGCTTGAACGGCAGCAACAAGCGCTCGAAACCTTTCTGGCCGTTGAGAAAAGTGAATTGCAGCGGCTCGCCGGCAGCGTTGACCAACTGATCACCACGGGGTTTCCAACCGGCAGCCTCCAGCAGTTTCAGCGCCTGCAACTGTTGCGCGCGGATGTTGCCGCTGCCGTCGGTGCGCGGCGCCTCGAACACCTGACTGAACACCTCATCGGGGATCTTGCCGCGCCAGGGTTCTAGGATTTTCAGTTCTCCGGCGTCCGGCAATTCAGTGGCTGACAGCTCGCTGTGGGAGAAGTAACTGCGCTGGCGCAGGTACATGCTGCGCATCATCTGCCGATTGCTCCATTCGAAATCCCAGAGCATGGCGATCGCTTGGCGCACCCGGCGATCCTGAAACATCGGTTTCTGCAGGTTGAACACGAAACCCTGAGCGCCTTGAGCAGCACCGGGAGCGAGGTGTTCACGCAGCAACTTGCCCTGCTCCAGCGCTGCGCCGGCATAACCGATGGTGTAACTGGTGGCGGAGAACTCGCGGTTGTAATCGAAGCCGCCGGCCTTGAGCACTTGCCGCGATACGTCGGTGTCGGCGAAGAACTCCACACTCAATTGATCGAAGTTGTAGAGCCCGCGACTGATTGGCAGATCCTTGCCCCACCAGTCCTGAACCCGCTGGAATTTCACACTGCGACCGGCATCCACGGCGCTGACCCGATAGGGGCCGCTGCCGGGCGGAATCTCGAAACCAGCGCCTTCGGCAAAGTCCCGGGTGCGCCACCAATGCTCGGGCAGCACGGGTAGCACCGCCAGATCCAGCGGCAACGTGCGGCTGTCGTTGTTCTTGAACACGAAGCGCACCTGGGTTGGCGACTCGACCTGCACTTCGGCGACATCCCGAAACTGCTGCCGATACTTCAGGCTGCCCTGGGTGGTGAACAGCTCGAAGGTGTAGCGCACGTCTTCTGCTGTGATCGAAGTGCCGTCATCGAAACGCGCCGCTGGATTGAGATAGAAGCGCACCCAGCGCCGATCCGTGTCCAGTTCCATGCGTTGCGCCACCAGGCCGTAAACGCTGTAGGGCTCATCCTTGCTGCGATAAGCCAGTGGCGCGTAGAGCCAGCCATCGATCTCTGCGACGCCGGTGCCTTTTTCGACGTAGGGAATCAGGTGATCGAACGGACCGCTTTCCAGCGAAGAACGCCGCAGGCTGCCGCCCTTGGGTGCGTCGGGGTTGGCGTAGGCCAGGTGCTGAAAGTCCGGGGCGTACTTCGGGGCCTCGTCGTAGACCGTGAGGGCATGTTGAGGCTGCGCAAATATCGCCGGGCTCAGCACAAGACATACGCCCAGCAAAGTGAGTCTGGAAAACATGGGCAGATCCTTTAACCGCGTACCTGCCTACCTTTGATGTGCAGCGGGCAGGCATTTTTTATAGGGCCAGTTTTAGAACGATCGGTTACTAAAACCGGCACCGACTGGTCACTCTCAGAACTTGTAGTTGACCCGCGTGAACAGCGTCCGCCCGAACGGATCGCCGTATTTCGGGTCGTAACCGCTCTGGAACGTGTAGGTCTGATTGCTGAATGGCGGCTCGCGGTCGAACAGGTTTTTCACCCCCAGCGTCACGGCCAGGGTCTTGCGCCAGGTGTAGGTGCCGGCCACGTCCCAGACGTTGTAGGAGCCAACGTAGTCGTGGGTCTCACGATCCGAGTCGTGATAACCGCTGGTGTAGCGGTTGGTCAGGCTCGCGCCGAACGGGCCGTAGTTCCAGCTGCCGGTCAGGCTGTGACGCCAGCGGGCCACGGCACCGGCCGAAGCAAAGTCGCCGCCGCGAAAATCGCCGAGTTTGTCGATGTAGTCGCCCTTGAGTTGCTGCTGATACTCGTAACGACTGACATAGGTCCCTTGCAGACCGATGCCGAAATCGCCGTAGGACGTGCTCGGCAGGCGATAGTCGAAGCTCACGTCAACGCCGTTGGTCTTGATCTTGCCCAGATTGGCAAGCCCCGTGACGACGTGATCGATGGAGCCATCAGGCTTGCGGATCAAACGATCCGGGTACAGTTCCGGGTTTTCGAAGACCGCCGACTCGGGAAACTCGGCGATCTGGTTGGCGATGTTGATCCACCAGAAATCCAGCCCGGTGGTCAGGCGATCGAACGGCTGATACACGAAGCCGAGGGTGACGTTGCGCGCCGTCTCCGGGCTCAGGTCCGTGTTGCCGCCCGTGGTCCGGTTGAACTGCTGGGCGCAGTCACGGTTGGCGATCCCGCCGTTGCTCGGATTACCCCCGGCGCACAGGCGCGGGTCGTTGTAGTTGGCGTTGGTGAAGGTGGTGAAGTTCGGGTTATAGAGCTCATACAGCGACGGCGCGCGGAAACCTTCGCTATACGCGCCGCGAACTACCAGCTCCTTGAACGGCTGGAAGCGGAACGAGTATTTCGGGTTGGTCGTGCTGCCGAAATCGCTGTATTTGTCGTGGCGCACGGCGGCGGACAGTTCCAGGCTGTCGAGCACCGGCACGTTGACCTCGGCGTACTGCGCCGAGACGCTGCGGTCCCCGGTGACGCTGGCATTGGGGTCAACGCCCAGGCTCTGCACATCGGCCGCGAACTGGGCGAAATCCTGATGGAAGTCTTCCTTTCGGTACTCGCCACCCAGTGCCAGCGCCGAAGGGCCTGCGCCAAACCAGTCACCGATCTCGCGGCTGACACGGCCATCAATGGCCTTCACCCGACCGACAGCTGTTCCGTAATCGCCGTCCACCGCGTTGGCCGCCAGCAATGCGGAACCTGCAGCCGTCTGCGGGCCGAACGGGTTGATCACGCCATTGGCAATGCCCTGGCTGACAGCCCGGTCGTTCACATAACCGCTACGGATGGTATTGACCACTTTGTTCTGGTTGTACGAGGCACCGACGTTGTAGTCCCAACCGACGAGCGTGCCGTCGAAGCTCAGCAGCAGGCGCTGACCCGTGTTGTCGTCCTCATGCTGGCGAGCACCGACAGCGGTTTCGCGCCAGTTCACGTCCACCGGCTGCGTTGGATCAAGGGCAAAACCGCTCGGCCCCGGGGTGATGCCGTTGCCCGGATAAAACGTAGTACCAGGATTGACCTGATTGCCCATCAACGTACCGGGGCCGATCTGGGTGCGGTTTTCGTTGCGCGCCCAGAAGTATTCGAGGCTGACGTTGTGATCGTCCGACAGCTTGCCCGTGGCTTTGGCGAAGGCCGACGTCTTTTCGGTTTCCGGCACCAGATCGAGGTAATTCCACAGGCTCTGGCGGCAGATACCGTTACGCGACAGCAGGCCCGGTGCATTGCAACCGGAACCGGCCAATGGGTTGGTGGCGTTGCTGCCCTGGCTCCAGTTGGCCGGCGACGCCGTGCCGGAGGTGTAATCCAGCCCTCGCCCCGGCTGGTAGTTGTAGGTGTAGGCGCGATCTTCGGCGGCCAGCCGTTGCTGCTTGTCGTAACTCACAACACCGAAGACGTTGAAGCGATCGTCCTGCAAATCTCCAAAACCCCAACTGCCGCTGAAGTTGCGGCTTTCACCGCCACCGGAATGGGTCGGCGTGTCGTAGTTTGTGCTGATCTGACCTTCGGTGAGGCTGGTCTTGGTGATGAAGTTGATCACCCCGCCGATGGCATCGGTGCCATACAACGCGGAGGCCCCGTCGCGCAGCACTTCAACCCGGTCGATGGCGGCGAACGGGATGGTATTGAGGTCCACACCGGAGCCGTTGATGGCGTTGGTCGCGTTGTTGCTCAAGCGTCGACCATTCAGCAACACCAGGGTCTTGTTCGGGCCAATGCCTCGCAGGTCAGCGTAAGACGCCCCGCCGCTGCTCGAACCCACCGAACGTCCGGAACCCACGGAAGACTGGTTGGCAGAAATGCGATTGACCAGCTCTTCTGTGGTCGTCACACCTTGCTTCTGCAATTCTTCGACCCGGAGGATGGTGACCGGCACCGCTGTTTCGGCATCGACCCGGCGGATCGCGGTACCAGTGACTTCAACCCGTTGCAGTTGGGTGGTCGGTTCTGTAGCACTGCTGTCGGCGGCAATCGCCGGCAATGTGTTGATCGCCAGCAGCAAGGCCAGGCTCAACGGGGATTTAACGGGTGAAAATCGAATCATGAACAGCCATCCCTGCGTTTTGGTTTATGCAGGGATGTGCGATGGCAGATGGCGATTTATAGGGCGCGATTTAGACCGTTGGGTGCTGAGGTTATGCAAAAAAAAGGCATGTGGATTGCTCAGGCCAGTTCTGCATCCCTCAGCAATCGTGTATCCAGCCCGAACCGCTCTTGCGAGACCATCCTGAATTGCCCTTCCGCCAAATCGCAGCTCACCAGCAAGTTCCACGAATGCCGGGTGGCTGCCGAGGGGATCAGTACGAACGGATGCTCGGCGAGCAATGCATCGGCAAAATCCTGCTGGTTAGGCGAAGACTGTGCCGGGCTCATCCAGTAAGGGTTGGGCAGCTCCTCGGGTTGCACGATTTTCACAAGTGCCTCACTGATCACCTCAAAGCACGTCAGCACATAGGGACTTTTATCCAGTGCGTTAAAACTCCCATGAGCTGCCACCTCCAGAATGGCGGTAGAGGGATCGATCGAGGCATAAACGACACGCCGGCCGGGCCGGTTCCATCGGCCACCCTGCAGTTCCGAACCAATACCGCTGTCCCAAGTGCATCGATAAACCTCAGGGTCCAGCCGCCACGCATACCAACGGTCGTCCCAAGGCAACGGGTTCATTGATAAACCCCGTATTTGATTCGGTGCAGATAAGCATCGACCGATTGATACCCCAAAGAGCTCTCAATCAATGCGACGGGTCTGTAACCGTTTAACCATTTGGTTGCCTTGTTCAACCATTCCTCGGCGCTCGACTGATCGTGGAACACCTCGATGGCGGACTCCAGAGCGTGCGCATACTGGAAGGCGATCATGCTCTGCTGGCGGCTCAGGCGCGTAGGCTCGTCGCTGTTAAGCAAGCGCCGTACGGTTCTGACGGACCTTCCGGTGATGAGCTGCACAAGTTCGCTTTCCCGGTACAGCTCAGACGTTGAAATCATGTTGACGACGTCGCGCAGATCAAAGCCTTCCAGCGCATAACGGATGATGTACATGGTGTCCCTGTCCCATATCCGGCCATGCAGCAACAACTCCACGGGTTTGCCCTCGACTCTCTTCAGCCCGGTGAGCCGGGGTGCTTTTGTCTGGGGCATGGGAGCACCCTCCGTAGGGCACCTGGCGTGATCGGCACGCCAGAAATCACGAGGGGAATAAGTAGAGTCTTCGTGCTCGAGATGTGCGGTTCGCATAATCCATCCAATGTCAGGGGCCCGAGCGTTCAGGCCGGTCAGTGACTTCATGTCACGACCGATGCTATAGACCCCGCTTCCGACGGCCAACCTTAAAAAGTCGTCGGAAATATCCCTGCTTTCACTCAAAATCCGGCAACTTCCGTAGGACGCTGTCGGACGTCTCCATTCTTAACTCCCGAAGTGATAACTCACATCCAGCCACCACTGACGACCATAAGGGTCGTAGTTGCCGGTCGGGTAATACGGCCAGCCTGCCGAGTCGTCATGCTTGACCTGATTGAGCACGTTGTTAACGGTCAGCCCGACGCTTGCCCGGTCGTTCAAGCGATAGCGCGCACTGGCATTGAACACCGTCCACGGCGACAGACGCCCGTCACCCGCGCCGTTGGTGACCGAGCCATAGCGAATGCCCATCAGCGTCGCCGTGGCCTTCTGATAATCCCAGGTCAGGCTGGCGTTGACCTTGCTGCGCCAGTCGTAGTTGGTGCGCGAAGTGCGCCAGTCCTGGGTCGGGGCTTCGTCCGATTCCTTGTAGAAGTGCGACAGCACCAGGGTGTAGCCCAGCACCGAACTGAACGCGCCGTACTGCCCGGCGCCCCAGCGAATGTTGCTCTTGAAATCGAGACCGCTGACCCGCTCGCTAGCCGCGTTGATCGCATTCACCCGCACCCGCTGCAACTGGTTGGGATCGATGGCGGCATTGCCGGGATTGCGGTCAACACGCGCGAGGGTCGACTGACAGTTGGCCGAGTTGATGTCCTGGGTGCCGTTGCGGCATTCGTTCTCCTGCTGCAACAGGCGGTTTTCGTCGACGGTGGTCAGCAGGTCATCGATTTCCACGCGCCAGAAGTCGGTGGAAAAATCGAAGTTGCGCGACGGCGACCAGACAAAACCGTAGGTCCACGACTTGCCGCGTTCGGATTCCAGATCCGCCGTGCCGCTTTGTGTGTAGTCGACCCGCCCACGATCACACGCGCCCGCCACGCCCTGGCTGCAACCGTAATAATCGATCTGCGCCGGGTAGTAACCGTTGCTGTCGGACTGGTAGATGTAGTTCAAGTCCGGAGCCCGGAAACTGGTGCCGTAGCTGCCGCGCAGCAACAGGCGGGTGACCGGTCGCCATTCGATACCGAGGTTGTAGGTTTTCTGCTGTTCGCTGCGCCCGCTGAATTTGTATTGGTCCCAGCGCCCCGCCGCTGTCGCCAGCACGGTGTCGGTGACCGGAATGCTGAACTCGCCGCCGGCCGCGTATCGCTTGCGCGAACCGCCGGAGCTTTGCGCCGGCGTCACGCCATAGAAACTGCCGTCGTTGAGGCTGTCGTCCGGGTCGATGCGGTATTCCTGTTTACCGGCTTCCAGTACGCCGGCAAATCCGACCGGGCCGGCCGGCAGGTCAAACAGATCGCCATTGACCGAGGCGTTGTAGCTGGTGGACACCGACTTGCTGCTCTGGGTCAGGTTGCCGCGAAACTGCTCCCACTCTTGAGGCGTCAATGGCCGGTCGAGGCGCGAGGCGTCCGGCGCGAACACCGGGTAGCCGCCGCGCGTGCCGAGCTGCGGGCCGAGATAGAAATCCTGGATCGACGACAGCGGCGTGTAGCGTGTGGTGCGCACGCTTTTATATTCCGAGCGATTGGCCGCCAGATCATAGTGCCAGCCGGTGTCGGCGATCTTGTCCGACAGCCCCAGCGTGCCGGTCCACGAGGTGTCGCGCCACTTGCTGTTGTTACTGGTGCGCCCGCCGATTTCTTCTTCACCGAAACGGCGATACCAACGTTCCAGATTGCCGCTGTTCTGGTTGATGAAGTCCGGCGAGGTGAAGGTCGGGCCACGGGTGTTGTTCTGAATGTGGTCGAGGCCATACATCAGATCAGCGAACACCTGGCCGCTATCGCTGAAATGCCAGGTGCCGCGGGTGTAGCCGTCATAGTTTTCCTTTTGCGTCTGGATCGTCCAGTAATCGTTGTACATCTGGTCGGTGCGGCAGCGCCCGCCGCTGTTGAACAGTTTGTTGTCGAACGTGCCTTGATAAGCGCCGCAGCCCGGTCCCAGATAACGGTTGTTGCTCAAGTCGCGGCGGTAACCGACATCCGCCAACGGCCCGCTCTGCATGAAACCTCGGTCATCGGCCCAGATCGGATCACGATTGGTCAGCTCAATCCCGAACAAACCATCGAAGTCGCCCCAGCTGCCGCCGCCGCTGATCTGCAACCGCTGATTGTCACCGCCGCCGCGCTCGCTGGTGCCGCCCTTGAGGTTGACGTCGACGCCATTCATTTTGTCCTTGAGGATGATGTTCACCACCCCGGCAATCGCATCCGAACCGTAGATCGCCGAGGCGCCGCTGCTGAGCACTTCGATGCGGTCGATGATCGCCGACGGAATGTTCGCAAGGTTGGTGAAGTTGACCTTGCCGTCGTACGGCGTCGGGTAATCGGCGACCCGCCGGCCATTGATCAGCACCAGCGTGTGGTTGGGCCCCAGGCCGCGCAGGTTGAGGGCGCTGGCGGCCGGTTGCCAGGTGTTGCCGTAGTCTTCGCCCTGGGTCATGCCGGTGTTTTGCGTCTGCGTGGCGAGGGCGTCGTAGACGTTCTTGTAGCCCCGCGCTTCCATTTCTTCGTGGGTGATGACGTTGACCGGCGTCGCGCCATCGGACTGCGCCCGGGCGATCCGCGAACCGGTGACCGTGACTTTTTCCATGCGGTAATCGGCGTTGCTGGCAGGTGCCACGACGGCAGCCTTGACCGGTGCGGCGCTCGGCGCATCGCCCTGGCGAATGCTCAGGCCCTGAGTGCCCTGCTCGACTTGCAGACCGCTGCCGAGCAACGCCTTCTCCACCGCCTGCCGGCCGCCCAACGCACCGCGCACGGCACCGCTGCGCTTGCCCTGAACCAGATTCTGACTGAAGGAAATCGGCACGCCGGTCTGACGCGAGATGTCCAGCAGCACCTCGTCGAGGGCTCCTGCGGCGATGTCGAAGGTAAAGACCTGAGTGGCGGCGTCTTGCGCCAATACGGCCGAAGGAACGATGCCCATCGCCAGCACGGCGGCCAGCGTCAGGCGGGGTAATTGTTGTTTGAATGAGAACATCGAGGGGCTTCCCTGTTGAAGGCGTCTGCAGGGAATGAGCAGCGGGCCGGCGCTTTTTATAGGGTCGCGGATAGACCAGGAAGTTATGGTTTTATAACCGTGCTTCGATACTGACCCAGTACGGGTTGTGCCAGGTGACACGGATCGGCAGCGAACGTTCGAGCAACTGCAAGGTGCGGTCGCTGTCGTCCAGCGGATAGAGGCCGCTGAGGCGCAGACCGGCGACGTCGGGGCTCAGATGCAGAATGCCGCGACGGTAACTGCGCAGGCTGTCGATGACTTCGCTCAGGGGGCGGTCGCGCACTTCGAGCCGCCCTTGTACCCAAGCGCTTTCCTGTCCTTTGCTGCGCTCCAGGGCGAGGATTTCCTGACCGTTGAACAGCAGGCTTTCGCCCGCCTCCACCGCTTGCCGCGCGCCGCTGGCGGTGACCACTTCGACCTGCGAATGCAGCATCACCAGCCGAGTCGAATCCTCACCGCGCTGCACCAGAAATCGCGTACCGAGCGCACGCATCCGCCCGTGCTCGGTTTCGACCACAAACGGCCGGGCCAGATTTTTCGCCACGTCGACCAGCAGTTCACCGCTGCGCAAGGCCAGAAGACGCTCGACGTTATCGAATCGCGGCACCACGCGGCTGCGGGCGTTCAGCGTCAGAGCGCTGCCATCCTCCAGCGTGAATTGACGTCGCTCCCCGGTCCCGGTCGACAACTCGCCGGCCTCCGGCAGCCAGCCATAACGTCGACCGAGCAAACCGGCCAGCACCGCAATGCCGAGCACACTCAAGCTGCCGCTGATGAATCGGCGGCGACTGCTGGAGGGCGCATTCAGGCTGTGCAGCACACTCTCACGCGGCAACCCGCGCAGGTTCGAATGACGCAGCAGACTCAGTCCGCCGCCCATCTGCTCGATGATCTGTTGATGCCGTGGATCCGCCGCACGCCAGACGTCGAACGCTGCGCGCTCCTGCAGGCTGACGTCCCCTGATTGCAACAGCGCCATCCATTGCGCGGCTTCGTCGATCAGCGTTTCGTCCGGTCTCATGCCTGCATCGCCTGATAGCAACGCTTGAAGGCTTCGACCATGTACTGCTGCACGCGGCTGGTGGACACGCCGAGGCGCTCGCCGATTTCACTGTAGGTCAGGCCGTCGAGCTGATGGTAGAGAAACGCAGCCTTGGCCTTGGCCGACAGACCGTTGAGCAAGCGATCCACCGCCAGCAGTGCTTCGATCACCAACGCCCGCTCTTCGGGCGACGGATGCACCGGTTCTGGCGCCAGGGCCAGGCTTTGCAGGTAGGCACGTTCAAGATCCTGCCGGCGCCAGCCTTCATACACCAGCCGCCGGGCAATCGTGGTCAACAGTGCGCGGGGTTCGCGTATGGCCAGTGGATCGGGCAATGCCAACACCCGAAGAAAGGTTTCCGAAGCAATGTCCTGTGCGCTGTGCGGGCAACCGAGGGTACGGCTGACTGCGGCGCACAACCATCGGTAGTCCTTTTGGAACATTTGCCCGATGACCTGGTAATGCGGGTTGTGACTCCCCATGCCTTACTCCCTGAAAACGGGCTCCACCCGCTGCGAAAATCCATGGATACGCCGGGATCGTCCGGCGTTGATCAGGGGAGCGACTGTGCAATAGCGTCGAAGACATTTGAAGTAATAAAAAATCAGGATCAGCAAACCTTTGAGAATAAGGCACGTCGTCGCCACGGCAACATTGGCTGACACAACGTTGATCTCGATCAGTGGTGCCGGCCACGCCAGTCTCTAACCTTGCGCCTCCATCGATAGCCACGGACGGCTCACCGGGAGCCTGCGGCTGACCCTTCAAGGAAGAGCAATCATGCGATCACTCAACATCATTCTTTTGTCGTCGGCATTCAACGGCCTGACCCAACGTGCCTGGCTGGACCTGCGTCAGGCGGGCCATTCGCCCAGCGTGGTGTTGTTCACCGACGAAGCTGCCGTGTGCGAACAAATCGAACACAGCGGCGCCGACCTGGTGATCTGCCCGTTCCTCAAGGACCGCGTTCCCCATGCGCTGTGGAGCAACCCGCAACGTCCGGTGGTGATTATTCACCCCGGCATCGTCGGTGATCGCGGCGCCAGCGCGCTGGACTGGGCGATCATGCGCGAACTGCCGTCCTGGGGCGTGACCGCCCTGCAAGCGGTGGAAGAAATGGACGCCGGCCCGGTCTGGGCTACCTGCGAATTCAACTTGCCGACAGGCTTGCGCAAATCCGAGCTGTACAACGGCCGGGTCAGTGACGCAGCGATCCGTTGCATCCGTGAAGTGGTGGAGAAATTCATCGACGGCTTTGTCCCGATGGACCTGGATTATGCCGATCCCAAGGTTCTGGGACGCCTGCAACCGAACATGAAGCAGGACGATCGCACCTTCGGTTGGCACGACTGCTCGCGCTTCATCAAGCGCTGCATCGACGCGGCTGACGGTCAGCCCGGCGTGCTCGCGAGCCTCGCTGGCGGCCAGTATTACGTGTACGACGCGCACCTTGATCAGCGCACCGGGATACCCGGCGAGATCCTCGCGGTGCACGACGATGCGGTGCTGGTGGCGACCGGTGATCACAGCCTGTGGATCGGCTCGCTGCGGCGCAAACCGCAACCGGGCGAAGAAACCTTCAAGCGACCGGCACGGCATGTGCTGGCCGGGCAACTGGCGCACGTGCCGGTGCTGGACTGGTCGATTGCCAATGCGCCGTTCAGCGACGAGGCGTATCAGCCGATCCGTTATCGCGAATCCGGGCAGGTCGGCGAGCTGACACTGGAGTTCTACAACGGCGCCATGAGCACCGAGCAGTGCCAGCGCATGGTCGAGGCCCTGCGCTGGGCCAAATCCCGCGACACTCAGGTGCTGTTGATCAAGGGTGGACGCGGCAGTTTTTCCAACGGTGTGCACCTGAACGTGATCCAGGCCGCCGAAGATCCGGGCGCCGAAGCCTGGGCCAATATCCAGGCGATCGACGATGTGTGCGAGGAATTGCTCAGCGCGCGGCAACTGGTGGTCAGCGGCGTCACCGGCAATGCCGGCGCGGGCGGTGTGATGCTCGCCCTGGCGGCTGACATCGTGTTCGCTCGCGCCGACATCGTGCTCAACCCGCATTACAAGAGCATGGGCCTGTACGGCTCGGAATACTGGACCTACAGCCTGCCCCGTGCCGTCGGCCCGGCCATGGCCGAACAACTGACCCAGGCCTGTCTGCCGGTCAGCGCTGCTCAGGCGTTGCAACTGGGTATGGTTCAGGAAATAGGCCCGCGCTGCCCGGACGAGTTTGGTTTGTGGTTGCTGCAACGGGCCAATTCGGTACTGAGCGATCCGACGTATGCGCCAGTGCGTGAACGCAAGCTGCGGGTCGATCATGAGCTGATCCGCCAATGCCGCGAAACCGAGCTGCAAGAGATGCAGGAAGACATGCTGTACAACCGCAATCAGTTTGCCGAGAAGTGCCGGAATTTTGTGTACAAGCGCAAGACTTGCTGCACGCCGGCGCGGTTGGTGGAGGATTGGGCGCGAGTGCGTGAGGCTGAGCTCGCCGGTTGAGTCCCGATGCAGGTTCGCGATTTCACGATGACGCGATCGCGAGCCTGCACCTACAATGCGGGCACCTCAGACACCGGCCCGCCCATGGACATCGACCTCGCCCGCACCTTTCTGGAAATCGTCCGCCACGGCAGCCTCGCTGCGGCGGCCGAGAAGCTGTTCGTCACCCAGACCGCCATCACCGCCCGTGTGCAGAAACTCGAAAGCCAGTTGGGCAGCACGCTGTTCGTGCGCAACCGCGCCGGTGCGCGCCTGACCGCCAACGGTGAGGCCTTCGTGGTCTACGCCAATCAACTGGTGCAGACCTGGGAAGCCGCCCGCCGTGACCTGCCGCTGCCCGAAGGCTATGACAACGTGCTGCACATCGGCGGCGAGGTCAGTCTGTGCAACCCGTTGATGCTCAGTTGGGCTGCCGAACTGCGCGAGAAGATTCCCAGCCATGCCCTGCGCATGGACATCCGCGACGGCGAGAACCTGCTGCGCCAACTTGAACTCGGCGTGCTCGACGCAGCGCTGGTCTACCAACCGGAATACTGGCCGGGATTGCAGGTCGAGCAAGTGCTGGAAGAGAAACTGATTCTGGTCAGAACCCCCAACCGCCCTGCTCCCTACGTGTACATCGATTGGGGCGAGGACTTCCGCCGTCAACACGACGCCGCACTGCCGGAAAAAGCCAAGGCAGCCCTGAGCTTCAACCTCGGCCCGCTGGCCCTGCAATACATTCTGGAGAACGGCGGCAGCGGCTATTTCCGCACGCGGGTGGTACGCACTTATCTGGAAAGCGGCGCACTGGAAACCGTCACCAAAGCCCCGGAATTCGGCTACCCGACCTACCTCGTCTACTCCCGTGACCGCGATTCGGCGACGCTGCAGCAGGCATTCGATCTGCTGCGCGAAGTGATCAAGGCCGATGACGACTGGTCGCAACGCTGGAACCCGTTGAGCTGACGACCGCTATGCACCGGAGCATGGCAGTTGTGACCTCAAGGTAGACCCTGCACAAACGGCGGGATCGGCTAATCTGCCGGGTATAACGACAATATCCGCAGGTGACCGCAGTGAGGCAGACCACCGAGGCATTTCGCAGCCGCTATCGTGCGGCGATTCATCCGCTGTACAACCCGTGGCTGCACGGAGCCTTCGTGCTGCTGTTCGGCGTGCTGGCCATCGGCGGGTTCTGGAGTAGCGCACATCAGGTGCGTCCATTGGAATGGCTGGCCCTGCCGCTGACCTTGCTGTTCTTCAATTTCGGTGTGTACGTGGTGCACCGCCACCTCGGGCATCACAAGAAAGCCTTCGCCAAGATGTTCTATGCCCGTCATGCCGGCGACCATCACAGCTTCTTCACCCCCGGCCACATGACCTGGGACAGCGCCCGCGACTGGCGGGTGATCCTGTTTCCGGCGTGGTTGATCGTGGTGCACACGCTGGTGATCACCCTGCCCCTGTGGTGGCTGTTCGCGCAGGTCAACGCCAACGTCGCCGGACTGTTCGGCGGCAGCATGGTGCTGGGCTACCTGACCTACGAGGTGTTTCACGCCTGCGAGCACTTGCCGGCGCAACACCCGCTGAGCCGCCTGCCGTGGATCCGCCAGATGCGCCGTCTGCACGAGTTGCATCACCGGCGCGAGCGCATGCAGGAGCGCAATTTCAACATCGTCCTGCCCCTGATGGATTACCTGTTCGGCACCCTCTATTGGGAGCCGGAGCCCGTCCCTTTGACCGATTCGAGAACGCCCATGACCCGCATGCAGCATCCGATCGACATCGCCGGCGACCCGATTGCCGTACTCGCCTACGCCGCTACCGTCAGCCGCTGGCCAGAATGGCACCCTTCCTCGCTGAAAATCGATGGCCCCGCCGGGCCGCTGCATGCCGGCGCGCGTTTCGAGGAAGACATTCATGCCGGTGGCCGCGAAGGCCATTTGAGCTGGGAAGTCACCGAATACCTGCCGGGGCGGCGCTGGTGTGCCCGGGCCCAGGGCGATCATGGGCTGTCGTTGCATTTGACCTATGAATGCTCGGCCGCAGGCGAAGGCACGGCTTTCGTACGCACCCTGGATTACCGCTTCGAGAGCCTGGGCATGCGCATCGCCAACCAGTTGCTGCTCAAACGCCGCATCGAACGTGAATCGGCGGCCTCGATGCTGGCCCTGCGCGACAGGGCGACCCGGCATCTGGCACTCGCGGGAGCTCACGTGTGAAGCTGCGCCATCTGATCTTGCTGCTGATTGCCCTCATCCTGGCCTTTCTGCTGCTGATGCCGACCAAGGTTGAACCGGTGGCATGGACGCCACAACCGGCACCGTCACTGACCGAAGGGATTTACGCCGAAAATCAGCGACTCAAAAGCGCGGCACAGGTCGGCCCCAGCGACATCGAAGGCCCGGAAGCCCTGCTGCTGGAAAACGATGCGCTGATCACCGGATTGCACGATGGGCGCCTGATCCGCACCAGCCTCGACGGTCAGCAACGCAAAGTGCTGGCCGATACCGGCGGTCGGCCGCTGGGTCTGGCACGGCACCCCAACGGCTTGCTGGTGATCGCCGACGGGGTCAAGGGTTTGCTGTCACTCGATGCTCAGGGCCGACTGACCGCGCTGACCACTGAAGCCAATGGCCTGAAGTTCGGTTTCACCGATGACGTGGCCATCGACAAGTCCGGGCATTACGCCTACTTCAGCGATGCCTCAAGTCGCTGGGGTTACGGCCATGACGGCGAAGCGATCATCGAGCACGGCGGTGACGGGCGTCTGCTGCGCTATGACTTCCAGACCGGCAAGACCAGCGTTTTGCTCGATAAACTGGAATTCGCCAACGGCGTGACCCTCGGCCCGGAAGACGCCTATGTGCTGGTCAACGAAACCGGCGCCTACCGCATCAGCCGCTATTGGCTGACGGGGCCCAAGGCCGGCACCCATGACCTGTTCATCGACAACCTGCCGGGGCTGCCGGACAACCTTGCGTTCAATGGGCGGGATCGTTTCTGGGTGGCGCTGTACACGCCGCGCAATCCGTTGCTGGATCGCACCGCCGGCCATCCGTTCGTGCGCAAGATGCTGGTGCGGGCGATGACCGTCCTGCCCAAACCGCTGGAAAAACGCGGGTTCGTGTTGGGGCTGGATATGGACGGCAAGGTGATCGCCAATCTGCAGGATGCCAGCGCCGGCAATTACTCGCCGATCACCACGGCGCGCGAGTATGGCGACTGGTTGTATTTCGGCTCGTTGAAGGCCACGCACATGGCGCGGATGCCGCTGGATGCGGCCTTGAAATGAAGGCCTGAAATTCGCGTTGAACCGGCGGGCGCCATCGCTGCGATGCGGCGGGCCGACGATCCAGCGATGGCGGACGGTCAGTTGTTGGACCGATCGAATTTTTCCGGGTCTTCATCTTCCGGCAGATCCGCGATCTTCCGTTCCTCCTCAGGATGGCGGACGGTATGCGCCGGGCTGTTGGGCTCGGGATGCGTGGGAACCGGGTCGAATGCGCCCAGCTCTTCACTGGGGAACTTGTAATTGGGGAGCTTGGGTTTGTTCATGAGGCACCTCGCAGAGAGTCGCCAAGTGAAGACTCTGTACATTCGAGGTGCCGTCGTGGCTGTCGTTCCAGTCGTGCACCATCGAAGATCAATGGCGCGACTGACGGTCAGGTTCGCGCCTGCAACTGCTGAACGATCTTGTCTTTGACCTGCAAGCGTTTCTCTTTGAGTTTCTTCAGCGTGTCGTCGCTCGGCGCATCCGAGGTCGCCGTCTCGGCCTTGACGACTTCGGCGTCCGCCTGGGAGTACTTGTTGATCAGTGCATCCAGATGTGGATCCGCGGTGCGTTTTTGCTGGATCTCTTCCTTCGTAAGCTTCAAGTCCTGTAACAGATCATGGGTCACCGGCATGGAACACCTCCGTCAGTTGATCGGCAGCCAACGCGACCGATTGCGCTGGCCAGTTATCAGAATGGCCTCGGTTGACCGGTTCTGTCGACCACCTGTCAGACCAGCGGTGCCCGTTCGTCGCCCTTCGTTGATCCGCGACAGTCAGGTACTCAACACCGCACGGATCATCTGCAACAACGCCTCAGGCCCGTAAGGTTTGCCGAGCAAATGGGTGTCGGGGCTGAGCTGGTGATTGCGCGAGATGATGTCCCGGGTATGTCCCGACGTGAACAGCACGGCCACCGGCGGCATCTGCACCTTGGCCCACGCCGCCAGGTCGGAGCTCTTGATCAGCCCGGGCATGACCACATCGGTAAAGATCAGGTTGACCCGGGCGCCCTCCAGCAACATCTGCATCGCCGTGTCGCCATTGCCGGCGACCAGCACGCGGTAGCCTTCTTCACGCAGCAATTCGACCGCCGAAGTACGCACCGCTTCGTTGTCCTCGACCACCAGAATGGTTTCGTTGCCGCCCGCCTGCTGACGACGCACACCGGGCGCCTCATCGATCAGCGGCCGCAGGCTGCGCGGGAAATACAACTGCACCCGCGTGCCCTCGCCGACCTGGCTGTCGATCTCGACATGCCCGCCGCTCTGTTTGACGAACCCGAACACCATGCTCAATCCGAGGCCCGTGCCCTGGCCATCGGCCTTGGTGGTGAAGAACGGTTCGAAGACCTGCTCCAGCATGTGCGGCGCAATGCCCACGCCGCTGTCGCTGACCGATACCCGCACAAAATCCCCCGGCACGATGCCCTTGCCGGCGCAGAACGCCCGGTCGAGCGAGGTGTTGGCGGCCCCGAGCACGATGGTGCCCTCGCCTTTCATGGCGTCCCGGGCATTGATCGCCAGATTGAGAATGGCGTTTTCCAGTTGGTTGCGGTCGACGTTGATGTGCCACGGTTCCTCGGGCAACTGCACATCGATCTGGATGGTTTCGCCCAACGCCCGTTGCAGCAGCTCGCCGACGCCTTCGAATATCTGCCGCGGATCACACACCGCCGGCGACAGCGGCTGGCGGCGGGCAAACGCGAGCAGCTGCGAGGACAGCTTGGCGCCGCGCTCCACCGCTGCCAGCGAGGCGCTGACCCGGCGTTGCACGTTGGCATTGTTCGGTTCGTGACGGGCCAGCAGGTGCAGGTTGCCGGCGATCACTTGCAGCAGGTTGTTGAAGTCGTGGGCCACGCCACCGGTCAGGCCGCCGATGGCTTCGAGCTTCTGCGACTGGCGCAATTGCTCTTCGGCACTCAGGCGCGCCTCAACCTCATCGGCCACACGCTGTTCGAGGTTGCGGGTGAATTTGAGCAGGGATTCTTCAGCGGTCTTGCGTTCATGAATGTCGATCAACACACCGGGGAATCGAAATGCCTGGCCCTGCTCATCGAATTCGCAACCGCCGCTGGCCAGCACCCACAGATGAGTGCCATCGGCGCGCAATACGCGGTATTCGGCGTTGTACGGTTCACCGGTACGCACCGAGTTTTCGACACATTCCTGCACCCAACTGCGGTCATCGGGATGAATGTGCGCTTCGGCAATGTGCTGCGGCAGGTTGGTCAGGTCCTGGTCCGGCGGAAAGGAAAAGGTGCGGGCGAATCGCTCGTCGGCGGACAGCACGTTGTTACGCACGTCCCAGACAAACGAGCCGAGCAGTGCCCCGGCATTCAGCGCCAGTCGAACCCGTTCGTTGTCGGCGCGATAAGCGTCTTCGGCGGCCTGGCGCAGACGCTCGGACAGCACCAGTTCGGTGGTTTCCACCACCATCGCCATCACCCCCGAAGGCACCCCGGCATCGTTGGCCACCGGGCTGTAATAAAGGTCGAGCCAGACATCCTCGGGCACGCCGTCGCGCAACAGCACCAGTACTTTGTTGCGATATTCAAGCGTGCCGCCCGCCAGACAGGTGTCGACCACATGCCGGTTGAACTCGGCGACTTCCGGCCAGCCCAGTTCCACCGGCACACCCAACAGATAAGGGTGCCGTCCGCCGGCGAACCGCGAGTAGGCGTCGTTGTAGATCATGTAGCCGGCATGGCCCCAGAGCATGACCATCGGCAACGGCGAGGCAAGCATCAACTGCACCGTGCTGCACAGGCTGGCCGGCCAGGTTTCGAGGGGACCCAGGTCGGTCCCGCTCCAGTCAAAGGCGCGGATGCGTCCGGCCATCTCGCCCTGCCAGCCGTCACACCCGTGGCTATCGGATAAAAACTGCATCGACTGCTTCAACGCCTTGTGGTTGGTTCGCTCGATCGCTACGCCCGATGACGTGGCGCCCGTCTGTTTCGAGCGCATCGGGCAGCGATGGTTTCATAGAGGTATAGCCGATTTCACTGGCGGCCGGCGCTCAGACTTCGATCAGGTGTTTGAGCGGGTGGTAGCCGGTCTTGAGCTTCGCAGCGACGTCGAGAATCGCCTTCTGAATGCCGTCCAGGTGCATGCAGGTCAGCTCGATGGCGGCGCTCTGATTGCCGGCCTCGATGTACTCGATCAGGCGCAGATGCTCGTCGTCGCGGCAGGCTTCGTGGCTGTCGTCATCCAGCGCGGCGGCGTACAGCGAGGCGCGGGAAATCAGCTTCTGGAACCAGTCGAGCAACACCGGGTTGTTGAGGCTGCGGGCCAGTTTGATGTGGAACTCGCCAAGCAGGTGAATCAGCCGTTCGTGGTCACCGGCCGCATGGGCCTCGTCTTCCAGCAGCAGGTGCTCGCGCAGGTCCTGCATCGCGGCGGAGTCCTTGCGTCGGCACAGCTCGGTGACGATGCCGATTTCGATCAGGCGCCGGGTTTCGAACAGCGAACGGATCTCTTCATCGCTGGGCAGCGACACCGACGCACCTTTATTGGGCTCGGTGGTGACCAGGCCGTCGGCCTCCAATTGCTTGAGCGCCGCCCGAACCGACGTGCGGCTGACATTGAACAATTCCGCCAGCGACGCTTCGCCCAGTTTCATTCCCGGACGCAGCGAACGCTTGCTGATCGCCTCGTAAACCCCTTGGTAGACGCGGTCGACCGTGGTTTCCAGTTTCTTCTCGGTCATTTGAAAACTCCTTCAGTGCGGGCAACGGTTCCCGGCGCGATCCCTACAAGAGCGTCAGCCAGGGAAAAAGGGGGTTGCACCCGCAGATTAATCCGGGTATTTCTGAATCGCATTCAGATATTGCATACAATAATTAGAGGATTGCACCATTATGGGTCAACCAATAGCAATTGAAGTGCGTAATGTCTCCAAACGGTACTCTGATGATCCTGGCCTCGCGCCGGCCCTCGACAACGTGTCGGTGAACATCGCCGACAACGAGTTCTTCACCCTGCTCGGCCCCTCGGGCTGTGGCAAAACCACCTTGTTGCGCACCATCGCCGGTTTCGAACACGTCAGCGACGGCGAGATCCGTCTGGCGGGCGAAACGGTGAACCACCTGCCGCCGTTCAAGCGTCGGGTCAACACGGTGTTCCAGAGTTACGCGCTGTTTCCGCACATGAGTGTCGCGCAGAATATCGCCTTCGGCCTCGAGATGCAGGGTCTTGATCGCAAGACGATCCCCGGACGGGTCGACGAGATGCTCGCGCTGGTGCAGATGGAGCACCTGGCCGGACGTAAACCGGCGGAATTGTCCGGCGGCCAGCAGCAGCGCGTGGCGCTGGCCCGGGCCCTGGCGCCGAAACCGAAAGTGCTGTTGCTCGACGAGCCGCTGTCGGCGCTGGACTTGAAGCTGCGCAAGGAAATGCAGGTCGAACTCAAGCGCGTGCAGCAAGAAGCCGGGATCACCTTCATCTTCGTCACCCACGATCAGGAAGAAGCCCTGACCCTGTCCGACCGGATTGCGGTGATGTCCGCCGGCAAGATCCTGCAGATCGGCACCCCGACCGACATCTATGAACGCCCGCAGCACCGTTTCGTCGCCCAGTTCATTGGCGACATCAATTTCCTTCCCGGACAGCTCAAGCGCGGCGAGCACAACGAAAACATTTTCGTGCCCAACGGCATGCCGGTGGAAATCCCCTGCCCGCCGCAAGGCGTCAATGGCAGCAGCGTGCAACTGGCGTTTCGTCCCGAGCGTTCGCAACTGGTCACGGCGGACCAGCCGCATCATCTGCGCGGCGTGATCGAGGCCGTGCTGTATGTCGGCACCGCGACCCTGTACCAGTGCCGTTTGAACAACGACATCAAAGTCATGCTGCGGGAAAACAACGAAGGCCTGAACCGTGGTCGGGCGGTCGGCGAGCGCGTGGCGGTGCACCTGCCGCCCCAGGCCTGCCTGTTGATGGAGGCCTGAGATGAGCGTCAGCAGCACTTCCCCCTCCCTCAACCGCGCGCTGTTGCTCAGCCCGGTGGTGTTGACCCTGCTCGCCCTGATCGCCATTCCGCTGGGGATCATGGGCTACATCAGCCTGCTGCCGCGCAACACCTACGGCGGCGTCGACTGGCAGGCCCAATGGCAACTGCAGAGTTACGTGCAGCTGTTTTTCCAGGAAGGTTTCGACGGCGAACTGGAGCTGAACTGGGTCTACGCCCAGGCGCTGCTGCGCTCGGTGTTCCAGGCCGGTGGCACCACGGTGTTGTGCTTTTTGTTCGGGTTTCCGGTGGCGTTATGGATGTCGAGCCTGACCCCGCGCCGACGCAACCTGATGGTGTTGCTCATCACCATTCCGTTCTGGACCAACCTGCTGATCCGCAACTACGCGTGGCTGATCATCCTGCGCGAACAGGGCTGGGTCGCCCAAAGCCTCAACGCGCTGTTCCCGAGCGCCGGCGGCATCACCCTGCTCTACAACGACTTCGCCGTCAGCGTGGGTCTGGTCTACAGCTTCCTGCCGTTCATGATCCTGCCGATCTACTCGACCCTGGAAAAACTCGACTGGCGTCTGGTGGAGGCCGCCTATGACCTGGGCGCCAATCGCTGGCATGCGCTGCGCCGGATCATCCTGCCGCTGTCGATGCCCGGCGTGATTGCCGGTGCGTTGCTGGTGTTCGTGCCGAGCCTCGGCGCCTTCATCACCCCGGCGATCCTCGGCGGCGGCAAGACTTTGATGATCGGCAACCTGATCCAGCAGCAATTCGGCACCGCGCGCAACTGGCCGCTGGGCAGTTCGCTGTCGTTCCTGTTGCTGGGGATTCTGCTGCTGTCACTGGTGCTCTACGCCCTCTACAGCCGCAGCTCGGCGAAAACCCTGAATCGGGGAGCGAAAGCATGATCTCTCTGCACCTGAAGAAACTCCCGGCGACCCGGGAAATCAGCCTGCTGATCCTTGCCTATCTGTACGTACCGATCCTGGTGTTGATCGCCTACAGCTTCAACGCCAACCGCTCGGCGACGGTGTGGACCGAGTTCTCGTTTGCCTGGTACGGGCGGATCCTGGCCAACCCGTCGATCCAGACGGCGGCGCTGAATTCGATCATCGTCGCGACCATCGCCACCGTGTGCGCCACGGCGATTGCGCTGCTCGCAGCACTGGCGACATACCGGCCGTTCTACGGGCAGAAAATGGTCGAGGGCGGGATCAACCTGCCGCTGATCCTGCCGGAAATCGTCACCGCCGTGGCCACCCTGCTGCTGTTCATGGCGCTGGGGATCAAGCTCGGCCTGATGACGGTGATCGTCGCGCACATCGGCTTCTGCATTCCGTTTGCCTACCTGCCGATCCGCGCACGGCTCAACGATCTGGACAAGAGCCTGCTCGAGGCCGCCAACGATCTGTACGCCAACCCGTGGCAAGTGTTCCGCCGCGTGACCTTGCCGCTGCTGTGGCCGGCGGTGTTGTCCGGTTCGGTGCTGGCGTTCGTGGTCAGCCTCGACGATTTCATCATGACCTTCTTCGTCGCCGGCCCCGGTTCGACCACGTTGCCGGTGTACATCTTCTCGGCGATCAAGGCTGGCGTAACACCTGAGATCAACGCGATTTCGACCCTGATGCTGGTGATTTCCATCGTGCTCGTGGTGCTGGCCTTCTGGCTCGGCCAACGCGGCAAACAACAATAAACCTGGAGCGCTCTCATGAAATTGAAAAACATGCGTCTGGCAGTATCCGGTCTGGCCCTGAGTTGTTTCACCGCGTTCGGCGCCCACGCCGCCGAGCCCAAGGAGTTGTTCTTCTACAACTGGACCGATTACTACCCTGTCGATCTGCTGGCCAAGTTCGAAAAAGAGACCGGCATCAAGGTCACCATGGACGGCTACGACAGCAACGAAACCCTGCTCGCCAAGTTGCAGGCCGGCGGCGCCGCGTATGACGTGATCGTGCCGTCGCAGTCGATCATGCAGACGCTGATCAAACAGGATCTGCTGCTGGAAATCGACACCCCGACCTTGAGCAACTTCCAGTACGTCAAAGGCCCGTTCCGCGATCCGAGCTTCGACCCGGGGCGCAAGTTCTCGGCTCCGTACCTGTGGGGCACCACCGGTTTTTCCTATGACAGCGCCCGCGTACCCGGCGGCAAACTCGACGATTCGTGGAAAGAGTTCTTCGAACCGCGCAAGGAACTGCAAGGCCAGCTCGCCGCCCTCGACACCTCCAGCAGCGTGATCAACGCCGCCAGCCATTACCTGAATGTCGACGAATGCACGGAAAACCCGCAGGACGCCAAACGCATCCTCGAACTGCTGCAAAAGCAGAAACCGTTTTTGAAGATGTACAGCTCCGACAACACCGTCGACCGCATGGCCTCGGGCGAAGTGATCATGATGCAGAACTGGAACGGCTCGACGGCCCGCGCCACGTTGCAGAAGAGCACGATCAAATACGTGTATCCGAAAGAAGGCCTGGCGATGTTCCAGGACAACTTCGCCGTACCGAAAAGCGCCCCGCATCCGGGCAACGCGAAGATCTTCATCGACTGGATGATGAAACCGGAAAACGCGGCGGCCGTGTCCAACGCGATTGCCTATGCCAACGGGATTCAGAGCGATCAGTTGCTGGATGCGAAATGGAAGGTCATGGACGCGATCAACATGCCCGAGGAATACGCCTCGCGCCTGCGGCCGGAGAAGGAATGCAGCAACAAGGCGCGGGAGCTGCAGGATCGGATCTGGTCGAAGCTTAAGGGTTGATTGCCTGACTTGAACCGGTGGCGCGGCCATCGCTGGCATGCCAGCGATGAGGCCCACCCAGACAACATAGAAACAGAGGTATGAAATGTCCCACCCCCGCTGGCTCAGAAACATCCGCCCCTACGGCGCCCCCGCCGAAGACCTGCTGATCGAAAACGGCCGGTTCAGCCAACGCCGCCCGGCCTCCAGCACCCCGCTGGCCGCCACCGACATCGACGGCCAGAACCAGTTGCTCACCGCGCCGTTGGTGGAAAGCCACGTCCACCTCGACAAGACCCTGTACGGCCAGCCCTGGCGCCCGAACAGCGCCGGCCCGACGCTCAAGGACTACATCAGCAACGAGCGCCGCGTCCTGCGCGAAGTGAAAGCGCCGATTGCCGAACGCGCCGGCGCCCTGCTGGAAAACTGCATCGCCCGGGGTTCGCTGACGATGCGTTGCCATGTCGACATCGACCCGGAATTCGGCCTGCGTCACGTCGAAGCCATGCAACAACTGCGCGAAACCTACAGCGACCTGATCGACCTGCAACTGGTGGTGTTCCCGCAAACCGGCCTGATCAGCCGCCCCGGCACCGCCGAGCTGATGCGCGAAGCCATGGCCCTGGGCGTGGAAAACGTCGGCGGGCTCGACCCGTGCGGCATCGACAACGACCCGATCGCGCAACTGGATTTCGTGTTCAAACTGGCCAGTGAATTCCAGCGTGGCGTCGACATTCACCTGCACGACAAAGGAGAACTGGGCCTGTGGCAGATCGCCCGGATCGCCGATTACACCGAGCGTTTCAACCTGCAGAACCGGGTGATGATCAGCCACGCCTATTGCCTCGGCATGCTGCCGTGGAGCCAGGTCAAACCCGTCGCCGAACGCCTCGCCGCGCTGGGCATTTCGCTGATGAGTTCGGCGCCGGCCGACTGCGCCGTTCCGCCGTTTCTGGCGCTGCGCGAGACCGGGGTCAACGTGTGCCTGGGCTCCGATGGCATTCGCGATGCGTGGTCGCCGATGGGCAATGGCGACATGCTCGAACGGGCGATGTTGCTGGCGTTCCGTTTCGATCTGGGCAAGGACGATGAATTGGCAGCGGCGTTCGAAGCGGCGACAGTCAACGGTGCGCGCGCATTGGGGATCGAGGATTACGGTTTCGCCATCGGCCGGCCGGCGGACTTTCTGCTGATGCCGGTCGAGACGCTCGGTGAAGCGGTCGTTTCGCGCCCTGTGCGTCAGGTCTATCGCGGCGGCGAATTGATCGCCAGCGGCGGTCGCTTGCTGGGCAGCCGTCTGTGAATCGGATCGGCCTGAAGGCCAGTTGCGTTGTCGGTTTCGACGGCACGCAGCATGTGCTGTGGCGTGACGGAGAAGTGGTGTTTGCCGGCTCGCGGATCGAGTTTGTCGGGCGCGGTTATCAAGGGCCGGTGGATCAGTGGATCGATTACGGCAATGCGCTGATCGGTCCCGGCTTCATAGACCTCGACGCCCTCGGCGATCTCGATTCCACGGTACTGACCCTGGACAACGGCGACGAACGCAGCATGGGCCGGATGTGGTCGGCAGAGTATCTGGCGGCCGGCCCGCGTGAGTCGTTCAGTCCGGAAGAAGAGGTCTTCAAATACCGCTACGCCTTCACCCAGTTGATCCGCAACGGCATCACCACGGCGATGCCGATCACCTCGATGTACTACCGCGAATGGGCGGAAACCTACGACGAGTTCGCCGCTGTCGCCGACGTGGCGAGCGAACTCGGGCTGCGCACCTATCTCGGCCCCTGCTACATGAGCGGCATGAGTTACTGGCGCGCCGACGGCACCCTCGCCCATCACTGGGATGAGGCGCGGGGCCTGGCTGGACTGGACGCGGCTGAACGGTTTTTCAAGGATTTTGATAGTGCACACGCCGGGCTGATTCGCGGTGCGCTGCTGCCGGATCGCATCCAGACCTGCACCCCGGCGCTGCTTCAGCGCACCTCCGCCCTGAGCCGCGAACTGAACGCACCGATGCGTCTGCATTGCTGTCAGGCGCCCGGCGAAGTGGCGATGGTCGAGCAGTTGCGCGGCACCACGCCGCTGGGCTGGTTGCAGCAACTGGATTTGCTCAACCCGCGCAGCCTGTTGCCCCACGGCATCTACACCTCGGGCGATGACGATTTGCAGCGGGTCATTGATGGCGGTGCCAGTCTGGTGCACTGCCCACTGGTGTTCGCCCGCGACGGCGAGGCACTGAATTCGTTCGGACGTTATCGCGCCAAGGGCATCAATTTCGCCCTCGGCACCGACACCTGGCCGGCGGACTTGCTGGCAAACATGCGCCACGGTTTGAACATCGCACGGCTGATGGAGGGCGGCTCGGCGCTGACAAGCAGCCTCGATCTGTACAACACCGCCACCCTTGGCGGCGCCAAGGCGTTGGGCCGTGACGACCTCGGTCGGCTGGCGCAGGGCGCCAAGGCCGACATCACCGTATTCAGCCTGCGCGGCCTGCATCTGGGCCCGTTGTTCGACCCACTGAAAAACCTGCTGCTGGCCGGGCGCGGCGACGACTGCATTGCCAGCTACATCGACGGTCGTTGCGTGATGCACGACGGTCAGGTCAACGGCGTCGATTACCCCACTCTGCAACGCCAGGCCCAACGCCAATACGAAAAACTGATGCGCAGCCACAGCGACCGGGCCTTTGGCCGACCGGACTGGAAAACCCTGTTCCAGCCGGCCATTCCGTTCGCCGATGACTACAGCGCCGAAGCGCCCTTGAGCGCCATCGATCCACTTCTTTAGAGAAAACTGCCATGCACAGCTTCGATTTCAGCCAACTGAGCCCACGGGAAAAATACAAGATTCTGATCGGCAGCGTGGTGCCGCGCCCGATTGCCCTGGTCACCACCATCGACGGCGAAGGCCGGGTCAATGCGGCGCCGTTCAGCTTCTTCAATGCGCTGTCGGCGGACCCGCCCATTCTCGCGCTCGGCGTGGAGAACTACGGCGACCAGAGCCCCAAGGACACCACCCGCAATATCCAGATGAACCAGGAATTCACCGTCAACATCGTCAACGATGCGCTGGTGGAAGCCATGAACGTCTGCGCCGTGCCGTTCGCGCCGGGCTTCGATGAGTTGACCGCTGCGGGCCTGACGGCGATCCCCGGCACTTCGGTCAAATGCCCACGCATCGGCGAAGCACCAGTGGCGCTGGAGTGTCGGCGGATGATGGCACTGAACATCGGTCAGTCGCGGGAGATCATTTTTGGCGAGGTGTTGATGGCGCATGTGCGCGACGAGTTGATCGACCCGAAAACCCTGTACATCGATCAACTGGGGCTGGATGCGATCGGGCGCATGGGCGGCCATGGTTATGCACGGACCCGGGATTACTTCGATTTGCCGACCCGCTCGTTGCAAGCGTGGACGGAGGCGCCGGGGGGTGGCGAGCGGTTCTGGCCCGCCAAATAAAACGGCGGCTCACCGAGGTGGGCCGCCGTTACAGGTCGATCAGTCAGTGCCGTACTTCGGCGACCGTGGCCCGTACAGCAGGCCTGCCGGATGACCGGCCGACAGCAGACGATTGCTGGCCACACCGGCAATCGGGTAGCCGGCATCGGTGGAGCTGTTGACGATCTGTTTCACCGCAGCGGTGATCAGTGCGCCGATCAGGCCGCCGCCACTGTTGTTGCCGCCCTCTTCGCTCGACGCCCGGGCCGAACCGGTCCACAGGGTGGTGCCGGTTTTCAGGTCGACCAGTTTGGCGCTGGCGGTGACAGCGGTTTCGCTGCTGATCACCATGTAGCGTGTGCCGTACTCACTGACGGTGATGTACAGCGCCGCGTCGGCGCCGAAGATTTCGTGCAGTTTGTTGGCCGGCGCCTGATGGATGTCATCCGGCGTGGTCAGGCCGTTCTGGCGGAACGTCTCGTCGACCAGCGTGATCGGCAATACGTAGTAACCGGCTTCGGCCAGCGGGAACGTCACTTGCGACAACAGGCTGTAGGACGCCTTGACGTCCGGCGAGGTGTTCAGCGGTGGCAGCACCAGTATGGATTTCGGGCGCGCTTGCTTGTACGCCGAATAGTCCACGGCCTTCGGGGCAACGCAGCCGCCGAGAACGGTCAGCGCCAGGCCCGCGGCCAGCAGTTTCAGGGCGCGCGCGATCATTTGGCGTCCCCGGTCTTGGCGTTTTTAAGCAGAAAATCCATGTACGTGCCGGACTCGGGGAACAGGGTCTTTTCGGTGCGCAGTTGCTGCACCATCTGATCGTCCTTGCCCATGCTCAGGTACAGCAGACCGAGGTGTGCGTGGTAACCCGGCGGTACGGGCTTGCCACTGGCGCGGATCTTTTGCAGATCGGCTTCCAGCGCTTCGGCCTGGGCCTCTTTCGGCGTTTCGCTTTTGAAGTATTCGTAGACTTGTGGCTGGTAGCCTTCCCACTGGTACAGGGTTTGCGGGCTGCTGCAACCGGCCAGCAACGCGCTGGCAGCCAGTGTCATGGCCATCAACGGCCGGGACAGGGACAGATTCATGGTGTGTTGCTCCTTGCGTTGGGCGTCTATCAGTTGCCCGGTTTCCAGGCACCGGCGTTCATGCCATCGACCAGGCGATTGATCGCCTCGCGCATGGCCAGATCGAGGACTTTGCCGTTGAGGGTGGAGTCGTAGGCAGCAGTGCCGCCGAAGCCGATGATTTCGCGGTTGGACAAGGCGTATTCGCCGGCGCCCTGGGTCGAATACACCACTTCGGACGTGCTGATGTTGACGATGTTCAGGTTGACCTTGGCGTAGGCGACCTGGGTCTTGCCACGGCCGAGAATGCCGAACAGTTGATGATCGCCGGTCTCTTTGCGGCCGAACTCGGTGACGTCACCGGTGACCACGTAATCGGCGCCTTTCAGACGCTGGGCCTGCCCCTTGATCGCCGCTTCCTGCTGGATTTCGCCCATGTTGTCGCGATCGAGTACGGAGAAACGGTTGGTCTGCTGCAGGTGAGTGATCAGGATGGTCTTGGCCTGACCGCCGAGGCGGTCAACGCCGTCGGAGAAGATCCCGCGCATGTAGCTCGAACGGTTGTCGAACTTGCCCACGGCCATCGGGATACGGACACCGGACCAGGCCTGAGAGGCGCTTTCCACCTTGGCCACCGGCAGTGCGCGGGAGCTTTCGGTGGCGCAACCGGAAAGCGAGCCGGCCAGGGTGCCGAGGACGGCAATCGCAACGCCCGAGACCAACATCCGGGAGATCATTCTCACTGTGCATTCCTTCTGAAAAATGATGTGTCCCGGCACGGCAAAAATCGTGGGGGATCGGGAAAGGGCGCGCATTATGCCAAAGTGCCATCAGTGAAGACAGGTTTTTTTGACGTCAGCGAATTGGCTTTCGTATCGGCCAGCAGCCGTCAGTTGCCGATCGTTCCCACGCTCCGCGTGGGAATGCATCCCGTGACGCTCTGCGTCACAGTGGACGCGGAGCGTCCATGGCGGCGTTCCCACGCAGAGCGTGGGAACGATCACTAACGATCAACACAGGTTCAGAGGTTGTCAGTGGAAATCGCGGCTTTGCACCCGAATGCCGTTGAGCAACGGGCTGAGGTCACTCAAGCGTCCGGCAATCAGATGCCGGACTTCGCCTTCACGCTCCCAGCGGCCATCGACCTTGAGCAGTTGCGAGCCCACCAGCACCTGACGCTGGCGCTCGGCCAGATCGCGCCAGACCACCACGTTGACGTTGCCGAATTCGTCCTCCAGCGTCACGAAGGTCACGCCGCTGGCGGTGGCCGGTCGTTGGCGGCCGGTCACCAGCCCCGCCACGCTGACCGGTCGCCCGTGCTCGACCTCCAGCAACTCCCGGGAACTGCGACAGCGTCGTGCCCGCAACTCATCGCGCAACAACGTCAGCGGGTGCGGCCCCAGCGTGGTGCCCAACGTGGCGTAATCGGTGAACAAATCTTCGCTGACACTCGGCGTCGGCAGCAGCACATCCGGCTCTTCCTGACTCGGCAACCCGGCAAACAACCCGAGCTGTTTCTGCACCCCGGCCACTTCCCAGCGCGCCCGATGGCGGTGACCGGCCAGCCCCCGCAGCGCTCCTGAGTCCGCCAGCAACGCCTGAGCCCGACTGTCGAGCCCGGCCCGCTCGCCCAGATCGGCGACATCGGCAAACGCGCCCCTCGCCCTAGCGTTTTCAATGTTCCGCGCATCTTCCTCGCGAAAACCCTTGATCATGCGCAAGCCCATGCGAATCGCCGGTTGCTCGCCGGCAATCGGCTCCAGACTGCAATCCCAGTCACTGGCGCGCACGTCCACCGGGCGGATCTGCAAATGATGGCGGCGCGCATCCTGGAGAATCTGATCCGGGCTGTAGAAACCCATCGGCCAGCTGTTGATCAGCGCACAGGCAAACGCCGCCGGTTCGTGGCACTTGAGCCAGCAACTGGCATAGGTCAACAAGGCAAAACTGGCGGCGTGGGACTCGGGAAAACCGTAACTGCCGAAGCCTTTGATCTGTTCGAAGATCTGCGCGGCGAATTCCGGGGTGTAGCCGTTTTTCTTCATGCCGGCAGCCAGCCGCTCCTTGTGCGGTTCCAGCCCGCCATGGCGCTTCCACGCGGCCATGGAGCGGCGCAACTGATCGGCCTCGCCGGGGCTGTAGTCGGCGGCGACAATGGCGATCTGCATCACCTGCTCCTGAAACAGCGGCACGCCGAGGGTGCGCTTGAGCACCACTTCCAGCTCCGGTGACGGATAGGTTGCCTTTTCCTCCTTGTTTCGGCGGCGCAGGTACGGATGCACCATCCCGCCCTGGATCGGCCCCGGCCGGACGATGGCCACCTCGATCACCAGGTCGTAGAAGTTCTGTGGGCGCAGGCGCGGCAGCATCGACATCTGCGCCCGGGACTCGATCTGGAACACGCCGATGGTGTCGGCGCGGCTGATCATGTCGTAGGTCGGGCGATCGTCAGGCGGGATGGTGGCCAGGCTCAGATCCTGATGGCGATGGCGACGCAGCAGGTCGAAACAACGGCGGATCGCACTGAGCATGCCGAGGGCGAGGATATCTACCTTGAGCAGCCCGACCGCATCGAGGTCGTCCTTGTCCCACTGGATGATCGTGCGGTCGGCCATGGCGGCGTTTTCCACCGGCACCAGCGTGTCCAGCGGTTGCTCGGAAATCACGAAACCGCCGGGGTGCTGCGACAGGTGCCGGGGGAAGCCGATCAGTTGCCCGGTCAGGCTCAGCACCCGGTGCAGGATCGGACTGTCCGGGTCGAAGCCACTTTCGCGCAGGCGTTCCACGGGCGGCGTTTCATCGCTCCAGTGGCCGCAGCAGTCGGCCAGCGCATTGATCTGGTCCGGCGGCAGGCCCAGCGCCTTGGCCACATCGCGCACCGCGCCGGCGGCGTGATAGGTGCTGACCACCGCCGTCAGCGCCGCACGACGGCGGCCATAACGACGGAACACGTATTGCAGGACTTCTTCCCGGCGCTCGTGTTCGAAATCCACGTCGATGTCCGGCGGTTCGTTGCGCTCCCTCGACATGAAGCGCTCGAACAGCAGCGTGGTGCGATCCGGGTCGATCTCGGTGATGCCCAAGGCAAAACACACCGCCGAGTTGGCTGCCGAACCTCGGCCCTGGCAGAGGATTTTCTGCTCCCGGGCGTAACGCACCACGTCGTGCACGGTGAGGAAGTAGCTTTCGTAACCGAGTTCGGCGATCAGCTCCAGCTCATCGTCGATCTGTTTGAGCACCTTGGGTTGCGCGCCTTGTGGCCAGCGCCAGGCGATGCCTTGCTCGGTCAAATGACGCAGCCAGGAACTGGCGTCGTGTTCCTCGGGCACCAGCTCTTTGGGGTATTGATAGCGCAACTGGCCGAGGTCGAACGTGCAGCGGCGGGCCAGCCTCACCGATTCGTCCAGCAAGGTCTGCGGATACAACTCGCTCAATGCGTCGAGACTGCGCAAATGCCGCTCGCCATTGGGATGCAGACGCAACCCGGCCTCAGCCACCGGGACGTGATGACGGATCGCAGTCATGGTGTCCTGCAAGGCACGGCGGCCACGGGCATGCATGTGCACATCACCGCTGGCCACCGCTGGAATCTGCAACTCACCCGCCAGACTCAGCAGCGCGGCCAGCCGCTGTTGATCGTTCTGCCCGCGATGCAACTGCACCGCCAGCCACAAACGTTCGCCGAAGGTCTGTTTCAGCCAGCGGCCCTCTTCCACGTCGTCGACCGCCTCCGGCACCCACAACACCAGCAACCCCGGCAACGGTTCGCTGAAGTCCTCGCGCAGCACTTGATACTGGCCTTTCTGCGTACGCCGTCGAGCCTGGGTAATCAAGCCGCACAGCGCCTGATAACCCTCGATGTTTTCTACCAGCAACACCAGTTTCGGGCCGTTCTCGATGCGGATTTCGCTGCCGATGATCAGCGGCAGCTCCACGGACTTGGCCGCCTGCCAGGCACGGACAATTCCGGCGAGGGTGCACTCATCGGTGATCGCCAGCGCCTGATAGCCGTGTTTTTTCGCCCGTTGGAACAACTCCAGCGCACTGGAGGCGCCGCGCTGGAAACTGAAGTTCGACAGGCAGTGCAGCTCGGCATAACCCTGGTTCACGCGAACCAGCCCTGCAGCCACAAGGGACCGCCCTCACCCACCGCCCGGTACGCCCAGCCTTGCTGGCCGGCGCGGTTCTGGATCAGGTAATAGTCGCGGCGCACGTCGTCACCGTCCCACCAGCCGGACTCGATACGTTCCGGCCCCATGAGGATGCGCGCCGAACCTTCGGGCACGGTCTGCGGCTCGCCCAGCAACCAGCCCGGACGCTGCACGCCCGGCAACGCAGCGCAACGCTGTTTGTCATCGGCGCTCTGCCACGCGCACTCCGGTCGATGATCGGCCTGGAAGCGCAGGCCCTGCACCGCTTCATCCCCCAGCCGCGCACGCAGGCGTTCGCGCAGTTGCTCCCAGGGCAAGGTCTGCTGCGGGCGGTCGTCGAACAGTTCCTGAAACTGCGGCACGAAACTCGGCAGATCCTCGGCGCGCAGACGAAAACCGCGTACCGGGGCTTCGACCTGCACCTGCTCCAATCGACCACGGGCCAGCTCGAAGAGCATCGCCGGATCGCGCTCGGCGCTGAGCAGGCCGACCTTGATCAGAGTGTCCGGCAACCCGGCGTGTTCCAGGTGCAGATCGAAGCGCTGCACGCCGCTGTCGCGCCCGCACAGAAACGCCGACAGATCGCCCGTCAGGCGGCGCAACGGGAACAGCAGCGCCTGATGAGACTGCACGTCGAAATTGAGTTCGATGCGCACATCGAAGCGATCCGGCGGCAGGTAGAACGCCAGCGCAAGCGGCCGTGCGCCGAACAGCGTGTCCAGATGCTTGAGCATCGGCGCCTCGAAACGCCGGGCCAATGCCTGACGCGGCAGGCTCTGCACCTGATGAAGGTTGCGCAGGCCCATGCGCGACAGCGCCGTGGCCACGCTCGGCTCAAGCCCGACACGGTCAACCGGCAGTTGCCCGAGGTGATGGCGCAGGGCTTCACCGTCGGGCACCACCAATCCGTCATAGGCGTTGGCCAACACCCGCGCCGCCACTGGGTTGGGCGCGGCAACGATGCGGTGACGAAAGCCCAGCTCCGTCAGCTCAGTACGTAATCGCGCCTCGAACTGCGTCCAGGAACCGAACAGCCCGAGGCTCGATTCGATCTCGAACACCACGGTACGCGGGTAATGCACGCTGACCTGGGCGCTGAAACGATAGGCCCAAGCCGCGAGAAACTGCTGCCAGTGCTCGACCTCGGCCGCGTCGTAATCGACGGTGGCGAAACCTTTGCTCATGGCCTGCGCGGCGGTCATCGACTGCCCCGGACGCAAGCCCAGCGCCCGCGCCGCCGGATTGACCGCTTGCAGCACCCGGCGCTGGGCCGGGCCGCTGAGCAGCGCCAACGGTTGGTCGGGATCGGGGCGCTGACGCAGCACGGCGTCGAGGGCCAATTGCGGGAACAGAATGCAAACCCAGCGCATGGCGACCTCAATGCCCCACGGTAAAGGCAATCGGTGCGCTGCGCGCCAGCCCGCCCCGGCATTTGAGTACGCGCAATTGCGCCGGGCGGGCATCGATGGCAATGCGCAATGCGGCCGGCGACGGATTGACCGCTTCGCTCAAGGGTCGCCACGCGAACGCCAGGGTCTGGCCGGTTTCCGCCGCTACCTGCAAACGGCGCAAGGCGCGGTCATCGGCCTTGTGCGGCCAGCACAGCACTGCACCGCAACTGCCCGAACGCAGGCATTGTTCCGCCGCCCACAACGCATCGCGCTCGCTGGCCTGGATCACCGACAACTGCCGCAGATCGACCCCGGCATTGGCCCAGGCCTGCGGATACGGCACGAACGGCGGCGCCACCAGCACGATGCGCTCGCCCGCCGCCGACAGCCGCGCCAGGGTCGGCCACACCAGTTGCAGTTCGCCGACACCGGGCCCGGCCAGCAGTATTTCGCTCAGCGCCGCTTCCGGCCAGCCGCCACTGGGCAAGGCGGCATCCAGCGCCGCGTGCCCGGTGGGTTGCGGGCTGGCGGCCGGTGGCGCAGGCCGGCCCTTCCAGACCTGGCCACCATTGAACAGCGTATCCAGCGCGACGACGGCACCCATCAGCCTTGCCTCACCAGACCGCAGAACACCCCTTCGATGGCCAGGTCCTGATCGGCCCGCACGACAATCGGCTGGTACGCCGGGTTGCGCGGCAACAGGCGAACCTCATCGCCGGTCCGCTCGAAACGTTTGATGGTGACTTCACCGTCGAGCCGCGCCACCACGATCTGGCCGTTGAGCGCCTCGGGGTTGCGCCGCACGCCGACCAGATCGCCATCGAGAATGCCGTCCTCGATCATCGAATCGCCCTGCACCCGCAACATGTAGTCGGGCGTACGGGAGAACAGCGCGGGGTCGAGCATCAGCCGATTGTGGATGTCGGCATCGGCGCCGATGGGCGCACCGGCGGCCACCCGGCCAAGCACCGGGACTTCGAGCAGTTCCGGCCGCGCCGGTTGCCCGAGCAAACGAATGCCCCGGGCCTGATTCGGATTGACCTCGATAAACCCGGCTTCGGTCAGCGCCAGCACATGCTTGCGCGCCACGCTGCGGGAGGCAAAACCAAAAGCCTCGCTGATTTCAGCGAGGCTTGGGGGCTGACCGTGTTCGGCGATGCGTTCGCGGATAAAGGTCAGGATGGCGGTACGGCGGGGAGTCAGAGTCGTCATGGAGTACATTTGTACTCCTGTGGGAATTTCCTGACAAGCACCGCCAGTCAGCTCAAACCGCGTTCGGCGAGAAACTCTGAAATGTAATCAATGAACGCCACAACCTTGGCCGTCGCCCGCCGATGGCTCGGGTACACCGCCAGGATGTGCGGGCCGAAACTGTCCGGGTCGATCTCGTAATCGGCCATGACCCGCACCAGTCGCCCGTCAACGATGTACGGCGCGGCGCTCCACAGCGGTGTGTGCAGCAAACCGCGCCCAGCCAAAGCGCTGGCCAGCAGCAAATCGTAATTGTCGCTGCGCAACAGCGGCGCCGCCGGTTGCGCCAGGCTCAGGCGCTGGCCGTCGCGTTCGGCCCACCAGAATTCGCGGCTGAGCAACGGATGCCGGTACAGCAACCATTCATGTTGATCGAGGGTTTGCGGCGTGACCGGCAAGCCCTTGCGCGCCAGGTATTCGGGGCTGCCGCACAGCGCCAGACGATTGCTGCCGACCACCCGGGCAATCAGCCCCGGCAAGTCGTCATGCCCCTCGCGCAGTGCCAGGTCGTAACCGCTTTCCAGCAGATTGACGAATTCGTCGCACAAATCCACTTGCAGGCTGATCTGCGAGTATTGCTGCAAAAAGCCGTCACACACCTGATCGAGAAACGCCCGCCCGTAAGCCAGCGGCGCGGTGATTTTCAGGCTGCCGCGCAGGCCGTGCTGCAACTGCTCGATTTCCTCGCTGGCCTCATCGAGGCGCTGCAACACCTGTCGTGCGGTTTCCAGATAGAGCCGGCCGATTTCGGTCAGCAGAATCCGACGCGTGCTGCGCTCGAAGAGCCGCGCACCAAGTTCGGACTCCAGATGATTGACCGCTTTGGTCAGGGCCGACGGGGTTTTGCCCAGTTGCTCGGCAGCGCGGCTGAAACTGCCGAGCTGCGCGGTGACCACGAACATTTTCAGTGCACCCAGCTTGTCCATGCTTTTTCCATTCAGGCAAAAACGTTTTTCGTGAGGGAGGCGTTCTGTCGGGCGTTGACAGCCACTAATCTGGCCATCAGACGCAATAACAAGGAAATGTTCAATGAAAAGATTCATCCCGCTTTTCACCAAAAATGTCTTGATCGCCGCTGTGAGTTTTGCCTCGATGGAAGCCATGGCCGCCACCGATCTGGTGCTGCTCAACGGCAAGATTTTCACCGCCGACCGTGCTCAGCCGAAGGTTCAGGCGCTGGCCGTGGAGAACGGCAAGGTGCTGAAAGTCGGCACCGATGCGCAGATCAAAGCCTTGATCGAGCCCGGCACCCAAGTGATCGACCTCAAAGGCCAGACGCTGATGCCCGGCCTGATCGACAGCCATTCCCACGCGATTTTCGGCGGGCTGGAAATGGTCTCGGCGAACATGGAAGACGACGTGGTCGGTCTTGATGAACTGGAGAAACGCCTGCGCGGCTGGCGTGACGACGGCAAGGCCCGGCATGGCGATGTGTTGAGCGTGGCCGGCATGAGTTCGGCGTACTGGGCCAAAGCTGAGGCCCTGGGCAAAATCTTCAACCATGGCGAATGGGCTGAAGTACCCGTGGTGTTCACCGGCAGCGATCACCACACGGCGTGGGCCAACAACGTCATGCTCAAGCGCGCGGGCATCGACGCCGCACTGCTGAAAAACTTGCCGGACGCGGAAAAAGACACCATTGGCAAACTGGCCAGCGGTGAGCCGAACGGCTTTGTGGTCGACGCCGGTTGGGATCGCGTCGCCTCGAAAATGCCGGTGCCGAGCCCTGCCGATATGCTCAAGGCCGCGCAATCGGCGGTGCGCTTCAACAACAGCCTCGGCATCACGGCGTGGATGGACCCCGCCGCCAACGCCGCGCCGGGCGAGCCGGTGTTCGCCCTCAAGCCCACCGAGAAAACTGTCGGCGTGCTGCCGGCCTACAAAGCCCTGTCGGAAAGCGGTGGCATGACCGCCCACGTCGCCGCGCTGCTGGTGGCCAACCCGAAAAGCGTCCCGGCCGATCTCGACACCCTCGACAAGGTTCGCCAGCAGTTCCAGGGCATCCCCAACCTGACGCTGCCGGGGATCAAGATCTTCGCTGACGGCGTGATCGAATACCCGGCCCAGAGCGCCGCGATGATCGATCCCTACAGCAACTCCCACAAACAGGGCGAACTGCTGATTGATCCGCAGCACTTCGGCGAACTGGTCAGCGCCATCGACCAGCGCGGCTGGCTGGTGCACATCCACGCCATCGGCGACCGCGCGGTACGCGAATCCCTCAACGGTATCGCCCAGGCGCGCAAGGATCGACAAAGCGGCGTGACGCACTCGATCACCCACCTGCAAATGGTCAATCCGAAAGAGTTTGCGCGCTTCAAGCCATTGAACGTGATTGCCTCGATGCAATTGCTCTGGGCCAGCGCCGACGACTACACCACCGACATGATCAAGCCTTACGTCAGCGCCCTCGCCTTCCGCTATCAATACCCGGCGCACTCGCTGCTCAAGCAAGGCGCGACGATTGCCGGCGCCAGCGACTGGCCGGTGTCCTCACCGAACCCGTGGAACGCCATGGCCCAGGCCATCACCCGCACCGGGCCGCTGGGCGTGCTCAACGCCGACGAACGCCTGGACCGCGAAACCATGTTCTACGCCTACACCGTCAACGCCGCGCGGACCATCGGCCTGGAGCAACAGATCGGTTCCCTGAGCCCCGGCAAACAGGCCGATTTCATCGTGCTCGATCGCGACGTGTTCAGCGTCGACGACAAGGCCCTGCATGACACCCAGGTTCTGCAAACCTGGTTCGCCGGCCGCCTGGTCTACGCACCGACCCTCTAATAACAATCGCCGTACCCCCTGCCCGCCCCCGCGCCAGCCGCCGGGGTCCGGCGCAGCCTTGCCCGCTTCCTGCCCATAACAATCACAACATCGGGACTTCACATGAAAGCCATGCCCCTGCTCGCCCTCACTTCCTTGAGCCTGCTGCCCTTGAGCAGCCACGCGATCCCCTTGAACGATGATTTCGCGGTGCTGGTCGACCTGACCCTGGCCAGCGACTACCGCACTCGCGGCATCTCCCAGACCCAGAACGACCCGGCCGTGCAGGCCGGTCTGACCCTGGCCCACAGCAGCGGCCTGTACCTCGGCGCGTGGAGTTCGAACGTCGATTTCGGCGGCGGCCTGAAAACCCGTCAGGAAGTCGATTACTACGCCGGCTGGCTGTGGCAGGCCACCGAGCAGGTGAGCCTGGACCTCGGCACCATTCGCTACGTCTACCCCAGGGAAAGCCAGTTCAATCAGACCGAGGTCTACGGGATTCTCGGCGTCTACGGCGTGAAGCTGGCGGCGTACTACTCCAGTGATGCGCCGGGCATCGACAGCAAACAGAGTTCGCTCTACAGCTACATCGGCTATGAAACCGAATTGCCGTTCGACTCCGGGCTGAAGCTGCGCTACGGCAACATGGACTTCAAGGACCCGCATATGTATTCGGCATCCGGTCACAGCGAAGAGTCCTACCGGGAGTGGGAAGTCAAACTGACCCACAACCTGGCCGGCGTGGTGCTGGGCCTGAGTTACATCGACACTGACCTGTCGCAGAACCAGTGCCTGAGCAACTGGGGCTTCAAGGATGTGTGCACGGCGACGGTCGTGGCCAGCGTCAGCAAATCCTTCTGAGCCCCGGTTGATTGCGGTGAGTTCAGGGCGAGAGTTGCGCAAGGTATTGCCACGGGTAGATCCCGCGCTGATGACCATCGCTGAACACCAGTTGCAGGCCGTAACCCTGGGGGTTGAGCTCGATCACACGCACTCGATCATCCACCAGCGGAATCGAACCTCGCAGGCGAAACGCCCGGCACTGCGAACACGGGCACTGGCGGCGCAGTTCGGCATGGTCGAGCAACTGCTCGCGGCCATCCGGCCAGCTCAGCCGCAACCGGTGTTCACTTTGGGAATTGCCGATCGCCAGCGGATTCATTGCAGCTGACTCAAGGCAATTCGCACCGCTTTGCGCACTTCCGGGTCGCCGTCATCCTGCGCGGCCTGCAACGCGGCCACGGCCCCGCGATCATTCAGTTCGCCGAGGGCCAGCGCGGCTTCCTTGCGCAGGTTGCTGATGCGATGGCCGAGAGTGTCGATCAGGGCGTCGAGGGCCGGCACGTAACGCAAACGGCCGAGGCTGCGAGTGGCGCGCAGGCGCACTTGCCAGTAGTCGTCGGCCAAGGCTTCGATCAGCGCCGGGCCTGCGTCGGTGTGGCCGACCTTGCCGAGGGTGGTCGCGGCTTCTTCGCGTACTTGCCAGGCTTCGTCCTGCAAGGCCTGACGCAAGGCCGGCAGCACGTCAGCGCCACTCGCCAGGCCCAAGGCGCCGGTGGCGGCGCGACGTACTTCGGTGTCCGGATCATTGCTGGCCAAACGTGCCAGCGCCGGCAAGGCATCCAGCTGTTTGAGCCAACCGAGCACGCCGACGGCTTCGCGACGGACACTGGCGTCGGCATCGCTCAACGCTTGAATCGCGGCGGGTGCGGCGCCGGGGAAGCGCAACTCGCGCAACGCCCGGAACGCGGCAATCCGCACGCCGGTTTCGGCATGGGCGGTCCACGGCAGAATCACCCTGCCCGCCGCTTCGGTTTTGAGCAGGCTCAGGCTCTGCGCCGCAGCGGCTTGCACCGCTGGCGACGGATCCGTCAGCGCCTGGCACAGCGCTTCTACCACCGGTTCGTCTTCCCAGGCTTCCAATAGACGTGCCGCTTCGGCACGCACTTCTTCGGCCGGGTCTTCGGCCAGACGCTCGACCAACCAGAGCAGACCGTCCGGCTCTTCGAGGTCGGCCAGGTCGATCAGGGCAATCCGGCGCACTCCGGCGTCATCAGCAGTCAGGCGCGGTTGCAGGGCAAGAATGTCGTCGTTATCGGTCACAGCAAAAAATGAGGTCACAGGGCAAATCTCGGCAAGGCGTTTTCAGGAGGCAAACCGAGCGGATTGAGGCGCGGCAGCGGTCGGTCGTTGTCGTGGCGCAGCAGGTCGAGGCAGTGGCGCTTGAGGCGCGAAAACTCGCTGCTGGTGACCAGTTCGGTGGTGCGTGGCCGGGGGAAGTCCAGACGCAGGTCTTCGATGATCCGCCCTGGTCGCGCGCTCATCACCAACAAGCGGTCGGCGAGAAACAGCGCTTCGTCGATGTCATGGGTGACGAACACCACCGTGGTGCGAATCCGCGTCCAGATGTCCAGCAGCAGTTCCTGCATGTTCAGTCGGGTCAGCGCATCCAGCGCGCCGAAGGGTTCATCCATCAGCAACAGCCGTGGCCGGTTGACCAGCACCCGGGCGATTTCCACCCGTTGCTGCATGCCGCCGGAGAGTTGATCCGGCCAGCGTTCGGCGAAGCCTTCAAGGCCGACCAGTTTGAGGATTTCATCAGCGGCGCGATGGCGTTCGGTCTTGCCAATGCCGCGCATCTTCAGCCCGAAGGCGACGTTGTCGCGCACCGTGCGCCACGGGAACAGGGTGTGATGCTGGAACACCATGCCGCGCTGTGGCGACGGGCCGGACACCTCGGCGCCGTCGACTTTCAACTGCCCGTCATGGGGTTGCAGATGCCCGGCCAGCGCGCCGAGCAAAGTCGACTTGCCGCAACCGGACGGGCCAAGAATGCACACGAACTGGCCGGGTTCGATCTGGCAATCCAGCCCCTGCACCGCTTCAAACGCTTGCCGGCCCTCGCCGAGGACGATGGATAACTGGCGGATGTCGATCCGCCCTTCCGGGGTTTGCATCACGCTCATCAGGCTTTTCCTCGCGGTCGGTGCCAGGGCGTGAACAGACCGCCAAGGCGTTTGATCAGCAGGCTGCTGCCCATGCCCAACACGCCGATCAGCAACATGCCGACCACGATGTCGGCGTAGTTCTGAATGGTGTAGGACTCCCAGGTGTAGTAACCGATGCCGAACTGGCCGGAGATCATTTCGGCGGTCACCAGACAGAACCATGAGGTGCCCATGCCGATCGCCAACCCGGTGATGATGCTCGGCGCGGCGCCCGGCAGGATCACTTCCAGCAGGATCGCCCGGCGTCCGGCCCCGAGGCTTCTGGCCGAGGCGATCAGGCGCGGGTCGACACCTTCGACGCCATGCACGGTGTTGAGCAGGATCGGGAACAGCGCGCCGGTGAAGGTGATGAACACCATCGACAGCTCCGACGACGGGAACATCAGGATGGCCAGCGGAATCCATGCGACGGCGGGGATTGGGCGCAGCACTTCCAGTGGAGGCAGCAGCAGGTCTTCGGCCCATTTCGAGCGGCCGATGGCCAGGCCCAGGGCGATGCCGATCACCAGCGCGGCGAGGTAGCCAGCGAAGACTCGGCCGAGGCTGGCGCTCAGGTGCTGGATGAGCTTGCCGGAGTCGCCCAGGCCGAGGGCGGCTTCGATGACGGCCAGCGGGGTTGGGACGTTGGCGAAGGTGACGAGGCCGAGGTTCCAGTGATGGCTGGCGGCGAGTTGCCAGAAGAGCAGGCAGAGCAGCAGTGAGGCGGCTCGGGGGATCCAGCGTGAAAGCATATATCACCTCTGATCGTTCCCACGCTCTGCGTGGGAACGATCTGTAAATCAGCGGGTGGCAACGGCCTGCGCGGTGGCGTCGGTGAAGTCGAGGACTTTTCCGCCCTGCACCGACGCGTATTGCTGAGCCTGCCCTTTGAGCAAAAACGCACTCAACCGCCCCTTCCCATCACTGGCAAACCACGCCTGCTCCGCCAGCAACTTGATCCCGCTGTCACTCGCCTGCGCATACACCGCGCGGATGTTCTTGCCTTCTGACTTCAGGCCGGCCAGTGCGGTAAACGCCTCTTCAGCCGAGGCATAACGCCGGACCTTGTCCTCACCGCGCACCCAGATTTCCGCAACATGGCTGAAATCAGAAATAACTTTCCCAGTCACCGCATCGACAGACTTCAACGGTGTCTGCGCGTAATTGGCCAGTTGCGCGGTGTAATCCAGATTCGAGGCCTTGAATGCCGCGCGGATGTACTGGTCATCGATAAAGGTGTTCAGGTCGAGCCCGCGATCCGCCTTCTTCAGCAGCTTCAGCGTGTCGATGGCCGTGCCCACGGCCTGGCGATATTCCGGTTTCCAGCTCAGGTCGCGGGTCTGCACGCCGAGCGGGCCGTGGAACAGGTAATTGACCTCGGCATCGACGCCGGTGACTTTGGCGATCAACTCGCTGTATTTCTCGGGTTCGGCGGCCAGCAACTGATTGGCTTCGATGCTTGCGCGCAGGTAGGCGACGACGATTTCCGGGTACTTCTTGGCGTAGGCCTGATCGACCAGCGCACCGTGGAAGGTCGGCGCATTGGCCTGGGCGCCGTCGTAGATCTTGCGGGCGAAACCACGACTCGGGAACAGTTCGGCGAACGGTACAAAATCAGCGTGGGCGTCGATCTTGCCGGCCTGCAACGCCGAGCCTGCGACCTCTGGCGGCTGGGCGATGATGTTCACATCCTTCAGCGGGTCCCAGCCCTGCTCCGCCACGGCGCGCAACAACATGCCATGAGCTGTGGAGGCGAACGGTACGGAAATGGTCTTGCCCTTGAGTTCGCTCAGCGACTGCACACCAGACGCGCTCGGCACCACGATGCCATTGCCGCTGCCCTTGATACTGCCCGACAACACGCTGATGAACAGGCTGTGTTTGCCAGCGGTTTCGAACGCCACACCATTGAACGCACCCGGGAAATCGGCCATGGCGCCAAAGTCGAGTTTGCCGGCGACCATCTCGTTGGTCAGTGGCGCGCCGCTGGTGAAATTCTTCCACTGCACGTCGTATTTGGCGTCCTTGTAGGCGCCGTCGTGAGGCAGGTATTTGTCGAGCAGGCCCAGCTCGCGAATCAACAGGCCGCCGGCGGCGCAGTTGATGGTGGTGTCCTGGGTGCCGATGGCAATGCGGATGGTTTCGGCCGAGGCCGACAAGGTGAACGAAGCCAGTACCAGACCAGCGATTGCTGCACGCAACATGGTTGAATCCCCTCGAATCATTTATAGGATGTTCGTCTCCGCCGCGATCAGGGCGCGGTGGGAAACGAGGGGTGTCTTGAATCAGGCGTCCGGTGTTGCCGGATAGCGTTTTAGCGGAGCAGATACGGGATTTCGACTTTCACCGCACCGGTCGGGCAGTCCTTTTCGCACGGCATGCAGTACCAGCATTCGTCGAAAGCCATATAGGCCTTTTGCGTGGCCGGGTTGATCGCCAGCAGGTCCATCGGGCAGACGTCGACGCACACGGTGCAGCCCTTTTCGGCGATGCATTTATCCTCGTCCACGGTGACGGGGGCGTTGGAGCGGAAGAAGATTTCCTGGGCTTGGTAGGCCATGGTTCGGACTCTCTCTAGTGATGCCTCAAGCGGCGAAAGCGCCGACCCGCAAGCGGTCGTAAGCCTGCATTTCCTCGGCATCGAGCGGGATGATGTAAGGCTCGACGGCTTTCTTGAAACTGGTCATGCGCCCGTCTTCGCCCTTCTTCAGGTGGCAATGGCAGAACCATTCGCGGTCGTCCCGTTGCGGGTGATCGACGCGGTAGTGGTACAGGCCCCAGCGGCTTTCAGCGCGGAACAGCGAGGCCCGGGCGGCCATTTCGGCGCAGTCGCGAATCACGCTGGTTTCCATGGCGCGCATCAGTTCGTGGGCGTTGTTGGCCTTCATCTCGTTGAGATCGCGTTCGATGTCACTGAAACGCTGCAGGCCGATTTCCATCTTCTTGGTCACTTTCGGCGGTTGCAGGTAGTCGTTGACGAAGCGCCGCAGCTTGTACTCGACCTGGGCCGGCGGCAGACCGTGCTCGCGATCCAGCGGTGCATAGACCCGGGCCTTTTCCTTCTCGATCTGCTCGGCATCCAGAGCGGAGAACTCGCGCCCGGCAACAAATTCCGCCGCGTTGTGGCCGGCGAACCAGCCATAGGTGAACGCGCCGAGCATGTAGTTGTGCGGCACGGCGGCCATGTCACCCGCCGAATACAAACCTTTCACCGAGGTCTCGGCGCGCTCGTTGACCCACACGCCGGACGCCGAGTGGCCACTGCAAAAACCGATTTCCGAGATGTGCATCTCGACCATCTGCGTGCGGTAGTCGGTGCCGCGATTGGCGTGAAACTGGCCGCGACTCGGGCGCTCGTTGCTGTGGAGGATTTCCTCGATGTTCTGGATGGTTTCCTCGGCCAGGTGATCGAGCTTCAGGAATACCGGGCCGTTGCCGCTTTCCAGTTCCTGGTGGAATTCCCACATCATCTGCCCGCTCCAGTAGTCGCACTCGATGAAGCGTTCGCCCTTGTTGTTGGCGGTGTAGCCACCGAGCGGGCCGGTGACGTAGGCGCAGGCCGGGCCGTTGTAGTCCTTGATCAGCGGGTTGATCTGGAAGCACTCGAGGTTCGCCAGTTCCGCCCCGGCGTGATACGCCATCGCATAGCCGTCGCCAGCATTGGTCGGGTTTTCATAGGTGCCCATCAGGTAACCCGAGGACGGCAGACCGAGTCGCCCCGCGGCGCCGCAGGCGAGGATCACTGCCTTGGCTTTGATCACATGGAAGTCGGCGGTGCGGCAGTCGAACCCCATCACACCGTTGACGGCGCCCTCCTCGTCGGTCAGCAAACGGGTGCAGACGAGACGATTGGTAATGCTCACCCGCGCCCGCTTCAACTGGCGATACAGGACTTTCTTGATGTCGTGCCCTTCCGGCATCGGCAGCACGTAGGCGCCCATGTGGTGGACTTTCTTCACCGCGTAATCGCCGGTTTCGTCTTTCTCGAACTTCACACCCCAGCGGTCGAGCTGCTCGATGGTTTCAAAGCTGTGGGTGGCATAGGCGTACACCGCTGCCTGATTAACGATGCCGTCGTTGGCGATGGTGATTTCCTTGGTGTACTGCTCCGGCGTCGAGTGGCCGGGGATGATCGCGTTGTTCAGGCCGTCCATGCCCATGCTGATCGCGCCGCTGCGCTTGACGTTGGCCTTGTCGACCAGCAACACGCGCAGCTCCTTGTTTTTTTCCTTGGCCTTGATCGCCGCCATCGGGCCAGCGGTGCCGCCGCCGATCACGACGATGTCGTATTCCTGCTCTAAGGTATTGCGGGTCATGTCACGCCCCTTTTTGCCGGTCGATCCGCAGGCGGTACTGGAACGCATCGCCGCGGTAGTAAAGGTGTTCGAAGTCCAGCGGCTGGCCGTAGGCGTCGTGGGTCAGACGCTCGATGCGCATGATCGGTGAGCCGGCCTCGACGTTCAGCGCCTGGGTCAGGTCGCTGTCGGCCAGCACCGCGTCGATGGCCAGATCGGCGTGGCCGAGGGCAATGCCGCAGTCGTTTTCCAGAATCAGGAAGATGTCGCGGGTGACCAGATCGGCCTTCTCCAGCCGTTCGCCAACCGCTTTGGGCAGGTAGGTGATTTCCAGCGAAATCGGCTCGCGGTTGATCAGGCGTACGCGTTTGATCTGGGCGACGATCTCGCCTTCCGCGACCTGCAAACGCTCGGCCACCAGTTTGTCGGCGGCGATGAATTTGAAGCTGCGCAGGCGGTTGATCACCTCGTAGCCACGGCCGGTCATGGACTCGGCGAGGCCTTGCAGGGTGCTGACGTTCTGGAAGGTCTTGGGTTTGGCGACGAAGGTGCCTTTGCCATGGATCTTGAAGATCAGCCCTTCTTTCTGCAGATCGCCCAGGGCCTGGCGCACGGTGATGCGGCTGACTTTGAACAGCGTGCCGAGCTCGCTTTCGGACGGCATCTGGCTGTCTTGCGGGTATTCGCCGTCGAGAATCCGGGCGCGCAGCACGTCGCGCAGTTGGGTGTGCAGCGGGACGCTGCCCAGGGAGAGAACGTTATCAGTCATCACGGAATCACTTGTCATAACGAGTTATGACGTGATCTTAGAGACGTTATGACAAGCTTGAGAAATATTGTTTGGGCATAACCTTAGATGCGCCTTCAGTGGCGCTTGAGGATCTGATCCATGACCCAATCGGTCTTCAGTGCTTCGGCGGCGACTGCCGGGTGCCGGGACTCACCGCGAATCTGCGCGTTCATGCCGAGTACGTGATGCCACTGGATGTGTTCGTGATGGTCGATGATGAGGCTGAGCGACTCATCGGCATGCAACTCGACCGGATGCTCATCGAACACCGAAAAACCGATTCGCCCTTGGCTGCCGATGATCTCGACCCGATCCTCACGGCGATCTGCAACAAAGCTCCAGCACCCCATGCCTAACGCGCCCGAGGCGAATCGCCAACTGGCGCTGACCGCATCCTCCGCCGCGTACAACCCGGCCTGACGCGCCGTGAATCCGGCGACTTCAACGATATCGCCGAGCAGGTACTGGAACAGGTCAAAACCATGGCTGGCCAGATCCGCGAAGTACCCGCCCCCCGCCACCGCCGGATCGGTGCGCCAGTTGGTGCTGCCGTCCAGATCCTTCGGTGATGGCGCCTTGGTCAGCGTCCAGCTCAAGTGCCGCACTTCGCCAATGCGGCCCTGCTCCAACCACTGCCGAACCTGCTGGAAACGCGGCAACGAACGGCGGTAATAGGAGACGAACAGGTGCAGACCGGCATCGGCAAACACCTGCTGCATTTCGCGGCTTTGCCCGGCGTTGAGTGCCATGGGTTTTTCCACGCAGCAATGCTTGCCGGCGGCAGCGACTTTCAGGCTGTAGGCGTGGTGACTGTCGGGTGGCGTGGCGATGTACACCGCGTCCACTTCGGGGTCGTTGATCAGCTCATCGATGTCGGTGTAAGTCCGGGCGATGCCGTGGCGCGTGGCGTAATCGGTCACCGCTTCGAGACGTCGCCCCATCACCGCCACCAACGCCGAACCGGGGGCCTTGTAGAAGGCCGGCCCGCTCTTGCGTTCGGCGACGCTGCCGCAACCGATCATGCCCCAACGCACCACGTTCATTGCCCTTCCTTGATTCTTAGCCGATGCGCAAGGCGCGCAGGTCGAGGTGGCCGTCCTTGAGCGGCGGGCACCAGTAGTAACCGCCGGTGATCGGCCGGCTGATGCGGTACAGACCGTCGGTGATGCCGTCTTCCAGACCGCTCATGCGGCGCAGTTGCGCTTCGAACGCGTCGAGGGAGAAACCGAACGCCAGGAACATCAGACCGGCGCGGTCGCCTTCGATCCACGGCATCGAACGGCGCACGACGAAGGCTTCCGGAGCGAAGCTTTCCTGGGCGGTGCGCTTGACGTGGGCGGACACCGGGGCGTCGTCGAGCTCTTCGTTGTCGCTCAGGCGACGGCCCATGATGTTGTCTTTGTCTTCGGCGGACAGTGCATGGAAACCCTTGAGGTCGTGCTGCCACTGCTGGATCGCGGCAAAGCTGCCACCCACCAGACCTTCGGCGCCTTCACTTTGCAGTGCGGCGGCGATGGCGGCTTCGTCGTGAGGGTTTTCGGTGCCGTCTTCATAACCGGTGAGGTCATGACCGTCCTTGTGACGGAAGGCTTCCTGCATCTGAACCAGACGCAGCGCCGGGGCCAGTGCGGCCTCAAGCGCGGTGCTGCGGTTGAGCAACTCGCCACGGTCGACGCCGTGCAGCCAGACCCACAGGGCGTGCTGGGTCGATGGGTTTTCCACGCCGACACCGGTCAGCGCCGGGAAGCTGCGCAGGCCGTCGATGTTCACATTCAGGGCCTTGGCCAAGGATTCACCGAAACCGACCACCGCCGACTTGCTGTCCACCAGGTTCAGCAGGTTGTCGATCGCCTGCGGCAGTGCTTCCACCGATTCGAGGGCGAAAAACAGGTGACGTGCTTGCGGCGGAACAGGGGTGGCGAGGATGCCCGGCTGGTAGTAACTCATGTGAACTCCTTGGGAAAGAGCGCGGAGTTTAACTGTAGCCGGAGGGTTTGTGTGGGATCAGATGACGCACTCGTTGCGCCACGCGCTCGGGCTCTTGCCCGTCCAGCGCTTGAACGCCCGGCGAAAGCTGCGCACGTCGCTGTAGCCAACTTCTTCGGTGATGCGCTCGATGGGCATGTCGGGATTGGCCAGCAGACTCATCGTGCGCGCCTGACGCACTTGCTCCAGCAGCGCTTCGAAGGTCAGCGAGTGCTCGGTCAGCCGCCGACGCAAGGTGCGGCTGCTCATGTTCAGGTCGCCAGCGATCTTTTCGATGTGGCTGCCCCGGCTCAGGTCCCGGGCAATGGCGCGCTCTACGGCCTGAATCAGATCGAGCTTCTGGTGGACTTGCGCCGCTTCCAGCTCCAGCAGTGTGACCGCCTGACGCAGCGCCAGCGAATGATGATTGGGCAGGTTCACATCCAGCCACTGCACATCGATCAGCATGCGATTGTGCAGACAACCGAAGCGTACGTCCGGCCCCAAAAGCCGCCGGTATTCATCAACGTAATCCGGCGCCGCGTGCATGAACTCCACGGCAATCGGTTTGAACGTCTCGCCCACCAGCGCCCGGCCGTAGACCAAAAGGCTGGCGAAAAACTCTTCGACCGCAAACACCTGCACCTCGGCGAACGGCAAGCGGCATTCCACGTCCAGGTACACCTGCTCGCCCACGACATCGACGCTGGAAACGACAATCCCGCCGGACGTGTGCTGATGACGAATCCCCAGTTCGAACGCATCGCGCAGGTTCTTGCACAGCGACAGCACATGCCCGAGCAGACCGAGGGTGCCGAGCACGTTCTGCGCGCCAACCCACAGGCCCAGCCCCTGATTGGGCAAAGCCTTCAGCGCCCGCTGAATCATGGCCACGGCCTGGCGGTAGGAGATCCGCTGCGAAGGATCCTGCAGGTCTTCGAAAGTGAAACCGAGGCCACGGCACAGGCTTTCGGCCTCAATACCCTTGTTGGCAGCAACTTCGGCCAGGGTCTGCAGCAGAAACGGCGACACCAGCGCCAGTTCGAAGGTGGGGTCTTGGACTTTTACATTCATGGGGGCTGACATTCCGGATCACGCTGAATTGTTATTTTTGTAACCGGTTATGTCGAAGGAAGTTAGCACAGGGTTGGCGGACTGTCCGCAGAAGTCCCCTTCTGTGTCCGCCAATACCCTGCCCCGCTGTGCGCCAAGGGCTTATTTCTATAGTGGCCGGGCGTCCTGCGCGCCGGCGGTGCGCCCAAACACAATAATAATGAGGACGGACATGACCCCGAACCGCGCGACATTCCCTGTGCGACTGGTGCTGAGCCTGCTCGGCTGCGCCGTGACCCTGCCGGCGCTGGCCACCGAAGCCGGTGTCGACAACATCGGCACCGGCACCGACGGCTTCTTCATGCTGCCGCTGGAAGTCGACAGCCTTCCCGAGAACATGGTTGCCTTCAACCTCTACTACAACCACTACAAGGCGACCAAGCTCAACATCAGCTCGTTCGGCGGCAAGGTGCCGAATGTCGAGATCGAATCCACCGCCGTCATCCCGCGTATCGACTACCTGAGCCCGGTACGGGTGTTCGGCGGACGCCTCGCCGGTTACATCGCCCAGCCGTGGCTGAAACAGGAAGTGTCGGTGTTCGGCCTGAGCGATACCCGCGAAGGCATGGGCGATACCACCATCGCGCCGATCATCCTCTGGGACATGGGCAAGAACCTGACCCTCGGCGCCGCTCTGGAAATCACCGTGCCCACCGGTGAATACAGCGTCGATCGCCTGGCTAACACCAGCAACAATTTCTACACCTACAAACCACTGTTCTCCTTCACCTGGCTGCCGACAGACAAGACCGAAGTCTCGATGAAGACCACCTACAGCTTCAACGAGAAGAACAAGGACACCGACTACAAATCCGGGCAGATCTTCCATTTCGATTACTCGGCCAGCTACAAGATCACCGACGACCTGATGCTCGGCATCAACGGCTACTACCTCAAGCAAACCACCGACGACAAACAGTTCGGTCACACCGTGCAGTTCGCCGGTCAGGACGTTGATGACGGCGTACGCGGCAAGGTGTTCGCCATCGGCCCGGCGCTGCACTTCACCTTCCTCAAGTACGCCAGCGCGGAGATTCGCTGGGCCAAGGAATTCGACGTGGAGAACCGGCCGGAGGGGGAAATGTTGTGGGCGAAAGTGAGTATTCCGTATGCGTTCTGAGTGCATTTGTAGGAAGGCGCGCGCAGATTTGTAGGCTGGAAACCTGAAAAACAAAGAGGAGGAATAGGCCTACAGCGGCGGTCGAGATTGCCGGACAACGGAGAGAAACGTCCGGCAGATTTCAAAGGGGGTGTTTGCAGATACTGGATCCCGCAGCTTCATGGTTCTTCAAGGGCTCATGGAGTGCATCGTCTGCCAGTGACGACAATGGGCCAATCCCCCCTTAGACTGCTGAAATTGATCACGGAGATCACTATGAGCATATTGCATTCCCCGTTTTACTCTGACTTCGAATCCGAAGAAGAGGCAGAGAGCTACGATCGCTGGTTTCGTGCCAAGGTGCAGGAGGCACTCGATGACCCCAGCCCCGGCATTCCACATGATGAAGCTATGGCAATGCTCGACCAGATGCTGGAAGAGATGCGCAGGAAGCGCCGCGCTGCTGCTTGAATGGAGCGATCAAGCTCTGAACGATCTGGCTGACATTATTGATTACATTGAACAATACAACTCAAACGCTTCAGTTGCTCTGCAACACAAGGTTGGTGCAGCAACGAAAAGGCTTTCATCAATCCCCTATGGTTACCGGTCCGGTCGAGTGCCAAGCACTCGGGAAATGGTGATCAATCCAAACTATCTGCTGGTCTATCGGGTGAACGGGCGCATCAGAATACTGACGTTAGTCCACACCCGACGACAATACCCACGGACCTCATCGCCATAAAAAAAGGGCGGCCAAATGGCCGCCCGAAGCGTACTACACGAGAGTCCTTTTACAACGTCAGCTGCCCCCGCTCCTCCTCCGTCAGCTGCTGTTTCGCCTGTTCATCCAGCGCCCCGGCGCCCAGCACCTGCACCGGGCTGTTGGGGTTGTAGCCCGGTGTCGGTGCGCGGCTGGCGCCATCGCGGGTCGGGGCCAGTTGTTCGTTGCCGAAGCTCAGCACCTGCACGGTGAACACCGAGGCCTGGTTCTGGCGCGAGGCGGCTTGCTGCTGACGGGCGACGTCTTCCGCTGCCTGGGTCGCCGACGACGCAGCCGAGCTGGCCGAGGTGATCGCCCCGGTGTTGACCGCCGAGACCACCGGTACACCGGTCGCCTTGCCCTGCACCGCAATGTTGGCGGCGTTGACCACCGTCAGCGCGGCGATGTTGACGTTGCCCGAGACGCGAATCCCCGCCTCGCCCGCATCGATGGTGCCCAGCGGCGCAATCAGGTCGATGTCCCCCGGTGCCACTTCGGCAATCGGGTTGAGCGTGGCGATACCGGCGCCGGTGCTCGGCACCGATGGCGACAGGGTCACGTTGCCCCAGGTGTCGTACACGCGTTTCGGCGGTGTGTAGACCACGGTGGTTTTCGAGCCGCGACCGGCGTTGATGTCGCCCTCGGCGGACCAGCCGAGGATCGAACCGCCAAACGTGGTCATGATCCGGCTCTGCCCCAGCAGAATGCTGCCCTGGGAGTAGAGCTGAATGTTGCCCGAGCCCTGGGTGATGATGCCCGCCGTGGACGGCGGCGCCGCGCCCTCGATGCCGAACACCTGACCACCGCCCGGCGTAAGCATCTGGATGTCGCCACCGAACAGCGTCTTGACCCCGGCGCCGCCGTAAAGCGTGATATCGCCGTCGTAACGGATCGGGTTGCCGGCCACATCGGTGGTCGGGAAAAGCGCAGCAATGGCGTTGCGACCGCGCAAGTAACTCCCTTTGCGTGGACCATCGACATCGTTGTACTCAAGGCCACCAGCACGCAATTCGGCGAAATACACCTTACGGGCGAAGACCGCTTGCTCAACACTTGGCAATTCGGCGAAGAAGGCTTGCGCCTGTTCCGCGTTGCCGCTGAAGCCGTAGCCGAGGGTCAGCCAGCTCTGCAGTTCGTCGAGGTAGGTTTTGACCACCTTGCCCGGTTGACCACTGAGGGGCACATCAGGATTGGCAAGGTTCTGCGAGTTCAGGTAATGCGCAATGAACCGCGAATAATCCACGCCCTGCGCGCCCGCACCCGCCTGCATGACCACACTGGCGCCAGGCCGGTTATCCCCTGCCACTAGCGGCCCGATACTGCTGATGCCGGCACGATCCTCCATCAGGATGTTGCGCCCGGCACTCATATCCAGCAGACCAGGACCGGCGATGTCGAAGCTGCTGTAGAGGATGTCGCGGCCGGCGGAAACCCGTGACACGTCATGCGCACTGTTGTGAATGAACAGGTTGCCCGAAGAACTGATGGCTTCGTTATTCCCCATTTCCTTCGGCGCCCTTGTCGGCTGGCCCAGATTGGCACCCGACGCCACGATATCGCGCCCCGCCAGCATCCATACCGGTGCTGCCGCTTCGTACCAGGTGCGCAGTGTGGTTGCAAAAGACAGGGTTTCGCCGCTGCGCACACCCACCAGATCACCGGACAATGCATAAAAACGAGCCGGTGCCTGTACGCCGCTCAATCCCGAGTAGGTGTCGGCACCAAAAGCGAACAATGGATAACGCGAGTTCAGACGCGGTGCTATGCCATCGTTGCTGTAGTTACTCGTTGTCGGCCTGCTGTCGGTGTATTGCGCATACCCCGTGAACGCAGGGGCAAACGGCGTTGCAATGGCCAACAGGCTGGCGCCGGACTGATTGATCGCGTAGCCACCGGCGTAGATCGAGTCACCGGCCAGCATTTCCAGTTGCCCCGCCCTTGAAGGCGCCAGCAAGAGTGAATAGTTCGTTGCGGCAGGCGTCCCGTTTTCACTGAACGTGGCCGAAGCACCGGCATAGATGGAACCTTGCCCTGCCACGGCACGCAAAATCGACGGATACACGAAGCGTCCGTCAGTGGGGGACGTGTTGAGATTCGGGACAGTCCCCTGCGAGTCGGTTTCGGCCAATTGGGTACTTGGCGTCAGGTTGCCCCCCGCCGAAAACAGGTCGATAGCCGTGTGATCGGTCCACAACGAGAAAGCCGACAAGCCGCCTCCTGCGTGAACAACACCGTTTGCATCCGTGAACGGCGTGGAGTTCTGCAGTTGGACCCGCCCAGGGTCGGCTGCGCCACCGAGGACCAGATCACCACGGGTGCTCAAGCGCATGCCCGAGTCGCCGGGTATCAGCACCAGCCCACCGGAAGCACTGCCCAGAGTCGAGGTAAACGGATCGAAAGCCCGGGTTTCGCGCGGGTCCTGATAGGTTGCGTAAGCACCATACTGCAGCTTGATCGCACCCGATGCGCCAGCCGACATTTGTGCCGCTCCGCGCAGGTTGATCAACGCACCCTGCAAATCGTGGCGTGGCGTGGCAGTACCGGTTTGCCCGGCACGTGCCTGCAATGACGGGTTCAGCATGCCGCCAATGCGAATGTCCATGTCGCCGCCACCGGTCAATTGCAGGCTGCCATCACTGCCCACTCGCCCGGTACTGCCCACTGCAACGATCAGACCCTGACTGCGTGGGTTGGTCACGCTGTCGCCCAGCGGCTTGAGCATACCGGCATCGCCTCCGGCTCGCAGGCTGACGTTGCCGCCGCCGAGTGCGCCGAAACCGGTAAAGCCCACCAGGTAAGGGGCGGTATCACTGCCCGCGCCAGGCAGCGGCTGGGTAGCATAGCTGCCGAAGTTGATCCACCACGCCGTCGGCACATTGCTGTTGCCCGTGCCCTGACGCCAGAGCCAGTTGCCCACCGATGCGCTGGCCACCTGCTCTCGATAGACCGCCGTGTTGCTCGGCCCACGACGTCCGACCGCATCACCGGACACCGAGCCGCCGGCATTGATCGTCAGGTTGCCACCCAATGTCGGGTACCAGGCCTGATAAAGACTTTCGGTACCGCCATTGACCCATTTTTCGTAGTCCGCCCCTTTACTGCCCAACACCGAGTTGTCGTCGGTCAAACGTCCACGTGGCTGGTTATATCGCTGATCGATGTCGCTGGACTGAGTGCCGGCCGTGTACACACCGTAAGGTGAATCCATGCTCAGGTTGCCGGCCGCCAACAGATCGAGATCGCCGGTACCGGTGCGCAGCACGCTGAACATTTGCGAGTGAGTGGTGACAGCGATGCCACCCTTGTTCGGCATGCAGCCACCCGGATCGATGTCGCACCAGTACAGATCCTCTTCACTGATCGGTGTACCCGGCTCCTTGCCCAACCAGTTGCCTTCGGCCCACAGGAACTTGGCGGGAGCGACACAGTCCGCCGGATTTTCATCGCAGAAATGCAGATCGGCATCGGTCACGACCGAACCGGCCGGGCGGTTCTTGGAGTTGCCTTCAGCCCATTTGGTGTCGAGCTTTTTCTCGGTCACTTTCAACCCGTAATGGGTATCCGCCAGACGCAGATTGCCGTCAGCCGTCAGCGGCTTCAACGCACGGCTGTCGGCGGACTCAAGGTCGGCGCCGGCCACTACGCGCATCGACCACGACGTGCTGCCCGGTGCCAGCATGCTCGCGATGGCCCAGTTGCTGCCCTGCTGTGTTGTGCTTGAGTAACCGCGCAGCTCAATGAATGCAGTGCCATCGGCAAGTACGACGTCGGTCATGGACGGAATCAGCGAGCCGCGCAACAACGCCAGCGGGCCGCGCAATTTAACGCCCACAGCGTTGTTATCCGCCCCGATCGCACGAGGCAGCGGCACATCTTTTGGCCAGAGCATGGCAAGCAGGCTGGTGGCATCGTTCAATCGAGTGCCAGCCCCCAGCCGACTGCCTGCCGGCAATGTCACGCGGTCATTGAGCAAGGTGCCGGCGGCGTACAACAGGTTGCCCGATGCATCATGCACGGCGCCTGACAATACCGTGCCGGCGCTGATCGTATAGGCGTTGACCAGAACGCCTTCGGTCGGCAGCAACGTACCGCCCGCCAGCGTGGCCGCTTGAATCGGCAAGTCGTAATTGAGCGTGGTGCCCGCCGGAAACAGAGTGCCTTCGGCCAGAGTCACGCCGCTGCCCGGTACAATCAGGTCGCCGCCAAACGGCTGGACACCCGGCAGCAGTTTCCAGCCAGCATCATCGACGGTTTCCAGGGGCTTGGCGAAACCGTCGTTGATGCTGCCGTAGATATCCAGATTGCCGCCGGCACGAATCACCAGGCTGCCGGACTCACCAGAGCCATAGACCGGCGTCTTCTGCGAGTTCGGGTTGAGGCTGGCGTAGCGGTAATGCGACAGGTCGACATCACCTTCTACCACCAGATCGCCATCGGCCGTCTTGCTGACGATCTCGACACCGGGTCGCAGATGGAACGCATCGGCGTAGGACGCATTGTTGAGCCCGGCGAGCTTGCGTTGCAGCAGATCATTGTTGGCCAGCGCCGCATCGATGAACGTGGTGTTGTCACCGTCGATACGAACGAACATGGCCTGATCGATCACCTGATACGGCCGGCCGCTGGCGGCCGGATCGACACCATCGCGGGCATCCGCGTAACGTCGCACGCCATTGAGGCCGATGGAGCGCGCCCCTTCAATGGTCAGCGTACCGCTGGCATCAATGGCGATATCACCGACGCCAAGCCGTGGCGCGTTCAACTCCAGCGTACCGCGCGGCATCCCGTCGTTTTGCCCTGGCAGCTTGCCATTGACTGCATCGGTGCCATGACGCAGATCGATCCGAGCACCGGAGGCCAGTGTGAGCAAGCCATCACCGGAATTGAGTTCGACCATGGCGCGGTTCGGCGCGTCGATGATCTTGCCGTAGCTGTCGACCCGCAACACACGACCATGGGCATCGAGCACGGCATTACCGGAGAGGGTCAGGCCGTTTTTGCCGGACAGGCGAATGCTGCCGACCCGCTCACCACTGGCATCGACACGACCGCCAATGGTGAGGCTGCCATTGTCCACCACCACATTGACTTCGCCGGCCTTGAGCCCGTCGCCGATCAGCAGGTCACCCTGTTTGAACTGGAAGCTGCGACTGCCGAACACCTGCCCGGCATTCAAGCGCTGATTGAGTGCGGCGAACTGTTCATTCAAATCGCCACCCAGCCGTTGCGCGCGAATATCCACACCGGAAGCCTTGTACGGCACCAGCGTACCGCCGGCATCGTAATAGCCGCTGCTGGCACCGAGGATTTCACCTTGCAGATCGACCTCCCCCGCATTCACCGCCAGTGCCACAGCACTGAGATTGCCGGCCTGATTGTTCTGCGCCGACAAGTCGATACGTGAGCCCGCCGCCTGGCGAATGTTGCCGTTGTGGCTATAGAGCGACACGTCTCCGCCCCAGCTGTATTTCTTCACGTCATTGAACGGCAAGGTGCGCCCGGCCAGATCCAGTTGCGCGTTGCCGGTCAGGCTCAGGTCGCCTTCTGCCTTGACCTGCAGCTTGCCGCTGGCCAGCACGATACGGCCGTCGAGTACGACGTTGCGCGCTTCAAGACTCAGCTCTGCGCCCAGCGCATCGGCCAATGCAGCGCCACCAGTACCGGTGAGCGTCAAATTGTTGCCCGCCTTCAATGCGTTGACCGATGCTACTTCGCCCGTCAGCAACGGCGTCAGCAGCGTAAGGTTGCCGCCGCTGTAGGTGTAGCCCTTGACCGGGTCATACGCGCCCTGTTCCTGGTACACCGACAGGCTGCCTTTGTGGTTGGCGGTAATGCGCTCACTGGCCGTGAGATTGACGTTGGCGAAACCCAACGCCAGGCGATCGTTCTGATCCAGTCCACTCGGTTGCGGACTTGGCCCATAGCCCAATTCGATCCGCTGCGCCTGGATGTCGAGGGTCCCGTGACCGCTGCCGGCCCCGCCCTTGACCACTGCACCCGGCTCTTGCGGGGCACCATTCCAGATCAGGTTGGCGGTACGGATGGTTGCGACATCCCGGGCATCACCCTGTCCGTAGATCGCCGGTGTGGTCAGGATCAGGTTTTGCAAATTGCTGCGACCGGTTTGCGGGTCCAGCGTATCGAGCGAGACAGTGCCGAAGAAGTTGAAGGCGTCACGGGCTGTCAGGCTCAAGGACTCCAGCGCCGGAGCACCGAATTGCGTATCGCCCCGCAGCAGACGATCAAGCACGTTCTGGCTCAGCGTGAGGCCGACTGGCACGCGCCCTTCTGCACCCGTCAGCGCCTGCGCATTACCGACATTGATCGCACCCACCGCAAGCCCCAGGTGGCGTGTGCCGAAACGCACCGCGTCGCTCAGCTCAAACTGATTGTCGGTCGCCGCGGTGATGCTGCCGTTGGAGTAAAGTATCGCCGGGTTGCTGCACGGCTCAAGCGAACAGCTGCCGATACGGATACTGCCCGCTCCATTGATACTCACGGCCTTCGCCGGTGCCAGCACGCTGTTCCAGCCATTGGAAACCAGCAGCAGGCTGGCATTGCCGGGGTCGTAGACAAACCCGTCGGTTGAATCGAACGGGGCGTCACCACGTCCCAGCGTGTTGATACCCGCGCCGGCCTCAAGGGTGATGGTGCCGTCGATCTTGCGAGTCCGCAGAACCACCTCCGGCGCAGAAAGCACGGCACCTTCGCGCACCGTGATGTTGTCGGAGCCGATGTTGTTGGCGAAGGTGACAATATTGCCCCCACTGCCGTAGTCCACCGTTGGCAAGGCGCCAATCGCCAGCCTCCCGGCATTCATTTGATTCAGGCTGTCGGCGTACAGCGAAATACCCGTGAAACCCTGTGTACGCTGTCGACCCGCACCCAACACCTCGATGGTGCCATCGACTGAACGCACAACGGCGGTACCCGCCACACCGCCCTCGGTCGGCTTGAACAGCACCTGTCCGTTGAAGTCCAGGGCAATGTCACGGTCCCCGCCACTGTTGAAACGCAGCTCCAGCAACTTGCCATCCATCGGCGCCAGCGCCCGTGACACGCCCAGGCGCGCCGCATCGTTTTTGATGAACTGGGTGAAGCCGGTTTCGTTGTATTGCGAATAACGCCGCAGTACATCGGCCGAGGTCAGAATCAGCGCGCTGGAGAGACTGTCGCGTACACCGCTGTTGGCGATCGACATCTGCCCGTTGCTGGTCCATGAACCGTTGCGCATCTGCAACGCAGCACCGGTCTGCCCGCCCATGACCTGACCGTTGACTTCGACGCGAAATGCACCGGGCAACAAGGCGAATGTCGACGGCAGCAAGGTATAAGTGCCGGCCGCCAGCCCCGGCACACCGGCGGCGATGGTAATTTGCTGGCCGATACGCGGATCGACCGCCCCCGCCTCGGCGAGCACCGGCGCATAAACACTCTGATTACCCGGCACGATGGCATAAACCGGATTGCTCGCCAGCCCCGGCAGGCTGAAGGTGCCGTCATTGGCATTGCGTACCAACGGGTTGAAACGCGCATCGGTCGAACCGCCACGGCCGGAGACAAAGCCTGCGCCACGCAAGTCGCCGCCACCCGAAAGATCAATCACGGCACCTGGCGCGACGTCGATGTATTGCGACAGCAGGGTCACTCCCGTCGAAGCGCCGACAATCCCTTTGAGCGCTACAGGGTTGCCGTTGTAGCGATAGTCGATGCCATCGGTTGTACCGCCGTAAGGCATGACCAACCCGGCAGCGCTGACGGACGTGAGACTGCCGGGCAATAGCTGGACTTCACGGGTCAGCACTGACTTGGTGTTCTCGCCCAGCATGATCGAACCGAGCGGCGCCCGCAGCACACCACCTTGCTCGATGCGGCTGGCAGCGAGCGTCAGATTGCCGAACACCGAGTAAGGCAGCGCAGTCGGCGCCGCGCCGTTGGAGAGAATGCGCAGAGTACCTTCAGAGGGTGACGTCTCCTGCTGAAAACCGGCACGCACCCTGGCACTCGCCCCAGTCACCGGGTAGACCTGAGCCGCGCTGAGGCTCAAGTCACCCGCCGCCCAGAGTTCGGACTGTGTTCCAGTGGTGGAGGCAAGAAACCGCATGTCACCCGAACTGGCGAGAGAAACCTGGGCGAAGCCACGGCGACCAACCTGCCGGGCCGGGCCATTGAGCTGCGCAATCGAACCCGACGTACCGAATGACAGACTGTTGCCGATGTCCAGCAGGTTCGACGTGGCGACGAACTGCGCCGCCGACAGGTTCGGTGTCGGCGCATTCATGACCCTTGGGCGGATGACGGCGTTGGAGCTGTAATAGACGCCCGTGCCCAGCATTCGCAGGTAAGGCGCAGACAGATTGATTCGCGCGGTTCCTTTCGAGTTTTCGGCCAGCGACACGGCGCCGGCATACAGGCTCAAGCTCTGATTCAGATGCAGGTCGACATCGCCGTCGAAGGAAATCAAGCCGTTGCTCAACAGGCCAAGATGATCGAAACCGCCTGTCATCAATGCATCGGCACTCAGCCGCGTGCGACCGTAGACCAACTGCCGGTCTGCCTCACCGGGCTCAAGATCCGCCGGCAACAGCGGCTCGCCCTTACCCTGGCCAATGATCAGTTCCCTTGGCAGGCGTACCTCGTTGGTGGCCAGGTTGGGATTGTAGATCGGCGTTTCCAGTGCGATGTCCAGTCGACCACCGGCAGCACCTGCACCGCCCGCCGCCGCCCGCAGATCGCCGTCGATAAACAGGCCGTTGTAGGAACTCAGGGAAATCTTGCCGCCATCCGTGGCAACCGTGGTCGGCCCCTGACCGGCGATGTCCAGCACCGCCTGAGTGCCAGAAGCGTCAAGACGTGCACCGTTGCGCACGATGACATAAGCGTCGGCCGACGTGGCGGTGGCCTTCTTCGCATCGATTTCACCGCCGATGATGATGCTGCCACCCTTGCCGACCTGGCCGTAGACGCGTCCCAGTGCATCGACTGCCGTGGTCGCGCGACCGGCCACATCCAGCACGGCGCGTTCGCCAATCCAGATCGAACGGTTATGGGCTTGATTGGCGGCTTCCAGGGCATTCTCGGCCGGATCGCTCAAGCCGAACTGCTGCTGGCGAATATCAAGGGTGCCGCCCCACGCGTTCAGTTCGCCATTCACCGTGATCTGCCCCGGCCCGCGCAGACCGATCCGTTGCCCGGGATCGACGCTGATGCGTGAACCCGCGCCAAGCGTCAACGCGGACTTGAGCGGATCGATCAGGCCGGCCTCGCTCGATCCAGCCTGCAACGACAGGCTGGCGCCACCTCGTTGAGTCAACACAGCCTTGGTCGGATTTTCCTGGAACAGCGTCGGCGTCCACAACTCCAGTGCCGTCTGCGGATCGACGCCGCTGACCTGTTTCGACGCCGCTTCAGCGAAACGATAGACCGGCATCGTGACGTCGAGCACGCTGTTGTCGGCGACCTCCAGGCCGTTCAAACCAATAATGCTGTACGCCGAGAAGCCCTTGCCGAACAGGTTCGGGGGCAGTTGCAAGGTGCGTTCGGCCAGCGTCTGGTCGGTCTGCCCGATCATGACCTTGTTGGCCTGTACCAGCAGCGTGCCGCCCCCGGTGACACCGTATCCGCGCACATCACCATCAAGGATGAGCTGTGTGTTACCTGGCGCGGCGTTGGCGCTGGACTCCAGCGTCACACTGCCGCCCTTCCCGCCGCGAGTCTTGCCGTTCGCCAGCACAGCGGCGCCAGACGAAACATCCAGCAAGCTCCCGGCCTGGACGTCGATATCGCCACTGCTGCGGATCGAAATCAGGCCACCGTTCAAATACGCAAGGTGGCTGCCGTCATCCGGGTTGGTGCCCAGATTGCTCCACAGACCGCGCGTATCCAGTTGCACACCGTCAGCCACAGTGACGCGGGTTGCGTGCCCTGTCGCGGCAGAAATCTTCGTGTCAGCGACCTTGTTGAGCTGCAGCTGATTGAGCACGTTACCCAAACGCACACTGCCACCGCGGGCCGTGAGATCGGCATCGATCTGCACATCCGGCGCGTACAGCGTGATGTCGCCGCCGGCATCGACCTTGAGCGCATCGTTAACGTCGATCAGGTCTTTGGCAGACACTTTCAGAGCGCCCAGCCTGAAACCGTTGAGTTGATCGGCATCGAGAAACAGTTTGCCTTTGCGCGCCTCGGACACTGAAGCGAGCAGATTCTGGTCATTGCCATCGGCCGGTTTCTCACCGCCAATACGTACCTGGTCGAACGTTGGATTGAGGCCGTACAACAGGCCGCCAGCGGAGGCAACATAGGCCGGGTCATAACTGCCGACGATCAGTTGCGCACGCCGCGCCACGGCTGTCTGAGACTGTTCATAACCGTCCAGTACAGCACGCGATGTCTGGGTCTGGCGCTCACCCTGATACACCTCGCCGAGCATTTGCCCGTTGAGCACGGCGCTGCTGGTCGCAATCACCAGTTGCCCGGCATCGCGGCCCACGGTGTAGCCCGACTCGACACGTTTGGTCGGCGCGATCAGCGGGCTGTAGTAATAATTCGTCTGGCCCCAGCGCTTGCTGCTGTCCTCGTAGCCTTTGTACAAACCGCTGTAAAGAATATCTCCCGGCGCTCGAGAGATTTCATACAGATGCCCGTCGGCACCGCGCAGCCAGCTCTGGCGAATCTCGCCGCTCTGTACATCCAGCGTACCGCCGGACAGGTTGATCAACGAACCTTGCTCGGTGACCACATCATTGCCGGCGAAACTGACCCGGCCGCCTTGCGCCATCCACTCACCGATGCTGTGGTTCTGCGTGCCCAGATAGCCGCCGACTTCGAGCAAGCCGCCGGCGGTGTACCAGCGGTCCGTGGCATAGCCGTTGGTGCCGGCGGGGACATACACCAGTTCGCGCACATCGACCCACACGTCATTGCTGTTCAGCGCACCGCTCTCGCGGTTGACCGACGCATCACGCTGCTCGTTGCCCTGTACGTTGATTTTGATGTTGTTGGATTCCATCGCGACTTTTACGCCGATGGCGCCGGACACATCGATCATCGCGCCGTCACGCACCAGGCTGCGACGCCCTGCCGTCACGGCGACCTGACCGCCTGTGGCAAGCGTGATCGAGCCGTTCTGGAACTCGACGCTGCCGCCGCTCTGCACCTCGATACGCGACTGGTCGCCGCGCACCTTGTTGTTGGCGTTGACACCGGTCAGCGCGGCTTTGTGCTGACTGTCGAGTGCCGTCAGATCGCTGCTGTCGAGCATGATCGCCGTGGCGCTGCCCTGCCCCAGGGTGACGCTGCCGTTGGTGTCGGTGGCCGGGTTGAGCAAGTGGATGGTGCCGCGCGTTGCCACCGAAGTGCTGGCCAGCAGCACACCGTTTTGCTGCACCTCATGGCCGGTCAGGGTGATGTCGCCCGTGGCGGCCTGAATCAAACCGCTGTTGCTGACCTTGCCGGCACTGCTGCCAGCCTTGAAGCCTGGAACGACTTCACTGCCGAACGTCGTGGAGAAGCCGTTGCCTTCGGTGCCCGAGCCTTTGCGGATATAGAAACGATCGCCGGCGCCGAGCACGGTCTGGCCTTTGGCGGTGTTGATGCTGCCGTCGTTCTGCACCTCGTTGCCCAGCAGCAAGGCATAGCCGCCGGCATCGGTGGACGTCGCGGGCGTGTGAGTCGCAATCGCTGCGCCGCGCTCTACCAGTACCTTGCCGGCAGCGTCGGTAAAGGTCGGCTGACTGGCGTTGCTGTCGAAGTACAAGCCGCGGTCACGGAACTGGATGTCGGTGATATTGGCGGCAGCGGCCACCAGGTTACGCACGTTGACCTGGCTGCTGCCGCTGAACACGATGCCGTTGCGGTTGATCAACATCACCGTGCCGTCGCCCTTTATCTGCCCCTGAATCTGACTGGCGCGGGCGCTCGGATCATTGACCCGGTTGAGCACTGCCCAATTCGATTGCTGGGCAAACTCGACCGTGGTGTTGCGGCCGACGTTGAAGGTTTCCCAGTTGAGAATCGCCTTGTCGGCGGTCTGTTCGATCTTCACCGTAGTCTTGCCATCGGCCTGGGACTGCTGCGGGCCTTTGGCATTCTGCCAACCCTGGGCAAGGCTGTTATCGACCTTCAACCCGCCCTCGCCCAGACCATCCGGCACAAACTGCACCGTACCCAACGCCGCCGAGCGCCCGGCAGCCTGAGCCGCTTGCTGCGCGGCAATCGCGGCCACGGTGTTGTTCAACGTCTGAATCGAACGTTGCAATTGCTGATTGGCTTTCTGTTGCTGCGCCAATGGCGGCGTCATTCCCGGTAACCCACCGGTGCCGGGCCTTGCAGCGGCGGCTTGCTGGGCGGCGCCCTTGGCGGCAAACCAGCCCGAGCTGAACGCCGTTTGCGCGTGCGCACTGCCTGCCACCAGACACAACGCCACCGCCTGAGCCAGCGGCTTGAGCAGCCACAATGCCGGGTCCATGGCATCACGCTTGAAAGACTGGACGTTGGTACGACGACGGGATGGGCGAGCGAGCATCACTACGAGATCCTTTTAAGAGCTGCAGGTCGGCAACCACCTGCTGTTAGGACATAGGCGGTTGGCAAGGGGCACGACCGAACGGATGTCACACAAACTTCATGTTGGGGGAGTAATTGCGCGCGGTTCCGGCAAAAAAAATGGCAGCCCCAAAAGGGGCTGCCATTCAAACCGCTGACTTGAAGTGAAACCTTACAGAGGACGGCCAACAGTGTTGCAGACGCTGGCGTTGTTGATGTCCAGGTTGTTGCCGGTGGAGTTGGTGATGAAGTTGGCGGTCACAGCGTTTTTCCAGTTGGTCGGAACCACGCTGAAGCCGTGAGCCACGGTCGCAACGGTGTTGCCTGGAACGCTGTAGTGAGTGGTCAGGAAGGCCTTCACGTCAGCAGCCACGGATGCATCCTTGTAGCACTGGCCGAAGATGAAGTTGGTGTAGGCAGCAATTGGGTAACCGGTGGCTGGGTTGGCAACAACCGGAGCCCACTGAGCTGGATCAGCCGGGTTGACTGGCAGTGTGGCCGAAGACAATGCGGTAGTGACGTTTGCGGTGGTCGGCTGAACACCGTTGACGCGCGAAACGACGGCATTGCTGTTGGCATTCACGCCATCCGGACCCACGTAGCCGATGGAACCGTCAACAGCGTTCACGGCAGCAGCGACGTCAGAGGTGTTAACCACGCCTACGAAAGTGGTTGGCAGTGGAGTGCCGGCTGGCTTCAGGGTGTTGGCGAACGTGGTGGTGACGGCGAACTTGGTTGGGCAAACCGCGTTCAGGTGGCGAGTGAGGATTTCCGAAGTGCCGCTGGAAGTGGAGCGATACACAACGCGAATCGGGGTGGCGTCAGAGTTGTTCAGCAGGTCGCCCCACTTGGTGGCAGTGCCCGAGAACACGTCGCACAGCTGAGCGCTGGTCAGGTTCAGAGCGGTCTGGCCGGTCTTTTTGTAAGGAATGGCAACCGAAGTGGCGACCGAAGGCAGTTGGATCAGCGGGCCGTAAGTGGTGCTGTAAGCGGTGTTGTAGTTACCGATTTCGGTAGCGCTGAGCACCGAGTCGCTGCCAGCGAAGTGAACCGTACCGGTGGTTTTGAACTGCGTCGAATCGTTGGTCAGGAAAGCCACTTTACCCACGCCGCTGCCTGTGCCCAGGTAGCTGAAGTTGGCTGGCAGGATGCTGTTGGCAGAACCTTTGTACAGAGCGGCAGGCAGAGTCGCGCCACCACCGGTTACGTTGGCGGCCATGGCCTGGGCGGAAGCCAGGGCAGCGACGGTCAGGGAAGCTGCGATCAGAGTGCGCTTGAACATGAAGAATCTCCTTTTCAACTAGGTTGGGAACACAGGTTTTCGGATTGCTTGCATGACACTGGGAGGACTCACCGCTGACCTTCGCAAGCGGGGTCCGTGGTTAAGTCGCACTGAGAAATTCGCAGTTTCCGGTGACAGATAAAGGAAAAAACCTCGGGAGGTGCAGGCTGATTTTCGAGGGATTTTCTCGGGTGTTCTGGTGGTTATCCGGAGGGTCTAAGACACGCTTTTCGAGGGAGTCGGCCACAGCCCTTGAAGGGCCGTTGCAGATGACAGAAAGGAGAACCCGAGGATGCTGTTTTTGGCGCTCGGGTGAGATCCGGCGCCGGTAAAAAAAGTTGAGAAAACTACTGCACGAGTTGGTTGATCTCGATGATCGGCAGCAACACCGCCATCACAATCACCAAAACCACCCCGCCCATCACCACGATCATCAACGGCTCCAGCAACGCAGTCATGCCCATCGCCCGGCGCTCGATATCACGAGACAGGGTTTGTGCCGCACGCTCAAGCATCGGTGGCAGCGCGCCGGTTTTTTCGCCGCTGGCGATCAGGTGAATCAGCACCGGCGGGAACACGTTCTCCACTTTCAGCGCTGCCGCCAGGTTGACGCCCTCGCGCACCTTGGCGGTGGCCTCATTGACGCTCAGGCTCAGACGATCATTCGACAGCGTCTGCCGCGCCGCTTCCAACGCGCGCAACAACGGCACCCCGGCGCCACCGAGAATCGCCAGGGTCGAGGCGAACCGTGCGGTGTTCAGCCCCAGCACAAACCGCCCGATCAGCGGCAACTTCAGCACCCGATGATGCCAACTCAAGCGCGCCGCCGGATTGCGCAGATACAGGCGCCAGCTCCAGAACGCGCCGGCCATGACGCCGGCGCACAGCCAGCCCCACGCACGGATGAAATCACTGGCATTGAGCATCGCCAGCGTCAGCCCCGGCAGATCCTGCCGCGCCTGGGAAAACGCACTGACCACCTGCGGCACCACGTAGCTGAGCAGAAAAATCACGATGCCGATCGACACCAGCCCCACCACGCCGGGATAGATGAACGCGGTGAGGATCTTGCCGCGCAGGTTGTTGCGTTCCTCAATGTAATCCGCCAGCCGCTCCATCACCTGCGCCAGATCACCAGACTCCTCGCCCGCCGCAATCAGTGCCCGGTAGATTTCCGGAAAATCCCGTGGCCGCGCCGCCAGCGCTTCGGCCAGGCGCATGCCGCTGCGCACGTCGGCGCGTACGGCGCTGAGGGTGTGGGCGATGTGCTTTTTCTCGGCCTGTTCGACCGTGGCACTCAGCGCGGCCTCCAGCGGCAGGCTGGCGCCGAGCAAGCTCGACAGTTGCCGGGTGGCCCACGCCAGATCGTTATCCGACAGCCTGGCGCTGAACAATCCACCGCCGCCATGCTGGGAGACGTTGCTTTCCTTCTCCACCGACAACGCCGTCAAACCTCGACCGCGCAGCACGCCAAACGCGGCGCCCTGACTCTCCGCTTCCAGATGCCCGGATTCGATCTTGCCGCTGGCATCGGCGGCCTCAAAACGATAGCGATTCATCAGGCGTCCCGTGTCACACGAAGGATTTCTTCCGGCGCCGTGGCACCGCTGCGAATCCAGCGCTCGCCGTCCTCGCGCAGGCTGAACATCCCGGCCTTGCTCGCCGCCGCACGCAGCGCCTGCTCCCCTGCCCCTTGGTGAATCAGGGTGCGGATGTCGTCATCGATGCAGAACAACTCGTGAATGCCGGTACGGCCGCTGTAACCGGTGTGATTGCATGCCGCACAACCCACAGGGCGCCAGGTGCCGGGTGTGGCCGGGTCTTCCTGTTTGCACTGGTTGCACAGCCGCCGTACCAAGCGCTGGGCCAACACGCCGAGCATCGACGAGGCCAGCAGAAACGGCTCGACGCCCATGTCGACCAAGCGGTTGACCGCCGACACCGCGTCGTTGGTGTGCAGGGTCGCGAGCACCAGGTGACCGGTCAGCGAAGCCTGCACTGCAATCTGCGCGGTTTCGAGGTCGCGGATCTCGCCGATCATGATGATGTCCGGGTCCTGGCGCAGAATGGCGCGTAGCGCGAGGGCGAAGGTCATGTCGATCTTGGCGTTGACCTGAATCTGGCTGATCCCCGGCAAGTCGTATTCCACCGGGTCTTCCACGGTAAGAATGTTGCTGGTGCTCGCATCCAGTCGCGCCAGCGCCGCATACAAACTCGTCGTTTTGCCGCTACCAGTCGGGCCGGTGACCAGCACAATGCCGTGGGGCTGGCGGATCAGGTGATCGAGCTTGGCCAGCACCTGCGCGTCCATGCCCAACGTTTCCAGATGCAAACGCCCGGCCTGCTTGTCCAGCAGACGCATCACCACCCGCTCACCATGACCGGTGGGCACGGTGGAAACACGAATGTCGATCGGCCGTCCCGCTACGCGCAAGGCAATGCGACCATCCTGCGGCAATCGTTTCTCGGCGATATCGAGCTGCGCCATGATCTTGATCCGCGACACCAGCGCGCCGTGCAACGCCTTGCGCGGCGAGACCACGTCGCGCAGCGTTCCGTCGACCCGGTAGCGCACCACCGAATGGGTTTCGAACGGTTCGATATGAATGTCGCTGGCCTCGTCCCGCGCCGCTTGCGTGAGCAAGGCGTTGATCATGCGGATCACCGGCGCGCCGTCCTGGGTGTCAAGCAGATCGGTGATTTCCGGCATGTCCTGCATCAGGCGGTCGAGGTCGACTTCGTTTTCCGCCGCGCCGACCACCGCCGCCGCGCTGCCAGTATCGGCGTAGGCAGAGGCCAGCAGGCCGTCGAGTTCGTCATCGCGCACCCGCTCAAGCCTCGTCGCGCCGAACTGCCGCCGTACTTCGCTGATCGACCAGCCCGGCGTCGACGGGCACACCGTCAGCACGCCGTCGCGCAGCAGAATCCGCTGCGCCTTGGCCCAGGCGTAGGGCAATGCGCTCATTGCAGCGGCACCGCTTTGATGGTCGCGCGCGGGCCTGTCCCCGGCAGCGTCGCCGGCACGCCCTGCGCCGCGGTCGGCAATTGCGGCGCCTGCATGTCAGGCATCGCCCAGCTGCGTTCCGGTTGCAGACCGCCCTGAGCGCGGCGCATGAAGTCGTAGCGGTTAAGCGTGATGCTGCGCCCCGCCGCACTGTCGCGAATGATGTACGGGCGCAGGAACACCATCAGGTTGGTCTTGGTGATCGAGCGGCGCTCGTTGCGAAACAGCGCGCCGATCCCCGGAATCGTCGACAACCAAGGCACTGCGTCGTTGCTCTGGCTGTAGCCGTCCTGCAGCAGACCGCCGAGCACCATGATCTGGCCGTCGTCGAGCAAGATACTGGTGTCGATCGCGCGTTTGCTGGTGACAATCCCCGCCGAAGTCGAAGCCGCCGAAGCGCGCTCGTCGATGCTGCTGACTTCCTGATAGATGTCGAGCTTCACCGTGCCGCCCTCGGAAATCTGCGGCCGCACGTTGAGCTTCAAACCGACTTCTTCACGGGTCACGGTCTGGAACGGGTTGTTGCTGGTGCCCCCGCCGCCGGTGACGTAGCTGCCGCTGACAAACGGAATGGTCTGACCGACAAAAATGCTCGCGGCTTCGTTGTCCAGGGTCAGCAGGTTCGGCGTCGACAGCACGTTGGTGCCGCCCTTGCTCTTCAGCGCCCGGGCCAGCACTTTCAGGTCGAGAATCTTGCCGATGCCGGGGATGTCAACGGTGCCGTTGACGTAGCCGAGGTTGAGCCCTTTGGGCAGCACATCAACACTGGTTTTGCCATTGACGTTGATCCCTGAGCCGCCAAGGTTGGCGCCGCCGATCACGCCATTGCCGGCCAGATTGCCGGTCTGCCATTGCACGCCGAATTCGCTGGCATCGTCCTCGCCGACTTCGACGATCAGGCTTTCGATCACCACTTGCGCGCGGCGCTGGTCGAGCAGGTCAATGACTTCACGCAGGTTGCGGTACAGCGGTTCCGGCGCGGAAATCAGCAAGGTGTTGGTGGTCGCGTCCGCCTGAATGGTCACGCCGCCAGCGCTGAAGGCAACGTTCTGCTCGCTGCTCTGCGCATTGCCGCTGCCACTGGTGGCGCTGCTGCCCTGGGCGTAGCTGCCGCCGGTGCTGCCGCTGTTAGTGGTCGAGGTGCTGCCGTTGGTTTGCGTGCCGCTCTGGCCGTTCTGCCCACCGCTCGAGTTGGTGGAACTGCCCATGGCGCTGAGCACCGAACGCGCACTGTCGCTGGTGCCGCTGTCGCTCTCGCCGGTCAACAAACCGCGCAGTGCCTGGGCCAGTTTGCCGGCCTGGGCGTTGCGCAGATACACCACGTGCAGATTGCTCGGGTTGCTCTGGGCGTTGTCGAGTTTGTAGATCAGGTTGCGCGCCAGCTCCGTGCGCTCGGGGCTGCCGGCGCGGATGATGATGGTGTTCGAGCGCGGGTCGCCGATCACCGCGATTTTCTGCGTTGGATCATTGCCCGGCGCGTCGAGCAGGTCGGCGACCATCGGCGCGATGTCGGCGGCGATGCCGTTCTGGATCTGCACCACGTCGGTGTCGATGGCGGTCGGGGTGTCGATGGTCTGGATCAACTGGGCGACCCGCGTCAGGTTCTCGGCGTAATCGGTGACGACGATAGTGTTGTTGCCCGGATAGGCGTTGATCGGGTTGTTCGGCGAGACGATCGGGCGCAGCACCGGGATCAGGTTCACCGCGTTCTCGTATTGCAGGCGGAACGTGCGGGTGAGCATGCCGTTGCCGGCCGGTTTGTCGGCGCTGTAGATCGGCCCGCCGAGCAACTTGGCGTCGGCCTCCGGCACCACCTGCGCCACACCGCCGACATCCACCACGCTGAAACCCTGCATGCGCAGCGCCGCCAGCAACATGTCGTAGGCCTGATGCGCCGGCACCTGGCCTTCGGAGACCAGCGTCAGGTTGCCCTTGACCCGAGGGTCGACCAGAAACTGTTGACCGGTGGAACGCGACAACGCCCGCACCACCGCTTGAATATCCGCGTCGACAAAATTCAGCGTCACCGGTTGATCGCCCAACGGGTTGGCCGGCAACGTCGTGCCGCGCGCCGAACCACCGCTGCGAGCGCGTTCGGTGATGTTGTGCAACTGCTTCGGCGCCGGTCTGACCTGAGCCTGCGCGCGCTCGCGGTCAAGCACCGCGTCGCCACTGCGCTGGGTGTTGGCCAGCGGCCGGCCGAGTTCGCTGTCCACCAGCAGCGGCGGTTGATTCGGTGGCGTGGTGTTGCTGCACGCGCTCAATGCCATCAACAGCATCGGCAACGCCATGCGTTTGGATCCTGACCCCTTCATGAAGCTTCCTTAGCGCCCAGCGCCTGATCCATGCGTACGGTGCCCGACAGAGTGCCGGCCGTGTCATCGGTCGCGGCGTCGTCTGCGCGTTGCAGACGGGCCTCGACCACTTGCAGTGAAAAATTCCGGGGTTGGCTCAGCAGCCAGTCGAGCACGGCGTCGGCCGGTGCCGCATCGAAGGTCAACTGCCAGCCGGCGGACGCGGCCGCCAATTGGTAATGGCCGCCCAGTCCGCTGGCCTGCAAGGTCTGTTGCAGCGACTGCTCCAGGTTTTGCCCGTCGGGGCGCACGCTGACGTCGCGCAACAGCACTTCCAGCGCTTCGGCCTGGGCGCGCAGTTTTGGCGTTTCGACTTGCGAGGCGGCGATCTTCTTCAGCGGCGGCTGAACCAACGCCACCCATACAAACAGCCCCAGCAACAGCGCCGCCATGCCGCCGACCATGCGTTTTTCCCGCAACGCCAACGGCTGCCAACGGGCCTGCAACTGAGCATTGAAGCGCTGCCAACCGGCGCGGTATTTCGCAAGCGAGGGGCTATTCATCTTCGGCTCCGCTGCTGTCATCGTTGTCGGTGGCGGCGGTCGCCTCGCCGGCCGGGCGCAAGACCCAGCCGTCGTCATTCGGGCTGATGCTGATGCCGGCCTGGGCCAGCGTGCCTTGCCAGTCCTTGTCGTTGCCCGAACGCCGGGCCTCGGGCAGCAGACTCAATTGCAACGCACCGTCGACGAATTCCAGACGCTGCACCGTGCCCGCCATGGACGGCATGCCACTGCCGGCCTGCGACACCAGTCGCGTGAAATCCTGCCCCGGCGCATCCACCGCGCCTTGCTGGCGCGCCGCGATTTGCTGACGGGCCTGTTGCAGCGGGTTGAGGATCACCGGCAACTCGGGGAACGCCTGCTTCACCCGCTGCGCCATTTGCGCCTTGAGCTGCTGGCCCTGCCCGGCCTCGCGAGCGGCGTACAGGTTCAAACCGATCACCCACACCGCCAGCGCCAGCGCACAACAACCGAGCGCTCTGCCCCAGCCGCGATGCTCGGTGCCCGGTTGCTGGAGGCCGCCGTGCAGGCCCCAGTTCGGCAACGGGCCGGCGTTGCGCTGCGTGTCGGCCAATGTCGATTGCACCGCTTCGGGTGCACCGTCACCGATCCAGTGCGCCGGCAGACCGGTTTCCAGCAGCCACGCTTCGTCGATCATCGGCTGCACCTGCGCCGCGTTCGAGCCGTGGCGCAGCAACAGATGCTCGTCGTGCAGACAGCCGACGCCGCCGGCCATCACCGGCAAGCTGTAGGCCGCCGGGTACAGGCCTTTGAGGTTCAAGCCGAATTGCCCGAGGTGCTGCAAATCCTTGCGTGAGACCCAGGCAATCTGCACCTGGCCACTTTCATTGCGAGCACTGTGGGCGATGTGCATCTCGGCGCTGTCGCCGAGCATCAAGGCCTGCGCTGCGCATTGCACAGCCGCAGCGGTTTTGTTCGCAGGCAGCGGCGGCAGATCAATGCTCGCCAACAGGCTGTCCGACGGGTGCAGAAAGCACACCAGCGGTTGCTTCGGCAGCGCGCCGAGCCGCACGCGTTCCTGGCGAACGACCTGCCCCTGTCGATCCAGCCAAGCACAATCCAATTCACTGTCGAGACTCAGTTCCGCCAGCGGCGGCAAACTCACGCGCAACTGGCTCATACGCCCACCCGCGACCAGATCACTTGCGGCAAGCGGTCTTCACTGCGATGCAGTAACGCATCGAGGCTGACCCGCCGCTGATCGCGCCGCGCCTGCCCGCGCAGCCGAAACCAGTCGCTGGTGATGCCGACCTTGACGCTGGTGATCTCCAATTGCGGCAGTCGCAGGCGATTGACGAAATCCCCGCGATTGATGAACCAGCGCCCGGCATCACGCTCATTGATCAACGCCTGCGCCCGCTCCAGCGACAGCCCCGGCACATAAGCCGCCAGCACTGGCGCCGTGGCGGTGTTGCCGTTGAGCCAGGTGGTCGCCGGAATCACCGTCAGGTACGGCGCGAGTTTCGCCAACACCGCATCGTTGACCCCGTCGACACTGCGCAGATCGTCAAGCGTGCGCAGCATCGGCAAGGTCGGCGATTGCGGTTGGCGCGAAGCGGACGGCGACGTGGCGCGCCCGCTGTCGAAAGTGTTTTTCGCCACAGGCTTGTCCACCACTTGGGCATTCAACAGGTGCGGATAAGAGCCGATCACCCGCTGACTGATGCGCCGGCTCAAGCCGCTGCTGACACCGATCAACTCGCACAAGCGCTCGAACGCCTGCACCTGCGCGTCATCGATCCGCTCGTTGGCCACCAGATTGCGCAGGTTGAACTTGCCCTGCTCGTCCTCCAGCCGCCCTTCGAAACCCTGGGTGTTCAACCGCTGCGCCCAGGGTTGATCGAGTCGGGTCAGCGGATCACGCTGCCGCGCGTCCCACAACAATTGCCGGCTGATCTCCAGCCCGCCGTGCAACACCCAACGGCCCTGCACACGCAGTTGCTCGGCTTCCAGCGCCCGGGTCGAAACGCTCTGGCGGGTCAGCATGCCGGCAGCGATCACCGCGACCACCGCCGCAATCAGCAGCGCACTGATGATCGCCATCCCCTGCTGGTTCGATTGGCTGTTCATGACCGGCCTTACAACTGCCAGGAACCGATGTCGGCATTCACACCATCGCCGTCAGGCTGACCGTCGGCGCCGAGGGAAAAGATGTCGATCTCGCCGTTGGCACCGGGATTGAGGTACTGATAAGGACGACCCCACGGGTCATTCGGCAGACGCTCCAGGTACGAGCGCCAGTTGGTATTCTTTGCATCGGCCGGCCGTTCCACCAGTACTTTCAGGCCCTGGCTCTGGCTCGGGTAAGTGCCGTGATCGAGGCGATACAGTTTCAGCGCCTGCATCAACCCGCCGATGTCCTGCTTCGCCGCCGTGGCCCGCGCCTGATCCGGCCGGTCGAGCACCTTGGGCACCACCATCGCCGCCAGAATCCCGAGAATCACCACGACCACCATGATCTCGATCAGCGTGAAACCCTGCTGCCCACGGGGCATCCGGCTCGGTCGATTGGGCTGTTTGAATTGCGCGATATCCATCTCGTCATTCCCTGGCTTGATTCGATTCGACGCGCAGTGTTGCAAGAAGATATGTCAGGGATGTTGAAAATCCTCGGGTGTTTTCGTCGTCAAGCCGTCAAGCACGGGCGTTAGCGTCAAGGGCTGCCCGACCGCCCGAGACCCCGATGCGCACCCCCTCCCCGCAAGCCGGATTCACCCTGATTGAAGTGCTCGTCGCGCTGGCGATCATCGCCGTCGCCATGTCCGCCGCCGTGCGCGTGGCGGGGTTGATGACGCAGAGCAGCGGGATATTGCGGGATCGTTCGATTGCGATGATTGCGGCGCAGAGTCGGATGGCTGAACTTCGGTTGGAAGGGAGATTGCCGATGGGGGTCAAGGCGATGGAGTGTGATCAAGGGAGGTTGTTGTTGCGGTGTGAGCAGGTGATTGGGGGGGCGGAGAATGGGCGGTTGTTGAAGGTTGGTGTGCAAGTTTTTGATCGCAGCCAGGAAGCGCCGCCGCTGGCTCGGCTGGAGACGTTGCTTAGCCGCCCCGAAAATCCATAGCCCGCCCGAAGCCTCGGACCATTAAAGACACCTGCTCCTACAAAAAACCTCTGTATTTCCCGTAATGCCAAAGCATCGCAGTCCCGCCGCATACAAAATAGCCGACATGAAATGGACGCGTGGCCCAGAACTTCAGGTCTTTGGGAAGGCGCTGAACGGCGTCGATCAGCAACGGTTCCTGCCGTTGGATACTCTTGGAGGTAATCAACCGGCTGACCTCTGCCATTCGAAGAGTTCTCCAGTGAAAACTCCCACCTGAAGAACGCCAGTCCGTAATCAGGTATAGCCACTCGTCAAAGTGGTTTTCCAGCGCTTCGAGTTTTGTATAAACGGCGTAGAAAATCATTGCGCAGTTGATGATGCCCAGCAGGATCAGCGCTCCAAAGGCCCAGGCAAATGCTGATTGGGTGATTTCCATTATTCGGAATACTCGTAGATTTTTTGTCCTGAAAACTCACCACAGTCAGTCATCTTTTTTCTGTCTCAACGGCACGCTACCGACTCGCTATAGCCCTTTTATAGAGGACCGCCTCTCAACGGCGCTTACTCGAACAGCCCTAGATATTCCGCCCAACCATACAAGGCCAGAATTCCCAGCAGAGAAAATGCATTCAATCGATATGGAATTTCGACCCACCGCCGCAAATTCAGCGGAAGACGCCGGACATCTTCGAGGGCGTTCGGATTATCCAGCAACAGGCGCGAAGGACGCTTGCGAAGCAAAGCAGTGATCAGATTGAGCCTGTACCTGCGCGCCCAAAAACCGGCACTTCCTTTCTGTGGGCAATTCTGGAGCAGATAACAATTTTCAAGGTGCGACTCGATTTCGGAAAGCTTGAAATACCCGACATAAATCATCACCAGAACGTTGGAAATGATCAGCACCAATAACCCAATGCCAGTGGCGGCGAACAGAAGTTTGATTTCAATCATTTGAGGTAGCTTCGTAAACGATCTCACCGAGGACATCGCCAATCTTAGATCCCGTATTACCTGCTACAGAAGCTGTCGCGCCGCTGATGACGAGGACGCAAATAACGCCGCCGATGCCTCGTGTTTTTAGTGCAACACCTGCGCAATACTCCATTGTGAGCGGTGCGGTATATGTGGTTGCCGCGACAGTTGTTCCAACGTTACCTGCCAGTTTGCTGCCTTCGATGAATTTAACCTTCTGGCATTCTTGATCAGTGCCGGTACGGCACACTTCGTTGATTCGTAGAGTTGCCGCCCCTGTTGCTAAACCAATTCCGACGTAACCTCCGATTTGCATGAACTTTGCCGCCCGCGCAACGCCAACGATGTTGGACGCATATCCCGGCAACTGAGTGGGGCCTCCCGCTTTATCCCAACGGTGAATGGTTCTTCGAGTCGACAAACCCAGTGCTCTCTTGAGCTTGGGGTGATCGGCAATTCCGGTTCCCTTGCGTACCAGCGACCCAAGGCCACTATCAAGCTTCGTCAAGATACGTTTGCGCTGTGCAAAAAAATCCGGCGAGCGAAGATGCCCGTACTGCCGATAGTGCTGCTGGTGCAGTTGTTCCATATCCTGCAAAGCTTTTTTCAGCCCATCCAGATGCTGCCCGATCATATAAGAGGCAACCCCCAGTGACCCCGCCGACACCTCCAGAAACGGCTCAATGACTTCGTGATGCTCAACCATGAACGAAGCCTCTTCATCCGAGAGATCTTTCAACGCCTCGTTCACCTTCTCCGCAGCGGCCATCATCTGTGCTTCTTCCCGCCGGCACATGTAGTTGCGAGAGTCGCTGAACAAGACCATTTGCCCAGGCTTGACCTGCGCACCGAGATGTCGATTGAGTGAGCGGAATTCGCGACGCAGTGAGTCGCCGGGCCTGATTTCGTACAACTCCCGTTCAAGCGCTTCGAGCGTCATGGGTTTCTGAACGATGTGAAAACCCGATTCAGCGGGTTGCGGCAAGGTGTAGGCGTGTTCCTCCACCAAGTGTTGTGCGGGAGGTGGCTCGGGTTTGTGTTTGAAGGCGTTCCAGGAGGCGCCGCCGCTGTCTGTAGCCGTGCGCGGTTTCACCAGTGCCCACTCACCGTTACGCACAGCATCGATGAGTTTTCGCTCATTCGCGCCTTGCATGTAGTTCGAACGATGCAGGCCCATGGCGTTTAACAGGTCGTCGAATCCGGGCAGCTCGTCCGGGCGATTCAATGCCTGTCGGAAGTCTTCCATAGCTTGGTAGGAATCGAGGATTTGGTCGCGCTGGCCATGGAGTTCGCTTCGCGGGATGAGTCTGGTCACGTCCGTGTCCCGTTCTGAAAACGGGGGACTTTGGCGAACGGACTCAGGTTTGAATGCAGGATGGATCGGTGTTCGTTGTAGGGGAAATCCGGATTTCTAAACAAAGGGGACCGATATATTTTCTGGAAATAGATCAGCCCTTCTTTTTCCCCTGCCTCTCTAGTCTCCAGTGGTTGAATTACCGGTAGTTGCCAGGACGGCTATGCTTTCGCCTTCCTCGGCCGAAAACTCGTCAGCCGATGCAGTTATAGGAAGCAATGGAGTGCGGGATGAAAATCATCGCTTTTGTAGCTATCTATCTCGCAGGCGGAGTTGCCCTGTTTCCCTTCCTCGACCTATTGCGTCCGGTGGGTATTTCTCTCGACCATTTCTATTCGGAATTTTTCCTGAACTCCGGCGTTGACGTGGCACAACGGCTAAGCCTGAGCTTCATCTACGCAAGCGCGTTTCATATGGTGTGGTCTGCCTTGTTTTCTGAATCCGCAAAAAGCTGGGTGTACACGACCAACGTCATAGACCTCTACTATCTCGCCTTACGGTGTTTGAGTGCTTTTTGCATCAGCCTGATGAGCCTCGGACTGGTTGGGAAAAGCACACATAAAGCGCCCTATACGGACTTTCATCAGTATTTTACTTTTCTGGTTATCTGCATGCTCGCGGGCGCTTGGGCGTGGGAGCTCAAGCACTTTTTGATAGCCGTCATTTATTACGCCGCAAGAAAAATCAAGGGAACGACTGAATGAAAGAGCGCCGACTTGGTTTCAGACAGGGAAAATGGCTTTGTTTTTTCACCTGTTTAACCACCCCAAAAATCCCCGTTTAAAAGACACCGCCCGTTACGTCCTCAAGGCTACAACGCCTTGCGTCATTGCCTACGACTACGCCAGAATCCGCCGGCTTGTGCGTCTAGGGTGCGGGTCTTATCGTTTCCGGGTCACTGAAAAACAGTGATCGGGTTTGGTAGCCCGCAGCGCTGACGCATCGCGTCACCTCATGCAGTTGCATTTATGCGACTGGATTTATGGTGGCCATGCTCAGGGCTTCTTCGGAAGCGCCGGTTCCAGTGCTCCGGTCTACCAACCTGCGTATGGTCGCCACCCCCTCGTTTGGTAGCGAGAGTGGTTGACTCCAATTCAATCAGTACTGGAGTTACATCAATGATCAAACCAACACCCAACCCACCAGAAACCGATCCGGTTTCACCCTACAAATTCCCCGACTCCCGAACCCTCAACGAAGCCGCCGAACGCGCCCTCGACCACTACCTCACCCCACAACAGCGCATCATGGGCAGCCACACCAAACACGACCCCATGTTCCTGGCCAACCCCGCCTACAACAGCGAATCCCTCCTCGCCAACGCCAGCGAATCCCTCGGCTCCGCCAGCGAAATGCTCAGCAACTTCGCCGCGATCCTGGAACCCGCCCACCGTAAGACAGCGCTGGGTATTGCTCAGGTGGTTATGGTTGCGGGGTTGGCAGTGAATCAGGCGTTGGATCATGTTGAGGTGAATACGTAAGCTGCTGATTGCTGTCGCTCAATAGCCGGAAAGAAAATGGCCGAGGTTGTCAGGTGTGACTGACAGCCTCGGCCAAATGAGCATTTCTATTTTTTGCGGCACATCTCGACGTCATCCTGAGTCTTCAAGTCTGTGTCGATTCCCAAGCGATACTTGCAGTAATCAATAATCCACCCCCGCTCCTCTGCTGTCAGGCGCTCTACATTCCTGATCTCTCCATCGTTGGCGTGGATGTTGTAGAACTTCATCTGAATCGTGGGGTACTTTTTGATGAAGGCAATCGTCTCGACGCCCCCATTTCGAGGGTTCAGAGGGGGCTGATTTACTCTCAGAACAAATGTCATCCCCTTTTCCACTACTTCAAGCTACGTGCACTGATAGTGCACCTAAAAAAATCTCCACCCTCCTACTTTTTAGTCTTTACTGCCTATCAACTATAAATCGCACTTTTCGGCAATCTCTATTGTTCTACTCGCTCAGACGTCAAAGAGGCTCTCACGATGAGTACATGTGTCGATCATGGACAGTATAACGGGCCATCGTGTCCGTCTTGCGCACCTCAAGGCCAAATCCTGCGTGTCGTCAAGCTGCCAGAATATATGGAAGGGGCTATTGGGGCCGCACTGACTGCTTACAATCTTCCGGCTGCCTTGCGCGTTCGAGTGCTCGGCACGGTGGCTCCGCCAAGCGCCCACCCATCCATACTTGAACGCGGCCTGGTTCCCAAAAGCAAGATTGTGTCGCCCCCGACTGGACTGACGCCAAAGATTGCCGAATTCGTGAAAGATGCTGCGCGACGTGTTTACCTCGGTGGATTCGTGAGTTCTACGGTGTACTCAAACATGCAAATGCAATCCACGCTTAATCCTGACTGGGCCAAATTGGTGAAGAACGCCCGTTTCCAGTATGCGTTTTTGTTCGTTCCATCATTTAAAATACTGCGCACTCCTCTCGTCGCTATTGTTCCTGAGAATTTGTATATCAAGAATTTCATGAAGGACGATTTCTCGATCGTCAAAATTTTTGCCAAACGGTATTTTGGCTTTCAAAACAAGGTGCAAATTCCTGGAGCAGTGAAGAGTGTGGAGGGCTTTGAGCTTGCGCCAAAATACTTTGTCGCATCTACGCACTTTAGCCCAACGACAATCATGTCCGAAGCTATGCGTGGGCAGGCCTTAAATCCCATACGCTTCCTACGCGGACTGACCTTCGCCGGGATCGGCCCTGTCTTGATATACAGAGAATACTCGAGGCGCACAGAGGAAACGGAGTAGAAGCCACAAGCTCAACAGCATTCAAAGGGAACGTATATATTTCCTGAAAATATACCCGCTCCCTTTTTTTGCACTGGCTCGACTGGAGACTTTGCTAAACCAACCGAAAACTGACTCAGAGCTTCTTCGAAAGCGCCGGTTCCAGTCCCCTTTGCTTGTTCAGTTAAGCAAACAAAGGAGCAAACAAAGGGGACTGATTTATTTTTTGGAAATAAATCAGTCCCCTTTTTCAGACCAATATGAATTTGCTCAAAGGATTACCCATATGGACATCGAAGCAGAACTCAGCTCCGTTTTTTCCCAAAGATCATCCGGACCATTTTTGTTTTTGGGGTCCGGCTTCTCCCGGCGATACATAGGACTTGAGGATTGGGAAGGGTTGCTCAGTCGATTTTGTTTGACCGGAAAACCCTACGCTTACTACAAAAGCAGTGCTAATAATGACACGCCTAAATCGGCTCAGCTAATAGCTGATGATTTTCACGACTTGTGGTGGAGTCATGACGACTATGGCAAAAAGAGAGAAGACTCGGCAAATCTAATTAACGATAGAACTTCACCACTCCGGCTAGAAATATGTGACTACCTACAGCACAAACACCTCGCTGAAATCTCCCCGGCCATATTAGAAGAAATCAATGCTCTGAAAGAGTGCGACGTCGATGGGATAATCACCACGAATTGGGATATGTTTACTGAGAGCCTATTTCCAGACCACACCGTATACATTGGACAAAAAGAGCTTTTGTTTTCCAACACCATGAACATTGGAGAAATCTATAAAGTCCATGGTTGCTGCAGCACACCGGAATCTCTGGTATTGACGGACTCCGACTACCACGACTACAACAATCGCAATGCGTATCTAGCCTCAAAATTAATCACTATATTTGTAGAGCACCCAGTTGTTTTTATAGGCTACTCGATCTCCGACACAAACATCAGAGAACTTCTAAAATCTATTTCTCTATGTATTGGCAGGGAAAATATTGACAAACTTAGAGACAATTTAATTTTCATTGATAGAAATGAGCCTCTTGGCGGGCCAACAATTGAAACTTCCTACCTTCAATTTGACTCCATTCAGATACCAGTCAAGGTTGTTAAAACAAAAAATTATACTCCCGTTTACGATGCCATTGCACAATTCGAACGCAAACTGCCAGCCCGGGTATTAAGATTTTGCAAAGAACGCGTTTACGAAATTGTCAAAGGGCAGAATCCCGACAAAAAAATTGCTGTCGTCGATTACGACCAAGTCCAAGACAAGAACGACATTGAGATTGTATTTGGACTTGGCGTTATAGGAAAGGTGGGTGAAACCGGCTACAAAGGGATTTCCATCGGAGATATTTTTGAAGACCTCATTTCAAACAACAAGAATTTTGACGCCAGAAAACTAGTTGATACAACCTTATCTCTACTTCCGAGCCAAACAAAATTTGTTCCCGTGTTTAAATATCTGAGAATGCTTGGCATTAATTCTAAAGCCGACTATGACAAATCAGGGCTAAAACTTGATCGACTCGCAAATCGAAAAGCAGAAGATTTCGCAACCGCAAGCGCACTCCAAACTGCGAGATACTCTAAAACACCTTTTGCGGAATTCCTTGCAACAGCAACAGAGTCTGAAATAGTTAGCATGACCCCACTGCTACCGCTCGCAGACCAAAAAATTCTAGGAGAATACCTTCACGCTAACTATGACCATCTAATCAGCTGCAACAACAGATACCATTTTCGTCGATTGATGGCATATTACGACTGGAAGCGTTATGGATTTTAAGAAACTCAAAGGTACTTTACACGAATGGATTTAATCCGGCCTGCGTGAGCCGAGGAATGCGTAACAAAGGGAACTGATCTATTTTCTCGAAATAATCAGTCCCCTTTTCACTTTTGACGATACGAGCGTACTAACGCGTGGATAGATGATCTGAGGTATGCAACTTGCTCGGAAAAGGCAGTCTTCGCTGAGGAGTTGCGCCTGATGTATCTAGGCCGCGATAGCAAACCGTATCTCGAATTGCACGGGCCGCGGCGTCTTCTGCTGCATCACCACAGCTCTTGGTGATACACGATCGCTATGGGCGACGTCGCGCACGCGAAGCTTGATTAAGTCGCAAGCCCGAAGCTTGCTGTCGATGGACAAATTGAAGAGTCCGAGATCACGGGTTCGTTCTGCTATTTGAAGCCTTACCCGGATAGCCCAGATATCTCTCAATTTGAGTGGAGCTTTCTGACCGACCAGTTTTCCTTTGTTCCAGGGCTGATCGCTGCGGGCAGCGATGATGTTCATGACATGTGCTCCACGTATAGAATGACAAGGATGGCTAACCAGAGTGAAGGTCGTTAGTCGGCCAGAAGAGAAGGGAGGAACTCGGCCTCAGTTCCCTGTTCAGAGAAAATTCCCCAATATGCTCAAAAAAGCCAATGGCTATTTATTGACATAAGAAATAATGATGCTTAGCTGTGAGTAATACGTGATTAACCCGAGGGAGCGCCATGGCCGAACAGGGAGTTGAAATCGCACAAATATCTTTTTTTCTCGCAAGAGAAAATAAAACAGCCGACTCAATATTTGATCAAAAAAAAGACGTTTTAAAAAATCTATCAGCAAGAGAGTTTACGTTCTCAATCAATGGCACAGATTGTCAATTTATATATTTTGAAACCTCGACGACAAAATCAAACCCACCATGGCTAAATTTCATCAACGAAAAACTTCCTTCAGGCGAGGGACTACTCTTTAGTGCAAAAAGCAAAAGCCCAAATGGGATTTTATTTTTAACCGTGAACGGTAGAGTTTTTGCTGCAACCTTTGGACGGAGTGCAGTAAGCTATCTTGATCGCGAGGCTTTCGAACCAGACTTTGGTATAAAAACAGCAATGAATATGTGTGGTAACGAAGAAATACGTCAGACAAAAAGTGAGAGCCACGCGATAACCCCAACACATATTGACAGGCAGGTGAATAAGCCGGTTGACTCCTTCGCTTTTGGACTCAGCGAAGCAGAAGACCTGCGGTATATTTCAGCCCATATGAAAGATCACAAAAATATAACCCTTCAAGGTCGGAATAATTTAACAATAAAAATTATCGGAAAAGAGAAGCTAAACTGGCAGACACTAGTCGAGTATTGTGAGGATTTTTTACTGGCTTATGCTAGCAAGGAGTACACCAAGTTATTTCCCAATTACAAGCATTTTGACGAGGCAACGGAAACAGAAAATAACGCACTAGACGAGCTTTTAATCACTCAGTTGCGCTTAAAAAACACGAGCAATATTAGTCTTGGCATTCCAGAAGTCCTAATCGATCCGGATTATGGCTTTACCTATTCGAACCATAAAAAAATCTCTGATAGGACTTATGCATACTTAGACATATGCCAAATTTTTGAACACATGGCATTTGACAAAATAACACCCGCAAAACTTAAATCAAAATTTATTTATGCATACTCATATGAAGAAGATCAGGTGTTAGGGTACAAAAGATGGCCCCTGTACAACTGCCTATCTTTCGAGCAGAGCCTAGGAAGTAAATATTTTGTATTAAGCGACGGAAAATGGCTTGAGGTAGATAATGACTTCTATACTGAAATAACCAACTTCACCAAAAATATACTCCATGAAGAGACAAGCGAGGAGATTTATAGAGGGATAGACATCAGTGATGACGTAAAAATGCAAAATAGAGAGAGCATATTTAACAAAAAAATATGTGCAATACGACCATCATGCGTACTATTTGATCAAGCAAAGCTTCAAATCGGCTCAGGTCGTAAAGACAAAGAATTTTGCGACATTCTAGATCTTACCAACGCTAGTTTTATTCGAATCATCCATTGCAAGCCATATAAAAACACCTGCTCAACAAACTACCTATTCTCACAGGCTCAATTCTACTGTCACGCATTTATTAACGATCAAACTTTCCTGAGCGAGATTAGGGCTCACATAGGCTTGTCCAACAGTACAAAAAAATCAGAATACTTAGATTATATAAAATCAGATATAGCAGACATACATGGCAAGGACTATGTTATTTGCCTTTGGCTGCTATATGATCAACGCTTGACTGCCCCCACTAAAACTGAAATACCACTAATGGCGCAATATGAGTTAAAACTGATGCATGAGCATTTGCGCAACATGTGTAAGTTTCGCGACGTCATAATAAGATTTATTCCAGTTATTAAGAAAAATTATGTCAAGGACATTTCCCATCAGTAAGAGACTGAAGGATTCGATCATTAGAAGTGACCGGAAGGTCGCTATTTACCGAATGCGGAGCCGCTATGAACTTCTGCTAGCCCGTTAGCGGTCGCTTCCGAGTGTCCGCTTATGGCCGAAAGCGTTCAAGGTCATCCCCGGCGATCCATTACTTTCCACCTGCCTGAAACGCCAACATCACGCTCCCTCTTTAAAGTTACGGCCTAACCAACCTAGGCATCTCCACCCCCTCCCCCAACCTCTCCACCCCCAACCGCACCCTCTCCCCACCCTGCTCAATCACCACCCCATCCCCCTCCACCGCCACTAACTTCACGCCAGGACTCACCCGTTCCCCCTGCAAAAAGCTCCTCGGCGGCCCATCGTTGAGGCTAAGTATCGCCACCGCTCCCCGACTCCCCGCCATCACGCCGCTGACCTTGATCTCCACCGGCGCCGTGCGATTGGAAAACCATTGCAACGCGGGGTTGTCGCTACGTGCAGCGAGCAGTTGCGGCGTGGCGGCCGGGGTGTGGGATTCGGCGGTGGTCAGGAGCAGGGATGACCAGGTGGCGATGCCGACCAGGGCGGCCAGCAGTGCGGCGGCCTGGATGATTTGGGGGGGTGAAAAGCGTGCGGTGAATCTCATGGGCTGAATCTCCTTTTAGTCCCGGTGACCAGACTACGCGGCAATTCTCACGGTTTTATTTCACACGCCTTACATGTTGGCCGTGCAGGATGGTTTTTTGGGACGGGGCTGGACGCAAAGGAGTGCGCATTCGATGAACCGGTGCAGGCAGCAGGGTTTTACGCTGATCGAGTTGATGGTGGTGCTGGTGATCATCGGCATCGCCAGTGCGGCGATCAGTCTGAGTATCAAGCCCGATCCGTTGCAGTTGCTGCGCAAGGATGCCGAGCGCGTGGCGCAGTTGCTGCAGATTGCGCAGGCCGAGGCTCGCGCCGATGGCCGGCCGATTGCGTGGTTGAGCGATGGCAAGGGGTTTCGGTTCAGTCGGCGCAGTGACAATGGCAAGGGCTTTGATCATTTTGATCGGGACCCGCAGTTGCGGCCGCGTCCCTGGCAGAGTCCGAAGCTGGAGGTGCGGGTGGAGCCGAAACAGAAGGTGGTGCTGAACGCGGAGTGGATCAATCCGCCGCTGCAGTTGACGCTGTCTGACGGGCTCAATCGGTTGAGTGTGCTGCGCGATGCTTCGGGCCGGATTAGCGTGCAATGAACAGACAACAAGGTTTTACGCTGATCGAGGTGATGGTCGCGATTCTGTTGATGGCGGTGGTCAGTCTGATTGCCTGGAAGGGGCTGGACAGTGTCACCCGCGCCGACAGCCATTTGCAGGCCAGTGGCGAGCAGAGTGACAGTCTGTTACGGGCGTTGAATCAGATGCAGCGGGATGTGGAGATGCGCGCCGGGATCGAGCTGACGGAGCCGAAGAAGGTCGGCACCGAGGATGAACCGGCGACGGCCCCGCCTGCGCTTACGGTGCGCAGCAGTGACAGCAAGGGGTTTCGGCTGGACATCATTCGGAGCGCGGCGGATCAGCCGGGGGCTTTGCAGCGGGTGCGCTGGTGGCTCAAGGGGGACACGTTGTATCGCGCGGTGGCGCCGGCGCGTAGTCGGTATCCGTTGCCGGCGCCGGCGGCTGGGGTGGCGGTGTTGGGTGAGGTGAGTGATTTGCAGGTGCGGGTTTGGGAGATGGACAAGGGGTGGCGGCAGTTGAGCGGGAATCGGCGGGAGGATCCGTTGGGGTTGGAGGTGCGGTTGACCCGGCAGACACCGCAAGGGTCGGAGAAGTACCGGCAAGTCATGGGACCCTTGCAGTGATCAGCTGAGGACGACTACGCCGCCCGGTAACTCGGTGCATTTGACGCCGTAGGCATCGCGAATCAACGCGCCTACGCCGGCCAGTTGATCGAGGGAGAAACGCGCCTGCACCCGGCGCTGGCCGAGATCGCGATTCAGCAGCAACAACATCCCCGGGCGATAGCGGTTGATCTCGTCGATCATCTGGCTCAGCGTCGCGCCGTTGAATACCAGCACCTGCTGACGCCAGTTCATCACCGCCGCCGTGTCGACGCTTTGCACCGTGCCAACCTGTTGCGCGTCGTAGGTCAATTGCTGACCCGGTTCCAGGCGCAGGCTACGACCCTCAACTTCCACTTCTACTGCGCCATCCAGGCACGTCACGCACACCTGTTGATCGAGGTTGCGCAGGTTGAACCGCGCCCTGCTCGCCCGCAGCCAACCGCCACCGGCCTGCATCGCCATCGGTAATCGCGCGGTCTGCACTTCGACTTCGCCGCTGACCAGTTCAAAACCCTGCACGCCCTCATCCACCGAACGTTGGTTGATGCGGGTCTGGGTGTTCAGTTCCAAGCTCAAGCCATCGGCCGGTTCGACGCGACGTTGCTGGCCGACTTCAGTGATGTAATCGGCGCCAAGCCCGGAGAACCCGCCCGGGATCGTGCCGCGCACCAGCAGGAACGCTGCCGACGCAGCAATCGCGCCGCCGAGAAAGGCCCGACGTCCAAACCGGCGTGGCGCCTGCGTCGCTTCGGCCGCCGGTTGCAGCAGGTGCCACAACGCCTTGCACTCTTCGAAGGCGCGGGCGTGTTCAGGGCTTTGGGCGCACCACTGGCGCAGCGCTCGGGCGTCGGCGACCGTGGCGCGGCCGGAGGTCAGCAGGATCAGCCAGTCGCGGGCTTCGCTTTGCAGACGCTCGGCAGGCGTGGGCTCGGCAGGTGTCAGACGGAAGATGTTCAAACGCACAGGTACTCGACGGGTTGATCGGGACACTCAATCGGAGCTTCATTCACTAGACGGTTTTCCGGCCCCGCGACCGAACCGCTGAAACACTTTTCTTTCCAGTTTGGCCGCGCAGTGTCCGAGGGCAGCCTTGATTTCCTTCTCGACCATGCGCGTGGAGATGCCGAAACGCTGGGAGATTTCCAGGTGCGGCGCTTCTTCCAGGCGTGCGGCGATGAAGATCCGGCGGCGCCGGGCCGGCAGTTCGTAGAGGGCGCTGAGCAGGGACTGGATTTCCTTTTGGCCGCCGACTACGCGCATCGGGTCCAGCGCTTCGTCGCTGACTTGCAGCAGTTCTTCGATTTCGCTGCCGGTGAGCAGCCGCGCATCGGCCTGGCGGCGGTCGGCGGCGATGTTCAGGGCCATGCGATAGAGGTAGGCGTTGGGCCGCAGCAGGTTCGGCGGCGCTTCCATGCGGTCGACCCGCAGGTAGGTTTCGTGCAGCACGTCGTTGGCCAGGTCCTCCGAGCCGAGACGGCGTCGCAGGCGCACCCGAAAGTCCTCGTAGGACGTCAGGAACAGCTGGACCATCGAACTTTGTCCGGCGTCTTTCATCCCCCGGAAACTCCTTCCCATTGTGTGCATTCCATGCGCTTTCCTGACGATTCGGGTAACAACAGCAACGTGACTGGCTGGCGCAATGCGCCGGGTGTCGGCCGGTCGATCCTGAGCGTGTGAAAACTGTCTACCAGCGCGGCATCGCGCCGAACATCGCCGGTCGAGGTGACCAACCGGTTGTGCTGCACCACGCCGTCGCGACCGATCCACAGCTGCAACACCGCGCGAAAACTGCCGGGCCGGGTCAGCGGCGAGCGGCACAGGTTGCGTTCAATCGCGGCCTGTACCGCCGCGGCATAACTGCGGTTGACCGCGACGCTGGCGGGGGTCGGTTTCTCCGCCGGCATTGGCACGTCCTCGACTTGCGCTACTTGCAAGGTGAACGCGTCGTCGCGGCTGTACTTGGCCATCAACCCGCTGCCGCCGAGCATCCGGCGCAGCGCTTCGGCGGCGGTGAATTCGCCATCCACCGCCAACGAACGTCGACCGCGACTCAACTGGCTGTCGACCAGCACCGCCATGCCGGTGGCGCGACTGAACTGATCGAGAGCGCGGGCCAGTTCCTGGGCCGGGATGTGCAACGTCATGCGCATCGATGCCGGCACCGGGTCGGCGCTGGCGCGGCTCAGAAACAAGCCAAGCAGCAGCCCCAGACAGAGCTGGCGCATGAGCGCTGAGCGCACAACATCCTCCCTGGCACGGCCTCGCTGCACGGCTGATGTATCCCTGAAAACCGTCATCCTGAGGGCTGTTTATGAATCTGGTGTGACGGCCACTGCAAAAAAACCATCACGGGATCCGCGCCGCCGTTGCACTAGACTCTTGAGCTAGAGCGGCCCCTTCGGGCCGGCCAGGAGGCCAGCATGAAATCACTGTGGACATTGGCGCTGAGCGGGTTGTTGTTGACGCTGTCGGGCGGCGTGCATGCCGAGCAGGCAGTGGGTTGCGTCGAGGTGACCGTGGGCGGTTACAAGGCGCCGAATTACGACTGCCTGAGCCAGCAGATGGGCAACAACCCCGACGGCGCGGCGGCTGCGCAGAAGAATCAGGAAGCGATGAATGTGCCGGTCAACAAGCGGCCGCCGAATCAGGTGGGGTTGGCGACGCCGGCGGCTACCAGTACGCGGATGGGCAATACGTTTGGCACGTCGGTGAAACCGCAGCGGCCGCCGAACTAACTTTGATCGTTCCCACGCTCCTGCGTGGGAATGCAGCCCGTGACGCTCTGCGTCACTGGACGCGGAGCGTCCCCAGAGGCATTCCCACGCGGAGCGTGGGAACGATCACCGTGTGGGGGGCTTGGGAGATGGCTCGTGATCAATCGCTGGGAATCTGCCGAAAACTCACCGCCAGACGATTCCAGCTGTTGATGGTGCTGACAGCCATGGTCAGGTCCACCAGCTCCGTCTCGTTGAACTGTTCCCGCGCCTGCTGATAAACATCGTCAGGCACCCGGCTATCCGCAAGCAGCGTCACCGCCTCGGTCCAGGCCAGCGCCGCCCGCTCGCGCAGATTGAAGAAGCCGCTGTCGCGCCAGACCGCGATGGCGTACAGCCGTCGATCCGTCTCCCCTGCCCGCCGCGCTTCCACCGAATGCATGTCGGTGCAGAACGCGCAGCCGTTGAGTTGCGAGGCGCGGATCTTGATCAGGTGCAGCAACGGCGCCTCGATGCTCAGGCTGCTGGTCAGCGCTTCCAGGGCAATCATCGCTTTCATGGCTTTGGGTGAAGCGCTGTAGTAATCCAGACGCGGGGACATGGGCGGGCCTCGGGCAGCAGAAGAGTGATTTCACGGTAAGCGCTGGTGCGCCAGGGTTACAGCCCCAATTCAACGGAAAACCGGCAGACCACTGATCCTTGACCAATTTCCGGTTTTTGCTCCGCGCAACTTCTGCCCCGCGTGCATTCGGGAGTAATCTGGCGGGCGCACAATCCGCCTCATTCGCCCCCAGGAGCCCCGTCGGTATGGAACTTCATGTCGTGATCAACGGCCGCAAGGATCTGGCCGGTCAGTTGTATCAGCAACTGCGCGGCGCTATTGAATCCGGGCGTCTGGCCGCCGGCACGCAACTGCCGCCCAGCCGCTTGCTCGCCGAGCAACTGGGGATTTCGCGCAAGACCATTTCCGACACTTACGCGCAGCTGACTTACGAAAACTTCCTCACCGGGGTGATCGGCAAAGGCACTTACGTCAACGCTCGCGCCACGCCGGTGCAGCGCAAGCAAAGTCATTCCGAGCTGGCCAGTTCCGAGGTGATCGAGAGCTGGTGCAACCTGCCGGTGTTCTTGCGCCATCCGACGCTGGAAGGCTCGCTGCGCTACGACTTCATCGGCGGTGCCACCAGCAAGGGCCAGTTCCCCCACGATGACTGGCGCCGCTGTGTGTCCCACGCCATGCGGCAAATGGCCGGCTCCAAAGGTTTCTACAGCGTGGCGGAAGGCTTGCCGGCGCTGCGCAATGCGATTGCCCGGCACATTGCGTTCTCCCGTGGCGTGAACTGCCAGGACGAAGACATCGTGGTGTGCAACGGCGCGCAGCAGGCGCTGGACCTGATCGCCCGGGTGCTGCTGCGCCCCGGCAGTCTGGTGGCGATGGAAGATCCGGGTTATCCGCCGGCGCGGCTGCTGTTCGGCACTCACGGCGCCACCGTGGTCGGGGTGCCGGTGGATGCGGAAGGGATTCAGGTGCAGCACATTCCCGACGGCACCCGGTTGATCTACGTGACGCCGTCGCACCAGTTCCCGCTGGGCATGTCGATGAGTCAGGCGCGGCGCGAGGCCTTGCTGGCCCGGGCCTACGAGCTCGGCGCGATCATCATCGAGGACGACTATGACAGCGAGTTCCGCTACGAGGGCCGGCCGACGGATTCGCTGCACAACCTCGATCAGCGCGGCATCGTGGCTTACGTCGGCACCTTCTCCAAGACCCTGCTGCCGGAGCTGCGGCTCGGTTACGCGATTCTGCCGCCAGCGATCCTCGAAGCGGTGATCCGTGCCAAGCAGCTCACCGATCTGCACGCTTCCACCCTGCCGCAATGGGCGCTGGCCAAGTTCATCGCCGAGGGCTGCCTGCTCAAGCACATTCGCCGCTGCCACACCATTTACGCCCAGCGCCGCGAGCGGATCCTGGCGCGCATGGCCACCGACCTCGCGCCGTGGCTGGAGGCCGTGCCGGCGAGCGCGGGCTTTCATATGGCGGTGTTCTGCCGGGTGCCGATCGACTTGCCGCTGGTGATCGAACTGGCGAAAAAGGTCGAAGTCGGCCTATACGCCATCGACGGCTTCTATTACCAGCAGCCGGCCAGAAGCGGGATGTACTTCGGCTTCGGCGCCATCGAGACGCTGGACATCGATATCGCGCTGGATCGCCTGCGCGACATTCTGCAACAGGTCGCCTGATAGATTGGTCTAACGGATTACCCGCCGATTGGTTATTGGTGATCCGGGGGGGCAGGCCTATTCTGCACAGGCGTTATCCCTCAATGAGCAGGATTCGTCCGGCCTGATTCAGGAGTGTGAGCAATGTCCAACGAAGTGATCAACACCGTACAGGTGCAGGCTGCTGCCGGCCGCTCCGAGGAGCTGGGCAAGCAGTTGCAGAAGATCGTCGAAACCCTGCGCGAAACACCGGGCTGCGATTCCTACATGGTCGACCGCTGCCCCGACGACAGCCACCGCTGGACGGTCAGTGCCCATTGGCAGTCGGAAGCGGCGATGCAGGCGCATTTCAACCGGCCTGAGGCGCAAGGGTTTATCGATCTGATCGACAGTCGGCTGGCCAACAGCGTCGATTTCAACTCGTTTCCTATCGTTTGAAACTCCAGAAAATTGCAGCCTTCGGCAGCCTCGGGGAAACCCGCGAGGCTGCCGAAGGCTGTGGTTTTTCTGGTTTGCGGGGAATCAGGATTGGTCACCCGATCTTCCCGAATATTGGCCGTTTGATTAGACCGACACGCGGACTACTGTGAAGACCGACTCCCCCACTTCACAGGTGACCCGCCATGAAACTCCTGCACATTTTCGCCGCCGCCCTCGCCCTGTCTGTTTCTGCCGCCGCCATGGCCCACGATGCCTCCGAGAAAATCTCGGTATTGCAGGACCAGATGCTGAAAAACGCCCCCGGCAAAAAAGCCATGATGATCGAAGTCGACTACAAACCCGGCCAGTCTTCCATCGCCCACAAACACGACGGCACGGCCATGGCGTATGTGCTCGAAGGCGAAGTGACCTCCCAGGTCAAGGGCGAACAAGCGATCACCTACAAGAAGGGCCAGTTCTGGTACGAGCCGGCCGGTTCCGAACATCTGGTGTCGAAAAACGCCAGCAAAACCAAGCCAGCCAAGTTGCTGGTGTTCATGGTGCTGTCGCCGGACGAGCAAGTGCTGATCCCATTGAAAAACTGATGGTTGTTTAACCAGCCATAAATAAAAGGCGCAAATCGTTGATTGGCGCCTTTTTTATTTCCCGCGGCAATTAATCAAAAACGCTTACAGCCAATAAAACTATTGCATGACTGTCATTCAGCAAATTGTCAGGTTGTTTTCAGTTTCGCGGGAGTAGTCTGAGGCAACTGTCGCCGGTTCCATTTAATCAACCCCGACACCTCTGACTTTCCGACTGAAGTTGCTTCACGGGAGACTCACCATGAAACTTGCCTTTGCCAGTACCTTGGCGATATCAGTTTTAGCGTTGTCCGCCTGTTCCGTTCCCACCGCTCCAAAAGCGGTTTCTTCCCTCGACACGCTGTTCACCCAACCGGTCGGCCGCAGCAGCGCCGCCCAGGTCAAAAGTGGTCCCGGTGTCTCGCTGGGCGTCGTCTACAGCCCGAGTACCCAGACCAACCGCGAATACCTGCGCGACTATCAGGCCAACGCCGGCACCGGTTTCGGCCAGAGTTTATTGGTGCAGCCGATCCATGACGCCTACGTCGCCACTTCGAAACCGGACATGGCCGTGGACTGGGTAAAAGCCTCGCTGCAACGCCAGTTCGGCTCGGTCACGGTGTACCCGGACATGCAAAGCCTGCGTGCGGCCAACCCGGATGTGGTGGCGATCGTCGACACTCACAACCAGTTGATTACCTCGCGCAGTTCGGACATCAAGGCGGATGTGAGTGCGGACTTTTATGACGGGAAGTTGAACTACATCGGGACGGCCAAGGGGTCTGAGGCGAAAGAGTTGACGCCGGTCTGGGCGGACTTCAAGCGTTCAGAGGAGATTGTTGCGGATATTAATCAGCAACAGGAAGTTCAGGTTCGGGCGTTGCAGAAGTTTGACCAGTCGCTCAGTAATTTATTGACCAGACAGGCAGATAAAGTGTCGATGCTTGATAACAAACAAAGACATAACTTGCAGTAACGAGAAACCATCAGGCAAAAAAAAGCCCCCGCATCTCACAATGCAGGGGCTTTTTCATTCAGCGCTTACTCAAGCAAGCTCAAGCTCCGCAGTCGCCGCAGCAGGCACAACTGCCTGACCGCTCAACGCCACGTCGTTCAGCTCACGGTTGGCCACCGCGTACATGGCGTAGTCGGTGCCGCTGGCGGCACGGATTTCCACCAGCATGGCGCGCCAGCGCTGGATCATCGCGTCGTGTTGCGCCATCCACAGAGCCAGACGCGCTTCCACGTCCAGATCACCGCCGCCCGCTTGCAGAACGGCGATGGTGATAGCACGTTGCTGCCAGTCGACGTCGTCGCGGAACGCTTCGCGGGCCAGGGCTTGCCAGTTGTTTTCAACCGGCAAGGCGCTGATCTGCGAGATGTACCAGGTGATGTCCAGCGCGCTGCCCACGGCGAAGTACGCCTTGGCCACTTCGGCTGGGTCCTGACCGGTCACGTCGGCCGCTTCGATGATCGGCAGCAGCGTGTAGAGGTGGGTAGTCCCTGCCACCATACGCGCCAGCAGTTCCGGTACACCGGCTGCGACGTAAGCCTGATAACGCGCCTGCCAGTTTTCGCGGATTTCGCCGCTCAGCAGTTCGTCCAGCTTCAGGCCCAGCTCTTTCAGGTGCGGACCGAAATGCGCGACGTCACGGGCAGCGTTCTGCTCGTTGCGACGGGCACGCAGGAACCAGCGCGTAGCGCGACGGCCCAGACGCATCAGCTCGTCCATCAGCTCCAGTTGCACGTCAGCGGAGACCTGGTAGTCCAGGGCTTCGATCTGACGGAACCAGTGCGGGAGGTGGAAGATGTCACGCACGATCACGTAAGCGCCAGCCACGTTCGCCGGGGTCATGCCGGTGGACTCTTTGAGTCGCTGAACGAAGGTGATGCCCATGTGGTTGACCAGATCGTTGGCGATCTGGGTGCTGACGATTTCGCGCTTCAGACGGTGACGGCGCATGGCTTCGGCGAACTTGCTGACCAGGGTCGGCGGGAACGCGGTTTCCATGTCACGGGTCAGGTAATCGTCGTCCGGCACCAGGGAGCCCAGCAACTGCTCCTTGAGGTCGATCTTGCTGTACGAGATCAGCACCGACAGTTCAGGACGGGTCAGACCGTGGCCTTCGGCAACGCGTTCAGCCAGTTGCTCTTCGGTCGGCAGGAACTCGATGGCACGATCCAGCTTGCCACGGCCTTCCAGGTCGCTCATCAGACGCTTGTACTCGGCGATGCGCGCATAAGCGCGGCGGGCCGCCAGGGACAGAGCCTGAGTCTGCTTGTAGTTGTTGCCCAGCACCAGACCACCGACTTCGTCGGTCATGCTCGCCAGCAACTGGTCGCGTTGCTTGCCGGTCATGTCGCCGGCCTGAACCACTTCGTTCAGCAGGATCTTGATGTTCACTTCGTGGTCGGAGCAGTCCACGCCACCGGCGTTGTCGATGAAGTCGGTGTTGGAACCGCCGCCATTGAGACCGAATTCCACACGACCCAGTTGGGTCATGCCGAGGTTACCGCCCTCGCCCACGACTTTGCAGCGCAGTTCGTTGCCGTTCACGCGCAGCGCATCGTTGGCCTTGTCGCCGACATCGGCGTGGCTTTCGGTGCTGGCTTTCACGTAAGTACCGATACCACCGTTCCACAGCAGATCCACCGGCGCCTTGAGCAAGGCGTTCAGCAGTTCGGTCGGGGTCAGTTTGTCGGCCTTGATGTCGAAGCGTTCCTGCATCTGCGGGGAGATGGCAATGCTCTTCGCGCTGCGCGAGAAGATACCGCCGCCTTCGGACATGATGCTGGTGTCGTAGTCGGACCATGCCGAACGCGGCAGGTCGAACATGCGCTGACGCTCGACGAAGCTGGTGGCCGGGTTCGGGTTCGGGTCGATGAAGATGTGCATGTGGTTGAACGCAGCAACCAGTTGCAGCTTGTCGGACATCAGCAAGCCGTTGCCGAACACGTCACCGGCCATGTCGCCCACGCCGACTACAGTGATGCTGTCTTCCTGGACATTGATGCCGCGCTCGCGGAAGTGGCGCTGTACGCCAACCCACGCGCCTTTGGCGGTGATGCCCATTTTCTTGTGGTCGTAACCGGCCGAACCACCGGACGCAAATGCGTCACCCAGCCAGAAGCCGTAGTCGATGGCGATGCCGTTGGCGATGTCAGAGAAGGTTGCAGTGCCCTTGTCCGCCGCGACCACCAGGTACGGGTCATCGTCGTCATGACGCACGACGTTGGCCGGCGGTACCAGTTTGCCGTCCTTCAGGTTGTCGGTGATGTCCAACAGACCCGAGATGAAGATGCGGTAGCAGGCGATGCCCTCGGCCGCGATCTCGTCACGGCTGCCGCCCAGTGGCAGGCGACGCGGCAGGAAGCCGCCCTTCGCACCCACCGGCACGATGACCGAGTTCTTCACTTGCTGGGCTTTTACCAGGCCGAGGACTTCGGTACGGAAGTCTTCTTCACGGTCGGACCAGCGCAGGCCGCCACGAGCGACGTTGCCGAAGCGCAGGTGCACGCCTTCGACGCGTGGCGAGTAAACGAAGATTTCGAACTTCGGAACCGGCTTCGGCAGCTCAGGGATCAAGTGCGGGTTGAACTTGAAGCTGAAGTACGACTTGTTCTGGCCGTTGGCGTCGGTCTGGTAGAAGTTGGTACGCAGGGTCGCTTTGATCAGGTCCAGGTAACGACGCAGGATGCGGTCTTCGTTGAGGACTTGAACGTCGTCCAGCGCGGTCAGGATCGCTTGTTCCAGACGCAGTTGCTTGTCGTCCAGATCATCGCTGCCCAGCTTGCGTGCCAGGTAGAAACGGGTCTTGAACAACCGGGTCAGTTCGCGAGCGATGTCGGTGTGGTTGTTCAGGGTGCTGGCGATGTAGCCGAGGTCGAATCCCAGACGGATCTGCTTCAGGTAGCGAGCGTAGGCACGCAGCAGCGCGACGTCGCGCCATGGCAGGCCGGCGGTCAGCACCAGACGGTTGAACGCATCGTTTTCGGCGTCGCCGCGCACGATGTGGACGAACGCGTCCTGCAGGGTGTCATTGAGCTGCTGGATGTCCAGGTCCATGCCTTCAGCGGCAGTGAACGCGAAGTCGTGGATCCAGAACTCGCGGCCGTTGTTGTGACGCAGGCGATACGGGAACTCGCCCAGCACGCGCAGGCCGAGGTTTTCCAGGATCGGCAGCACGTCGGACAGGGCCAGCGGGGTATCGGCGTGATACAGCTTGCAGTGCAGCTCGCGCGGGCCGGAAGCCAGCGGCTGGTAGAAGCTCATGGCCAGCGGCTTCTTCTCGCTCAGGTTGAGCAGGTGCTGCATGTCGACCACGGCCGAGTGCGCAGCGAAACGCTCGCGGTAACCGGCCGGGAAGCCTTTAGGGAAGTCGGCCAGCACGTTGGTGCCGTTGGCTTCGCCGAAGGTCTCAACGGTCAGGGCGGCGTAGTCGTCCTGCCAGCTGCGGCAGGCCTGGATCACTTCGTTTTCCAGTTGCAGCGGGTCGATGTCGATGCGGTTTTTCGGGTCTACGCGCAGGATCAGTTGCACGCGGGCCAGCACGGACTCGGAGAAGAAGGTCCAGAACTCGCAGTCGGTCGCCTTCAGGCGCTCCATCAGCACTTGCTGGATTTTCTGACGGACTTCGGTGGAGTAGATGTCGCGCGGCACGTAAGCCAGGCAGTAGCAGAAACGGCCGTACGGGTCTTTGCGCAGGAACACGCGGATCTTGTTGCGTTCCTGGATCTGCACGATCGACATCACGGTGCTGAACAGTTCGTCGACCGGGGTCTGAAACAGGTCGTCACGCGGCAGTACTTCCAGAACCTGTGCCAGTTCCTTGCCCAGGTGAGCCTTGGACTGGAAGCCGGAACGGCGCTCGATCTCTTCGACCTTGCGGCGGATGTACGGGATGACACGTACGCTTTCGCCATACACCGACGAGGTGTACAGGCCCATGAAGCGGTGTTCCTTGATGACTTTGCCGTCGGCATCGATTTCGCGGATCGACACGTAGTCCGGGTAAGCCGGACGGTGGACGCGGCTCGGGTGCGCAGCCTTGGCGAACGACAGCAGCGTCGGTTCGCGCAGGTAGTTCACGGCGTAGTCTTCGATGTGACGGTCTTCGTTGGTCAGACCGGTGCGCAGCATCCGGGTCAGGCCGAGGAAGGAGTTCTGGTCGTATTCGATATGGCCGCCATCGGCCTGATCGACAACGGTGAACTCTTCGTAGCCGAGGAAGGTGAAGTGGTTGCCCACCAGCCATTCCAGGAAGCTCTTGATTTCGGTCTTCTCGTCGGCTTCGACGGCGAATGCGCTGTTATCGAGCTTGGTGAGGATTTCCTGCACCTTGGCCTTCATCGGCTCGAAATCGGCAACCGCGACGCGGACTTCACCCAGGACCTGTTCCAGCTCCTTGGTCAGCACATTCAATTCGGCCGCGTTGGCGCAGCGGTCGATTTCCAGGTACATCAGCGATTCGTGTTGTACGCCTTCGCCGGTCGAACCTTTAGGCAGGATTTCCAGCAATTCGCCCTTGCTGCCACGACGCACGCTGAGCACGGTGGTCTGCAGGGTGTGGATGCTGTAGCCGCGGCGGTTCAGCTCGGTACGCACCGAGTCCACCAGGAATGGCAGGTCGTGGTGCAGCACTTCGACCGCGGTGTGGGTCGACTGCCAGCCGTGACGTTCGTAATCGGGGTTGTAGACGCGCACTTGCGGTTGCGCGTGATCGAAGCGCTCAAGCAGGCGCCACGCAGAAAGAGTACAGCCAGCGAGGTCGGAGAGGCGACGTTGAGTCAGCTCGTCCAGGGAAATGATGCCGAAGAATTGTTCAGAGAACAGCGCCACTTGTGGCAGTGCCTGTTCACTGATGTGCTGCGCCAGTGCCGCTTGCAGTTGGTGCTGGAAGTCGGCTTTGCTGGCTGCGGTGAAGAACGCCATCTGTGGTACTCCGCTTGGGCTTGTTATTGATGGAAAGCGTCGCGTACAAAACCCCTTTCGGGGCGTTCCGTCGCCCTGTTCCTGAATCTCGGGCAGAGGAAACAGGGTGACAGGTGGGTGAAGCTGGACGAGACACTCAGGTCACATTCACCTTCCATGAATGGGCATCTGCAAAAACGACTGCCGGGCGCCGCTCGCGGGGCCATGGCAATGCCTTTACGGGTGCTCATCCGTTGCGCAGCTTAATGGGTGCGACAATGTGTCTGCTTGCGGTGCTGCGACATATTCGGTCATAGGCACGTAAACCGAGGCAAGTGCATCGGTAAACACTAGCATTCATGGGGCAGAACGCCGGTCTGAATCCCCGGTTTTACGGTACATGCGTGCCAGAAATGACCATTGACCTGCGTCGCGTTCACGACACATCCTCTGACACTCAGGCGAGCAGAAATTCCCGAGGGCTGGCAGAATCGCGCTTTATTGCGACCACCGAGCCCGCCGAGGCAGGAATTTCCCATGCAAATGACCACCGCCCTTTTGATCGTCAACCCGTGCGACGACGAAGAAGACAACATGGCCATGCTCTGCTGCCACAGCGACAAGGGCGACATGTTTCTGATGAGCCGCTATCCGGACGAGGATGAGCTGGAGATCACGCTGGATGGCGAGCCGTCCACCCTCGATGGCGTGAAAGTCACCTTGACCAAGACCCTGCTGAAGATCGAAATCGCCGCAGCGGATGCTGATGCGTTGAAAGGCGATGATGTGCTGGAAATCACCTACAACCCGGACATGGTGGATCTGGCCGAGGTCGAGGAAACCCTGAAGAACATTCTGGATGGCACTGGCACCTTTATCAGCCAGATTTGAGGGTGTCTGGACCGGCCCTTTCGCCTGCGAAAGGGCCTCAAAGAACACCGCATCTCCCCCGCCCTACAAAATTCCAACAATTGCCCCGGTCATTTCCCGCACTTTGCGCAAAATGCCGTTAGTCGCCACCCCCTGCGATGGATTAAAGTAACGCCCCCAGCCCCGGCGTTATCCGAACGCCTGTGGCCACCCTTTCCAGGAACAGTCATCGATGGAACATCGTGAAGCGCTGCTGGCGCTGCGAACCTTTCTTTCAACGCAGATTCTCGGCCAGGAAAAACTCATCGAGCGCTTGCTCATCGCCCTGCTCGCCGACGGCCACATGCTGGTCGAAGGCGCTCCGGGTCTGGCCAAGACCAAAGCGATCAAAGAGCTCGCCGAGGGCATCGAAGCCCAGTTCCATCGCATTCAGTTCACCCCGGACCTGCTGCCCGCCGACATCACCGGTACCGAGATCTATCGCCCGGAAACCGGCAGCTTCGTGTTCCAGCAAGGCCCGATCTTCCACAACCTGGTGCTGGCGGACGAAATCAACCGTGCCCCGGCCAAGGTGCAATCAGCCTTGCTCGAAGCGATGGCCGAACGTCAGGTCAGTGTCGGGCGCAGCACCTATGAGCTGTCGCCGCTGTTCCTGGTGATGGCCACGCAGAACCCGATCGAGCAGGAAGGCACCTACCCGCTGCCCGAAGCGCAGCTCGACCGGTTCCTGATGCACGTAAAAATCGGTTTTCCGGACGCGGCCGTCGAACGCCGAATCCTGCAACAGGCCCGGGGCGAAGCCCTGAACGGCGAGACCAAGCCCGAACGCCGGGTCAGCCAGCAAGCGATCTTCGCCGCACGCAAGGAAATCCTCGGTCTGTACATGGCGGACGCCGTGGAGGAATACCTCGTGCAACTGGTCATGGCCACGCGCAACCCGGCCAAGTTCGATCCGGAAATGGCCGAATGGATTGCCTACGGCGCCAGCCCCCGTGGCTCGATCGCCCTTGATCGCTGCGCCCGCGCCCACGCCTGGCTGGCCGGTCGCGACTTCGTCAGCCCGGAAGACATCCAGGCTGTGCTGTTCGACGTGTTGCGCCACCGCATCATTCTGTCGTTCGAGGCCGAAGCCGCCGGCATCGACCAGGATCGGGTGGTGCAACGGATTCTCGACGTCGTAGCCGTCGCTTGACCCCGATGAACGCCTCTCTGCCGTCCGAACCGGGTATTCGCGTCAGCCTCGCCGAGCTGATCGAGATGCGTCACCGCGTGCGCGAAGTGCAGCTGTTTTCCACGCCAAGCCAGCGCAGCCCGCTGATCGGCCTGCACCACTCGAAATTCCGTGGCCGTGGCGTGGACTTCGATCAGGTGCGGGTCTATCAGGCCGGCGACGACGTGCGCACCATCGACTGGCGCGTGACCGCGCGGACTCAAGAGCCGCACACCAAGCTGTTCCATGAAGAGCGCGAGCGGCCGATTTTCATCATGGTCGAGCAAAGCACACGGCTGTTCTTTGGCTCCGGACTGATGTTCAAGTCGGTGCTCGCGGCGCAGGCTGCAGCGTTGATCGGCTGGGCCGCGCTGGGTCACAACGACCGGGTCGGCGGACTGGTGTTCGGCGACAACGAGCATTACGAAATCAAGCCGCGCCGCAGCAAGCAGAGCCTGCTGCAACTGCTCAACCGGCTGGTGAAGGTCAATCAGTCGCTGCACAGCGAGCGAGAGCCGGATCGCGATGCGTTTGGCGTGGCGTTGCGCCGGGCTCGTGAAGTGCTGCGCCCTGGCAGTCTGGTGATCGTGATCTGTGACGAGCGCGCACTGACCGACAGTGCCGAGCAGCAATTGAGCCTGCTGTCGCGTCATTGCGACCTGCTGATGCTGCCGCTGTCCGATCCGCTGGATCACGCCCTGCCCGCTGCCGGGCTGCTGAGATTCGCTGAACGCGGCGCGCAACTGGAACTCGACACCCTCAACTTCGACCTGCGCCAGACCTATCGCGCCCAGGCCGAAGCACGCATCGCCCGCTGGGAACTGCTCGCGCAGAAACTGCGGGTGTTGTTGATGCCGTTGAGCACCCAGAGCGAAATGGTCGAGCAGATGCGCGAGTTCCTCAACCCGCAGCGCCCGGGGAAAGTTCGATGAACGGCCTCGAACAACTGCAACCGCTGATTTCCCCGCCACCGATTGCCTTCTGGCCGCCAGCCCCGGGCTGGTGGTTGCTGCTTTTGTTGCTGCCGCTGATCGGCGTCGTGCTGTGGCGCCTGCGCCGTTTCATTCCGATCAAGAAGAAACCCGTCGTGCGCGCCGAAATCCCGCTCGATCCGGTGCGCATCGCCGCGCTCGCCGAGCTGGCGCAAATGGTCAAACCCTACGACGGCGCCCCGGCCGGCGCGTGGCTGCAACAACTCAACGGCCTGCTAAAAAGGCTGTGCCGCAACCATTACCCCTACAGCCAGAGTCACACTCTCAACGGGCGCAAATGGCTGGCGTTTCTCGACAACCGCTGCCCTGCCGCTGGCCTGACTCGCTGGATGGTGCTTGTCGAGGGCGCGTACAAACCCGAATGCAAACTCGACGACAAGGCCATCGCCGGCCTGACGCAAGCCGTCGACACCTGGATCCGCAAGCATGTTTGAGTTCGCCTGGCCGTGGATCTTTGTGCTGTTGCCACTGCCGTGGTTGATGCGCCTTGTGCTGCCGGTTGCGGACAGCGGCGAGCCGGCGTTGAAAGTGAGTTTCCTCGGTGACCTGGAAGGCCTCGCCCGCCGCCGCGCCCGCGCCAATCTGCCAGCCTGGCGCCAGCAAGCGCCGTTCATGCTGCTGTGGCTGTTTCTGCTGATCGCTGCCGCCCGCCCGCAATGGCTGGGCGAACCGTTGCCGATTGCCGCCAGCGGTCGCGATCTGCTGGTGGCGGTGGACGTGTCCGGCTCGATGGACTTCCCCGACATGCAATGGAACGACGAAGACGTCAGTCGCCTGTCGCTGGTCCAGCATTTGCTCGGCGACTTCCTGGAAAGCCGCGATGGCGACCGGGTCGGTTTGATCCTGTTCGGCAGCCAGGCTTACCTGCAAGCACCGCTGACGTTTGACCGGCGCACCGTGCGCGTGTGGCTCGACGAAGCGCGGATCGGCATCGCCGGCAAGAACACCGCCATTGGCGACGCCATCGGTCTGGCGCTGAAACGTCTGCGCATGCGCCCGGCACAGAGCCGTGTGTTGATTCTGGTCACCGACGGCGCCAACAACGGCGGCGAAATCGATCCGCTGACCGCCGCACGACTGGCCGCCAACGAAGGCGTGAAAATCTATCCGATCGGCATCGGTGCCGACCCCGAAGAAAGTGGCGCCACAGCACTGCTCGGCGGCAATCCGACCCTCGATCTCGACGAGCCGACACTCAAGGCGATTGCCGACGCTACCGGCGGCCGCTACTTCCGCGCCCGCGACGGCAAGGAACTGCAAGCGATCAAGGACACCCTCGACCAACTGGAACCCGTGGCCCAGCAACCGACCCAGGCACGCCCGGCCCAGGCGTTGTATCAATGGCCTCTGGCATTGGCGTTGCTGTTGAGCATGTTGCTGGTTACCCGTGAATTGTGGCCGGACAACCCGTTGCAACGGCTGTTCACCAAGGAGCTGTATCTGCAAAGCCCCCTGCCTGACTGGCGCGCGCGCCTCAAGCGTTTGCGTCTGCGGAGGCGCCGATGATCGCCCTCTGGCCGCACTGGTTCCGTCCCTGGTGGTTACTGTTGTTGCCGCTGCTCGGCTGGTTGATCTGGCAGCTCTGGCACCGGCAGAAACGCGCCGGGCGCTGGCAGATGATTCTGCCGCCAGCGTTCCATGCCGCATTGCTCAGTGGCGGCAGCGGTCGCGACAGCAAACTGCCGTGGGTTGCGTTGGGCGTTGCGTGGTTGCTGACGATCCTGGCGCTGCTCGGGCCGAGCTGGGAGCGCGTCGAACAGACCAGCCAGAAACCGGCGGATCCGCTAGTAGTTGTGCTGGAGCTGACCCCGGAAATGCTCGCCACCGACTCGCCGCCCACGCGTCTGGAGCAAGCCCGGCGCAAGCTGTTCGATCTGTTGAAGGCGCGCAGCGATGCGCAGACCGCCATTGTGGTTTACGCGGGCAGCGCTCATACATTGGTGCCGCTGTCGGATGACCTGGCGACCAGCCGCAATCTGCTCGACGCCCTCAAGCCGTCGCTGATGCCAGAGAGCGGTCATCGCGCCGATCTTGCTGTGAGCAAGGCGCTGGCCTTGCTGGAGCAAGGCTCACTGGGTCAGGGACGCATCCTGCTGATCGGCTCTTCGCTGTCCGATGAGGAACGCCAAGGCATTCGCCATGCGTTGAGCGGGCAATCGGCGCAGTTGCTGATGCTCGGCATCGGCACCGCCGAGGGCGCGCCGATTGCTCAGGAGGACGGCAGTTTCCTCAAGGACGCCCAGGGTGCTATCCGCGTGCCGCAACTCGACAGTCCCGGCCTCGGCGCCTTCCTCAATTCGGTGGGCGGCGAGTACCACAGCGCACGGCTGGATGAGTCGGATCTGGGCAGCCTTGGACTGCTCAATGGCCCGCGTAGCCTGCGCAACGACGGCCAGACCCTGCGCCTCGATACCTGGGCCGATCAGGGTTACTGGCTGCTGTTGCCGCTGTTGCTGCTTGCCGCGTGTGCCGGGCGCCGTGGCTGGTTGTTCTGCCTGCCGCTGCTGTTTTGCCTGCCACAGCCGAGCTACGCTTTTGATTTCGAAGACCTGTGGTTGCGCCCCGATCAACAGGGTTTGCACCTGCTCAAGCAGAAGCGTCCTGCCGAAGCGGCGAAACACTTCGAAGATCATCAGTGGCAAGGGCTGGCGTTGTACGAGGCTGGCGACTACAGTGGCGCCGCCCAGCGTTTCGCCGAAGGCAGCGATGCCCGCGCCCACTACAATCGTGGCAACGCATTGGCGAAAAGCGGTGAGCTGGAAGCGGCGATCGATGCCTACGAACAGGCTCTGGAGTTGCAGCCGGATTTGCGCCCGGCGCTGACCAACAAGGCGCTGGTGGAAAACCTGCTCAAGCAGAAAAACACGCCGCCGCCGACCGAGCCCGAGAAGCAACCGACGCAGCAGAACGTGCCGGGCGACGAACCACCGCCCGCCACTGCACCGCCACCGACGGTCAAGAATGATGCGCCAAGCGAAGCCCAGCCCGCGGAGTCGGCCAGCGAACCGCCGCCGACCACCCCGCCGCAGCCAGGCCCCAACGAAGTGCCCAACAGCGCGCCGGACGAAGAACAGAACACCAGCCCGACGCTGCGCCCCAGCGAAGACAACGTCGAAGGCGAGCAACGCCAGGCACTGGAACAGTGGCTGGGCAAGATCCCGGACGATCCGGGCGAACTGCTGCGACGCAAATTCTGGTACGAACAGCAACAACATCAGGATCAGGAAAACACTCGATGACCCGTTTCACCGCTCTCTTGCTGCCCCTGCTGATCTGCACGGCCACCGCCCAGGCGGCCGGGCTGACGGCCAGTGTGGATCGCAGTCGCCTGAACTCCGGCGAGACGGTCGAACTCACCCTCGAATCCAACGATGTCACGCAGTTCGGCAAACCTGATCTGACCCCGCTGGAACCGTTGTTCGAAGTGCGCGGCACGCGCCAGGTCAACCAGCTGAACACCCTCAACAACGAGAACCGCGCCACCACCCGCTGGATCATCACTCTGTTGCCGAAACAGAACGGCAGCGTGGAAATTCCGCCGTTGAAACTCGGCGAAACCGAGAGCCAGCCGATCACCGTGCAGGTGGTCGAAAGCGACGTTCACGAAGAAAAGAATGCGCTCGACCCGGTGTTCATCGAGTCCAGCCTCGACCAGTCCAGCGTCTACGTGCAGGCCCAGGCCGTCCTGACCCTGCGCATCTACCATTCGGTTTCGCTGTACGACGACAGCAGCGTGACTCCGTTGCAGATCGTCGACGCGCGCATCGAGCAACTGGGCGACACGCGCACCTACGAAAAAGACATCAACGGTGTTCGGCATGGCGTGATCGAGATGCGCTACGCGATCTATCCGCAGCACAGTGGTTTGCTGACCATCACTCCGCAGACCTTCAGCGCCACATTGGTCGACACCCAACCGGCAAAAGACCCCACCGCCCAAGGGCCGAAAACCGGCAAGTTGCTGCGAGTCACGTCCTCGGAAATCCCGCTGACCGTCAAACCCAAACCGATCACTTATCCGAGCGATGCGCCGTGGCTGCCGGCCCGCAGCCTGAGCCTGAGCGAGAGCTGGAATCCGGAGCCGGATCACACGCAGGTCGGCGACTCTCTGACCCGCAGCCTGACCCTCAAGGTCGAAGGCCTCGCCAGTTCACAACTGCCCGCCCTGCCCGCCACCGAGGCCAATGGCTTGCGCCGCTACCCGGACCAACCCGTGCTCAACAACCAGAGCAGCGAACGCGGTCTGATCGGCAGCCGTGAAGAACGCGAAGCGCTGGTGCCGAGCCGCAGCGGTTCGATCGAACTGCCGACCGTGGACGTGGTGTGGTGGAACACCTTCGAAGATCACCTGGAACACACCAGCCTGCCGGCGCGCACCCTGCAAGTGGTGAACAACCCAAGTCTGCAGGTCGACACCCCGGCCGGCAGCGCACCATCATTCAACGCCGCCGACAGTGAAGCGCTGTGGTGGTGGAAACTCAGCACACTGATTCTTGCCTGTACCACCCTGCTCGGCTTCGGCCTGTGGTGGCGTGCCCGCTGGCAACCGGCGATCCTGCGCGCCGCGCAAACCGGCCCGAGCCCGCGCACCCTGCTCGACGACATCAAACGCGCCAGCCAGGCCAACGACCCCCACGCCACCCGCCAGGCCCTCGACGCGTGGGCCCGTCAGCAGCCGGAAACCCTGGCGGATATGGCGGCGCGGTTTGTGCCGTTGTCGGATGCGCTCGATGGTTTGAACGGCGCGCTGTACAGCGAGACCGGGCAGCATTGGCAGGGTGAGGATCTGTGGCGGGCGATCCGGACGATTCCGACGGCGGAGCGGGTGCAGGATCCGGTGGGTGATAGCGGGTTGCCGCCGCTTTATCCGAAGTAAGCGAAAGAACACCAGCAAACGACATCAAACGATGCCGCACGTCGCGCTCGAATTCGTTTCTGGCAAGATCAGCAGACCACTCGACGTGGTCTTCCCTCCTTCATTTGCTTGTAAGCAGATGCTCGAGATTCAACACCGACACCCGCCCTGCCTGGTTGTTTTCCTGCTTTGCTCGCTCGATGGCCGACGCAATCAGAGCGAAGCACTTTCCCGCTTCCACACCTGAGCTTGTCATCGACCTGATAGCGTCCAGCGCCGCATACCTGACGGTTTCGCTTTCGTGAAACATGAGATCCAGCAATACAGCCAGGGCGCGCTCATCAGCAACACTCCCCATGGATTCGCACATGCGCAAAATCCAGAATTCACTCTTGCCATTGACGGCCGCCAGCAGTTCCGACCAGTCGGTGTCGGAAAACTCTTCAAGTATCCCGGACGCGTTCACAACTTCGACATCCGACCAGTAATCGGTCGGAACCTCATCATCAGCGTATTGGCTTATACAAACATCAAACCTGGAATACATACTCATAGGTCATCTCCGGCTACGCTCAGTCGACACCAGTAAAGTCCACATAAACAGCCTCGACGATAGCGTCCTCCTCACCCATTTCAGGTGCGTAGAACCGCAGGCCCAGACGGGTCACATTGAAGCCTGAGTTATTGAAAAGCAGAAACTCGCCTTGCTCTATCAGAAACTGTTGAACGACAAGCACTTCTTCGCCTGCCAACCGCTGACCGCGCCAGGCGAATTGAGCCCATTTCAAAAACTCAACGCCGACGACCATCAAGGCATTATCGAAGTAGACATGAAGTCCCAAATCATCATATGCATCGGTTGGGATAGCGGAATCCGGACTTTTCAAAAACTCGTCAAAGGGGCTTTCGAGGGCCGACCTCGAATCTTCACGGGTCATACCTGCGCAAATCAGTCCAAGGTCTCCTGGGCCAAGCAAGTCAAAATCAATGGTCATTCATTAAAGCCTTTCAAAAAGGGGACAGATTTATTTAATTATTTTAAGCCCGCCCCTGTCGCCGTCACTGTTCACCGCCCATACCTTTCGAGAAACGCCTCATCACTCGAGTCAACGGTAAACAACGCTTGCTCGTATCCCTCAAGGTCATCGTTCAACCAGGTTTCTCCAGGTCGCAGCAGATGAAACTTCACCGTCGCATCGAATTTGTCACCTGAAATGGCTCCCTGCAGAACACCCGGCAGACCGGATTTGTTCCACGTTTCAAACACTGAAGACAAGTACGAGAGCGCGCATGCCAAAAACTCGGTTTTTACGTAATCATCGATATGGATCGAATTAACGAAGCACTCATACCCCGTTCTATCCGGGAAGTTCTTCAGGCTTGCGTTCCTCTGGAAGCTATCCAGGTTCGCCAGAAAAACACAGCCATCCCGCTCTACGAAACCGGACCTTGCAATATCCGCCAACTCCCCGACCAGAGAAGCACGTCCCACCCGACGGAGCATTTTCTCCATTTCACTGTTAAATCTCACACATCCCCCCCAACTTATCTACACGGCGTCAAGCACCCTTCTCAAGGCTGAAGCAGCCCCTAACAACTCGGCGTCAGCACTCAAGCGTTTCACTTCGGCCACAGCAACAACAGCCTTGCGGGATGCTTCGACATTCTCGTGCCAATACACAGCTCTCAAACCCGCCAGCGCAACCAGCAACTCACCGTCATATCTATCGCCTTCCAGAACGTCATCGGTCAGTAAAGCGATGCCGATGGGCAACATTTCCCGCACATACAAATCCTGCCTCAATGCACGACAAACATCTCCCACACTCAGGCAATCCAAGGGCGTATCACGCACGGACAAATACCACTCATCTAAAGACGAGAGCTGTCTCGAAGTCCCATAAAAATCCGGCCCTTGCTCCAAATCTCGAAACCTCATATCCGGCTCCCAAGCCCTATCGCTGAACACACTAAAAGGGGACAGATTTATTAAATCAAATAAATCTGTCCCCTTTTAGTGCACTTTTAGTGCACTTTTAGTGCAAAAAACCGTGCCCACTTTTAGTGTTACAACTCAAGCACCACAACCTCAGTGGATCCTTTTGGTAGCTCCAGAAGATACTTCCACTGTTCCAAAATCTTGTGCCATTCCTGCAATGTGAACCTGCTTTGCGGCTGCCCGGTCCAGTCATCGTTGACCAAAATATCGACTTGTACCCCATCGGGACTCATATTCAACAAGACGTCATTTCCGCCATCGCAAACCGATGTCTCAACGCCCGCCTCTATTGATGAGATGGCAGCCAGCATGCGATCACAATCCTCCGGAACCTGGGCGATAGCATCTAGGACGCTGCACACATAAAGCTCATAACGCTGCGCATCCTCTTGACCAGGTAAAACTTCAGCCACGTCATGGAAAACCTCTCCGGCGACGGGATACTTCCCTGCCGACCTGCGAAAAAACTTCAGCTTCATCATTAAACTCAATACTTATGGCTTATATACAGGGTAAACAGTCGTTCTCGGCGAGATATAATCAAAAGAATCAAAAGGGGACAGATTTATTAAATCAAATAAATCCGTCCCCTTTTAGCGATCGTCCCCTTTTAGCGATCAGCTGAAAAATCTCCTGGATAATTTTTACGTCTTCAGTGATCACTCCATGCCTCCTTACGGCAAACTCAGCATCAAGACTTCCTGGGAATCTTCTGGCATCTCGAGCAGGCGCTTCCATTGTTCGAGAACCTTACGCCACTCCTTCAGCGTGAATCTGCCCTGCGGCTGTCCGATCCAGTCATCGTTGACCTGAATATCAACTTGCACGCCTGTAGCATCCATGTACAGGAGCACATCATTTCCACCCTCGACAATGGAACTCTCGATGCCGTCTTCAATGGATGAAATGGCGTTGATGATGCGTTCACAACTCGAAGGTATTTGAGCGATAGCCATGAGTACACTGCACACGTAAAGATCATACCGTTGCGAATCCGCCTGATCCGGAAGCGCCGCTGCCGAAGCGTAGAAGACCGGGCCTATCACAGGATGGATCCCCCCGTAGGCGTAATAAAATTTCAGATCCACATTCACCCTTGATTGTTTATTCAAATAAAAGCGAGGACAGATTTATATTCATCACGAACATCACGGCACACCTGCAAGCACCCAGCTCAAGGCTAAAGCGTTCCGGACCTTGCTCCAGATCCCGAAATCTCATGCTCGGCTCCCAAATCAGTCGCAAGGGCCGATCCGATCCTGACTGATATCAATATAGTGGCGCGATGGTAGATATCGGGTGTAGGGCCGTCAATTAAGGATTCGCCGAGATCGTCCCACCCCACCTCCCGGACAAGCCTGCCCGTCGCAATAATCTGTAAACTCTCCCCTCTTTCGCCGCCCTCTCCTCCAGGCGGCCATCACCTCTTTATATTGCGGAGTCAGCCTTGCGTCTGTTTCACACCTCCGACTGGCACCTTGGGCAGAACCTGCACGGCCAGGAGCGCGATTTCGAGCACGCCTGTTTTCTCGAGTGGCTGCTGCGCCAATTGAAGCTGGCGCAGCCGGACGTGCTGCTGATCGCCGGCGACATCTTCGACACGGTGAACCCGCCGGTCAAAGCCCAGGAACGTCTCTACGATTTCATCGTCAGCGCCCACGAGCAGCAGCCGTTGCTGACTATCGTGATGATCGCTGGCAACCACGATTCCGGCTCGCGGATCGAACTGCCCGCGCCGCTGATGCGGCGTTTGCGCACCCATGCGTTGGGTCGGGTATTGTGGCTCGACGACGGCCAGCTCGATGCGGAACGCTTGTTGCTGCCGCTGCCGAATGCGTCCGGCGAGATCGCCGCGTGGTGCCTCGCGCTGCCGTTCCTGCGGCCTGCCGAAGTGACCGGCGCGCATCTGGGTGACAACTATCTGCGCGGTATTGGCCAGGTGCATGAATGGCTGATCGAAGCGGCCAACGCCAAGCGCCAGTCGGGCCAGGCACTGGTCGCCATCAGTCACGCGCACATGGCCGGTGGGTCGGTGTCGGAAGACTCCGAACGCAGTCTGATCATCGGCAACGCCGAAGCCCTGCCGGCCAGCCTGTTCGGGTCGAGCATCAGCTATGTCGCCCTCGGCCATTTGCACAAGCCGCAGAAGGTCAACGGTGAAGAACGGATTCGCTACAGCGGCTCGCCGATCCCGTTGTCGTTTTCGGAAATCAGTTATCAGCATCAGGTGCTCGACGTCGTTCTGGACGGCGAAACCCTGGTCAGCGTCGAGCCAATGCTGATTCCCCGCTCCGTCAACCTGCAACGTCTCGGCCCTGCGCCGTTGGCGGAAATCCTGCTGCAACTGGCCGACCTGCCGAACATCGACCTGCTGGCCGAAACCCAGCGCCAGCCGTGGCTGGAAGTCCGAGTCCGACTCGATGAGCCACAACCAGACTTGCGCCATCAAGTCGAAAGCGCCCTGCAAGGCAAAGCCGTGCGACTGGTGCGGATCGCGGCGGAGTACGCGGGCAACCGCGGCGTTGACGGCACAGAAGACAGCAGCGCGCTGATCGAACTGGACCAACTCACCCCGCAGGAATTGTTCAGCCGCGCGTGGCTCGACAATTACGGCAACGAGGTCGATGAGCAAACCCTCAAGGACTTCGCCCAGTTGCTGCAAGACGTACAAATGGAGGGCGAGCAGCCATGAAGATTCTCGCCATTCGTTTGAAGAACCTTGCTTCGCTGGCCGGCCCGTTCGAGATCGACTTCACCGCCGAGCCGCTGGCCAGCGCCGGTCTGTTCGCCATCACCGGCCCGACGGGTGCCGGCAAAAGTACCTTGCTCGATGCCCTGTGCCTGGCGTTGTTTGGCTCTGTGCCGCGTTTGAACAACACCAGCCGTGACGCCAAGGTGCCGGACGCCGACGGCGAAATCGCCACTGGCGACCCACGCACACTGCTGCGGCGCGGCACGGGTGAAGGTTTTGCCGAAGTGGATTTTGTCGGCGTCGATGGTCGCCGTTATCGCGCTCGCTGGGAAGCCAACCGCGCCCGGGAAAAGGCCGGCGGCAAGTTGCAGGCCAGCCGCCAGAGCCTGCGTGACATCGATCAGGATCAACTGCTCGCCAGCCAGAAAGGCGAATACAAGGTTCAGCTCGAAGCGGCGCTGGGCCTGAATTTCGAACAGTTCACCCGCGCCGTGCTGCTGGCCCAGAGCGAGTTCAGTGCGTTCCTCAAGGCCGATGACAACGACCGCAGCGAACTGCTGGAAAAACTCACCGATACGGCGCTCTACACCCGCCTCGGCCGACGCGCGTTCGACAAGACCAAAGAGGCGCGCGAAGCCCACAAGCAGTTGCAGGATCAAGCCACCGGCGTGACCCCGCTGCCGCCCGAGGCTCGCGCCGAACTCGACGAACGTTTCAACGCCGCCCAGCAGCAACTGAAGTTGCAGCAGGCCCAGCTCAAACAGCTTGAGCAACAACATACCTGGCTCAAGGATCTGCACCTGTTGCAGGACGCGCAGCAGGCGGCCGCCGAGCAACTGCAGAGCGCCGAACACGAGCGCGAAACGCTGGCCGGCGAACGCCTGCGATTGACACGTCTGGAACAACTCGCCCCGCAACGGCATCAGTTCGCCCGCAAGGCTGAGATCGATTCACTACTGACGCCATTGGCGGCGCAAATCAGCGCGCACACCCAGCAACAAGGCGAGCTGACTGAACGCCAGACTCAACTTGAGCAAGACCTCAGTGCTGCACAAATCGCCCTGACCCAGGCACAGACGCAACAGAGCGAAAGCGCGCCGCTGTTGCGTCAGGCCTTCGATGAACAAAGCACCCTCGCCCGCCTCGCCAGGGAAGTCGCCTCCGGCGCCGAAGCGAAGCAGAGCGCCGAACAGGCCTGCACTCAAGGCCAGAGCGCAATCCAGACCCTGCTCGACCAACAGAAAATGGTCGCCGAACGCTTGCAACGTATTGCCACCGATCTTGAGCAAAGTGCTCACCTGACACCGTTGAGCGAAGCGTGGAATGCCTACCGCGACCGCTTGCAGCAACTGATGCTGATCGGCAACCGGTTGAACAAGGGCGAGAGCGAACTGGCGAATCTCGAACAGAACGCCGCCCGCGCCACCGAAGAACTGGCTACACAAAAGCAGCAGCTTGAAGTGCTGTTCAAGGAGGCCGGTGCCGAGCCGGACGCCGTCGCCGAGCAGATCGGCATCCTCGGCACTCTGTTGCAGGACAACCGCAAGCAACTGCGCGCCGTCGAAGACCTGACACGCCTTTGGGCCAGTCAGCAGGATCTGGACAAACGTGGTGCCGAGCTGCAACAGCGCCAGCTCGATGCGCAACAGGAGCGCGAGCGCCTGACCCAGGACGGGGTGAAAACCAAGTCTGAACTGACCGTTACCGAACAAACCCTTAACGTCACCCGTGAACTGCTCGAACGCCAGCGTCTGGCCCGCAGTGCCAGTGTCGAAGAACTGCGTGCGCAATTGCAGGACGACCAGCCGTGCCCGGTCTGCGGCAGCAACGAACACCCGTATCACCAGCCGGAAGCCTTGTTGCAAAGCCTCGGCCGTCACGATGAAAGCGAGCAGGCCAGCGCGCAGCAAGCGGTCGATCAACTGAAGGAAAAACTCACCGAGCTGCGAACCAGCGTCGGTGGTGTGATTGCCCAACAGAAAGAGTTGCTGCAACAGCAGGAACAACTGGCGACCCAACAGCAAACGCTGACGCCGAGCATCGAGGCTCATCCGCTGGCCGCGCCGTTGCTGAATCAGGACAGCGACAAACGCGCTGCCTGGCTCACTCGCCAGAACGATCAACTGAACCAGAGCATCACGCAGGACGAACAGCGTCAGGCGGCCCTGCTCACCTTGCAACAGGATGCGGCGCGCCTGACCCAGCAATTGCGTCACGCCGAAACCGCACACCAGCAAGCGGCGCAGCACCTGAGCAATCAACAGCGCGAGCTGAGCGCTGACCGACAGCGTCTGGACGAAGAGCTCGCAGCCTTCGCCACGCTGCTGCCCTCCGAGACTCACGAAGCCCTGCGCGCCGAGCCGGCCGCGACCTTCATGCAGCTTGACCGGCAGATCGCCGAGCGACTGGCGCTAGTCGATCAGCAAAAGGAAGAACTGGCTGAGCAACAACAACGCCAGCAGACGCTTGAGAAGGAACAGGATCGTCAGCAAAGCCGCGTGCAGCAACTGCAAAACGCTGAACAGCAACTCAACGCGCTGACCGCTCAGCAACAGGCCAGCCAAGAGAAACTGACGCAATTGCTGGGCGATCACAACTGCGCCGAACACTGGCAGCAGCAGCTTGAACTGGCGGTAGAACAGGCACGCAACGCCGAATCCACCACGACTCAGGCACTGCAAGGCGTGCACACGCAACTCGTGCAAATCGCCGCCGAACTCAAAGCGCAGCAGGAGCGTTTGCAGGCGCTGGAAACCGAAGAGCGCGATCTGGCCGGCAAGATTGCCGACTGGCGTGCTCGCCATCCGGAACTGGATGACGGCGGCCTCGAAGATCTGTTGCGGGTCGATGACGCGCAGGTCGGCGAGTTGCGCGAGCGTTTGCAGCGCAACGAAAAAGCCCTGGAACACGCCAAAGTGCTGTTGCAGGAACGTGATCGCCAGTTGCTCGAACATCAGGCGCAGCACAACGGCAACCTCGAAGCCGAACAACTCACTGTCGCCCTCGCCGACGTACAGAACCAGTGCAGCGCGAGCGAACAGCTCTGCGCCGAGCTGCGTGCCGAGCAAGTCGAAGATCAGCGCCGACAGAACGCCAATTCCGCGCTGGCGCAGCAGATCGCCGACGCCTATGCCGAGTATCAGCGCTGGGCGCGTCTCAATGCCTTGATCGGCTCGGCCACCGGTGACACCTTCCGCAAGATCGCCCAGGCCTACAACCTCGACCTGCTGGTGCATCACGCCAACGTGCAGCTGCGGCAACTGGTCAAGCGCTACCGCCTGAAACGTGGTGGCAGCATGCTCGGCCTGCTGGTGATGGACACCGAAATGGGCGACGAGCTGCGCTCGGTGCATTCGCTGTCCGGCGGCGAAACCTTCCTGGTGTCGCTGGCGCTTGCACTGGGCCTGGCCTCGATGGCGTCGAGCACGCTGAAAATCGAATCGCTGTTCATCGACGAAGGCTTCGGCAGCCTCGATCCGGAATCCCTGCAACTGGCCATGGATGCCCTCGACGGCTTGCAGGCTCAGGGTCGCAAGGTCGCGGTGATTTCCCACGTGCAGGAAATGCACGAGCGGATTCCGGTGCAGATTCAGGTGCAGCGCCAGGGCAATGGCTTGAGCACACTGGAGGTGAAATGAACACGCTGTATTCGTTCCGCCGCTGCCCGTATGCGATGCGCGCGCGGATGGCCCTGCGTTATTCGGGCGTGCCGGTGGAGATCGTCGAAGTCAGCCTCAAGGCCAAACCGGCCGAGATGCTGGCGATCTCGCCCAAAGGTACGGTGCCGGTGCTGGATGCGGAGGGTCAGGTGATCGATGAAAGCCTGGAGATCATGCGCTGGGCACTGGCGCAGAACGATCCGCAGGGCTGGTTGCTGGGTGGGGACTCACGGATTGCCGAGTTGATCGAAACCAACGATCAAGTGTTCAAGGTGCACCTGAATCGCTACAAGTACGCCGAGCGCTATCCGGAACAACCGATGGAGGTTTATCGCGCCGAAGGTGCGTTGTTCCTGCAGAAGCTGGATGAGTTGCTCGAAGGCCACGACTACTTGTTGACCGATCATCCTTGTCTGGCCGATATCGCGCTGCTGCCCTTCGTTCGCCAGTTCGCCCATGTCGATCGCGAATGGTTTGCTCAGACACCTTACGTGCGGTTGCAGGGTTGGTTGCAGCGGTTCCTGGAATCAGATCTGTTCACCGCCATCATGAAAAAGTAAGCGCTTACGCCAACACTTCGCACATCCCTATCGCCGAGCAATCCACCTCGAACGGCCCGAAGAACTCGGCCGAGGTTTTCACGGGTGGATTGCCGGCCAGCAGCCCCAACGCATTGGCGCGTTCGATGTTGTGGGCGATGGTGTGGTTGGCCTCTATGGCCCGGGCCAGACCGCCGACCGAGCCCTGACCGAATCCCAGAAGAGACGTGCCGTTGGTCATGATCGCCAGACCGGCGATGATCCAGAATCTGTAGCCTTTCATGCTCCGACGGCTCCCGCGAGTTCAACTGAATCCACCGCTGCGCTTTGCGAGCGGAGTTCGAACTGGACGCCGGGATGCGCGATCTGGATCGGTGCATCGAAGCTGTGCTGCGATTGGGACGAGAGGCTGACGAACAGCACCATGACCAGGTACAGACCGATGGCCAGGTAGGCGCCGCGTTTGGCGGAAGTGATGATTGAACTGGCCATGATGTGTGCTCCGTGGACAATGTTTCGACGCCCACAGAATCAATCAAAAAAGCCGGGGTAACCACTCAGGGTTTGGCATAGTAACCATCAGCTTCGTTGATTATTTAGCCGGTCTATCCCGCCGTTTGAAAATACCTATTACCTGTCGGTGCGCACGCAAAAAACTGCCCAAGGCTGCGATCTTTTGATTTTGCTTTTGATAAACAAGATCAAAGGATCGCAGCCTTGGGCAGTTCCAGGACGTGACGGAAATTTCAGTGTTGAGCTTTGTGATCCAGGGCGGCGTAGAAGTTGGCGCTCTGTTGCAGATATTTCTGGGTGTAGCTCTGGGTGTGGGATTTTTTGTCGCTGATTTCAACGTTGGCGCTGGCTGGCAGAGCGACGGTGGCGGAGATAGCGGAAGCGGCGATGATCGAGAAGAGATTGAAGTTCATGGCGGTAACCCTCGTGTTCGGTTGGCTTGCTTGCCCGGTTGGGCCGTGAAGCAAACTTAACGCTCGAGGGTCGCTCGCTTGAAATGCTTTGCACCATTACCTGTTATCAGCAGGATTAATACAAAGCTTCAGGCCCCGTAGACCGGGGCCTGCGGCTTATTGACGCAGCAGAAACTTGAGGTCGCTCGGGGCGTCCATCGGCAGTTTTTGCACGGTTTTACCGAGCAGTCCGGTCTTGCCGTCGCGTTCAACCACGACAATCTGGTTGCTTTTCTGGTTGGCGATCAGCAGGAATTTACCGCTCGGATCGAGGCTGAACTCGCGCGGGTGATCGCCTTCCACCGAACGCCGTTGCAGCTCCTTGAGCTGGCCGGTAGCCGGGTCGATGGCGAACACCAGCAGCTGATTGGCAGTGCCACGGTTGCTGACGTAGAGGAATTTGCCATCGGCAGACGCGTGCAGCGCCGCAGCGGCTTTGTCCGAGGTCGGCTGGCCGGCTGCCAGGTCGACCATTTGCGTCTGGGTCAGCACGCCGTCGTTGTAGTCGAACACCGCAACCTGCGCGCTCATTTCCATGGTCAGCCAGACATGCTTGCCGTCAGCGCTGAACAGCAGATGACGCGGCCCGCTGCCCGCTGGCAATTGCACCGAGGCGGTTTTTGCCGGGGTCAGCGGCAGGTCCGGATTGGCTTTCGGGTCGAATTGGTAGACAAAGACTTTGTCTGCGCCCAGGTCGTTGGAGAACACATAACGACCGTCCGGCGAGGAAATCGTCGAGTGCACATGGTTCGAGGCCTGACGTTCAGGGTTGACCCGACTCGCCGGGTGAGCGCTCATCTGCACCACCGGTTTGAGTTTGCCGTCGCTGCCGACCGGCAACACCGCGAGGGTGCCGCCCGGATCTTCGACCACGGAATAGTTGCTGACGAACAGATGGCTGGCGTCGCCGCTGAGGCTGGAATGGGTCGGCTCGTTGCCCAGGCTCTGGACCTGATTGATCAGGGTCAGGGCGTGGGTCTTCGGATCGATCGAATAGCTGCTGACGCGACCGACCGGGTCTTTCTGGCCAGGGCCGTTTTCATTGACCACGAACACCCGGTGCTGATCCTTGGACAGGGTCAGCCACGACGGGTTTTCGCTCTTGATCACTTGCAGCGGCTTGGCATCGATCTGGCCGGTGGCGCTGTCGAAGTTCATCCGGTAGATGCCCTGGCTGGTGCCGGCGGTGTAGGAGCCGACCAGCAACTGGAAGCTCTCGGCTGACGCGCTGGAAAGGCCCATCGCACCAACGCTGCCGGCCATCAGCAACGGCCAGAATTTACGCATGTTCATTCGGCTTCATCCTCGTCGTCGGCGCTGCTGAGTACATCGCCGAGGTACACCAGACGGTGTTCGCCGACCGTTTTGGTGTCGCTGGCAAAACCGACGATCAACCAGCTCTGCAGGTCCTGGTCAAACGTCGCCGCTTCAACCTGAGCCGGCGTGAACTCCCAATGCCTGGCCGTTCGGCCATCGATGCACTCGATGTGCAGATTGTCGTCTTCATCGAGGGCGAATTCGAAGGCGTGCAGGCCGTCGATTTCGACCATACCGCAGTGTTCGAGGGCGTTGAGAAGGGTGTCGGTTACGGCAGTCATGGCAATCATGTCTTTCAGGGGGAAAGTGGCAATGATAGCTCAAAGCCCCGCTCTTGATCGTTCCCACGCTCCGCGTGGGAATGCCTCAAGGGACGCTCCGCGTTCCAGCTCTCGAATGGGACGCAGAGCGTCCCGGGCTGCATTCCCACGCAGAGCGTGGGAACGATCGATCCAGTTCGGCTTAGAGAGCCTCGCGCGAGGGTTTGCCATCCACCAGCCGCTGAATGCGCAGCGGGTTGGCATTTTTCAGCGGTTCCGGCAGCAGGCTGTCGGGATAGTTCTGGAAGCACACCGGGCGCAGGAAACGATCGATCGCCAGGGTGCCGACCGAGGTGCCGCGAGCATCGGACGTCGCCGGATACGGCCCGCCATGAACCATCGAATCGCACACTTCGACACCGGTCGGGTAACCGTTGAGCAGGATCCGCCCGACCTTCTGTTCCAGCAACGGCGTCAGTTCCGGGAACTGCACGAAGTCCGCCGGCTCGCCGATGATCGTCGCGGTGAGTTGCCCATGAAGCCCCTTCAACGCCGCGTTCAGTTGCGCCTGATCCGCCACTTCAACGATCACTGTGGTCGGGCCGAACACTTCTTCCTGAAGCACTTCATCGCCGTCGATCAACAGGCTGGCATCAGCCTTAAACAACTGCGGCTGCGCCTGATTGCCCTGCTGCGGATTACCGGCCAGATGCTCGATGCCGGCATGCGCCAACAGTTTTTCCAGACCTTTGCCGTAGCTGCCGAGGGTGCCGGCATTGAGCATCGTTTGCGCCGGTTGGTCGCCGATCAACGCCGCGACCTGCTCAACGAACGCCGTGAACTGCGGCGAGCGAATGCCGATCACCAAACCCGGGTTGGTACAGAACTGACCGCAGCCCTGCACCACCGACGCGGTCAGATCACGGGCAACAGTTTCCGAACGAACTGTCAGGGCCTGGGGCAGAACGATTACCGGGTTGATGCTCGACATCTCGGCGAACACCGGGATCGGCTGTGGACGCGCGGCGGCCATGTCACACAGTGCCCGTCCACCTCGCAGCGAACCAGTGAAGCCCACGGCCTGAATCGCCGGATGCTTGACCAGCCACTCGCCGACTCCGCCGCCGTAGATCATGTTGAACACACCGGCCGGCATCGCGGTTTTTTCCGCCGCCCGAATGACCGCGTCAGCCACGAGCTCGGCCGTGGCCATATGGCCGCTGTGAGCCTTGAACACCACCGGGCAACCGGCGGCCAGCGCCGACGCGGTGTCGCCGCCAGCGGTGGAGAATGCCAGCGGAAAGTTACTGGCACCGAACACCGCCACAGGCCCGAGGCCGATGCGGTATTGACGCAGATCGGGGCGCGGCAGCGGCTGACGATCCGGCAACGGCAGGTCGATGCGCGCACCGTAGAAATCACCGCGCCGCAGCACTTTGGCGAACAGCCGCATCTGGCTACTGGTGCGTCCGCGTTCACCCTGAATCCGCCCGGCAGGCAACGCTGTTTCGCGACAGACCACTGCGACGAAATCGTCGCCCAGCGCATCCAGCTCATCGGCAATCGCATCGAGAAACTGCGCACGGCGCTCGGCGCTCAGGCTGCGATAGGTGGGATACGCAGCAGCCGCCGCTTTGGCAGTGGCGTCCACTTCCTCTTGCGTCGCCTGGATGAAATCGTGAGGCAATGCCTCGCCCGTCGTGGCATCGATGCTGTGCAGTTTGACACTACCCGCCGCGCTGCGACGCCCGCCGATGTAGTTGTGACCGAGAATCTGAGTCATGGGATCTCCTTAAAGGGTGCCGATGCTGTCCGGTTGAAAAACGGCTTCAACCGGGGCGATGCCATTGACCAGCGGCGCACCGAATTCGGCCTGGCTGATCTCGAACACATCGCCCGGCCGAGTGCGGATGCCATCGGCAAACGACAGGGTCGCCGTGCCGAAAAAGTGAATGTGCACGTCGCCGGGACGCAGGAACTGGCGGTACTTGAAGTGGTGGTATTCGAGGTTCGCCAGGCTGTGGCACATGTTGGCCTCGCCGCTGAGGAATTCGTTCTGCCACAGCACTTCGCCGTCGCGCAGGATGCGGCTGGTACCGGCCAGGTGCTGCGGCAATTCACCCACGCGCAGCTCCGGGCCGTAGCTGCAACTGCGCAGTTTCGAATGGGCCAGGTACAGGTAGTTCTTGCGCTCCATGACGTGATCGGAGAACTCGTTGCCCACCGCGAAACCGAGGCGATACGGCTTGCCGTCGTGACCGATGATGTAGAGGCCGGCCATCTCAGGCTCCTCGCCGGCGTCTTCGGCAAACGGTGGCAGCGGGAACGGCTGACCGGGGCGCACGACAATGCTGCCGTCGCCCTTGTAGAACCATTCCGGCTGTACGCCGGCCTGCCCCGCTGCTGGTTTGCCACCCTCCACGCCCCATTTGAAGATGCGCATGGTGTCGGTCATCGCCGCTTCGTCGCCGGCCTGCTGGTGCATCTTGTCTCGGGCCGACGCGCTACCGAGGTGCGTGAGGCCGGTGCCGCTGACCAGCAGGTGCGCCGGGTCCGGGTGATCCAGCGGCGGCAGGATGCGCAGCTTGGCCAACAGTTCGGCGTAATCGTGGCTGATGCCGAGACCGAGGGTCTGCACCTGTTGCGCCAGCGTGCCGCCAGCCTCGATCGCCGCCAGTGCCAGATCGCGCACCGTGCGCGCATCCTGCACTTCACGCACCAGACCGCCCTCGACGACCCCGACGCGGCGCTCGCCGTTACTCAATTCGAATTGAACCAGATGCATGATGTTCTCCTGTTAAGACAAATCCTGGATCGATATCAGGTGCGGGTCGCACCGCGAGCACTGGCGGCGAACTGATCAACCGGCAATACGTGTTTGCGCTCCAGCAAGCGATAGACGATGCCCGTCAGAACCAGCCCGAACACCATCACCCCGGACAGGAAGTACAGGCCCGAAGCGAGGTTGCCGGTGTATTCCTTCAACGCGCCGATCACGAACGGTCCGATGTAACCGCCGAGGTTGCCCACCGAGTTGATCAAGGCAATACCCGCCGCCGCACTGGCACCGGCGAAGAAGCGCCCTGGCAAGGTCCAGAACACCGCCGTGCAGGAAAACAGCGCGAACGCCACCAGACACAACGCCGCCAGTTGCGCCACCGGCAAGGACAACCAGGCACTGAGGAACAGGCCGATGGCGCCCAGCACATAGAGCACCGCCAGATGCCCGTAGCGATCGTTCATGCGGTCGGAACTGCGCGGCACGATCAGCAGCCCGACAATGCCGAAGATGTATGGCACCGACGACACGAAACCGGTCACCAGATCGCTGCCGCCGAACTGTTTGATCAGGGTCGGCAGCCACAGGCCCAGACCATAGATGCTCAGGGTCACCGGCAGATAGAACAGCGCCAGCAGCAACACGCGTTTGTCCTTGAGCGCATGCAGCGGATTGCCGTGGCGGGTCTGGCCGTATTCCTGCAGATCCTTTTTCAACTCGCCTGTCAGCCAGTCCTTCTCGGCCTGATCCATCCATTTCACTTGCTGCGGGCCGTCCGGCAGCCAGCGCAGCACCGGCCAGGTCAGCAGGATCGCCGGGGTGCCGATGACGATGAACAGCCACTGCCAGCCATGCAGACCGAGAATGCCATCCATGCCCAGCAGGCCGCCGGACACGGGGCCGGTGATCATCATCGCGATGGGTTGGGAAAGGATGAACAGCCCGAGGATCTTGCCGCGATGGCGCACCGGGAACCATTGGGTGATGTAGTACAGAACGCCGGGAAAGAACCCCGCCTCCGCCGCGCCGAGCAGAAAGCGCATCACGTAGAAACTGTGCGGGCCCTGAACGAACGCCATGCCGATGGTGATCGCGCCCCAGGTGATCATGATCCGCGCGAACCAGCGCCGCGCACCGAAGCGTTCGAGCATCAGGTTGCTGGGGATCTCCAGCAGAAAGTAGCCAATGAAAAACAGCCCGGCGCCGAGGCCGTAGGCGGCATCGCCGATACCGATGTCGGCGCCCATGTGCAGCTTGGCGAAGCCGACGGCGGAGCGATCCACATAGGCGATCAGGTACAGCAGGATCAGGAAGGGAATCAGTTTCAGCGTGATGCGCCGGACAAGCCGCAGTTCCTGGCTCATGAGATCGGTCTCCGATTGTTGTTTTTATGGAACCTCGGGGGACGCCTCTCGCGGAAAACCGCCAGGGCCATCCCTCCGTCGAAAACGACTATATAGTAATACTAATTACCCAACAACACTTCCAAACCGTCGATTTTGCGCTTATGTTTAGCCGAAGCTCGCAAACAATAGTCTTACAATAAGAGAATCGATCATGTCTGATAAGCAACCCACCCTGCGCTCCGCCCAATGGTTTGGCACGGCCGACAAGAACGGCTTCATGTACCGCAGCTGGATGAAGAATCAGGGCATCGCCGACCATCAGTTCCATGGCAAACCGATCATCGGTATCTGCAACACCTGGTCGGAACTGACGCCGTGCAACGCGCACTTCCGCCAGATCGCCGAGCACGTCAAACGTGGGGTGATCGAGGCTGGCGGGTTTCCGGTGGAGTTCCCGGTGTTCTCCAATGGCGAATCGAACCTGCGCCCGACTGCCATGCTTACCCGCAACCTGGCGAGCATGGACGTCGAGGAAGCGATTCGCGGCAACCCAATTGACGGCGTGGTGCTGCTGACCGGTTGCGACAAAACCACCCCGGCGCTGCTGATGGGCGCGGCCAGTTGCGACGTGCCGGCCATCGTCGTCACCGGCGGGCCGATGCTCAACGGCAAGCACAAGGGCAAGGACATTGGCTCCGGCACGGTGGTCTGGCAGCTCAGCGAACAGGTCAAGGCCGGCACCATCACGATTGACGACTTCCTAGCGGCCGAGGGCGGCATGTCCCGTTCGGCCGGCACCTGCAACACCATGGGCACCGCCTCGACCATGGCCTGCATGGCTGAAGCACTGGGCACGTCCCTGCCGCACAACGCGGCGATTCCGGCGGTGGATGCGCGGCGTTATGTACTGGCGCACATGTCCGGCATGCGCGCGGTGGAAATGGTGCGCGAGGACTTGAAGCTGTCGAAGATCCTGACCAAGGAGGCTTTCGAAAACGCGATCCGGGTCAACGCGGCGATTGGCGGCTCGACCAACGCGGTGATCCACCTGAAAGCCATCGCCGGGCGCATTGGCGTCGAGCTGGAACTGGACGACTGGACCCGGATGGGTCGCGGCATGCCGACCATCGTCGACCTGCAACCGTCCGGGCGTTTTCTGATGGAAGAGTTCTACTACGCGGGCGGCTTGCCTGCGGTGCTGCGTCGCCTCGGCGAGGCCAATCTGATTCCGAATCCGGACGCACTGACCGTCAACGGCAAATCCATCGGCGAGAACACCAAGGACGCACCGATCTACGGTGAAGACGAAGTCATCCGTACCCTCGACAATCCGATCCGCGCTGACGGCGGCATCTGTGTGTTGCGCGGCAATCTGGCGCCACTCGGCGCAGTGCTCAAGCCATCCGCCGCCACACCGGAACTGATGCAGCACCGTGGCCGCGCGGTCGTATTCGAGAACTTCGATATGTACAAGGCGCGGATCAACGACCCGGAGCTGGACGTCGATGCGAACTCGATTCTGGTGATGAAAAACTGCGGGCCGAAGGGTTATCCGGGCATGGCCGAAGTCGGCAACATGGGTTTGCCGGCCAAGCTGCTGGCACAGGGCGTGACCGATATGGTGCGCATCTCCGACGCGCGCATGAGCGGCACGGCGTACGGCACCGTCGTGTTGCACGTCGCCCCGGAAGCGGCGGCCGGCGGGCCTTTGGCGGCAGTGAAAGAAGGCGACTGGATCGAGCTGGACTGCGCCAGTGGGCGTTTGCACCTGGATATTCCGGACGCCGAACTGGCGGCGCGCATGGCGGATCTGCAACCGCCACAACAGCTGTTGGTGGGGGGTTATCGTCAGTTGTACATCGACCATGTGTTGCAGGCGGATCAGGGGTGTGATTTTGATTTTCTGGTGGGTTGTCGAGGTGCTGAGGTCCCTCGCCACTCGCACTGACACCACCATGCCTCCTGTGGGAGCAAGCCCGCTCCCACATTTGCTCTGTATCTGCCTCAAGATTGTGTGGTGCCTGCTATGATGCGCGGCATCTCCATCGTTCAGGATCGCCCCGCGCCCCATGGATTACCGCAAACCTTCCGACCGCAAAAGCATGCACTCGCGCATCGTCCAGGAACTGGGCATGCAGATTGTTTCCGGACGCTTTTTGCCTTGCGACAAACTGCCCGCCGAAGCCTTGCTCTGCGAGGAGTACGCGGTCAGTCGGCCGGTGTTGCGCGAAGCCACGCGGGTGTTGGTGGCCAAGGGGCTGGTGTACTCGAAACCGCGCGTCGGCACGGTGGTCAAGCCGCGCCGCGAATGGCACATGCTCGACCCGGACGTATTGCACTGGCTGATGCAAAGCAGCCCGCAAAATGAATTCTTCAATGTGCTGACCAGCGTGCGCAGCATCATCGAACCGGCAGCTGCCGCCCTCGCCGCCCAACACGCCACCGATGCCGACATCGCCGCCATCGGCGAAGCCTACCAGCGCATGGAAGCCGCGCCGACGCCGGAAGCGTTGCTGCAACCGGATCTGGATTTCCACAGCCGGATTGCCGATGCGACCCATAACGACTTGCTGGCGAATCTGTGCAACATGCTGTCGGTGGCGATTGCCGAGGCGTTGAAGCATTCGAATCAGCGGCCGAATCTCCATGAGTTGGCGTTGCCTCGGCATAAGGCCATTTTGACGGCGATAGAGAACCGGGATGCGTTGGGGGCTCGGCATGCGACGTTGGTGCAACTGGATGATGCGCGGAGCGCTTTGAGTGTTGTGCTTGGTACTGAAATTTCTTAAGACTTGAGACCGCTTGCCCCATAAAAAAGCCGCAACCCTAAAGTTGCGGCTTTTTCGTTTCAGCGGCCCAATCAGTGGGCAAACAACGAGTTCCCCTTCTGCCCCGCCAGTTTCTCCGGCTTGATCAGGAACTTGGCCAGTGCCGGCAGCAGCCACAGCGCACCGAACATGTTCCACAGCAGCATGAAGGTCAGCATCAGGCCCATGTCGGCCTGGAACTTGATCGCCGAGAAAATCCAGGTGCACACACCGATGGCCAGGCACAGACCGGTGAACAGCACCGCTTTACCGGTGGATTTCAGGGTCTGGTAATAGGCTTCCTGCAACGGCAGGCCGGCACGCAGGAAACTTTCCAGACGGCTGTAGATGTAGATGCCGTAGTCCACGCCGATCCCCACGCCCAGCGCCACCACCGGCAACGTCGCGACCTTCACGCCGATACCCATGAACGCCATCAGCGCGTTGCCGAGTACCGAGGTCAGCACCAGCGGAAGCACGATGCACAGGGTCGCCGCCCAGGAACGGAAGGTGATCATGCACATCACCGCCACGCAGATGTACACCAGCACCAGGATGGTCAGTTCGGCCTGTTTGATGACTTCGTTGGTCGCAGCCTCGATCCCGGCGTTACCGGCCGCCAGGATGAATTCCAGACCCTCTTTGTTGTTGTCCTTGGCGAATTCCTGCACCGCATGCACCGCACGATCCAGGGTTTCAGCCTTGTGATCGTTGAGGAACACCAGCACCGGCGCCAGCGAGCAACTGTTGTTGTACAGGCCGTCGGCACGGGCGATGGAGTTGTTCAGCACGTCCGGGTTGCGCGACAGGGTTTCCCATTTCAGGTTGCCCTCGTTCATGCCCTTGATCATCTGCTTGGACACGGTCACCAACGAGATCGCCGACTGCACGCCCTCGGTGTTCTGCATTTTCCACATCAGCTCATCGATCGGCGCCATGGCTTCGTAGCGCGAACAGCCTTCGGACTTGGTCTTGACCATCACCACCAGTACGTCGGAGCTGGTGGAATAGTTGTTGATGATGAAGTTGTTGTCCTTGTTGTAGCGCGAGTCCGGACGCAATTCCGGCGCGCCCTGGTCGAGGTCGCCGATCTTCAGGTTCTGGCTGTACCAGAGGCCGCCACCGAAAGCGATCAGAGCGAGCGCAATGGACACCGGTGCGACTTTCGGGCTGGCAAAGTTCGACAGCAGGCGCCAGAACGGGTGTTCGCGGTTGGCGTCCTTCTTGCTCTTGGCCACCGCACGCTTGCTGATGCCGACATAGGAAATCGCCACCGGCAATAGAATCAGGTTGGTGAACACGATCACCGCCACGCCGATGGACGCGCCGATGGCCAGTTCACGGATCACGCCGATGTCGATGATCAGCAGCGTGATGAAGCCCACCGCATCCGCGAGAATCGCGATCATCCCCGGCAGGAATAGTTGCCGGAATGTGCGCCGCGCGGCGGTCAGGGCGTTGTCCGCCTCGCTCGATTGCAGGGCGATACCGTTGATCTTCTGCACGCCGTGGGAAATCCCGATGGCGAAGATCAGGAACGGCACCAGCATCGAATACGGATCGAGGCCGAAACCGAAGAAGTGCATCAACCCCAGTTGCCAGACCACCGCCACCAGCGTGGTGCTCAACACCGCCACGGTACTGCGCAGGCAGTTGGTGAACCACAACAGCAGAATCAGGGTGATGACGAAGGCGACGCCGAAGAACATCACCACCATCACCAGACCGTCGATCAGGTCACCGACCTTCTTGGCGAAACCGACGATGTGGATCTTGACGTTGGGGTTCTGCGCTTCGAACTTGTTGCGGATCTTGTCTTCCAGTTCATGGGAGAACTGGCGGTAGTCCAGCGCCAGCAACTTGCCCTGGTCCTGCGGGTCCGGGTAGGACTCCAGCAGCGGGATGTCGACGATGCTCGACTTGAAGTCGTTGGCCACCAGACGCCCGACCTGACCCGACTTGAGCACGTTGTTGCGCAGCATGTCGAGGCTGTCCTGGGAGCCGTCGTAGCTCTGCGGAATCACTTCACCGCCGGCAAAGCCTTCCTCGGTCACTTCGGTCCAGCGTACGCTCGGGCTCCACAGCGACTTCAGGCCGGAACGGTCGACGCCGGAGATGTAGAACACCTCGTCGTTGATCTGGCGCAGGGTCTCCATGTACTCCTTGGAGAAGATGTCACCGTCCTTGGCTTCCACCGAAATGCGCACGGTGTTGCCCAGGTTCGTCAGATCGTTGCGGTGCTCCATCATCTTCTCGATGAACGGATGCTTGAGCGGGATCATTTTTTCGAAACTGGTGGACGGCCGGATCAGCGTGGCCTGCCAGAACAGGAAAATGCTGACCAGCAGGCAGATCACGATCACTGCCGGGCGGTTGTTGAAGATCAGGCGTTCGAGAAACGTCGCCTTGTCCTGATGATGAGTGCTCAAGGAAGTCATAGCCCCGCCTTCTTATTATTGATTCGGCTCATTTGCCCAGCTCGGTGCCGTTGGGCGTGGTGGTGTGGACGCCACCCTGCCCGCTCAGGATCAGATTGCCATTGCCGGCGGCGGTGACCGACGACAGCGAGATGCGATCCGGGCGGTTGAACACGCTGAAGGTTTCACCGTTGTCGCTGCTGCTGATCACCGTGCCGCCGTTGCCGACGATGACGATCGAGCCGTCTTCGAGGAGCGTGGCGCCGGACAGGCCGAATTCCAGCGCACCGCGCGCCGCCTTGAGTTCGACTTGCTGCCAGGTGCTGCCGAAATCAGTGGAGCGGTAGAGGTTGCCGCGCAGCCCGTAGGCCAGCAGCGTGGAAGGCTGGGCGGTGCCGATCACACCGAACAGCGAGCCCTGATACGGGCCTTCGATTTTTTCCCAGGTCTGGCCCCAGTCGGCGGAGCGGAACATCGCGCCCTGTTCACCCACGATGAACAGCCCGGCGTCTTTCACGGCGGCGATGGCGTTGAGGTGAAACTGGTCCTGGTTGTCGAGGCGGTCGCTGACGTCTTGCCAGTTCTTGCCGCCGTCGGTGGTCTCGAGCAATGCGCCGTAGGCACCCACGGCCAAGCCGTTGTTGACGTCCTTGAACCAGAGGTCGAGCAGCGGCGATTCGCGCTTGAGGTCTTCGAACTGTTTGGTCCAGGTCAGGCCGCCGTCTTCGCTGGCGAGGATCTGCGCGTCATGGCCGACGGCCCAGCCGTGTTTGTCGTCGACGAAATACACGGCCGTCAGCAACTGGCGGCTTGGCACCTTGGCCTGGGTCCAGGTCTTGCCCTGGTCGTCGGAGTAGAGAATGTGCCCGCGATCACCGACCGCCACCAGCCGTGAACCGGCGTGAACGACATCGAGCATCAGGCTTTTCGGGGCCTTGGCCGATTCGATGGCGTAGACCACGTCGGCTGGCGCTTCGGCGGCCAGTACGGGCGCCGACAAGGTGGCAAAGCCCAGCAGAGAGAGTGCTGTGGCCAGCAACGCGGTGTTGCGAAACGCCGGCGGGCGGCAACGACTCATAGACCTTCCCCTATTTATTATTGTTAGGCCATTCGGCCTTCAAGGGCGCCGCAAGTGTGCTCCAGCGACGGTTGGTCAGAAGCATAGTCCTGAAACCCGCAATCCAGAGCCACTTCGGAAGCTGGCTCATCCTATCGGGCATTCGAAACGTCTGACAATCGGCGCAACGTTATCTTTTGTTAACCGAAAGGGATTACAGCAGCGGCTGAATGCACGGGCATTCGTCCGACTGATGGGCGGGAATCTTGCGTGGGGGACTTGCACGATCGGTATTATGGTATACCATCAGACGCACAGACACTCTTTATCCCCCTACGGAGCAGCTCATGAGTTTCGAAATTCGCAAGATCGTCAGCTATGTCGAAGAGACCTTCATTGAAGGCGGCAAGGCTTCCGACACCCCGGTGACCATGGTGGGCCTGGCCGTCGTGATGAAGAACCCGTGGGTCGGCAATGGCTTTGTCGAAGACCTCAAGCCGCAGATCCGCGCAAACTGCTCTGACCTCGGCGCGATGATGGTCGAGCGTCTGGTGGGCATCATCGGTGGCGCCGAGAAAATCGAGGCTTACGGCAAAGCGGCAGTCGTCGGTGCGGACGGCGAGATCGAACACGCCTCGGCGGTGATCCACACCCTGCGCTTTGGCAATCACTACCGCGAAGCGGTCAAGGCCAAGAGTTACCTGAGCTTCACCAACAAGCGCGGCGGTCCGGGCACCTCGATCCAGATCCCGATGATGCACAAGGACGACGAAGGCCTGCGCTCGCACTACATCACCCTGGAAATGCAGATCGAAGATGCCCCGCGCGCCGACGAAATCGTCGTGGTACTCGGTTGCGCCGACGGTGGCCGTCTGCACCCGCGCATCGGCAACCGCTACATCGATCTGGAAGAACTGGCCGCCGAAAAAGCCCAGTAATCAAAACAAGAAGGCATTGCAGGAGCGCTCCATGATTCGGCATACCGCTGAACTCACCCCGGCCGGCACCAGTTATCTGGCGACCGGCCAGGGCCACCCCGTGGTGTTGATCCACGGCGTGGGCCTGAACAAAGAAATGTGGGGCGGCCAGATCGTTGGCCTGGCCACGCAATATCGGGTGATCGCCTACGACATGCTCGGACACGGCGCCAGCCCGCGACCGGCCAGCGGCACCGCCCTGCTCGGTTATGCCGATCAGTTGCTGGAGTTGCTCGACCACCTGCAATTGCCGCTGGCGTCGGTGATCGGTTTTTCCATGGGCGGTCTGGTGGCGCGGGCCTTCGCCCTGCATTACCCGCAGCGCCTGAAAAGCCTGGTGGTGCTCAACAGTGTGTTCAACCGTAGCGAAGAGCAACGCGCCGGGGTCATCGCTCGCACCGCGCAAGCCGCCGAACATGGACCGGACGCGAATGCCGAAGCGGCGCTGTCGCGCTGGTTCAGCCGCGAATACCAGGCGGCCAATCCGGCGCAGATCGCCGCGATCCGCCAGACCCTGGCCGGCAATGATCCGCAGGGCTACCTGACCACCTACGAATTGTTCGCCACCCAGGACATGTACCGCGCCGACGACCTGGCCAGCATCCAGGCGCCGACGCTGATCGCCACCGGCGAGCTGGACCCCGGATCGACCCCGGAAATGGCCGAGCAACTGGCCGCGCGCATTCCCGGCGCGAAGGTTGCCGTGCTGCCCGAGCAACGGCATATGATGCCGGTAGAGTCGCCGCGACTGGTCAATCAGCTGCTGCTGGAATTTCTCGAAACCGCACACGCCCGACAAAACCCTATAAAGGGGATCGTTGCATGACACTCGCACGCTTCCAGATGTGCATCGGCGGAGAATGGGTCGACGCCCTCTCCGGCAAGACCTTCGAAAGCCTCAACCCGGCGCTGGCCGAGCCCTGGGCCGAACTGCCCGATGCGGACGAGGCCGACGTAGAACGCGCCGTCCAAGCCGCGCAAACCGCCTTCGACAGCCCGGCGTGGCGTGGCCTGACCGCCACCGCGCGCGGCAAACTGTTGCGTCGTCTCGGTGACCTGATCGCTGAAAACAAGGAAAAACTGGCGCAGCTGGAAAGCCGCGACAACGGCAAACTGATCCGCGAAACCCGGGGTCAGGTCGGTTATCTGCCGGAGTTCTTCCACTACACCGCGGGCCTTGCCGACAAGCTTGAAGGCGGCACCCTGCCGCTGGATAAGCCCGACCTGTTTGCCTACACCGTGCACGAAGCCATGGGTGTGGTCGCCGCGATCATTCCGTGGAACAGCCCGCTCTATCTGACCGCGATCAAACTGGCGCCGGCGCTGGCGGCGGGCAACACCATCGTGATCAAACCGTCCGAGCATGCCTCTGCGACCATTCTGGAACTGGCGCGCCTGGCCCTCGAAGCCGGGATTCCACCGGGCGTGGTCAACGTTGTCACCGGTTACGGCCCGAGCACCGGCGCTGCCCTCACCCGCCATCCGCTGATCCGCAAGATCGCCTTCACCGGCGGCGCAGCCACGGCCCGGCATGTGGTGCGCAGCAGCGCCGAAAACTTCGCCAAGCTGTCGCTGGAACTGGGCGGCAAGTCACCGAACATCATCTTCGCCGACGCGGATCTGGATAGCGCGATCAACGGCGCGATTGCCGGGATTTACGCGGCGTCCGGGCAGAGTTGCGTATCCGGTTCGCGACTGCTGGTACAGGACGAAATCTACGACGAGTTCGTCAGCCGACTGGTGGAACGCGCCCAGCGCATCCGCATCGGCAACCCGCAGGACGACAGCAGCGAAATGGGCCCGATGGCCACCGCGCAGCAACTGGCCGTGGTGGAAGGTCTGGTGGCCGACGCCATTGCCGAAGGTGCGCGCCTGCGTCTGGGCGGCAAGCGGCCGAGCGGTGTGGGCGACGGCTGGTTCTACGAACCGACGCTGTTCGAGTGCGACCGCAACTCGATGAAGATCATGCAGGAAGAAGTGTTCGGCCCGGTGGCCTCGGTCATCCGCTTCAAGGATGAAGCCGAAGCGCTGGCGATTGCCAACGACTCGCAGTTCGGCCTCGCCGCCGGTATCTGGACCCGCGACCTGGGCCGCGCCCATCGACTGGCCCGGGACGTGCGCTCGGGGATCATCTGGGTCAACACCTACCGCGCGGTGTCGGCGATGGCACCGATCGGCGGTTTCAAGAACAGTGGCTATGGACGCGAAAGCGGCATCGATTCGGTGCTGGCCTACACCGAACTGAAAACGGTGTGGATCAACCTCTCTCAGGCGCCGATGCCTGATCCGTTTGTGATGCGCTAGGAGTCCTGCGACATGATCGAACCCGGCATTTACAAAGACGTCATGAGCTCGTTTCCGTCCGGGGTCACGGTGGTCACCACCCTCGACCCGGATGGCGGCATCGTCGGCATCACCGCCAGCGCCTTCAGTGCGCTGTCGATTGACCCGGCGCTGGTGCTGTTCTGTCCCAACTACGCCTCCGACACCTACCCGGTGCTGCGCGACAGCAAGCGTTTCGCGATCCATTTGCTGTCCGCCGACCAGACCGCCGAGGCCTACGCCTTCGCCGGCAAAGGCAAGGACAAGGCCAACGGCATCGACTGGCATTTGAGCGAGCTCGGTAACCCGATCCTCGCCAAGGCCACGGCGATCATCGAGTGCGAGTTGTGGCGCGAATACGACGGTGGCGACCACGCGATCATCGTCGGCGCGGTGAAGAACCTGATCCTGCCGGCGCAACCGGTGACGCCGATGATCTATCACAAGGGCAAGCTCGGCGCCCTGCCGACACTGGGTTGAGCGGAGGACACATGAGCCACGAAAAATATGAGCAGGGCCTGAAGATCCGCACCCAGGTGCTCGGCGAAGCCTATGTGCAGCGCTCGATCGAGAACGCCGACGACTTCACCCGCCCGCTGCAGGAAATGGTCACCGAATACTGCTGGGGCCATGTCTGGGGACGCGAGGGTCTGTCGCTCAAGGAGCGCAGCATGATCAACCTGGCGATGATCTCCGCGTTGAACCGCCCGCATGAACTCAAGCTGCATGTGCGCGGCGCCTTGCGTAACGGCCTGAGTCGTGAGCAAATACGCGAAATTCTGCTTCAGGTCGGTATTTATTGCGGCGTCCCGGCAGCCGTGGACAGTTTCCGGCTCGCCCGTGAAGCCTTCGCCGAAGCCGACGCCGAGGCCTCCAGTTAACCCCTCGGCTGTTTGAATGCCCGTCTGGCATGGACAGCCACACTAAAGAGCGGACCCCATGAAACGCCTGCCACTCGACGACAGCTTCAAGGTCAATCGCAACCCCGTCACCCTGCGCGAAATCGTGCTGGATAAACTGCGAAGCGCCATCATGAACTTCCAGCTGCTGCCGGGCGATCGCCTGGTGGAGCGCGATCTGTGCGATCGCCTGGGTGTCAGCCGTACGTCGGTGCGTGAAGCCTTGCGTCACCTGGAATCCGAGGGCCTGGTGGAGTTCGCCGACGCCAAGGGCCCGCGTGTGGCAATCATCACCCTCGCCGATGCGGTCGACATCTATGAGCTGCGCTGCGTGCTCGAAGGCCTGATCGTCCAGCTGTTCACCCTGCGCGCCAAGGCCAAGGACATCAAGGCCCTGGAAAAAGCCCTCGACGAGAACCGCAAGGCGCTCAAGGACGGCGAACTGCAACAGGTAATCGACTCGGTGCAGGGTTTCTACGACGTGCTGCTGGAAGGCTCCGGCAACCATGTCGCGGCCACTCAGCTGCGCCAGTTGCAGGCACGCATCAGCTATCTGCGGGCGACGTCGGTGTCCCAGGAAAACCGTCGCGGCGCGAGTAACCAGGAAATGGAAAAAATGGTCGAGGCGATCAAGAGCGGCGATCCGCTGGCGGCGCATCAGGCGTGCGTCGATCACGTTCGCGCGGCCGCTGCGGTGGCCCTCGATTATCTCAAGCGCAAACAGGAAGAAACCGGCACCGTACTCAAAGGCACGCCGCCGATCACCCTGCCCATCCCGCTGAAAGAACCGCGCATAGGTCACTGACATGTTCAGCCCGAGCTTTTGCCCGAAATGCGGTGGCGCTGACCTCGGTCAGCAAGTGCCGCCGGGCGATACGCACGAGCGCCTGATGTGCCGGGGCTGCGGCTACATCCACTATGTGAACCCGAAGATCATCGCCGGCTGCATCATCGAGCAGGACGGCAAATACCTCTTGTGCCAACGGGCGATCCCCCCGCGCGCCGGCACCTGGACTTTGCCCGCCGGTTTCATGGAAAGCGGCGAAACCACCGAACAGGCCGCCCTGCGCGAAGTCTGGGAAGAAAGCGGCGTACGCGCGGAAATCGTCTCGCCGTACTCGATCTTCAGCGTGCCGAAAATCAGCGAGGTCTACATCATCTTCCGCGCCCTCGCGCTGGAGATCACCGGCCAGTACGGCCCGGAAACCCTCGACTACAAATTCTTCGCCCCCGAAGACATTCCGTGGGACCAGATCTACTACCCGGCGATCCGGCAGATCCTCGAACGCTACATCGAGGAACGCCAGGCCGGGGTCTATGGCATGTACATGGGCAATGACGACAGCGGCAAGATTCATTTCATGCGTTGATCGTGCTGCTTACGGCGCCATTCCTTCTACGATGATGATTTCCGCCTTCGCCCATTCCTCGCGATAACCTTTCGCTTCCTGATACGCCGCCGAGCGATAGCACGCCACCGCCTGCTCGTAGCTGTCGAACTCGATCACCACGCTGCGCTGAGGCGTCGTCCGCCCTTCCATCGCTTCGCTGCGCCCGCCTCTGGCTAAAAACTTCGCGCCGAACTCGGCGAACGCTTTTGGCGCGCGCTCGGTGTATTGGCTGTAGTGATCGGGATCGGTGATGTCCACGTGTGCAATCCAGTACGCCTTCATAGTGACCTCTCAGTTGAATTTGTATTATGGTATACCACGAATTTCATCCACATCGAGAGTCCAGCATGGCCTTCAACAGCATCGAAGAAATCATCGAAGATTATCGCCTCGGCAAAATGGTGTTGCTGGTCGATGACGAAGACCGGGAAAACGAAGGCGACCTGCTGCTGGCCGCCGACCGTTGCACGCCCGCGGCGATCAGTTTCATGGCCCGTGAGGCTCGGGGGCTGATCTGCCTGACGTTGACTGACGATCATTGCCAGCGCCTGGGGCTGGAGCAAATGGTGCCGAGCAATGGCAGCGTGTTCAGTACCGCGTTCACGGTTTCCATCGAAGCGGCGGTCGGCGTGACCACCGGCATTTCCGCTGCTGACCGCGCCTGCACGGTTGCTGCTGCGGTGGCGCCCAATGCTCGCGCAGAAGACCTGGTGCAGCCCGGCCATATCTTTCCGTTGCGCGCCAAGGAAGGTGGCGTGCTGACCCGTGCCGGTCACACCGAGGCCGGTTGTGATCTGGCGCGGCTGGCGGGTTTCACACCTGCTTCGGTGATCGTCGAAGTGATGAACGACGACGGCACCATGGCCCGCCGCCCGGATCTGGAAGTCTTTGCGCGCAAGCACGGGATCAAGATCGGCACCATCGCCGATCTGATCCACTATCGCCTGAGCACCGAACACACCATCGAGCGCATCGGCGAGCGGGAGTTGCCGACGGTGCATGGCACCTTCCGTTTGATCACTTTCGAAGATCGCATCGAGGGTGGTGTGCACATGGCGATGGTCATGGGCGAATTGCGTCGCGAAGAACCGACGCTGGTGCGCGTGCATGTGATCGATCCGCTACGGGATCTGGTCGGCGCCGAGTACAGCGGGCCGACGAACTGGACGCTATGGGCAGCGCTGCAGCGGGTCGCGGCCGAAGGGCATGGCGTGGTCGTGGTGCTGGCCAATCATGAGTCGTCGCAGGCGTTGCTGGAGCGGGTGCCTCAGCTGACTCAACCGCCACGGCAGTTCAGTCGTTCGCAATCGCGGATCTATTCCGAGGTAGGAACCGGGGCGCAGATTCTGCAGAACCTGGGCGTCGGCAAGCTGCGTCACCTGGGCCCGCCGCTCAAATACGCCGGTTTGACCGGCTACGATCTTGAGGTGGTCGAGAGTATTCCGTTCACCGAATAACCCCGTTTGCCAGATAGCCGGTAAGGCAAAGTGCTTGCACAATGTTTGGAATACCATAATATGATATTCCATAGACCGGACGACCTTAAAAACCGTCCAGCTACTGCTCCCGACAGGCGGGCAACAACGCAAGCCCGCTCAAAAACACAACAATGAGGGCGTAAAAATGGTGTTGAACAAAGCTGCAACCGCGATCTTTCTTGCGGGACTGCTGAGCGTGACCGGTCAGGCCGCGATGGCCGCCGAGAGTGTGAACTTTGTCAGCTGGGGCGGTAGCACCCAGGATGCGCAGAAACAGGCCTGGGCCGATCCATTCAGCAAGGCCAGCGGCATCACCGTTGTGCAGGACGGCCCGACCGACTACGGCAAACTCAAAGCCATGGTCGAAAGCGGCAACGTGCAATGGGACGTCGTTGATGTCGAAGCCGACTTTGCCTTGCGTGCCGCGTCCGAAGGACTGCTCGAACCCCTCGATTTCAAACAGATCCAGCGCGACAAGATCGACCCGCGTTTCGTCAGCGACTACGGCGTCGGTTCGTTCTTCTTCTCCTTCGTCCTCGGCTACAACGAGGGCAAACTCGGCGCCAGCAAACCGCAGGACTGGAGCGCGCTGTTCGACACCAAGACCTTCCCCGGCAAACGCGCCCTGTACAAATGGCCGAGTCCCGGCGTGCTTGAACTGGCGTTGCTCGCCGACGGCGTTCCAGCAGACAAGCTCTACCCGCTGGACCTCGATCGCGCGTTCAAGAAACTCGACACCATCAAGAAAGACATCGTCTGGTGGGGCGGCGGCGCGCAGTCGCAGCAACTGCTGGCCTCCGGTGAAGCGAGCATGGGGCAGTTCTGGAACGGCCGGATTCACGCCCTGCAAGAAGACGGCGCACCGGTCGGCGTGAGCTGGAAGCAAAACCTGGTCATGGCCGACATTCTGGTGGTGCCAAAGGGCTCGAAAAACAAGGACGCGGCGATGAAGTTCCTGGCCAGCGCCAGCAGTGCCAAGGGCCAGGCCGACTTCTCCAACCTGACCGCCTACGCCCCGGTCAACGTCGACAGCGTGGCGCGTCTGGACTCGACGCTGGCCCCGAACCTGCCGACTGCCTACGCTAAGGATCAGATCACTCTTGATTTCGCGTACTGGGCCAAGAACGGCCAGGCCATCGCGACACGGTGGAACGAATGGCTGGTCAAATGAAAATGGCGGCCACCGCGTCCCGTCCCTCCACTGCCGCCGGGAGCGCCGCCAGCGCTGCCGGGTCGGCCGCCGGAAAAAAGGCCAGTGCCATGGCGCCAGCCCCGTCCCTCAAGCAACGCTGGCGCGGCGCCGGCAACCTCGCGCCGGCGCTGCTGTTCCTCGGCCTGTTCTTTCTTGCGCCGTTGATTGGCTTGTTGCTGCGCGGCGTGCTGGAACCGGTGCCGGGCCTTGGCAACTATGAACAACTGTTCGCCAACTCGGCTTATGCCAGGGTGCTGTTCAACACCTTTTCGGTGGCCGGACTGGTGACCGTGTTCAGCCTGCTGCTGGGTTTTCCGCTGGCCTGGGCAATCACCCTGGTGCCACGGGGCTGGGGCCGCTGGATTCTCAACATCGTGCTGCTGTCGATGTGGACCAGCCTCCTCGCCCGCACCTATTCGTGGCTGGTGCTGTTGCAGGCTTCGGGCGTCATCAATAAAGCGTTGATGGCCGTGGGCATCATCGATCAGCCACTGGAAATGGTGCACAACCTGACCGGCGTGGTGATCGGCATGAGCTACATCATGATCCCGTTCATCGTGCTGCCATTGCAGGCGACCATGCAGGCGATCGACCCGATGATTCTGCAGGCCGGTTCGATCTGTGGCGCCAGCCCGTGGACCAACTTCTTCCGGGTGTTCCTGCCGCTGTGCCGGCCGGGGCTGGCGTCCGGCGGGTTGATGGTGTTCGTGATGTCGCTCGGTTACTACGTCACCCCGGCGCTGCTGGGCGGGGCGCAGAACATGATGCTGCCGGAGTTCATCATTCAGCAGGTGCAGTCGTTCCTCAACTGGGGTCTGGCCAGCGCCGGCGCCGCGTTGCTGATCGTCATCACCCTGGTGCTGTTCTACTTCTACCTGAAGCTCCAGCCGGAATCCCCGGTTGGCGCCAGTAACGCGAGGTAAGCCGACATGCTCCTGACTCCCAATGCCATGAGCCGCCGGATGCGCTTCGGCCTGTACGCCACCACCGGGCTGATCGCGCTGTTTCTGCTGCTGCCGATCGTCTTCATTGTCCTGCTGTCGTTCGGCTCGTCCCAATGGCTGGTGTTCCCGCCGCCGGGCTGGACGCTGAAATGGTATGGCCAGTTTTTCTCGAATGCGGACTGGATGAGCGCAGCACTGGCCAGCCTCAAGGTTGCGGTACTGACCATGATCTGCGCCGTCGCCCTCGGTTTGCCGACTGCCTTTGCGCTGGTTCGCGGGCGCTTTCCCGGTCGGGAAATGCTCTACGGCCTGTTCACCCTGCCGATGATTGTGCCGCTGGTGATCATCGCCGTGGCGGTGTACGCGCTGTTCCTCAAGCTCGGTTATACCGGGACGATGTTCGCCTTCGTCGTCAGCCATGTGATCGTCGCGCTGCCGTTCACCATCATCTCGATCATCAACTCGCTGAAGCTGTTCGATCAGTCGATTGAGGACGCGGCAGTGATCTGCGGTGCGTCACGCTTGCAAGCGGTGCTCAAGGTGACCTTTCCGGCGATTCGTCCGGGGATGGTGGCCGGCGCCCTCTTCGCCTTTCTGGTTTCGTGGGACGAAGTGGTGCTCAGCGTGATGATGGCCAGCCCGACCCTGCAAACCCTTCCCGTGAAAATGTGGACCACCCTGCGCCAGGACCTGACGCCCGTAATCGCCGTCGCCTCGACGTTGCTGATCGGCCTGTCGGTGTTGGTCATGGTGATCGCCGCCGCCCTGCGCCGGCGCAACGAAATCAGCGCCTGAGCGCCCAGGAGTACGACATGAGTGCCGTGATCAAAGACGCATCCCAGCAGAACGACAAACCCCTGGTCAGCCTGCGCAACCTGAACAAGCACTACGGCGAATTCGCGGCCGTGGACAACATCTCGCTGGACATCAAGGACGGCGAATTCCTGACCTTCCTCGGCTCCAGCGGCTCGGGCAAAAGCACCACGCTGTCGATGCTCGCCGGCTTCGAAACCCCGAGCAGCGGCGAGATCCTGGTCAACGGCCAGTCGCTGGTCAACGTGCCGCCGCACAAGCGCGACATCGGCATGGTGTTCCAGCGTTATTCGCTGTTCCCGCATCTGTCAGTGCGCGACAACATCGCGTTCCCGCTGGCGATCCGCAAACTCGCGGCTGCCGAACGCGACAAACGTGTCGATGCGATGCTGAAACTGGTGCAGCTCGAGCAATTCGCCCATCGCCGCCCTTCGCAACTGTCCGGCGGCCAGCAGCAACGGGTCGCCATCGCTCGCGCTCTGGTCTATGAGCCACGCATTCTGTTGATGGACGAACCTCTTGGTGCGCTGGACAAGAAACTGCGTGAAGACTTGCAGGATGAATTGCGCCAGTTGCACCGTCGTCTCGGCATCACCATCGTCTACGTGACCCACGATCAGGAAGAAGCCATGCGCCTGTCACAGCGCATCGCGATTTTCAGTCACGGCAAGATTGTCGGGCTCGGCAGCGGTTATGACCTGTACCAGAATCCGCCGAATGCGTTTGTGGCGTCGTTCCTTGGCAACTCGAACTTCCTCAAGCTCAAGGCTCAGGGCAACGGGGCGGCGAGTTTTGAAGGTCAGTCACTGTCGATTCGCCTCACCGCTGGATTGCAGACCGGGCAGGATGTGCTGCTGATGGTGCGCCCGGAAAAGGCTTTGGCGTTGAGTGTGCAGCAAGCGGCGAGTGAGCCGTTGGTAGCTGGCTGGAATGAGGTGTCGGCGAAGGTGGTTGAAGTGCTGTTTCTGGGTGAGAGCCAGACGTGCAGTGTGGTCACGCCGGGTGGCACGTCCATGACCGTGAAAGCATTGTCGGCGGCTGGGATGCCGTTGAAGGCCGGGGATCCGGTGCAGGTGCGTTGGGCGACAGCAGATGCATGCGTCTACACCGAGTGGGCCAAGAGCGATCTGAACAAAGCCGCAGGCGCACACTGATTCAACAGATATTTGCGTGTCACTCTCTGGCCACCACAACGTCGGGTTGTGGTGGCCATTTTTTTAAACGATGGCCGTGTAGCCTTCGATCTGGTCCGGCCAGGCCGTCAACACTTCAAACCCATCCTCCGTCACCGCCACCATGTGCTCCCACTGCGCCGACAATGACTGATCCTTGGTCACCACCGTCCAGCCATCTGCCAGGCTCTTCACATGACGCTTGCCAGCATTGAGCATCGGCTCGATCGTGAAGATCATGCCCGCTTTCAGCTTCAGGCCCTGCTCCGGATAACCGTAATGCAGCACTTGCGGCTCATCGTGGTAGACCTTGCCGATCCCGTGCCCGCAATACTCGCGCACCACGCTGAATCCTTCCTTTTCCGCCAGGCTTTGAATCGCATGGCCGATGTCGCCCAGCGTCGCGCCCGGCCGCACCATACGGATGCCGGCGCACATGGCGTCGTAAGTGGTCTTGATCAGGTGCCGCGCCTCGGGCGTCGGTTCGCCGACCACGTACATGCGGCTGGTGTCGCCGAACCAGCCATCCTTGATGACGGCGATGTCGAGGTTGACGATGTCGCCATCCTTCAGCACCCGGCTCGATGGAATGCCATGGCAGACCACTTCGTTGACCGACGCGCAGACGGTTTTCGGGAAGCCGTGATAACCGACGTTGGCCGGAATCGCTTTCTGCACGTTGACGATGTAGTCGTTGCACAGCCGGTCGAGCTGATCGGTGGTGACGCCAGCCTTGACGTGCGGCACCAGCATCGCCAGTACCTCGGCGGCCAGTTGGCCGGCCACGCGGGACTGGGCGATTTCAGCTTGGGTGTTGATCTTGATCGGGTTTCTCATGCCTTGGCTGCCTCTTGAACCGGGATGTTCTGCGCGGCATCGGCCAGGGCACAGATTTGTTGCAGATCCAGACCACCCGCCTGCTCGGCGCGAATCAGCAACCGGCAGATGGCGTGGTGATCAAGGTCGGGATAGAGCTCGGCGAGCATGCCGATGCGCATCCAGTGCTCGGCCTGCGCGTTGATCGAGCGGCTGAGTGCGTTGCTGGAGATGCGCAGATTCTCGTGCATGTCCTCTGAAATCTTCACAATGCCCATGGCAATTTCCGATACGAAATGTATATGGTTCGTATATTAATCGTACGCCGCCACGGATTGCAAACTTTGCTCGTCCACTAAATCGCAGGCAAAAAAAAGCTGCCGAAGTTGGCAGCCAAAATCATGAAAAGCACGCGATGTATTGGGGGCAAGAATAGGCGGCCGATAATGACAGTGTCATGACAGCGATGAATTCATTGAACCGCCCCGCCCGCGTCATCAGGTTGTCATCGAACCCACGGCAGAATCCTCGCAAACCGTCCCGAGCCTCCCGACGGAAGATTTGCAAGGACTCCCATGAAAGAAGACACCTCGCTGTTTGCTGCCATCGATCTGGGCTCGAATGCGTTTCGCATGATGATTGGCCAGTCGGTACGCAGCAGAAAGGGCTTCATGATTCAGGAGGTCAAAACCTTGCGCGAGCCAGTGCGGCTGGCCGAAGGTTTCGACGGCCGAGCATTGGACGAAATGGCGCTGGATCGCGGTTGGCAGGCCTTGGCGCGGTTCGGCAAGAAGCTTCGCGGTTTCGAGCCCGGTCGTGTGCGAGCAGTGGCCACCAGCGCCGTGCGCGAGGCAGACAACGCGCAGTTGTTCCTGGCCAGCGCGGAACGGCACCTGGGGTTTCGCATCGATGTGATTTCCGGGCATGAAGAAGCGCGCCTGGTCTACGCCGGTGTGGCCCACACCCTGCCGGTCGCCGATGACATGCGCCTGGTGGTCGATATTGGCGGTGGCTCCACCGAACTGATTCTCGGCCAGGGCTCTCAGCCGCTGCTGACCGAAAGCATTGCCATCGGCAGCGGCACCTTGAGCGCGCGCTACTTTCGCAATGGCGAGATTTCTGCCGGCGCCCTGCAAGAAGCCGAACGGGTCGCCATCCTGCAATTCGAAAAAGTCGCCCGTCGCTATCGCGCCCAGGGCTGGCAGCAGACGATCGGCTCTTCGGGCACCGCGCGGATGCTCGCCAAGGTGCTCAAGGCCAATCGCCTGAACGATTACGGCCAAAGCGGCATCACCTACGGCGGCCTGCTGCGGCTGTCGTTGCGCCTGCTGGAAGTCAGCAATGTTCAACAGCTGAAACTGGCCGGCCTGCAACCCCATCGCCAGAGCATTCTGCCCGGCGGCCTGGTGGTCATGCTGGCGGCATTCAAGGTGTTCGGGATCGCGCAAATGGTGCCGTCCGAGCCGGGATTGCGACTGGGGGTTCTGCACGGCCTGATGAGCAATCACTGAGCGATTTTCGCTGCAGGATTTTCACTGCCGAATCAAGCCATCCGTGACGCCGAAGACGCCCTTTGAATACTCAATGACGCCTCTGTGTAAACCTCTGTAAATCGCTCCCTTCCCCTCTCTGATTTCGTTCTATCGTTAGATCGAAATGGCTGAATTGCACGCTGACTAAAGGTTGCGACAGTTGATGTCTGCGCCTATGTTGCACGCGAGCTTTTCCCCCGCGAATGGAACGCGATCAACACCACAAAGAGGTGAAGAAATGTCAAAGGAATCACGCCCTGCCGTACTTGGGCTGATCGGCAATACTCCGCTGGTACAAGTCACCCGCTTCGATACCGGCCTGTGCACCCTGTTTCTCAAACTCGAATCCCAGAACCCCGGCGGATCGATCAAGGATCGTATCGGCCTGGCGATGATTGACGCCGCCGAACGCGACGGTCGCCTGCAACCCGGCGGCACGATCGTTGAAGCCACCGCCGGCAACACCGGCCTGGGCCTGGCACTGGTTGGCCGCGCCAAGGGCTACCGCGTCGTGCTGGTCGTGCCGGACAAGATGTCCACGGAGAAAGTCCTGCACCTCAAGGCCATGGGCGCCGAAGTGCACATCACCCGCTCCGATGTCGGCAAGGGTCACCCCGAGTACTACCAGGACGTCGCCGCCCGTCTGGCGAAAGACATTCCCGGCGCCTTTTTCGCCGACCAGTTCAACAACCCGGCCAACCCGCTGGCCCACGAATGCAGCACTGCACCGGAAATCTGGGCGCAGACCGAGCATGACCTGGACGCCATCGTGGTCGGCGTCGGCTCGGCCGGCACGCTGACCGGCCTGACCCGTTTCTTCAAACGCGTGCAGCCGGATCTTGAAATGGTCCTGGCCGACCCGGTCGGTTCGGTGATGGCTGAATACAGCCGCAGCAAGCACTTGGGCACTGCCGGATCGTGGGCGGTGGAAGGCATCGGCGAAGACTTCATTCCGTCGATCACCGACCTGTCGAGCGTGCGTAGCGCCTACTCGATCAGCGACGAAGAAAGCTTCGATCACGCCCGCCAGTTGCTGAAAGCCGAAGGCATCCTCGGTGGTTCGTCCACCGGCACCCTGCTCGCCGCCGCGCTGCGTTACTGCCGTGAGCAGACCGTGCCGAAACGTGTGGTCAGCTTCGTCTGCGACACCGGTACTCGCTACCTGTCGAAGGTCTACAACGACCAATGGATGACCGATCAGGGCCTGTTGCAGCGCAAACGCTACGGCGATCTGCGCGACCTGATTGCCCGACGTTTCGAAGACGGCAAAGTCGTCAGCGTCGGCCCGGACGACACGCTGATGACCGCGTTCCAGCGCATGCGCCTGGCCGATGTCTCGCAGTTGCCGGTGCTGGTGGATGGCAAACAATTGGTCGGCGTGATCGACGAATCGGACATTCTGGTTCGCGTACACGAAGACGCCTCGCTCTTCAGCAAACCCGTCGCCCATGCGATGACAGACAAGTTGCAAACCCTCGCCCCCGGCGCCACGCTGGCTGAACTGGAAGCCGTGCTCAGCAGCGGCCTGGTGGCGATCATTGCCGACGCTTCCGGCTTCCACGGCCTGATCACCCGCGTCGACATGCTCAATCAGTTACGGAGATCCCTCGCATGAGTCAGCACGACAAGAACGCCCGCCCTCAGGGCTTCGCCACCCGCGTGATCCACGCAGGGCAAACGCCGGACCCGACCACCGGCGCGCTGATGCCGCCGATCTACGCCAACTCGACGTACCTGCAAGACAGCCCTGGCGTACATAAGGGTTTCGACTACGGCCGCTCGCACAACCCGACGCGTTTTGCGCTGGAGCGTTGCGTGGCGGATCTGGAAGGCGGCACCCAGGCCTTCGCCTTCGCTTCCGGGCTGGCGACGATTTCCACCGTGCTCGAACTGATCGACGCCGGCTCGCACATCGTGTCCGGCAATGACCTGTACGGTGGCACGTTCCGCCTGTTCGACAAGGTGCGCCAGCGCAGTGCCGGGCATCGTTTCAGCTACGTCGACCTGGCCGATCTGTCGGCGTTCGAAGCCTCGTTGCAGGACGACACGCGCATGGTCATGGTCGAGACCCCGACCAACCCGCTGCTGAGCCTGTCCGACCTCGCCGCCATCGCCCGTATCTGCAAGGCGCGCGGGATCATCTGCGTGGCCGACAACACCTTCGCCAGCCCATGGATCCAGCGTCCGCTGGAACTGGGTTTCGACATCGTGCTGCACTCGACCACCAAATACCTGAACGGTCACTCCGACGTGATCGGCGGCATCGCGGTTGTCGGTGACAATCCGGCGCTGGCCGAGCGCTTGGGTTTCCTGCAAAACGCCGTCGGTGCCATCTCCGGTCCGTTCGACGCCTTCCTCACCCTGCGCGGCGTGAAGACGCTGGCGCTGCGCATGGAGCGTCATTGCAGCAACGCACTGGAGCTGGCGCGCTGGCTGGAGCAACAGCCGCAGGTCAAACGCGTCTACTACCCGGGCCTGGAATCCCATCCGCAGCACGAACTGGCCAAGCGTCAGATGCGTGGTTTCGGCGGGATGATTTCCCTGGATCTGAACAGTGATCTGGCAGGCGCTCGCCGCTTCCTGGAGAACGTGCAGATCTTCGCTTTGGCCGAAAGCCTTGGCGGTGTGGAAAGCCTGATCGAGCACCCGGCGATCATGACCCACGCGACCATCCCGGCCGAAACCCGTGCCAAGCTCGGCATCGGTGACAGCCTGGTGCGTCTGTCGGTGGGCGTCGAGGACATCGAAGACCTGCGGGCGGATCTGGCGCAGGCGCTGGCCAGTATCTAACCCGCAAAAACGTCAAAGCCCGCACGATGCGGGCTTTGGTGTTTGAGTAGGCGGCCAGTGCTGGTCTCTGGCTTACGAGGTTTATCAGGACTCTCACAGTACAGGCAATGTGCTCTGCTGCTTCACACGGCATAAGGGCTGGAACCCAGCGCGGGGTTCTTTCTAACCGTGTACCCTTCGGAACGCGCCCAACGCTTCCTCGCTATCCGCTTGCGCATCAGTCTGCGTCTTCGCCTACATTCTTGAGCCTAGCAAACACGCCACAATCCGCCGCGCGGTTTTTAGATTGATTTTCTTCTAGCGCTTGCCTGCAAGGAAGGTAACCGACTATCGCCTGCAAGCCCCTTAAGCCTGCCACCCGCCGAGGGCGAACTATACTTTTCAGTTCGCTGTCCGGATTTCATGTAAACCGTCGACACCTGTGCGCCTTGGGGTGCGCCCGTGCCAATCGCCAATCTGGTTAACCCCGGGCCAACGAGCCTTCCGTCGAGGATCCAATGACGGGCAATGCTCGGATGCTTTGTGGCTGATGGGTCGTGGAGAAAATCATGAAACACAAGCTTTGGTCAGGCGTCGTCCTGGCGGTCGCTGCATCGGTTGTGGTGATGCCCAGTGTCTGGGCTGCGCAGGCTCAGGCGCTGGCGTCTGACGGGGCGGATCATGTCAAGGCCGGGGCGGTTGCTTCGGATGGTTCAGATCATGTCGGCGCCGGGGCTGTGGCTTCTGATGGTTCAGATCATGTCGGTGCAGGAGCAGTCGCCTCTGATGGTTCCGATCACGTTGGCGCCGGAGCTGTAGCTTCTGATGGTTCAGATCATGTCGGTGCAGGAGCAGTCGCCTCTGATGGTTCTGATCATGTTGGCGCCGGAGCTGTAGCTTCTGATGGTTCCGATCACGTTGGCGCCGGAGCCGTAGCTTCTGATGGTTCCGATCACGTTGGCGCCGGAGCCGTAGCTTCTGATGGTTCCGATCACGTTGGCGCCGGAGCGGTGGCTTCGGATGGTTCCGATCACGTTGGTGCCGGAGCGGTGGCTTCGGATGGTTCGGATCATGTGGGCGCGGGAGCAGTAGCTTCAGATGGTTCTGATCACGTTGGCGCTGGCGCTGTAGCTTCTGACGGTTCCGATCACGTTGGCGCTGGCGCTGTAGCTTCTGACGGTTCCGACCACGTCCGCGCGGGCGCCCTCGCCTCCGATGGCGGCGATAAAGTGGGGGCCAGTCGATTCGCGTCCACTCGCGTTGGCGTAGGCTCTGACCAGGTCGCTTCCGCCCTCATGAACGGCAGCTATTCGGATCAGTTCAATAGTCCTCAGTGATGCTTGCCGGCGCAACCAGCCAACGACTGGTTGCGCCGTATTTGCACATTTATGCTTTCGATCGGCTTGCAACGTCAGGAAGCCCGCATGACAGACTAATGGACTCGTGAAGAGTCTACGACGCGCAATTGAATCAATGTTTGCGCGCGCATCATTTCGGGCCACTCATTCCGCCATCGCCACCGCCACGGCGCTTTCTCCCGGAACCGGGACTGGCACTGGAGTCCGAACCTTGCGCCGGCCCGGCTTTAACATTTGCATTAGCGTGCTGTTTGGATTGTTCAGCCTTGAACCATACATGCAGCGCTGTAATGCTTTCAAATCGCTCGGAGCAAAACTCACCGCTTCCATCCTTGTAACCAACCACTAGACACACTTCGCTTCCTTTCGTCCCTTGCGAAGTCGTCGCCACGAGCAGATCGATATACTTTGCAAACTCTTCTACCGGCAACGCGTACTTCGCGTTACCAGAAAACAGATCTTTCGCATATATGTGCAACTTAATCTTGTCTTTATCTTCACAACGTTCAGTAAGGCACCCTGCCTTTCCAGATGGGACATTCCTAAGCACTTCTACGTTGCACACCGCATTCCTGTAAATATAGAGAACCTGCTTCCCGTCGTTATCATCTCCAGCAAACAGATGGCAGCTGTCGTGCAGTTCCCGGAGTTGCGGGTCTGAAAAGACAGCAGAACAAACCGCATAAACACGGTCAACTTTACTATTCTCCGTTTTGCTTTTTAATACCGTATCCTTGAATTCAATCAGGCTGTAATTAGCCAGATTGGTAAAGATGGTATCGGCCAAAAGCTTTTCGTCCTGCCCACCGGTTGGAAACTGTTTGAACGTCGCCGAACATTCTCGCGCGGCAGTAAGCAAATTATCGACAAATGCCGATATCACACCCGATTCATTTTGCATCCAACTCCCTCCCTAGAATTCAAGTAGCACGTTATCTGCGTGCAAAAACGGAGAAGGTTATCACGCTCAGAGCGTTTGACGTTTCGCCCGGCGCATACCCGATGGTTTGCAAATGAACATCAAGGATCAACCTGCGCCATCAGCTCAGGCACCGATTCCTGCCGTTTCGCATAACGCTGCGCCAGCACCGCGCAGACCATCAATTGAATCTGATGGAACAGCATCAATGGCAGGATCAACACGCCAATCGTGCTGCCGGCAAACAGCACCTGCGCCATCGGCACTCCAGTGGCCAGGCTCTTTTTCGAGCCGCAGAACAAAATGGTGATGCGATCTTCCTGGCTGAAGCCGAATGCCTTGCCCAACACCGTCGACGCCAGCAGTACCAGCCCCAGCAGAATGCAGCAGGCCACCACGAGACCGAGCAGGTCTACCACCGGAATCTGATGCCAGATGCCTTCGTTCACCGCCTCGCTGAACGCGCCGTAGACCACCAGCAGAATCGAACCCTGATCGACAAATTTCAGCCAGTTCTTGTTGCGACCGACCCAGGCGCCGATCCAGCGGCGGGCGATCTGACCGGCGATGAACGGCAGCAGCAGTTGCACACTGATTTTCAGGATCGCGTCGACGGTTGAACCGCCGTCACCATGCACATTCAGCAACAGCGTCACCAGCAACGGCGTAAGAAAGATCCCGAACAGGCTGGACGCCGCCGCACTGCAGATCGCCGCCGGAATATTCCCCCGGGCCAGCGACGTGAAGGCAATCGCCGACTGCACCGTGGCCGGCAGCGCACAGAGGTAGAGCATGCCCATGTACAGGTTGTCGCCCACCAGCGGCGACAGCATCGGTTTGAGCGCCAGACCCAACAGCGGGAACAAGACAAAGGTCAGACCGAATACCAGCAAATGCAGGCGCCAGTGGCCGGCGCCGGCGATGATCGATTCGCGCGAAAGCTTGGCGCCGTGCAGGAAAAACAGCAGCGCAATCGCGATATTGGTCAGCCAGCCGAAGCCGACCGCGACCTGACCACTGGCGGGCAGGAAGCTGGCGAGCAGCACCACGCCGATCAGGGTCAGGGTGAAGTTGTCGGGCAAGAATCTTGGGCGCGTCATGGTTTGCTCATCCGGGGGTTGCCAGTACGTGGAAGCGACTCTAACGTGACTGGAAATTACCGACTAACGCCGAAGAGCCTCAAGATGCCGCCAAAAGGACACGACAAGAGCGTCAGACGCAGCATCCCCGGGCTGCCCAGCCTTCCGCGTCCGTTGTACGGACGCACCGAATCGCTGCCCAATCGTGCCCTGACCCGCCGCCACAGTCATCCGTGGGTGCAGTTGTCTTACGCGATTCAGGGTGTACTTGAAGTGCAGACTGCCGCCGGTCGTTTCGTTGCGCCGCCGGAGCGGGCCGTGTGGATTCCGGCGGGTGTGCCGCATCGGGTATTCAGTTCGCCGCACACGGAAATGCGCAGTCTGTACATCGATTGCAGTGTGGCGAGCTGGGCGCTGGAGCGTTGTCATGTGCTCGGCGTCAGTGATCTCTTGCGTGAGCTGATTCGGGCCTTCAGTCAGATTCCTGTCGAGTATGACCAGAGCGGCCCTCACGGACGTTTGGCGCAGGTGATCCTCGATCAACTGGCCGAAGCCCCGCAAATCGACCTGATGCTGCCACTGCCCCAGGACCTTCGTTTGCGGCAGATCTATCAAAGTCTCGAGCAACATCCGGAACAGCAGACCACACTCAGCCACTGGAGCGAAAAGTTCGGCGTGACCGAGAAAACCCTCAGCCGGCTGTTCCTGCGCGATACCGGCCTGACCTTCCGCGCATGGCGCCAGCGCTTGCGTTTGCTGGGCGCGCTGACGCCACTGGAGCGTGGCGAACGGGTCACCGAAGTGGCTCTGGCCTGCGGTTATGATTCGACATCGGCGTTCATCGCAGCCTTTCGCCAACAGTTTGGCGAGACGCCCGGAGAATTTTTTCGCTGATTTTTGTCGATATTTATCGAATTAGGACATGCCAATCGACAAACTTCAGGGTAGAGTTTCGTCCATCAAGAATGATTGACACGTTTCGACGATAACAATGATCAACCACCCTTTAGCGAACCTGTCGGCGGTAACAGCATGATCGAAGTCACTGAAGTCTCCATTGCCCAACTGCGCGCCGCGCTCGAATCCGGTCAGACCACCGCAGTTGAACTGGTGCAGGCGTATCTGGCGCGCATCGACGCCTTTGACGGCCCTGACACCGCCACTGCCTTGAACGCAGTGATTGTGCGTAACCCCGAGGCCTTGAAAGAGGCGCAGACCTCCGATGCCCGTCGCGCCAAGGGCGAAACCCTTGGTCCGCTGGACGGCATCCCCTACACCGCCAAGGACAGCTATCTGGTCAAAGGCCTGACCGCTGCGTCCGGCAGCCCGGCGTTCGCCGATCTGGTGGCCCAGCGCGATGCGTTCACCATCGAGCGCCTACGTGCGGGCGGCGCGATCTGCCTGGGCAAGACCAACATGCCGCCGATGGCCAATGGCGGGATGCAACGCGGCGTCTATGGCCGCGCCGAAAGCCCGTACAACGCCGCTTATCTGACCGCGCCGTTTGCTTCCGGCTCGTCGAACGGTGCCGGCACCGCCACCGCTGCAAGCTTCTCGGCATTCGGTCTGGCGGAAGAAACCTGGTCGAGCGGTCGCGGCCCGGCGTCGAACAACGGTCTGTGCGCCTACACGCCGTCGCGCGGCGTGATTTCGGTTCGCGGCAACTGGCCGCTGACGCCGACCATGGACGTGGTAGTGCCGTACGCCCGCACCATGGCCGACCTGCTGGAAGTGCTCGACGTAGTTGTCGCCGAAGATACCGACACCCGTGGCGACCTGTGGCGCCTGCAGCCTTGGGTGCCGATCCCGAGCGTCGCCTCGGTGCGCCCGGCTTCCTATCTGGATTTGGCGGTGAAGAGCGATGCGCTGGCCGGTAAACGCCTGGGCGTACCGCGCATGTACATCAACGCCGACCCTGAGGCCGGCACCAGCGAAGAGCCCGGCATCGGCGGCCCAACCGGACAACGTATCAACACCCGCGCCTCGGTGATCGATCTGTGGAAACAGGCACGTCAGGCCCTCGAAGCGGCCGGCGCCGAAGTGATCGAAGTGGATTTCCCGCTGGTCTCCAACTGCGAAGGCGATCGTCCGGGCGCGCCAACCGTGTTCAATCGCGGCATCGTCTCCAAAGAGTTCATGCACCACGAATTGTGGGACCTGTCGGCCTGGGCCTTCGATGACTTCCTGCGTGCCAACGGTGATCCGAAACTCAACCGACTGGCGGACGTCGACGGGCCGAAAATCTTCCCGCACGACCCGGGTACCCTGCCCAACCGTGAAGGCGACCTCGCCGCCGGTATGGACGAATACGTGCGCATGGCCGAGCGCGGCATCACGCCGTGGGATCAGATCCCGACACTGCCGGACGGCCTGCGCGGCCTGGAGAAGACCCGCAAGCTCGATCTAGAAGACTGGATGGATCGCCTCGGCCTCGACGCCGTGCTGTTCCCGACCAACGCTGACGTGGGCCCGGCCGACGCCGACGTCAACCCAGCCTCGGCGGATATCGCCTGGAGCAACGGCATCTGGGTCGCCAACGGCAACCTCGCAATCCGTCACCTCGGCGTACCGACCGTCACCGTGCCGATGGGCGTGATGGCCGACATCGGCATGCCGGTGGGGCTGACGTTTGCCGGGCGGGCCTATGACGATTCGACACTGTTGCGACTGGCAGCAGCGTTCGAAGCGACCGGGTCGAAACGTTTAGTGCCGCCACGTACGCCGGCACTGGCGGCAGGCAAGTAAATGCAAAACGGCGGGATCAATTGATCCCGCCGTTTTTTTATCGCTCTGCCAGTTCTTCCAGTAAATCTGCCGAAGGCACGAAGAACAGACTGCCGGTCACCGCCGTGCTGAAGTCCAGCAACCGGTCATAGTTGCCCGGCGGCTTGCCGACAAACATGTTCTCCAGCATCTGCTCCAGCGGCTCCGGCGAGCGTGCGTAGCCAATGAAATAAGTGCCGAACTCACCTGCGCCGGGCCGGCCGAACGGCATGTTGTCGCGCAGGATCTTCACCTCTTCGCCGTCCTTGGTGATGGTTGTCAACGCACTGTGGGAATTGCTCGGTTTGACCGAATCGTCCAGCTCGATATCGGACAGTTTGGTTCGCCCGATCACCCGTTCCTGCGCCTCGACCGGCAATTCGTTCCATGCCTTCATGTTGTGCAGATACTTCTGCACCAGCACATAACTGCCGCCGCTGAACGCCTGATCTTCATCGCCTACGAGGGTGAAATGCTCGGCTTTGCGCCCGACCGGATTTTCCGTACCGTCGACAAAACCGATGATGCTGCGCATGTCGAAATAGCGGAAACCCTGCACCTCATCGGTTACCGTCACGGCGCCATCCAGCGCAGACATCAGCTGCGTCGCCAGTTCGAAACACAAATCCATCTGATCAGCACGGATGTGCAAAAGCAGGTCGCCCGGCGTGGAAACGGCGCGCCGCCCTTCTACACCGAACTCGCGAAAGTCATGCAAGGACGCCGGTCGCGGGCTGCCGAACAGGCGATCCCAGGCGCTGGAAGAAAAACCACAGACGCAGGACAGGCTTCCCGAGGGAACGCGCTTGCCGACCGAGCGCGTCAAACCCGCGATATCGGCGCACCAGCCACGGACTTTTTCGGCCGCCTCGGCTTCGGTGTTGAGGGTCGCCACGATGAATATTGCAGCGCTGGTGATCGGGCTGCAGACGGCTTGAGGATCTGGCGTGTCGATGATCGTCGCTCCTGGCGTGATGGACTGACTCGACAGCGAGGTTACCAAAGAAGTGTTGAATGAAGTATTACCCGTGCGCTGCCCGTAGCGCCCGACACTTCGCTTTTAACGAACAATACCCACGAAATAAACGATTTTTCTTCGTCAGAATTCTCCTACTAGCATGGCCCCGTCTACCCCGAAAAACATAAAGACAGGGAGAACGACATGCACCCCATCAACATCGGCGAACCCTGGATGTGGGTCGCCTTCATCGTTTTTGTCCTCGCCATGCTGGCCGTTGACCTGTTTGTCTTCGGCGGGCGCAAGGCGCATCGGGTCTCGGTGCGCGAAGCGTCGTCCTGGGTGATTGCCTGGTGCATGTTGGCGCTGGCCTTCGCCGGGCTGCTCTGGTGGTATCTGAACGGCGAATTCGGCCCCGAAATCGCCCAGCGCAAGACCCTGGAATTCCTCACCGGCTATCTGATCGAGCAGTCACTGTCGATCGACAACATGTTCGTGTTCGTGATGATTTTCGGCTATTTCGCCGTGCCGCCGGAGTTGCAGCGCCGGGTGCTGCTGTACGGGGTGCTCGGCGCGATCGTGATGCGCGCGGCGATGATCTTTGCCGGGGTGTGGCTGGTCTCGCAGTTCACGTGGCTGCTGTATGTGTTCGGCGTGTTCCTGATCATCACCGGGATCAAGATGCTGGTGTTCGCCGAACAGCAACCGGACCTCGATAACAATCCGCTCCTGCGCTGGGTGCGCGGACATCTGCGAATCACCAACGGCTTTCATGGCGAGCGCTTTTTCGTGCTGCAGAACGGCGTGCGCTGGGCCACTCCGATGTTTCTGGTGCTGGTGCTGATCGAGGCCAGCGACCTGATGTTTGCGGTCGATAGCATTCCGGCGATTTTCGCGGTGACGACCGATCCGTTCATCATTTTCACGTCGAACATCTTCGCGATCATGGGCCTGCGGGCGCTGTATTTTCTGCTGGCGGACATGGCCGACCGCTTTCATTTGCTCAAGTACGGACTGGCGCTGGTGCTGGTGTTCATCGGCGGGAAGATGACGGCGATGCCGTGGTTTCACATGCCGGTGGAGTGGTCGCTGGCGATTGTCGGCGGACTGATTCTGGCGTCGGTGTTGCTGAGTCTGATCCTGACGAAGGACAAGTCGCCCGAAGAAAGTCGGGCAAAATAAAAGCCGAGGGAGCGAACAGGATTCGCTCACTCGGCTTTGAATTTACTTATCGGACTTGATGCTGGTCCAGACCCGCGTCCGCACCCGCTCCAGTTTCTGCGGCAGTGGCTGCACCACGTACAGCGTCTTGAGCGCTTCGCTGGTCGGCGTCAGGTTCGGGTTGCCGGTGATTTCCTTGTTGATCAGCGGCAGCGAATCCTTGTTCGCATTCGGGTAGCCGAGGAAGTCACTGATCGAAGCAATGACTTTCGGTTCAAGCAAGGTGTTGAGGAACTCGTGAGCCTCTTCAACGTTCTTCGCGCTCTTCGGAATGGCGAAGGTGTCGAACCAGATCGGCGCGCCTTCCTTCGGCAAGCGCCAGTCGACCACCACGCCGTTACCCGCCTCTTTGGCACGGTTGCCGAACTGGTAGAAACTGCCGGAGTAACCGATGGCCACGCAGATGTCGCCGTTGGCGATGTCGGTCATGTACTTGGCCGAGTTGAAGTAGGTGACGTAAGGGCGAACCTTGAGCATCAGGTCCTTGGCTTTCTCATAGTCGGCCGGGTTCTGGCTGTTCGGGTCCAGGCCCAGATAATGCAGGGCCAGCGGGAGAATTTCCGACGGTGAATCAAGCATCGCCACGCCGCAGGATTTCAGTTTTTCCATGTTCTCGGGTTTGAACACCAGATCCCAACTGTCCACGGGCGCATTCTCGCCAAGCGCAGCCTTGACCTTGGCCGGGTTGAAACCGATCAACACCGTGCCGACCATGTAGGGCACGCCGTACTGATTGCCGGGGTCGTTGGAGTCGAGCAACTTGAGCAGCGCCGGGTCCTGGTGACTCCAGTTCGGCAGCTTGGACTTGTCGAGTTTCTGGAACACGCCGGCCTTGATCTGGGTATCGAGGAACTGGTTCGACGGCACTACCAGGTCGTAACCGGAGTTGCCGGTCAGCAACTTGGCTTCGAGGGATTCGTTGGTGTCGAAGGTGTCCCAGGTCACTTTGATGTTGCTTTTGGCGGCGAAATCCTTGGGCACCGCTGGCAGGATGTAATCCGCCCAGTTGTATACCCGCAGTTCGCGCTGTTCGGCTTGCACGGCGCTGGCCAGCAGCGTCAGCCCGCACACAGTGGCACCCAGAATGCGTTTCATCGTGACCATATTGTGTTTCCCCGAATGCAGCGTGAGTCGATGGTTTTTATGTTCTGTACACGGCAGCGGCTGTCAGATCAGCCAAGGGCAAGGAAGGTGCAGCGTTTAGTTATGGCTTCGATTCTTGCCGACAGCGTAGTCGGAGCACAGTGGCCGGTTGGCCAAAAGGGGATCGATATGGCCAATTTGAGTGACCGCCAGAATACTGAAACGACAATGCCCGGCGATTGGCCGGGCATTGTTTGAGTAGCGTACGCAGGATCAGTCGGTAAAGCCCAACCGCGTCGCCCTGCTCTCCTGCGTCTGTCCACGCGTCGCCAGGCAGTAATACAACGGGCAGGTCACGATCAGGCCGACCAGCCACGACAGGTCTGCGCCGTCCACCAGATTGGCGTAAGGGCCGACGTAAAGTGAGGTGTTGGCGAACGGAAGCTGCACGATGATGCCGATGAAGTAGGCAATGATCGCGTGCAGATTGAAGCGCCCGTAGATCCCGCCATCGGCGCGGAAGATCGAGGCGATGTCATAGCTGCCGCGCTTGATCAGATAAAAATCGATCAAGTTGATCGACGCCCACGGCACCAGCACCAGCAGCAACGCCAGAATCAGCCCGATGAACTCGGAAATGAAATCCGCCGACGCCCCCAGCGCCACCACGCAGCAGCCCGCCAGCACCACGCTCGACAACATCACTCTCACTTTGATACTCGGCGTCCATTGGCTGGCAAAGGTCTGGATCGAGGTGATGATCGACAACACCGCGCCGTACAGATTCAGCGCGTTGTGGCTGATGATGTTGAGCAGGAACAGCACCATCAGAATCGGCCCCAGCCAACCGGTGGACTGTTTGACCGCGGCCATCGCTTCGGTGCCTTCCGGCGTCGCCAACACTGCCACCGCGCCGAATGTGAACGACAGAATCGTGCCCAGCGTGGCGCCCAGATAAGTTGCGATAAATGGCTTGCTGATACCGATGTCCGCCGGCAGGTAGCGGGAATAGTCAGAGACGTACGGCGAGAAGCTGATCTGCCAGATGATGCCTAGCGACACTGTCGCTAGCCACCCGGACAGATTGAAGCTGCCACGGGTGAAGAAGTCTGCCGGCAACTCATGGGCAAAGATGTAGATGAACCCGGCCAGCAACGCGCTGCCCATCACCCAGGTGCCGATGCGATTGAGCGTATGGATGAAGTTGTAGCCGATCACACCGATCGCCGTGGCGCTGAGGGCGCCGATCAGGATGCTCAACGGCGCTGGCACCGACGGCGCAATGCCGACGATGGATTTACCGGCGAGCACGATGTTGGAAATGAAGAAGCCGATGTAGATGATTGCGGCGAAAAACACGATCAGCAGCGCACCGTAACGCCCGAACTGACCACGACTCTGCACCATCTGCGGAATGCCCATGCGCGGACCCTGCGCCGATGCCAGGGCAATCACCACCCCGCCGATCATGTGCCCCAGCGCAATCGCCAGCAGCCCCCAGAACAGGTCGAGATGAAACACCTGGACCACCATGGCGCCGGTGACGATGGGCAGTGGCGCAATGTTGGTGCTGAACCAAAGGGTGAACAGGTCGCGGGCCTTCCCGTGGCGTTCCGCGAGTGGGACGTAGTCGACCGTGTGATTCTCGATCAACGGATCTTGCCGGGACATCTGGGACATATACATGAACTCGATTGGGTCTGTTCTTATCGTTGTATGAAGCCAAACCGGGGGCGCTTCATGGCCGCCCCTCAGATGCAGACCATATTATGGTATTCCAACATTTTCACAAGACTGATCCGCTGTTTGCGACGGCATCTGATCCGGCATCCTCCCTGATCACCAGGCTTTACAGCTAGACAAAAGCCCCGTAAATGCTGACTTTCCGACGGATGAACCACGTTTATCGTTTCACCAAAAAAGCACTTGCAATCGATGTATTACGGTATACCATCAGACCCATAAACACATAAAAACACGCTTCACCGCACTCGAGGATTGACCAATGATCGATGCTGCCGTCTACAAACAAGTCATGGGCTCGTTCCCGTCCGGCGTCACCGTCATCACCACGCTTGATGACGACGGCCAGATCGTCGGTCTCACCGCCAGCGCCTTCAGCTCGCTGTCGATGGACCCGGCCCTGGTGCTGTTCTGCCCCAACTACAGTTCCGATTCCTACCCCGTCCTGATCAAGAACAAACGCTTTGCCATTCACGTCCTGTCTGGCGGCCAGCAGAGCGAAGCCTACGCGTTCGCCCGCAAAGGCAAGGACAAGGCGCAGGGCATCGAGTGGACGCTGAGCGAACTGGGCAACCCGATCCTGGCCAACGCGACAGCTATCATCGAATGTGAGCTGTGGCGCGAATACGAAGGCGGCGACCACGCGATCATGGTCGGCGCGGTGAAAAACCTCATCGTGCCTCAGCAGGACGCCAGCCCGTTGGTGTATTGCCACGGCAAGATGGGCGCCCTGGCCGCCTTCGCCTGATCCGCACGATTGCACTTAAACAGGCCTGCATGTGACCGGCCGACCACAAGAGATTCGAGGTAGCGTCATGAAATTTTCCCTGTTCGTACACATGGAGCGCTGGGACGAAAGCGTCAGCCACCGTCAACTGTTCGAAGACCTGACCGAACTGACGTTGATGGCCGAGGCCGGCGGATTCAGCACCGTGTGGATCGGCGAACACCACGCCATGGAATACACCATCTCGCCGAGCCCGATGCCGCTGCTGGCCTACCTCGCTGCCAAGACCACCACGATTCACCTGGGCGCCGGCACCATCATCGCGCCGTTCTGGCACCCGCTGCGGGTCGCCGGGGAATGCGCGTTGCTCGACGTGATCAGCAACGGCCGGATGGAAGTCGGCCTGGCCCGTGGTGCTTATCAGGTGGAGTTCGATCGTATGGCCGGCGGCATGCCCGCCTCATCCGGCGGCCAGGCGCTGCGGGAAATGGTCCCGGTGGTCCGTGCCCTGTGGCAAGGCGACTACGCCCACAATGGCGAGATCTGGAAATTCCCCACCTCCACCAGCGTGCCGAAACCGATTCAGAAGCCCAATCCGCCGATGTGGATCGCCGCCCGCGACCCGGACTCGCACAACTTTGCCGTGGCCAACGGCTGCAACGTGATGGTCACGCCGCTGATGAAGGGTGATGAAGAAGTCCTCGACCTGAAGAATAAATTTCAATCGGCGCTGGACAACAACCCTGATGTGCCGCGTCCGCAATTGATGGTGCTGCGTCATACCCACGTGCATTCGGTGGATGACCCGGAAGGCTGGAAGGTTGGTGCCAAAGCCATCTCACGTTTCTATCGCACGTTCGATGCGTGGTTCGGCAACAAGGAAGTGCCGGTGAACGGCTTCCTCGCCCCGAGCCCGGAAGAGAAATTTGCCGGACGGCCGGAGTTTGAACTGGAGAGCCTGCACAGGACGGCGATGATCGGGACGCCGGAGGAAATCATTCCGCGAATCAAGTACTACCAGGAACTGGGGGTGGATGAGTTCAGTTTCTGGTGCGACAACAGCTTGCCGCATGCGGAGAAGAAGAAGTCGCTGGAGCTGTTTATCAAGCATGTGGTGCCGGCGTTTCGTTAACGACTGTGCTGATTGTATCTGCCCAATAAAAACGCCCTGATAATCCAGGGCGTTTTTGTGCCCACGCTTCCAAAACCCATTCTGTTTTCTGGCGTTCAATTTTGCGTTTGGCAAGAAATGTACATATCAGCGAGGGCGTGACAGGGACCCTTTCATACAAATCTGAGTTTCCAGTAATCGTTCCCTGCTACTACCCAGTACCGCTCACTCGCCGGAATCAGAAAGCTGAAATCAGCATTCTCTGCAGTCCAGCCCGGCTCGACCAGATCCTCATGAACACGCACATCATCCATGTGCATGAATATTTTCCGATCAAAATTGATATAAAAACTTGGGAAGCGCGAGCTAATAACATTGGCACGCTTGTACACATCAGGCGTCAAGCCCTCGCCTGTCTGGTAGTAATGCTCAACCCTTTTAAAAACCTCTGCATCTGCCCCGATAAAATCCTGCAGATCGTGGGAAGACAGAATTTTTTCGCTTGAGTCGTGGAGGTACTTGGGGAAGTTATCCGCAGTCATTTTAAGGACACCCCCTCTAAACGCCTTGCAAGCGAGTTCATATTGTTCCTGGCTTATACTCCCGGCGTCCAGGTAAGCACGGTAGTCTTTTTCCGCATCAAGGGTGAAGTTGTATTTTTCGTCTACGACCCAAAAGCTCTTGCCTGAGCAAACAAAGAAGCAAATGTTTTTTTCACCGTTCCAGAGCTCATCAAAAATTGTTTGATTGACCTTCATTCCTTGGAATCCTTTAAGAAGCACTAACCGCCCTGGCGGATATCAGTCTCCAGCTCTGTCGGATCAGGCAGGAAGAAACGGGCAGTCAACCAGCATGTCGCCATTGAAGTGACAAAGAGTACGACCATTCCGAAAATCTCATCGGAAAACTTCGCACTCTCTACATCCCGTACAACGGCGACGATAAACGGAGTAACCCATAAAGTGGCCAGCACCGCGCCCGACAGCGCTATCACGGAACAGGCTCGACTTGTCCTTTTGACTTTCATCGATGCGATCACCAATGAAAACAGCAGAAATGGCACGAGAAATACCACTTGAGCCAGAACAGGTCCGAGGAATGGCATCAACATCAATTCCGCCCCTGCGACCTCCCCCATCAACCGTGGGTTCATGGCCAGATGGGCGACGGTCGCAATCGTCTTGAAGAAGCCGGCGATAAAACCCGGCGCCAACGGGCAAAGAAGAAAAGCCAGGAAAACCTTCAGACGCGGATAACTCACATCACTCACAGGCAAAATTCTTCCTCACGCATTGATGGGCTCTCTCTGAATTCAGCAGGTCAGCTCTTCACAGGAATGCGCTGCTCGGGCTGAGTAACGTCGTAGACGTGCTGCTCGCAACTGCCGCCAACAAACTCAAACTCCACCAGATAGGCTTTGCCACGCTCTGGCGTAAACGAATTGCTCACTGGCCCGCAGGTATGGAGAACTCCGGTGCGAGGGCCATTCGCATAGCCCGACACTTCAATTGTCTTATCGGCATCGGCCTGGGTTTCCAGTTGCGGGAAGCGTTTGGCCACCGCGCTGTTGCCCACTTCATTGAGCTTGGCAATCCAGCCGAACACCTTGCCTCGCCCCGAATCCACAACGGTTCCCAACTCTTCCATGCGGCGGTCGGGATCGTCTGCACGACGGATCGAAAATTCTACAGGGATCGTCGAGCCCGACGCTTTCATCACTACCTTGGCGTGCTGCGCATCGACCGCCACCGTATTCTGGTGCAGTTGGACACCGTCTTTCAGCAGATTGGGAGAAGAATCCCGAACGTTGGAATGGCAACCTGAAAGCGCGAACGCCAAGGTCAAAGTGACGAGTGCAGGTTTGTTCACGTGTGAATCTTCCCTAATGAGCGCAACGAGACGGAGGTGATATCAAACATCGGCGCGATATTAGATGGCCACTATTTTGGCGTCAATCAATCGATTCGGCGCCCTGACGATGCTCATGCACAGCGTCGAACAAATCGGCAGCTCACTCAGTGCTCAACAGCCAATTTCGTCGCCACATCCTCCGGCGCCAGCACCTGACCATCGGCTGACAGCAACTTAGAACTTAAAAACTTAAAGCGAACTTAAAGGGGACAGATTTATTTAATTAAATAAATCTGTCGTTTCCGTCGTCCCTTCCGCCCAGCCCCTTTTCATTTCAAAACAACCGACGACCACTCCAAATCACTTTCTAAAAAATCATAATCATATGAATCAATTGATCTTCAGAATCTTCCAGACTGCCTCCTCCACCACCGAAAATTATTCTATCGGTACGAGCGTAAAACCATTCTTCAGCCTCATCATAAATCAGCTCAAAACAAGTAGCTGCACAATCAACTCGCGAACCAAGCCCCCTACCCTCCACTTTCCCCTGATAGGAGTAAGTTAGTCTTTTGTCTCCCAGCGAGCCAAAATAATCGAACATCCATACGGAGACACTGGAAACCCTACCATTCAAAAAACCGACCACAAGCGCCCTAGTCTCGGATAACACTTTCTCTGAACCTGGAAACTGCAAATTCCAGCCCGTAAGATTCAAATCAAAAATATCAAACCGAAAAAATGTCTTACCTGAACTTTCCGTAACGTCCAAAACCAACAATGGAGTATCAGAAAACTTATACACCTTCGCTTTCGGATCTACACAACACTCAAGGAGCATGGATTCAAACTCCTCACGCGCAGCCCCCAACTCAATACCAGCCAGTTCTACACCTGGGACGACGGGGGCAAACCAGTTCACTTTAATCATTTCAAGACCCATATGTCGTTCTTACAAACCAACCTTTGACCAGATGAATTATAAAACGCTGTCTTTTTTTCAAGATCCGCCTGATAAACCCCCTCAGAGTTGAGTTTATATTTAACCTTATAGGTAGCAGGGTCAATAACCTTAACCTTGCTCCCATCCACAAAAGTAAACTTATAGTACTGACCACTATGTATCGACTCAGAACTAACAGGACTAAATTGTACTTCCTTTATTAACGAATGCCCCTCAACAATAAATATTTGAGCATTTCCCGAGCTATTGGAACTTGGAGGCTTAGGCGTTATTTTAGCGCCATCCATCCTATACGCCTTAGCGAGATCATCCAGTGACGCACCCCACACTTGATCCAAGGTTCGTGGAATACCTTCTTCAATTGCAAGCTTGAGCCTGAGTTCCTCTCTCGCAATCGACGATGTTGCCGGAATTCCATCGTCGACTACAACCAGTTTCCCCGAGTCGATCGGATTTTCCGGAGTAATCGGATTGTCCACTTTCGGCGGCGTGGTGCCAGTTTTCGGAGGTTCAACGTCCGGCTTCGGTAGGACATCAGGCTTAGGTGGCACCACCGGCTTCTGCGGATCCAACACCGGCACATCCGTATCCGGCAGCTTCTCCGAAAACTTCGTAATCTGCGTCTTGAGATGGTCAATCTTGACCGTCGATCCCACTTCTTTGATGGTCTTGACCGAGACGTCGATACCCATACGTAAAAAAAGGGGACAGATTTATTAATCACTTTTCCCTTTTCACTGTCCCCTTTTCCACTTCAGGAATATGGATAAGGTTTGATGGTTTCCTGTAAAGATTACGGCCCTGCGTGCTGGTGTAGGTCAGGCCACCGTTCAGTTGCCAGGTGCCGACGCCATTGACCGACGCGATATCCCAAACGCCTTTGCCCAGACCGGTGAGGCTGCCTTGAGAGCCGGTCAGGTTGCTCAGGTCCAGATCGAACAGCCCTTTTGCAGCGTGACGAACGCTGCCGCTGAGGTTGTTGAGCTGGGCACCGGCCAGTTCCAGATCCTCGCTGCCGATCTCGATGACGCCGTTCTGGTTATTCAGGTTGCCGTTCAGCTTGATCGTGCTGGTGGCTCCGCCCAATGCACGAATCTGCCCGCCGGCGCTGTTGTCCAGTTGGCCGCCGATCAGCTGCAGATCCGTCGCCGACTCGATCAGCCCGCCCTGATTGAGAATCTGAGTGACCGCTTCGAGCCCCAGGCGATTGCCGCTGATCTCGCCGCCTGCGTTATCCAGGTTGGCGCCCTTGAAAATGACCTGATCCTTGCCGAAGAGCTTGCCGGCATGGTTGGTCAGACGTGTCACCGTCAGCTGCAAATCGCCCAACAGACTGGAGATCAAACCGGCCTTGCCGTTGACCGCGCTGTTGTCGAGGTTGGTGCTGGTGATGTTCAGGGTGTCGGCCTGCAGCGTGCCACCCTGGTTCTGCAGGTTACCGGTGCCCAGCGCGAGTTCTGCGTGGCTGCCATTGGCAAGGATCGCACCCTGCTGGTTCAGCAATGTGCTGCGTCAATTTATGGATTCACCGAACCATTGTTGCCGACGAACGTTATCTGTGAAATCGTCCGACTCCGACAGAGATGCAGGATGTTTCGCAGATCAACCAAGGAAAACCGGTCGCCGCATCAGAGAACGTTCCGAAAAACGAAACGTCCGACAGACCCCACTCACTTCACCTCAGTGCTCAACTGCCAGTTTCGTCGCCACATCCTCCGGCGACAGCACCCGACCATCGGCTGACAGCAACTCAAGCTTGCGGATCGGCTGCCCTTTCTGCGCATCGACCATCACCGACCCCGGTTCGCCAGGCGCGTACAGGTGTTCCCCGCCCCACTGCGACAGCGCAACGATCACGGTTTGCAGGGCACGGCCCTTTTCCGTCAGCACGTACTCCTTGTAGGCGCTGCCATCGGACGCCGGCACCATGCGCAGGATGTCGCGCTCCACCAGCCCTTTGAGCCGGACACTCAACATGTTCTTGGCAATATCCAGGCTCTTCTCGAAGTCGCCGAAACGACAAATGCCATCCAGCGCATCGCGGATGATCAGCAACGACCACCAGTCGCCGATCAGGTCCAGTGTCCGGGCGATCGGGCAGGCATTGCCGGCAAGGCTTTTGCGCTTCATTTCGGGGGTCTCCAGCAAATCGGCAGGTTCGATGCGGTTGCATCTTACAACCCGCGCTGCAAAACCGATAACGCCGTGCGCCTCGAACTTAGCACCTGCGTACAAGTGGCCGATGCACTTTGCCGCGATAGTGAACGTTGCCATCACGGCATCCACGCAGGCCCACACCCAAGGAGTTTCCATGAGCACGTTCACGACTCAAGACGGCACCGAAATCTATTTCAAGGACTGGGGCAGCGGCAAGCCCGTGCTGTTCAGCCACGGTTGGCCGCTGGATGCCGACATGTGGGAATACCAGATGGAATACCTGAGCAGCCGCGGCTACCGCACCATCGCGTTCGACCGTCGCGGTTTCGGTCGTTCCGAGCAGCCATGGACCGGCTATGACTACGACACCTTCGCCGACGACATCGCGCAGTTGATCGAACACTTGGATCTGCGTGACGTGACCCTGGTCGGGTTCTCCATGGGCGGCGGCGATGTCAGCCGCTACATTGCGCGCCATGGCAGCGAGCGCGTTGCCGGGCTGGTGTTGCTGGGCGCGGTGACGCCGCTGTTCGGCAAGAAACCGGACTTCGCCGAAGGTGTCGACAAGTCGGTGTTCGACGGGATCAAGGCCGGCCTGCTGAAGGACCGCGCGCAGTTCATTGCTGACTTCAACGCCCCGTTCTATGGCACCAATCAGGGTCAGAACGTCTCCGAGGGCGTGCTGACGCAAACCCTGAACATCGCCCTGCTCGCCTCGCTCAAAGGCACCGTGGATTGCGTCACGGCGTTCTCGGAAACCGACTTCCGCCCGGACATGGCGAAAATCGATGTGCCGACGCTGGTGATTCACGGCGACGGTGATCAGATCGTGCCATTCGAAACCACCGGCAAACGGGCCGCTGCACAGATCAAGGGCGCTGAGCTGAAAGTCTACGCAGGCGCGCCACACGGCTTTGCGGTCACCCATGCGCAGCAATTGAATGAAGACCTGCTGGCGTTTCTCGACCGCTGAGTCCGCAGTCAACTGAAGCCTTGCAAAGGGCCGTCGACTACCCTGTCGGCGGCCCTTTTTTTTCGTTGTCCCGGATTCCGGTGCCGTGGCGAGGCCCAGCATTTACGGGCGCTTCAGGCCTCTGCATCACGTTTTTATCTTCACATCCCAGCTTAATAATATTTTACCGATATCCACCCCCTCCCTAGTCTGATCCCAAGCACAGAGAACAGGTCGACAGCGGCCTGAATCCAACGGCCTCGTGAGAAGGGATCAGAGATGACCACTGAAATAATAAAAACAGACACGCTTGTTGTCGGCGCCGGTCAAGCGGGTGTGGCCATGAGTGAACACCTGAGCAAACTCGGTGTTCCGCACCTGGTGCTGGAGCGCAACCGCGTTGCCGAGCGCTGGCGCACCGGGCGCTGGGACTCGCTGGTAGCCAACGGTCCGGCGTGGCACGACCGGTTTCCGGGGATGGAATTCGATGATGTCGATCCGGATGGTTTCGCCCACAAGGAGCGCGTCGCCGACTACTTCGAAGCCTATGCGAAGAAATTCAACGCGCCGATCCGCACCGGCGTGGACGTGAAAAGCGTGGTGCGCAATGTCGGTCGCCCGGGCTTCACCGTCGAGACCTCCGAGGGCGTGATCGAAGCCGCCCGCGTCGTCGCCGCCACCGGCCCGTTTCAGCGTCCAGTGATCCCGGCCATTGCGCCGAAGGATGAGCGTCTGTTGCAGATTCACTCGGCCGACTATCGCAACCCGCAACAACTGCCGGCCGGCGCCGTGCTGGTGGTCGGTGCCGGTTCGTCTGGCGTGCAGATCGCCGATGAATTGCAGCGCTCGGGCAAGCAGGTGTTTCTCTCGGTTGGTGCCCATGACCGCCCTCCTCGTGCTTACCGCAACCGCGATTTCTGCTGGTGGCTCGGCGTGCTCGGCGAATGGGATCAGGCCGCCATGAAACCTGGCCGCGAGCACGTGACCATCGCCGTCAGCGGCGCCCACGGTGGCCGCACGATCGATTTCCGTGGCCTGGCCCATCGCGGTATGACCCTGGTCGGCGTCACCGAATCCTTCAACGACGGCGTGGTGACCTTCAAACAGGACCTGCGCGACAACCTCAAGCGTGGCGACGAGAACTACCTTGCGCTGCTGGATGCCGCCGACGCCTACATCGAACGCAACGGCCTCGATCTGCCGCTGGAACCGGAGGCCCGGGAAACCTATCCGGATCCTGAATGCGTGAAGAACCCGCTGGCCGATCTCGATCTGGCCGCCGCCGGCATCACGTCGATCATCTGGGCCACCGGGTTTGCCGTGGACTATTCCTGGCTGAAAGTCGCGGCGTTCGACGACAACGGCAAGCCGCAACATCAGCGCGGTGTGTCCAGCGAATCGGGTGTGTATTTCCTTGGGCTGCCATGGCAGTCACGACGCGGTTCGTCGTTCATCTGGGGCGTGTGGCACGACGCCAAGCACGTGGCCGATCACATCGCCACCCAGCGCAAATACCTGGCCTATCGCGATGCCGAACAACGCGAAGCCGGGCTGCACAACAAAGCCGCCGACACCGTCGACGCTTGATTCCCCTCATCAATACCGGCGCCCATCGCCCCGGGCCCGATTTCGTCAGGAGCCTCACATGAGTCAGCCAACCCACACCCGCATTCGCATGTTCAACACCAAGGACACTTACCCGAACCAGACCCTGGACAATGACTTGTGCCAGGCCGTCCGCGCCGGCAATACCGTGTATGTCCGTGGTCAGGTCGGCACCAATTTCGATGGTGAACTGGTCGGCCTCGGCGACCCGCGCGCACAGACCGAACAGGCGATGCGCAACGTCAAGCAGCTGCTGGAAGAGGCCGGCAGCGACCTGAGCCATATCGTCAAGACCACCACTTACCTGATCGACCCGCGCTACCGCGAGCCGGTGTATCAGGAAGTCGGCAAATGGCTGAAGGGCGTATTCCCGATCTCCACCGGGCTGGTGGTGTCGGCCCTGGGCCAGCCGCAGTGGCTGATGGAAATTGATGTGGTAGCGGTGATTCCCGAGTAATTCGACCTTAGCGAAAGGAGGCCACACATGACATTTTCCATCGCCGCCCGCTGCCCCGAAACCGGCCAGTTCGGCATCGCCATCAGCTCCTCCAGCATTGCCGTCGGCGCCCGTTGTCCATGGCTGTTGCCGGGTGTCGGCGCGGTGTCGAGCCAGAACATCACCCTGCCGTCCCTCGGCCCGGAAGTGCTCGCCTTGATGGAGCAAGGCCTGGCGCCCGAGGCAGCGCTGGACAAGGTGCTGACCCGCAACGGCTACAGTCAGTACCGGCAGATCACGGCAATCAACCACCTCGGGCAGACCGCGCATTTCAGCGGCGCACAAACCCTGGGCGTGCACAACGCCGTGTCGGGCGAACAGTGCGTAGCGGCGGGCAACATGCTCGCCGGGCGCTCGGTGATCGAAGCCATGGTCAGCGCGTTCGAAGAAGGCGAAGGCCAATTGGCCGACCGCCTGATCAAGGCCTTGCACGCCGCCCAGGCCCTGGGCGGTGAAGCAGGTCCGGTGCATTCAGCAGCCGTGGTCGTGGTCGGCGAACTGACCTGGCCTATCGTAAACCTGCGGGTGGACTGGGCCGATGAAGACCCGATCGGCCAATTGCAAAAACTCTGGGATGCCTATCGCCCGCAGCTTCAGGACTACATCGACCGCGCCCTCGATCCGGCGAAGGCGCCGGGCTACGGAGTTGCCGGAGACGACCGATGAGCGACAGCGTCGCGTTGCTCAAAACGCTGGTGGGGTTCGACACCACCAGCCGCGAGTCCAACCTGCAATTGATCGACTTCGTGCGTGACTACCTCGAAGGTTTCGATGTGCCGTGCGAGTTGATCTACAACGAAGACCGCAGCAAGGCCAACCTGTTCGCCACGATTGGCCCGGCCGATCAGCCGGGCATCGTGCTGTCGGGGCACACCGATGTGGTACCGGCCGACGGTCAGCCATGGACGCTACCGCCGTTCGAACTCAGCGAGCGCGACGGCAAGTTGTACGGTCGCGGCACGGCGGACATGAAGGGCTACATCGCCTGCGTGCTGGCGCTGGTGCCATCGTTGATCGAAGCACCGTTGCGCATGCCGGTGCACATTGCGCTGTCCTACGACGAAGAGGTCGGTTGCCTCGGTGTGCGTTCGCTGCTCAAGGTGCTGGAGCAACGTCCGCTCAAACCGTTGCTGTGCATCATCGGCGAGCCGACCGAACTCAAACCGGTGCTCGGGCACAAGGGCAAACTGGCGATGCGCTGCGATGTCCAGGGTCACGCCTGTCATTCGGCCTACGCGCCACTCGGGGTCAATGCCATCGAATGCGCCGCCGAGTTGATCGGCGAGCTGGGGCGCATCGGTCGGCAGCTCAAGGATGAACACCTCGACCCGCGCTTTGACCCGCCGTATTCAACGGTGCAAACCGGCGTGATCAGCGGCGGCAAGGCGTTGAACATCGTCCCTGCCGATTGCCGTTTCGACTTCGAAATCCGCGCCCTGCCCTCGCTGGATCCGGTTATCGTCGCGCAGCAACTCAAGGCCTACGCCGAACAGCAAATGCTGCCGCGCATGCGGGCCGTCAGCGAGCAGAGCGATATCCGGTTCAGCGAACTGTCGGCGTATCCGGGACTGGCAACGGATGCCCGGAGCCAGGCTGCGGAATTGATCGCCACGTTCTGTGGCTCGGACGATTTCGGCACCGTGGCCTTCGGCACTGAAGGCGGCTTGTTCGACGCGGTGGGGATTCCCACGGTGGTGTGCGGGCCCGGCAGCATGGACCAGGGTCACAAGCCGGACGAGTTCGTCAGCCGCGATCAGCTCAAGGCCTGCGATGAGATGCTGCAACGGATGCTGGCTTCGATTCACCTTTGAAAAAACGGTCTGGCTGCAGGATTCAAGTCCGCAGCCGAGCCGCAGGTTCACCGACAGACAGCTGCTCCGATGGAGGTCAGCTGCGTTGTCGTTCATGGCGCTGAAACACCCGAAACAGAGCGCTTTCACCTGAACGGAGAACCTCGTTTTTTTAACGCCTGAAGCAACAAAACAACTAATTTATCTCTCTCCGGGCATTGCCCATGATCAACCCCAACAAGAAATGCGCCGTCCGTGCCGGCGCTCACTGAAGTACGTCCACGTACTCGTCCTTGCCTTGGAGTTCGTCATGGCCACCTCTGCAACAACGTCCGCACCGCTCATTGAAAAACACACGATCGGCTATGTGCCGCCCGAAGATCGCCACGGAAAGGTCAGGGATCTGTTCACCCTCTGGTTCGGCGGCAACATCGCGCCGCTACCCATCGTCACCGGCGCCCTCGGCGTGCAGCTGTTTCACCTGAATCTGGTGTGGGGCATCGTCGCCATTCTGGTCGGCCATCTGGTCGGCGGTGTGCTGATGGCGCTGCACTCGGCGCAAGGCCCGCAGATGGGCATTCCGCAGATGATCCAGAGTCGTGCGCAATTCGGTTCCCTCGGCGCGCTGCTGGTGGTGTTGATTGCCGGCGTCATGTACATCGGTTTCTTCGCCTCCAACATCGTGCTCGCCGGCAAGTCCCTGCATGGCGTGGTCGACAGCGTTCCGGTGCCGGTCGGCATCGTGATCGGCGCGCTGGGCTCGGGGATCATCGGGATCATCGGTTACCGCTTCATCCACGTGCTCAACCGCATCGGCACCTGGGTGTTGGGGATCGGCATCGTGGTCGGCTTCGGCTACATCCTGACTCACGTGCAGACGGCTGACTTCCTTACCCGTGGCGGTTTCAACCTTTCGGGCTGGCTCGCCACCGTGTCGCTGGCAGCGTTGTGGCAGATTGCGTTTGCGCCGTACGTGTCGGACTACTCGCGCTATCTGCCGGCGAATGTGCCGGTGGCCGCGACGTTCTGGACCACTTACCTCGGTTCCGCACTGGGCTCCAGCCTGTCGTTCATCTTCGGTGCGGTTGCCGTGCTGGCAACCCCGGTGGGCATGGACACCATGGATGCGGTGAAACTCGCCACCGGCTCGATCGGCCCGCTGATGCTGGTGCTGTTTCTGCTCAGCGTGATCAGCCATAACGCGCTCAACCTGTACGGCGCGGTGCTGTCGCTGATCACGTTGGTACAGACTTTCGCCTATCGCTGGATTCCGACCGCCAAGAGCCGCGCGGTGATTTCGCTGATCGTGCTGCTCGCCTGCTGCTTCGCCGCCGTCGGCGCGTCGTCAGACTTCATCGGCCACTTCGTCGACATGGTGCTGGTGCTGCTGGTCGTGCTGGTGCCGTGGACAGCGATCAACCTGATCGACTTCTACGCCATCCACAAAGGCCAGTACGACATCGCCTCGATCTTCCAGGTCGACGGCGGCATCTACGGCCGCTACAACCCGCAGGCCTTGCTGGCGTATGCGATCGGCATCGCGGTGCAGATTCCGTTCATGAACACGCCGCTGTACGTCGGGCCGGTGTCGGCGCACATCAACGGCGCGGACCTTTCCTGGCTGGTGGGGTTGCTGGTGACGTCGCCGCTGTATTTCTGGCTGGCCAGTCGTGACAGTGCTTATCGTCGGCGGCTGATGACCGGGAAACTGGCGGGCAGTCTGTAAGCCTTCCTTTCTTCACTGACATACGAAGGCCCTCGAAGCGAGGGCCTTTTGCTTTGGCTGGAACCGCCTATTTCGCCTTGAACGCCTCGCGCCGCGCTTGCCGCTCGGCGACATAAGCCTCTTGCGGCTGGCTGATCAGATCCTCGCGTCGCAACAGTTCGCCGCAGTGATCGCACAGCGGTCCGAGGCCGGCACTGTGATTGCAGTGCTTGTGGATCATGTTCACGGCCAGCCCCTCCTCCGGCGACTTGCACCAGGTCTCTCCCCAGGCGCGCAACGCAATCACCACCGGGTAGAACCCCTCGCCCTTGGCGGTGAGGTGGTACTCGTAACGTTTCGGCCGCTCGTTATACAAGCGACGCTCGACCAGTCCGTCTGCCTCCAGGCTTTTCAGACGAGCGGCGACCATCTGCGGCGTACCGCCGGTCTGGGCCTGAATCTCGTCGTAGCGATGGCTGCCCATGAACAACTCGCGCAAAACCAGCACCGTCCAGCGGTCGCCGACGATCGCCTCGGCCCGGGAAATCGGGCACAGCGTATCGGGAAGACTATCGTTTACAGCCATCAGGGCTTGCCTCTTTCACAGTTACTATGATTATCATATCAACACGATGCAGGAACAAGCCCTGAGCATCGATCACTCTCATTGCCGGAGTACATCGTCATGTCGAAACCTCTCTATCCGCTCGACAGAACCGCCTACCTGCTGGTCGATCCGTACAACGATTTTTTATCGGATGGCGGCAAGATCTTTCCGCTGATCAAACCGATCGCCGACCAGAACGGTCTGCTCGACAACCTGCGCAAACTCGACCGCGCCGTGCGTGGCCTGCAAATTCCGGTGGTCATCGTACCGCATCACCGCTGGGTCAAAGGCGACTACGAGAACTGGGATCACCCAAGCCCTACCCAACAAAAGATCATGCACATGCACCACTTCGCCCGTGGCGAATGGGGCGGTGAATGGCACCCGGATTTCGCGCCGAAGGACGGCGACATCGTCGCTCAGGAGCATTGGGGCTCCAGCGGTTTTGCCAACACCGACCTCGATTTTCGCCTCAAGCAAAAGAGCATCACCCACGTGATCATCGTCGGCTTGCTGGCCAACACCTGCATCGAAGCCACCGCCCGCTACGCCAGCGAACTGGGTTACCACGTCACGCTGGTGCGCGACGCGACCGCGGCGTTCAAACCAGAGATGATGCATTCCGCCCATGAGCTGAACGGCCCGACCTTCGCCCATGTCGTCACGACCACCGACGAGTTGATCGCCAGCCTCAACACACAGGGTGAGTCGAAATGAGTCTGACTGGCCACCTGCTGATCGGCGCCTCTGACATCCTCGCCACCGAGGGCACGATGAAAGCGCTGAATCCGGCAACCCATCAACTGATCGAACCAGAGTTCGCGTTTGGCGGCGCGGCCCAGGTCGATCAGGCTGCAACCCTTGCCGACGCGGCATTCGACAGCTACAGCCACACCTCGCTGGCCGAACGCTCGGCGTTTCTGGAGAGCATCGCCGATAACCTCGACGCCGTTCGTGAGGAACTGGCCGCCCGTGCCGCACTGGAAACCGGTTTGCCCCAAGCGCAACTGGAAGGCGAAGCCGCCAAGGCCGCTACCCAGTTCCGCCAGTTCGCCGACGTGGTGCGCAAGGGTCGCTTCCTGCAACTGGCCATCGACCCGGCGCAACCTGAGCGTCAGCCCCGGCCACGGATGGATCACCGGCTGCAAAAGATCGCGATAGGCCCGGTGGCGATCTTCGGCGCCAGCAACTTCCCGATCTCCTATTCGGTGGCCGGCGGCGACACCGCTTCGGCGCTTGCGGCCGGTGCGACGGTGATTCTCAAGGCCCACAACGCCCACCCCGGCGCCTCGGAAATCCAGGCCCGCGCCATCCGCAAGGCCGTACAGGCGCATGGCTTGCACGAGGGTGTGTTTTCGATGGTGCGCGGCGGCGGCAATGCCATCGGTGAGGCGCTGGTCGATCACCCGCTGATCAAGGCAGTGACCTTCACCGGATCGGAACTGGGCGGCATGGCGCTCTATCGCCGCGCACAGCTGCGTCCCGACCCGATCCCGGTGTTCACCGAGATGACCAGCGTCAACCCGACCTTCATCCTGCCCGCAGCAATGGCGGCACGCGGCGCGGAAATCGGTGACGGTTTCGCCGAGCGGATGCTGGTCAATGTCGGGCAAGCCTGCCTGTGTCCGTCGATCCTGATCGCGGTCAAGGGCGATGGCCTGCAAGCATTGCGCAGCGCCATGATCAAACGGATCAGTGATGCACCGGCACGCACGATGCTGACCCCGGGGATTCACGGTTCATACGTCAAAGGGCTGGTGGCGATGGAAAGCGTTGGTGCGAATCTGGTGGCAGTCGGCGCACCAGCGGATGGCCAATTTGAAGGCCGCTCGGCGCTGCTGGAAGTTGACGGTCAACGCCTGCTCGGCGAACCGGCGCTGGCCCATGAAGTGTTCGGTCCGGCCGCGTTGCTGGTAACGGTCAACGATGAGGAAGAATTGCTGGCGGTCGCGCGGTCGTTCAAGGGCCAACTGAGCGCGGCCATTCACCTTGAAGACCGCGATCTGGACCTGGCTCGGCGTCTGTTGCCAATCCTTGAACGTCGCACCGGGCGCATCGTGGTCAACGCCTTCGCCCATCCTCAGGAAGTGACTTTCGCCACCGTGCACGGCGGGCCGTTCCCGGCCACTTCGGACAGTCGCTTCACCTCGGTCGGCATGACCTCGATCGAACGCTTTTTGCGGCCGGTGGCGTATCAGGGCTTTCCGGATGCGTTGCTGCCGGAGGTGTTGCGCGACGGAAATCTACTCGACCTACCCCGCAGTATCGATGGCCAATAAAAAATGCCCGGTTCGGCAAATCACCGAACCGGGCATTTTTATCGAGTCGCGCGTTTAATCAGGCCGGCACACCCAGAATGATGTGCGAAGCCTTGATCACCGCCGTCGCGCTCACGCCAGCCGCCAGGCCCAGTTCGTTCACCGCGTCGCGGGTCACGATCGAATAGACCTTCGAACCGCCGGCCAGCTCGATCACTACTTCAGCGTTGACGGCGCCATCGGTCACGCTCAGCACCTTGCCTTGCAGGCAGTTGCGGGCCGACAGGCGAATGCCGTCGGATTCGGTCATCAGCATCACCCAAGGCGCCTTGACCAGCGCAACGGCTTCTTTGCCCACCGCGATGCCCAGGCTCTTGAGGCTGGCCAGGGTCACGACAGCAACGAGCTTCTCGCCGCCCGGCAGGGTCAGGACAACTTCCGCGTTGACCGAGCCTTCCTGAACCTGGCTGACCTGACCTTTAAAAACGTTGCGGGCACTGACTTTCATGATGGACGTCCTTTTTTTGACTTTGGAGTTAGGAAACGGCCTGCATCATCTGAGCAAGCGCTATGTAGTTACAACTACAGCGCTGCACCTGAATGAACATCGACTCCTGACTCTAGCACCGCCAAAGTGAATCAGATCAGCAGGTCTTCATAGAAGGCGCCGTACGGAAGCTCAGGGTGCTCGATCTGGATTTCCAGAATCCACACACCGGCATTCGGAGCCTGATCGAGATCCCCCAGATTACCGCCGCGATAGATCGCGTGAGGAAAATCACTGACCCGGTGGCCCTTGATGTCCAGGTTCAGCTTCCAGCCCATGGCCTCGGCCTGATCGGTGGCGTAGCGATACAGCTCGACACCCGTCACGCCCTGGCGCCAGAAGGCTTCGACCTTGTCGAAAAGTGCTTTGGAGGCCGCCGCGCAAGCGATCATTTGCGGATCGGACCCGGTGACGAACGTCGCCCCGGCATCGCCTTCATGGCCTTCCCAGACCACGCCCATGTCGATGAAGAAAATGTCTTCCTCGCCCAGCACCGGATCGCCTTCGGAGCGCTCCTTGAAGGTCTTCAGCGTGTTGGCACCGAAGCGGATCAGCAGCGGATGCCAGATCCGGTCCATGCCCAGTTCGACAAGGATTTCCTTGCCCCGAGCATGGGCTTGCGATTCGCGCATGCCGGGCTTGATCACCTTGGCGATCTCGTCCACGGCCTTCCAGGTCAACTGCTGGGCGTGGCGCATGGTTTCCAGCACAAAACGTTCACCTACCGCTTCTTTACCGCTCAGGGCTGTGGTCATCGCTGATTCCTTCCGGCTAATCGCGCATCGCTTGCGCTGTATAGTTTTTTATATTGCGAAACAGGACGCCTAAGATACAACCATGACACAAAGTGTCAATTCTCTTCTGCACGCACCACGCCGCGCTCCTCAAGCAATCGCACGAACATGCTCAGACTGCGCGACACCGTGCCCCGGCGCCACACCAGCCATGTCGTCAGATAGCGAAAATCCGCCGCCAGTGGCCACACACTCACCGTCGCGCAACCGGGCATGCTCTGCAACATGCTGCGCGGCATCAGGGCCAGACCGGCGCCCGCACTGACGCAGGCGAGCATGCCGTGATAGGACTCCATCTCGAAGATCTTGCCGGGCACCGCAGCGTCGGTGCTGAACCATTTTTCGAAGTGATGGCGATAGGAACAGTTCGAGCGGAACGCGTAGATATTCTCGCCATTCACGTCCGCAGCGCGCTGGATCGGGCCGTGGTGGAGCGGCGAGATGATGACCATTTCCTCTTCGAACGCCGGGATGCCTTCCAGCGCCGGGTGCAAGACCGGGCCGTCGACAAATGCAGCCGCCAGGCGCCCGGAGAGGACACCGTCGATCATCGTCCCGGACGGCCCGGTCGACAGGTCCAGATCGACCTTGGGGTGTTGCTGGTTATACGTCGCCAGCAAACCGGGAATCCGTACCGCCGCCGTACTTTCCAGCGAGCCCAGCGGAAACGCGCCTTGCGGTTCCTCGCCAGCCACCGTGGCGCGTGCTTCTTGCACCAGGTCGAGAATCCGCCGTGCGTACTCCAGAAAACTCCAACCGGCCGGCGACAGGCGCAAGCGGCTTTTCTCGCGGATGAACAGGTCGACGCCCAGATCCTCCTCCAACTGCTTGATGCGCGTCGTCAGGTTCGACGGCACGCGATGGATCTGCGCCGCCGCCGCGCTGATGCTGCCGTGCTCGGCAACGGCCTTGAAGATTTCCAGTTGCACCAGATCCACAGTCATTCTCCAATCGTGAAAGAAACGCTCTTTATTATTCAGTTTCCAGAAATCAAACGCCACCCTACTCTGAGCGCATCCACTGACCTCGCAGGACGATGCCATGAGCCCGATTTCCAGCCAGACCCACGCCATCTCGATCAACCCCGCCACTGGCGAGCAGATCGGTCACTACGCCTTCGAATCCGCCGAGGCCCTCGATGCCGCGCTGACCCGTGCCGCGTTCGGTTTCGGCAAATGGAAACGCAAGCCGCTGCAAGACCGCTCCCGCGCCCTGACCGCACTGGCCGGCACCCTGCGTGACAGCAGCGAAGCCATGGCGACCATGATTACCCAGGAAATGGGCAAGCCGATCGCCCAGGCCCGTGGCGAAATCGAGAAATGCGCCAAGCTTTGCGAGTGGTACGCCGAACACGGCCCGGCCATGCTCAACGCCGAAGCAACACTGGTCGAAGGCGGCAAGGCGCGCATCGAATACCGTCCGCTCGGCCCGATCCTCGCCGTGATGCCGTGGAACTTCCCGATCTGGCAAGTGCTGCGTGGCGCCGTCCCGGCGCTGATCGCCGGCAACACCTACGTGCTCAAGCATGCGCCGAACGTGATGGGCAGCGCCTATCTGTTGCGCGACGCATTCACTCGCGCCGGTTTTGCCGATGGCGTGTTTGAAGTGATCAACGTCACCCCGGAAGGCGTGTCCACCGCCATCGCCGACCCGCGCATCGCCGCCGTGACTCTGACCGGCAGCGTCCGCGCCGGCATGGCCATCGGCGCACAGGCTGGGGCCGCGTTGAAGAAATGCGTGCTGGAGTTGGGCGGTTCCGATCCATTCATCGTGCTCAACGACGCCGATATCGACGAAGCCGTGCAAGCAGCAGTGATCGGTCGTTACCAGAACTCCGGCCAGGTCTGCGCTGCCGCCAAACGCCTGATCATCGAAGAAGGCGTGGTCGAGGAGTTCACCCGCAAATTCGTCGAGGCCACCCGCCAGTTGAAGATGGGCGATCCGTTGTCCGCCGACAACTACATCGGCCCGATGGCCCGCTTCGATCTGCGTGACGAACTGGATCAGCAAGTGCGCGACACCCTTGAAGAAGGCGCCACCCTGCTGCTCGGCGGCGGCAAGGCCCAAGGGCCGGGCAACTACTACGAGCCGACCGTCCTGGCCGACGTCACCGACCGCATGACCTCGTTCAAACAGGAATTGTTCGGCCCGGTAGCCTCTATCATCACCGCACGCGACTGCGCTCACGCCGTGGCCCTGGCCAACGACAGCGAGTTCGGCCTGACTGCCACGATCTACACCGCCAACGTCGCCCTGGCCCAGCAACTGACCAGCGAGCTGGAAACCGGTGGTGTGTTCATCAACGGCTACTCCGCCAGCGACCCGCGCGTGACCTTCGGCGGCGTGAAGAAAAGCGGTTTTGGCCGCGAGCTGTCGCACTTCGGCGTGCGCGAGTTCTGCAATGCGCAGACCGTGTGGCTGGATCGCCGCTGATCCAATGAACAAAGCCCGGAAACGTTTTGCGCTTCCGGGCTTTTCATTTATGCCGCAGCCTGTTGTGGCTCCGAAACCGTCCGTTCCTTGCTCAACAACCCCAGCACCACAGCTGCCGACGCCAGCGTGATGATCGTCAGGATATGCAGCAGATACTGGAACGCCGAGGCGTAACCTTGCACCAGACGTTCGTTGGCCAACCCTGGAATCGTGTTGATCGCGTGAGCCATGTCGCCTGTGGTCACCCGGTGCGCGGTCTCGGCAATCAGCGCGGCGTCTGCACCACCGGCCACGGCCTGCAGATTGGTATGCAGCAGCGAGGCAAGAATCGCCGCCACGCTGGCCAGTGCAATCCCCTCGCCCGCCACCCGCACCGTGTTGAAAATCCCGGCCGCCATGCCGGCGCGTTCTTTCGGCACTACGCTGACCGACAATCCGTCCATCAAGCCCCACGGCAAACCTGCGCCAATCCCGATCAACACCATCGGTACCACCAGCGCAAATTTTGGCTCGCCGACGTTGTACAGGCTCAGCCAATGCAGACCTACAGCAGCAATCAGGAAACCCACGCCCGACAAAATACCGGCCGAAACAAAACGGGTCATTGAAGCCGCGAGCATCGGCACCACCAGCATCGGCGCCGACAGCGCCAGCAACAGCAGACCGGCATCGATTTCACTCAAGCCTTCGACGCCGATAAACCGCAGCGGCAGCATGACCACCAGCACGATGTAGCAAAAGCAGGTGCCAATCGGCAGCATCTGCACACCGATGAAGCGCGGAAAACGGAACAGGGTCAGATCGAGCATCGGGCGCTTGACGCGCATTTCGATAAGGACGAACAGCGCCAGTAATAACGCCGAAGCGCCCAACAGCCCCACTACCAACGGACTGCCCCAACCGCTTTCGGGGGCCTGGATCACACCGAACGTGAACAGCGCGAGCGTCAAACTGAACGTCACACTGCCCGGCCAGTCGAGACCGGCGGCGTCGGGGTCGCGGGTCTCACGCATGCGCGGCAGACCGAAGACCATCGCGATCACACCGATCAGCGCGGTGAAGACGAAAATCGCGCGCCAGTTGAACGCCTCGATCAATGCCCCGGCCACCAACGGCCCGAACGCCAGACCGATGCCAAATGTGGTACCGAGCATGCTGTAGGCACGGGTGCGCGCGTGGCCTTCGAATTCCTGCGCCAGCGCTGCCGAACCACTGGCCAGCGCCGCCGCCCCGGCCACGCCCTGTATCGCCCGCAACACATCCAGCCAGAACACCGAAGGCGCCAGGCTCTGGGCAATCGACGCAGCGGTAAATAGCAGCATGCCGCCCGTGAACAGGCGCTTGCGCCCATAGACATCGGCCAACGCCCCCGCCGCCATCAGCAGACTGCCGAACGACAACATGAACGCATTGGTGATCCAGGTCAGCGCCACCGGGCTGCCGCCCAGGTCGCGGCCAATGGCCGGCGTCGCCACCGCGCCACCGGTAAAACTTAACGGAAGGACCAGTGCCGACAGGCAAATGGCTGCGAGGATCAGCAGTTTGTCGCGCGCGCCATGGGGCTGGGAGACGGTTGTCATGATTTCGTCCAATGAAAAGAAAATAAGGCTGCGATCAACAGAGCGCAGCCTGCGATTGCTGAGTCGGGCGTTGAGTCAGTCTTTGAAATCCGTGGACAGCGCCAGTGCATTCCACTCGGCCAGTTCCTGCGCCACCAATCGATTCTTCGCTTCGATCCGCGCGATGGTGTCGCTGCCCAATGCCAGCCGTTGCGGCGGGTTCGGCGCATTGACCAGCGCCAGCATGGCCTCCGCAAACTTCACCGGATCACCCGGCTGCGCATGGTTGGCGGCTTCGGCGAAGGTGCGCATCTTGCCGACGGTTTCGTCGTAGTCCGGCAGCACCAGCGCGGTCTTGACCAGCGATTGTTCATCGAGGAAATCAGTGCGGAAGAAGCCCGGCTCGACCACCGTGGCATGAATGCCCAGCGGCGCCAGTTCCTGACGTAGCGCTTCGCTGATGCCTTCCACCGCGAACTTGGTGGAGCCGTAGACACCCCAGCCCATATAGGCCTGATAGCCGCCAATCGATGAGATGTTGATGACCCGCCCGCTTCGCTGGGCACGCATGTGCGGCAGCACGGCGCGAGTCACGTTGAGCAGGCCGAAGACGTTGGTGGCGAACAGGCGCTCGGTTTCGCTGGCGCTGGTTTCTTCCACCGCGCCCAGTACGCCGAAGCCGGCATTGTTGATCAGCACATCAATGCGGCCGAAACGCTTGATGCCTTCCGCCACCGCTTGGTGGGCCTCTTCTTCACGGGTGACGTCCAGGCGCACCGCCAGCAGGTTCGGGTGCTCGCCGAGGCGGTCGGTAATGTCTTGCGGATTGCGGGCGGTGGCAATCACGGCGTCGCCGGCACGCAGGGCATGTTCTGCGATGAGGGTGCCAAAACCACGGGAAGCTCCGGTAATCAGCCAGGTACGCATAGCAACTCCTCCTGTCAGTGACCCTGGCGTTATTGCCGGGCCTTCTCGATGAGTTGATGCGACTTTAAAGCCGTGCTACTGATGTGATAATCCCAACAAAATTACATGACTTTGTGAAAGGCATTCATCAATGAAAAACCCGTCCACGGCGGATCTGTCGATCTTTCTGAGCATCGCCCAGCATCTGAATTTAAGTCGTGCAGCGGTGGATCTGGGCCTGACACCGTCGGCGCTGAGTCATTCCTTGCGCGCTCTGGAAAACCGCCTCGGCGTGCGTCTGTTCAATCGCACCACCCGCAGCGTGGCCCTGACCGAAGCCGGCGAACGGCTTTATGCCCGGTTGAAACCGGCGTTTCGCGATATCGAAGATGCGCTTGAAGACCTCAACCACTTTCGCGACAAGCCCTCGGGCAACCTGCGCATTACCTCCGGGCGCCAGGCGTGTGAACTGGTGCTGCTGCCGATTGCCAGCGAGTTCCTGCAGGCCTACCCGGACATTCGTCTGGAGGTGGTCGAAAGCGATGCGCTGCTGGATATCGTCGCTGCGGGATTCGATGCCGGTGTACGTTTCGGCAACCGGTTGGAGGCGGACATGGTGTCCCTGCCCATCGGACCGAACATGCGTTCGGTGGTGGTGGGTTCGCCGGCGTTTTTCCAGCGGCATCCCGCGCCACAGAAACCGGAAGACCTGCATGCCCTGCCCTGCATCCGTCATCGGTTCCCGAGCGGTTCGATGTACCGCTGGGAATTCGAACGTGGTGGCATTGAACAGGAAATCGAAGTCAACGGCCCGCTGACGCTGGGCGATGTCAGCCTGATGGTCGGCCCGGCGTTGCAAGGTTTGGGGCTGGCCTATGTGTTCGAAGACATGGTCAGCGAGCACCTCGCGGCCGGGCGTCTGGTGCAGGTGTTGGCGGACTGGTGCCCGTACTATCCGGGGCTGCATCTGTATTACCCGAGCCGGCGCCATGTACCGGCGCCGCTCAAGGCTTTCATCGACTTTGCCCGCAACGTTCGCGACGGCAAAACGGGATAGTTACAGATACTTCAACCAGGCGATGTCCCGTCGCCGGGCCTTCAATGCGGAGAACCAGCGCACGGCCGGAAACAACGCGACCGCCAGCACCATCGCCGCCAGCCACACCGCCGCCACCGTCGAGAAACCGAAATAACTGCCCTGATTGAGCCCGACCAATGCCACGCCAATCAGGTACAGCACCTTCAGCGCATACAGGTGCAGCAGATAGAAAAACATCGGCGCCGAACCGAACACCGTCAGCCAGCGAATCCAGCGTCGATCCTGTGCACGCTCGAACACCAGCAACAGCAGCAGCCCGACACTCACTGTCAGCGTGATGAACAACAGCGACGGCGGGTATTTGGTGATGTTGAAAAAACTCATCAGGGTTTGCAGGCTGCTGTCATTGAGCGACCACGGTTTCTCGCCGTAACCGTTGACCAGCCGCAACGCCACGAAACCCAGCAGCCCGGCGATGCCAACGATCAGCAAACGCCGCTGGCGCACACCCGCATCGGCCATTCGGGCAAACCATGGCCCCAGCGCGTAACCCAGACCGATTACACCGATCCACGGCAGCAGCGGGTACGACGTGCGCAAGCGCAAGCTCTCGCTGACTTCGATCCAGCCCCGGTCATGCAGGATTGCCCAAGGCACGTGCAGCGCCGAATCCATGGCAAAGTGCAGACCGTCGAGCAGGTTGTGCCCGGCGATGATCGCCAGGCTCAACGTCAACAACAGCCAGCGTGGCAGCCAGACCAACAGCGACAGCGCGATCATGCTCAGGCCGATCGCCCAGATCACCTGCAGGTAGATCACGCTCGGCGGCAGCTGGAACGTCCAGGCGAAATTCACCAGGGTGAATTCGAGCACCACCAGGAACAGACCACGCTTGAACAGAAAGGCACTGACATCAGCCTTGCCGTCGTACTTTTCCCCGAACAGCCACGCCGACAACCCGGTCAGCAGCACGAACACCGGCGCGCACAGATGCGCCAGAGTGCGGCTGAAAAACAGCGCCGGCTCGGTGCTGGCGATGTCCATCGGATCGGAGACCTGACGATGCAACAGAAAGGTTTCGCGCACGTGATCCAGCAACATGAACAGAATGACCAGGCCGCGCAGCGCATCAATGGACAGCAGCCGGCCAGTCGCCGGCGGGACGTTTCGAGGAGCAGCAACGGTCATGAAAGGTTCGCAATCGAGTGAAGAGTTCGATCGGGCCGCGTGCAAACGGCCCGACCATTTACGTTACCTTATAACATGAAAAGCCGCTTCAATTGCTAACGGTTCTCAAACCGTGCGCAGTTGCTCAAGCAGTACCTGCAACGGATGACGCACCGCCCGGTCGGCCTGACGCTTGACCTGGCTACGGCACGAATAGCCGGTCGCCAGTGCTTCGCCCCGCTCTGCCGGTGCCTCGATCTGCTTCGCCCAGGACTGCTCGTAAATCACTGCCGAGGTGTCGCGATTGCGCGCTTCGTGCCCGTAGGTGCCGGACATCCCGCAGCAACCGGTGGCCTGGGTCATCAGTTTCAAGCCGACACGTTCGAATACTTGCTCCCATTGCCGGGTTGCGGCGGGTGCGTTGGTTTTTTCGGTGCAGTGCGCGAGCAGGCGGAAGCTTTCGCCATTCTGTGAATCCGTCCGTTGCGGCATGACCTTCAGCAGCCACTCCTGCACCAGCGCCACTTCCGGGCATTTCTCCATCCCCGGCACCTTCAAATACTCCTGGCGATAAACCAGGGTCATCGCCGGGTCGAGCCCCACCAGCGGCACGCCAATCTCGGCCAGAGCACGCAATTGCCCGGCATTGCGCAACGCCGCGCGATTGAACGCCGACAGGAAACCCTGCACATGCAGCGGCTTGCCGTTGGCGCTGAACGGCGCCAGATAAACCTGATAACCCAGGCGCGAAATCAGTTCGATCAGATCCGCCAGCAATGGCGCCTCGAAATACCGGGTGAACGCGTCCTGCACCAGCACCACACTGCGTTCGCGTTGCACCTGAGTCAGCGCCGAAAGCACCTCGACCGACGCCGGCTGCACCTGCCAGCGACGCATGGCCGCGTGGAAATCGAAACGGCTGAGCAACGGCACATCGACCATGCCACCAAGGCGCTCGATCAAACGACGGCTGAACGACGCCCCCATCAAGCCGTTGTAGAGAAACGGAATCCGCGCCATATACGGAATCGTGTATTCCAGCGAGGCAATCAGATAATCCCGCGCCGGACGTAGATAGCGCGTGTGGTACAGCTCGAGAAACCGCGAACGGAAATCCGGCACGTTGACCTTCACAGGGCACTGCCCCGCGCAGGACTTGCACGCCAGACAGCCGGCCATGGCGTCGTACACCTCGTGGGAGAAGTCTTTTTCCTGCGCACGGCTGTTGCGCCAGCGCTCCAGTAATGTGCTGAAAAACGGCGGGCGACGACTGGCATCGGACAACACATCAACACCTGCCTCGCCCTGCAAACGCAGCCATTCGCGAATCAGCGAGGCGCGGCCCTTGGGCGACTGCGCACGCTGGCGGGTGGCTTTCCACGACGGGCACATCGCATCGTCGGGATCGAAGTTGTAGCAGGCACCGTTGCCATTGCAGTGCATGGCCGCGCCGTAGTCCTGCCAGACTTTTTCGTCGATCTGCCGGTCCAGTTCGCCGCGCAGGGTCACTTCGTCGATCTTCAGCAGTGCCGCGCCGGGAATATTCGGCGTGGCAATCTTGCCCGGGTTGAACTGGTTGAATGGATCGAACGCCGCCTTCAAGGCTTGCAACGCCGGGTACAGCTCACCGAAAAAGGCCGGGGCGTATTCCGAGCGCAGGCCCTTGCCGTGCTCGCCCCACAGCAGGCCGCCATAACGCTGGGTCAGCGCGGCGACGCCGTCGGACACCGGTCGCACCAGTGCGGCTTGTTGTGGATCTTTCATGTCGAGAATTGGCCGCACGTGCAGCACGCCGGCATCGACGTGGCCGAACATGCCGTACTGCAACTGGTGGCTGTCGAGCAGCTCGCGCAGTTCGGCGATGTATTCGGCCAGGTGTTGCGGCGGCACGGCCGTGTCTTCGACAAACGGCTGCGGTCGCGCTTCACCGGCGACGTTGCCGAGCAAACCCACCGCACGCTTGCGCATGCCGTAGACGCGGTTCACCGCTGCATGCCCGACGGCCAGCGTATGGCCCAGCCGTTCGACCGTGGCATCGTTGCCCAAGTGCTGGACAAAGGCCTCGACCCGACCTTGCAGCTCCTCGGGATCGTCGCCGCAGAACTCCACCAGGTTGATTCCCAGCGTCGGCCGCTCGGCGCTTTCCGGGAAATACTCGGCGACGCCATGCCAGACGATGTCCTGCATCGCCAGCAACAGTACTTTGGAGTCGACGGTTTCGATCGACAGCGGCTTGAGCGCCATCAACGCGCGGGCATCACGCAACGCATCCATGAAGCCGGCGTAGCGGATGTTCACCAGCATCGTGTGCTTGGGGATCGGCAACACGTTGAGCTTGGCCTCGACCACAAACCCCAGCGAACCTTCGGCACCGCACAGCACGCTGTTGAGGTTGAAACGGTTGTCGGCCTCGCGCAGGTGCGCCAGGTCGTAGCCGGTCAGGCAGCGGTTGAGGTCGGGGAAGGTTTGTCGGATCAGTTCGCCCTGCTCATCGATGATCTGCCGCGCGCAACGGTACACCTCGCCGGCCCGCCCCTCACGGGCGCATTCCGTTGCCAGCTCACGTTCTTCCAACGGGCGGCCGTGCAATCGCTCGCCACCGCGCAGGACCATGTGCAATTCCAGAACATGGTCACGGGTCTTGCCGTAGGTGCAACTGCCCTGGCCGCTGGCGTCGGTGTTGATCATGCCGCCGACGGTGGCGCGGTTCGACGTCGACAGTTCCGGGGCGAAAAACAGCCCGGCGGATTTCAGTGCCGCGTTGAGTTGATCCTTCACCACACCGGCCTGCACCCGCACCCAACGCTGTTCAACGTTGATTTCGAGAATGCGGTTCATGTGGCGCGACAGGTCGACGACGATGCCATCGGTCAACGATTGCCCGTTGGTGCCGGTGCCGCCGCCGCGAGGCGTGATCACCACTTTCTGGTAAGCCGGTTCGGCGATCAGACGCGCCAGCAGCGCCACGTCATCGGCGTCGCGCGGGAATACCGCCGCTTGCGGCAAGCGCTGATAGATCGAGTTGTCGGTGGCCAGCACCACGCGGCTGGCGTAATCGGCACTGATTTCGCCACGAAAACCGCTGGTTTCAAGGGCTTTGAGAAACTGCTGGTAATCGGTGTTCAACGCGGTGGAAGGCGACAGCTGGGCAATCATCGGGCGTGCAATCTCGGTCAAAAACGGGCCGTGTGGCGGTGAACAGTTGTGCGCAATGAATGATTGCGTCACGCTCCCGCCATCTCATAGACCTTATGTTCATTGCAGAGCGATGTCGGGACAACCGTAAAATCGACCCGCAATCCATGACTAAAACGAATGAATCCGCGAACCCTTACTCCCTCGATGTCGTTGCTGCTGGCGTTTGAAGCCGCCGCACGCCATGAAAGCTACACCCGCGCCGCCCACGAACTGTCGCTGACCCAGAGCGCGGTCAGCCGTCAGGTGCAGATTCTGGAAAAGATGCTCGGCATGCGCCTGTTCAGCCGTGAAGGCCGCCGGGTGATCCTCACCGACGTCGGGCGCATGTATCAGCGCGAACTGTCCGAAGCCCTCGGGCAGATCCGCAGCGCGACGTTGCAGGCCATGGCGTTTGGCTCGGGGATTCACAGCCTGCGCCTGGCGACCTTGCCGACTTTCGGCTCGAAATGGCTGCTGCCGCGCCTGAAGGATTTCTACACGGCGCACCCGGGCATGACCGTGCACCTGCACTCGCGGATCGAGGCCATCGACTTCGACACCAGCGAAATCGACGCGGCGATTTGTGTCGGCGGCGGTGACTGGCCGGGGCTGACCGCCCACCGCCTGCACACCGAAGAACTGGTGGTGATCGCCAGTGCGCAATTGTCCGACGCCGAACGTCTCGCGGCCAACAAGGATATCGCCGGGCAGCTTCTTCTCAATGTCAGCAGCAACGCTCAGGCGTGGTCCGAGTGGTTCAGCCATCACGCCCTGCCCCATCGCAGCATGCGCATCGGGCCGAGCTTCGAGATGACCTCGCACTTGATCCAGGCCGTGCGCGCCAATATCGGCATCGGGCTGGTGCCGAGGATTCTGGTGGAGGATGAATTGCACAACGGTGAGTTGCTGCAACTGGGCGAACCGATCAGCAGCCGGCGCAGCTATTACCTGGTGTACCCGGCGCGTAATGAATCATTGGCGTCGTTGAAGGCGTTTCGGGATTGGCTGGTGCAGACGCTTTGAGATGATGCCGGCCCGTAATGGGCCGGCATTCAAAGCCAAGTGCATGCTGGAAAGTGGCTTGTGATCAACTGTCACCGCGCATTACGCATCCTGCAGAATCAGATCCGCGCCCTTCTCTGCCACCATCAGCACCGCTGCATGGGTGTTGCCCGATGTCACGTTGGGGAAGATCGACGCATCGACAATCCGCAACCCCTCGAGGCCGTGCACCTTGAGGCGCTTGTCGACCACCGAACTCTGCTCGTCTGCGCCCATCGCGCAGGAGCCGCACAGGTGATAGATCGAGCCGCAGTTGTCACGGAAGTACTGCAGCATCTGCTCGTCGGTTTCCACCGCCGGCCCCGGCAAAACTTCATCGACCGTGATGCCCCTCAATGACGGAGCGCCCATGATCTTGCGCATCAGGCGACTGCCCTGGATCACCTCGTCGATGTCCTTTTGCGTGCTCAGGTAGTTCGGGTCGATCAATGCCGCATCACGTGGATTCTTCGAGGCAATCGTGATGTGCCCGCGACTGGTCGGGCGGCACGGGTTGAAGCACAACAGGAAACCTGAATACGGCTCGGGCTTGAGGCTGGCCTTGTTGTTTTTCGGAATCTGGTACGACAGCGGGTTGAAATACAGCTGCAGGTTCGGATGGCTCTGTTCCGAGTTGCCACGGAAGAATCCGCCAGCCTGATTGACGCTCATCGCCAGCGCGCCCTTGCGGGTCAACAGGTACTTCACGCCGAGTTTGAACTGGCCGAACAGCGAGCTCAGCTCATCGTTCAGGGTCGGGATATTGGCCTTGTAGTAGTAGCTGACGCACAGGTGATCCTGCAGGTTCTGCCCTACCGCCGGCAGGTGTTTCACCACCGGAATCTGATGCTTGGCCAGCAAGGCGCGATCCGCCACGCCGGACAGTTGCAGGATCTTCGGCGTATCGACCGCACCGGCGCACAGGATCACTTCCTTGCGCGCCGTGAAAGTACGCACTACGCCATGCTGAGTGATGGAAATACCGGTGGCGCGCTGCTGACTTTCATCGAACAGGACACGGTCGACCAGCGCGTAATGCTCGACCGTCAGGTTCGGCCGGCTCAGCGCCGGGTGCAAATGGGCGAAGCTGCTGGAGCTGCGCTGACCGTTGCGGGTGTTAACGTCGTAGATGCCCGCGCCTTCGAATTTCGGCCCGTTGAAATCGTCGCTGCGTGGATAGCCGAGTTCATCGCAACCCTTGAGAAACACGTCGCAGATCGGGTGGGTCTGGCCGGCCATCGGGGTGATGCTGATCGGGCCGCTGCCGCCGTGGTATTCGCTGTCGCCCAGCGGATGGTTTTCCAGTTTGCGGAAATACGGCAGCACGTCCTTGAAACCCCAGCCGTCGTTGCCGTTGGCCGCCCAGTCGTTGAAGTCATGGGCCTGGCCGCGCACGTAGATCATCGCGTTGATCGAGCCCGAACCGCCCTGGACCTTGCCGCGCGGGGCGTAGATTTCGCGATTGCCCAACTGCTTCTGCGGCTGGCTGTAGTACATCCAGTTGAAGGTCGGGTTGTAATACATTTTGGCGAAGCCGACCGGGATCTTGAACCACAGGGAACTGTCCTTGCCGCCCGCCTCCAGCAGCAGCACCGTGTGTTGGCCCGAGGCCGAGAGCCGATTGGCCAGGACGCAGCCAGCGGCGCCTGCGCCAGCGATGATGTAGTCGTATGTCATGCACGGTTACCGCGTAAGTCTTTTTATCGAACCCGCCCGTTGCCGGGCGGGGAAATCCCGTCAGCCCTTGGCCGGCGATGTGTCTTTGACGTCGGCTGGGGTCGGGGCCATTTGCAGGTGCAGGCGTTCGCCGGTGTACGGCGAATGCTTGCGCACCACGTCCATGTTCAGCTCCACGCCCAGGCCCGGCTCGGTGGACGGAATGATGTAACCGTCCTCCCACTGCAACGGCTTTTTCAGGACCTCGGCGTGGAAGCCGCCCCAGGTCTCGATGCTTTCCTGGATCAGGAAATTCGGCGTGCAGGCCGCGAGCTGGAAACTCGCCGCCGCGCCAATCGGCCCGTTGTACAGATGCGGGGCGATTTGCGCGTAATAGGCCTCGGCCATGCTGGCGATCTTCTTGCCTTCGAGCAGGCCGCCGCAGCGCGCCACGTTCATCTGCAGAATCGACGCACCGCCGGCCTGCAACAGCTTGAAGAACTCGTACTTGGTGGTCAGGCGCTCACCGGTGGCAATCGGAATGCTGGTCTTGGCCGCGACTTGCGCCATGGCCTCTTCCTGGCCCGGCGGCACCGGCTCTTCGAACCACAGCGGGTCGTATTTCTCCAGGCGCTTGGCCAGACGAATCGCCGAAGACGGCACCATTTGCCCGTGAGTGCCGAACAGCAAATCGCACTTGTTGCCCACCGCTTCGCGGATCTTGCGGCAGAAGGTTTCGCAGCGCTCCAGCACTTCCAGCGAGATCTGGTGCCCGGAGTACGCGGTGTACGGCCCGGCCGGGTCGAACTTCACGGCGGTGAAGCCCTTGTTCATGTTGTCGATGGCGCATTCGGCTGCCAGGTCCGGGTCGTCGTAGTCGTACTCGCCACGGCTGTTGACCGGGTACAGGTAGGTGTAGGAACGCAGGCGTTCATGGACCTTGCCGCCGAGCAGTTCGTAGACCGGTTTGTTCGCGGCCTTGCCAATGATGTCCCAGCAAGCCATTTCCAGACCGCTGACCACGCCCATCATGGTCAGGTCGGGACGCTGGGTGAAACCGCTCGAATAGGCCTGACGGAAGAAGCGTTCGATGTGGTGCGGATCCTGATTCAGCAGGTAGCGTTCGAACACGTCTTCGATGATCGGCAGCATGGCTTTGGGGCCGAAAGTTGCGGCGTAGATCTCGCCGACGCCTTCGATGCCGCAGTCAGTCTTGAGCTTGACGAACAGCCAGTACATGCCGCCGATGTGCGGTGGCGGTACGGCAACGATATGGGTTTCAAGGGCGACGATTTTCATCTCAGGCACCTGTCTTGTTCAAAGAGGTCTTGTTCAAGGATTTGCGATTGATCCGGGCACGCAGGGTCACGGCAGCCAGGGTGCCGATCAGACCGATAGAGGCGATGTAGCCGAAGTACAGCTTGTAGCCGAGGGCGCCGGGGAAATGCTCAGTGAGATAGCCGTTGATCAACGGGATAAAAGCATCCGGCATGTAACCGACCACCGAGACGATGCCGATGGCCAGTCCGGTGATGCGCAGCGGAATGTTGCAGCTGTCGAGGATCGCCCAGTACAGACCGCGAATCGCATAGGTCATCAGGCCGATGAAAATCACTGTCGCGATCAGCAGCCCCATGCTGTTGAGCGCCGGGAACACGATCAACCCGACAATCGCCAGACTCGCCAGCAACAGCGCGACAATCAGCACCGAGATGTTCGAAAACTTGTCTCCCAGCCAGCCGCCACCGATGCCGCCGATCGGGCGCATCCACAGCTTGATGGTAGTGATGGTGCCGGCCATGACGGCGGTCAGGCCGCTGCCTTGCAGGTAGTCCGAGAAGCTGTAGGTGGCCCAGAAGATGTGATAACCGCAGAACACGATCGCGGTGACCAGCCACAGTTCAGGGATCTTCACCAAAGTTGCCAGATCAGTGAACAGGTTGAACTTGCCCTTCTCCACTGGCGGCGTGTCCTCCATCGACTTCGGGTCCTTGATCAGCACCAGCACACAGCCGATGGCGATACAGGTGAAGGCGTAGAGGTAAACCACGTGCTTGAAACCTTCGGCGGTGGACTCGCCACGGGTTTCGGTGGCGTAGGCAAACAGCCCCAGCGCGACCGTCGCCAGCAACGCTTCGACCAGTCCGCGACCGCCATCGAGAATGCCGAAGAAACGACCCTGTTCGGTGTGATGGGCAATCATCTTCACGCGCTTGAGCACCGAGGCCCAGAATGTCAGGCCGGTGGTCAGACCCCAGCAACCGAAGATGATCATCAGCCCGGTCATCGACGGTGCCGTCGAGTACCACAGCCCCAGCACGCCGGTTGCCACCAGCGAGAAGAAAATCAGGAAACGCGGCGCGATACGGTCGGCCAGCCAACCGCTCGGCAAGTAGCTGAGGAGAAAGATCGTGCCAAGCATCGAGTACAGATAACCCAGCTCGCTGTGGTTGATCTGGAACACCTCGAGCATGGTGGTCTGGTAGACCTGGCGCAGGTACAGAATCGGGTAGATCGCACCGGCGGCGAGCACCAGCAACATCAGTTGGAAATAGCGACTTCCCTTGTCGCTCTGGCTTTTCGAAGCCGAGTTGGAACCCTGAACAGCGGCAGCAGAGGATGCATGCTTGGACATTGAAGTGACCTCGGGCAACCCGTGCTCCGGGCGCCCCTGATAATTGTTTTTATAGGTGTAGCGTGAGGCGTGATGCGGTGGATCAGTACTTCATGACCACGAGTCGGGTCTGGGTGAATTCGAGCATGCCGTGCTTGCCGTCATCGCCGCCCAGGCCCGAACGTTTCCAGCCGGCGTGGTAGCCCTGGTACGGATCGGCCGGGGTGCGGTTGACGTACAACTCGCCGGCCTCGATGGCGTTGGCGACTTTCTGCGCGGTGCGGTAGTTCTCGGTGTACAGCACCGACGACAGGCCGAACTGGTGGTCGTTGGCCATGGCCAGCGCTTCGTCGATGTCGCGGTACTTGAGCACCGGCAACACCGGGCCGAAGATTTCTTCCTGGACGATTTCCATGTCCTGACGGCAACCGCTGAGCAGCGTTGGCGGGTAGAAATGCCCCGCCCCCTCGGGCAGCACACCGCCGCTTTCGAGGACGGCGCCGTCCGCAATGGCGCGCTCGACCATGGCGTGGATGTTCTTCTGCGAACTGGCGTTGACCAGCGGGCCCATCAGGCTGGCGTCCGTGGCGCGGTCGCCGAATTTCACGGTGGCTATTTTCGCCTTGAGCAGCGCGAGGAAGCGGTCGTGAGCGCTTTCCTGCACATAGACCCGCTCCACCGCCGTGCACAACTGGCCGCAATGGGTGGTCTTGGAGGCAATGATCGCAGTCGCGGCCGCTTCAAGATCGGCGTCGGCTTCGATGATTGCCGGGGTCTTGCCGCCCAGTTCCAGCGACGGCTTGGCGATGTTGGTCTTGCAGTAGTCGAGGACGATGCGCCCGGCGTTGACGCTGCCGGTCAGGGTGATCAGGCCCACGGCTTTATGCGTGCAAACGGCTGCAGCGGTGGCGTGATCCATGGTCAGGATGTTGATCACACCGGCCGGCATGCCCGATTGCTCCACGGCTTTGGCGATTTCGAATGCCGAGGTCGGGGTGTTGTTGCTCGGACGCACCACCACGGTGTTGCCAGCAATCAGCGCCGGAGCGATTTTGCGCAACAGGGTGTAGACCGGGTAGTTGAACGGAATCAGGCACGCGACGACGCCAATCGGCTCGCGGTGCAGAAACAGGTTTTCGTCGGGGCTGTCGCTGGGAATGATCTCGCCTTCGATACGGCGCGCCCATTCGGCGTGGTAACGGGTGATCTGCGCGGCATAACGGGCTTCGTTGCTGGCGTCGCTCAGGCTCTTGCCGGACTCGGTGGCCAGTGCGGCGCCGATGGATTCGGCGCGATCTTCAAGGGCCGCCGCGAACGCTCGCAGGTGCTCGGCACGCTCGATGCTGGTGAGTTTGCCCCAGGTCTTCTGCGCCTTGGCGGCGGCATCGACTGCTGCCGTGGCTTCTTCGGCAGTGGCGGCCGACACCTGGCCGATCAACGCTTCGGTGGCCGGGTTGTAGACCGCGATCAGCGCCGCGCTGGCCGGCTCGATGAAGTGGCCGTTAACAAAATTTCGCTCGACTCGCATGTGCATCGCCCATCGTTTGTTTTTATCGATGCCGCCAGTCTTGTCATCGACAGCGGGTTCAACAAACGATTTATCCGGCAATCAAACATTCGAAAAAGGCACGTTACTCAGAAAATCGCCTTCGAGGGCTCAAGCTGGCGCTGCGCCAGCCAGATCTCTTCCTGCAACCACTGACTGAACGCCTGCAATTGCGGCATCTGCGTCTGTTCCGGGCGGGTCACCAGCCAGTAGGACTGGTGGCCTTCCACATGCACGTTGTGCACCTGGGTCAACTGCCCGCTGGCCAGTTCCGAGGCGACCATGTGCCAGTCGGCAATGGTGATCCCCAGACCATCGACCGCCGCTTGAATCGCCAGGTCCAACAGGTCGAATTCATAACCGCCCTGGGTATCGACACCCGTGATGCGCGCCGCGTCGAGCCAGTGTTTCCAGGTCAGGTAACGCTGATCCTCCCGGGCCAGCACATGCAGCAGCGTCAGGCGATTGAGGTCGATGCCCTGATCGCCGCCCTCCCGCGCATACAGGGTCGGCGCGCACACCGCGATGTGCCGTTCCTGAATCAGCAGTGAACTGTCGAGCCCGTCCCACTCGCCGTCGCCAAAACGGATCGCGCAATCGAGGGTGCTGGTTTCCGCGAGACTGTCCTGCAAGCGGGTGGTGATGCTCAGCTCCAGCTCCGGATGCTGCTCGCGCAGGCGCCCCAGACGCGGCATCAACCAGCGGCTGGTGAAGGTGGGTGGCGCATTGATGTGCAAGCGGTTGGCGTGGGTTTTCTGCTGGATGCTGCGCACGGTCAGCTCGATCTTGTCGAACGACTGGTGCAACGCCCGCAGCAGAATCTTGCCGGCACCGGTCAGTTCGAGATGGTGATGACGGCGTTCCAGCAGACTCTCGCCGAGCTGCTCTTCCAGTTGCCGCACCTGACGGCTGACCGCGCTCTGGGTGACGTTGAGCAACTCGGCGGCGCGGGTGAAGCTGCCGGTGCTGCCGGCCACTTCGAATGCTTTGAGTGCATTCAGGCCGGGCATTTTGCGTTTCATACAAGGCACTCGAAAACCACTGACAAGGCGCAAAGCATCCCACGACATTGGCGAATTGTCCTACAGGATTTTCTGAGTAACATGCATTCGATGCAGGTTTCCCCACCGTTTTTATCGTTTGTTCAACATCCCGCAGATAGCAAAACTGCGCGGCATCTCTAATAAAAACAATCGAGAGCCGCTCCATGCCCTTCCCAGCCTCTTTGCGCCTGCGCACAACTTCCATCGCTCTGTTCTGCAGCTTTGCCGCCCCGGCCATGGCGGTACAAGTCACCGACAATCTCGACCTTGGCGGCGCCATTCGTGCCCGCTGGGACGTGGACCCGGATCGCGACATCCAGAAGTTCGGCCTCGACACGGTGTTCCTCAGCGCGAAGTACAACTCCGACACCTGGATCGGTGAAGCGCAATACCGCTTCTACGGCCGCTCCTACCCGTACCAGTACACCAAGAACTACGGCGATATCCGCTTCGCCAAGTTCGCGTGGGTCGGCTACAAGTTCAATCCCGACCAGCAGGTGCAAGTGGGCCTGAACACCGTGCCGTTCGGCTTGCAGCCTTACTTCGGCAGCACCTTCTACGAAACCCTGGGCAACGTCATCGGTCTGGAAGACGTGCAACAGATCGGCACCAAATACATCCAGCAAAGCGGCGACTGGAACCTCCAGGCCGGTTACTACCTGCGTCCGGCCTGGCAAGGCAAAGGCACCAGCAAAGGCGTGACGTACTCGAGCGTGGTGTCCGAAGCCGACAGCTACGTGGCCGACGGCAGCAACAACCAGGAACGCAACACCGTGGTGCTGCGAGTGGCCAGGTCGCTGGATCTGGGGCCGTGGAAATCCGAGGTCGGGATCTCCGGCCTGACCTCAAGCATCGAGAACAAGGACACCAACAATGACGGCCGACGCAACGCCATGGCCGTGCACTACATGGGCAAGAACGGCCCGTGGGGCGTGCAGTTGCAGGCGGCGCGGCAGCAGATGTCGCCGCGCAACCCGGGCAGCGATGAAGTGGTGACCCTCGGTGGTTACGACGGCACTTACAACGTCGCCAGTCGCGGCAATCTGTACGTGGCCGACCTGAGTTACGACGTGGGCGGCAAATACCTGTTCGACCAGATCAGCGGGATCAAGCTCTACGCCAACTACAGCGCCTTCGACAAGTCCGCCAGCGGCTTCAAAACCTCCGAGCGGATGATCCTCGGCACCTCCTTCTCGGTCAGCAAGTTGTGGGTCGCGACCGAATGGCTGTTCGGCAAAAACGATCCGTACATAGGAGGCAGCAGCTACACCCAGAGCCTTGGCGCGGGCGGGCTGGATCAGTGGGAGAACCAGTTATATGTGAACGTCGGGTATTACTTCTGACGTTCGAAAAAATCGCAGCCAGGGCTGCGATTTTTTTTGCCTGCCCGTTGCGAATTCACCTTGCATCCGCGCCGCCCCGATAGTCAGATAGCCCTCACCCCAAAACAACAATAAACCGCCCGATCCGGAGTTCTGCCTCCATGCGTCAACTGCCCTCGCTCAACACCCTGCGCGTGTTCGAAGAAGTCGCCCGTCATCGCAGTTTCAGCCAGGCCGCCATCGGGCTGAATGTCACCCAGGGCGCGGTCAGTCGCCAGATCAAACAGCTTGAAGACTACCTCGGCGTGGCGCTGTTCGTGCGCACGCCTCAAGGGCTGTCGCTGACCGAAGCCGGCAGCAATCTTTCCCCGCATCTGGCCGAGGCTTTCGACCACATCGAACGCGCCCTGCAAGCCGTACGTGTGCCGAATCTGCGCCAGCGTTTGAAAGTGCTCGCACCGCCCACCTGGGCCACGCGCTGGCTGTCGCCACACCTGCGCGCGTTCTGTCAGCGCTACCCGGACATCAACCTCAGCGTCACCAACCAGATCGGCCACGACAGCCTCACGGAAGTCGATTGCCACATCCGCTTCGGCCTCGCGGCAGCGCCCCATTGCTCCAGCCAATTGCTGGTGATGGAACGGCACATCGCAGTGGCCAGCCCGGAGCTGTTCAACGGCGATCAGCCGCCGGATCTGCGGGAATATCCATTGCTGCACATCCTGCACGACGGCAAGCGCTTGAAGGTCTGGGAGAACTGGCTGGCGGCCATGGGCCGGGATGACATCGATGCCGGGCAAGGGCTGGAATTCAGCACCCTGGACCAGGTGATCCACACCGCGCTGGCCGGCGGCGGCCTGGCGGTGATCGACCGGCAGATGATCGAGAAGGAACTGGCCAACGGCAGCCTGCTGCCGATCACCCCGATTGAGGTGATCGGCCCTTATGGGTATTGGCTGGATGTGGCTAATGACAAGCAGGGGTTGTCGAAGGTGAAGCTGTTTACCGAGTGGCTAGGGGTTGTCAGCAACCCCTGACCTGCACTCATCAGACGGGGGTAGCGACTTTCCCGACCGTCCCTACCGCGACTTCCACCGGACTCTGCGCCTTGCACGCCTGACTCAACGTCAACGACTTGGTCTCCGGCGCCCACGCCCAAGACAGCAACGCGCCAATCCCCAGAATCGCCGCAAGAATCCCCATGGTCGGGCTCAAACCGATCCCCGCCACACTCACCGGCAGCAGGAACGTACTGATCGCCGAACCCAAACGACTCACCGCCGTCGCCAGACCAATTCCGCTGGCCCGCACTTCCGTCGGGAAGCTCTCCGCCGGGAACACGCCCACCAGGTTGCTGACCGCCGACAACACCAGCGTGAACAAACCGAACACCAGCACCATCAGCCACGCGGCACTGCCCGGCAACACCGCCAGCAGAAACAACGCCACCGCCAGAATGATGAACGAGTTGATCAGGAAGCCGCGTCGAGTGAATTTGATCGTGCACCAGATGCCGATCAGTGCGCCGAGAATCAGCAGCATGTTGAGCATCAGCTCAGTGCCGAAGCCTTCGGCCAGGCCCATCTTCTGCAGGATCGACGGCAGGAAGGTGTAGATGGCGAAGTACGGCATGACGATGCAGACGAAGAACAGGCAGTTGAACGCCGTGCGCTTGCGGTATTCACGGCTGAACAGCACCGCATAGCCCGAGCGGGTTTCCGTGGATTGGCTCTCGTCCAGCTCGACGTTGTCGCCCAGGTGTTTTTTGACGATCGCCCGCGCCTCGGTGATGCGCCCCTGATTGACCAGCCAGCGCGGTGATTCCGGCGTGCCGATCCGCGCGATCAGAATCAACGCGGCGGGAATCGCCGATGACGCCAGCATCCAGCGCCAAGCGTCATCACCGAGGCTGAGCATGGCGGTGCCAACGAAGGTCGCCGCGACGTAGCCGAAGGTCCAGATCACGCTGAACGAACCCAGCAACACACCGCGATGCTTCTTCGGCGCGAACTCGGCGAGCATTGCGTGGCCGACACTGAAATCGCCACCCAGGCCGATACCGATCAGCACCCGACACAGGAACAGGCTCATGGCGGTTTCGACGTAGAACTGCATCACCGAGGCAATGGTGATCAGCACGAAGCTGACCAGGAAGATTTTCTGCCGGCCGACCTTGTCCGAGATCCAGCCGAAAAACAGACTGCCGAGAAACAGCCCGATCAGCGCCGACGCACCGATCAGGCCCTGCCAGAACGCATCAAGGTGCATCTGCGGGCTGAGCAAAGTGAACGCGATGCCGATCAGGCCAAGGATGTAGCCGTCGGTGAAGTGCGCGCCGAAGGTCAGGCCGGCGATCTTGAGGTGGAAGCGCCCGATGGGCAGGTCATCGATCTTTACGGGTTGAGCGGACATGTTCGTCTCCAATTGTTGTTATTGACGGAGAAACGGAAAGCTCTGGGAGAAACCTGCGGGAGCGAACTCCCACAGGATTCGGGGGGGTCTAGAGACCGCCCATCAACAGGTATTTGATCTCCAGATAGTCATCCAGACCGTACTTCGAACCTTCACGCCCAAGGCCCGATTCCTTGATACCACCGAACGGCGCCACCTCCGTGGAGATGATCCCTTCGTTGATGCCGACCATCCCGGCTTCCAGCCCTTCGGCCATGCGCCAGACACGACCGATGTCGCGACTGTAGAAGTAAGCCGACAGACCGAATGGCGTGTCGTTGGCCCGCGCCAGCACTTCGGCTTCGTCCTTGAAGCGGAAACATGCGGCCACCGGGCCGAAGGTCTCGTCCTGAGCGATGAGCATGTCGCCACTGGCTTCGGTAAGGATGGTCGGTTCGTAGAACGTGCCGCCGAGGGCATGACGACGACCGCCGCACAACAGCGTGGCGCCCTTCTCCAACGCATCACTGACGTGGGCTTCGACCTTGGCCAGCGCAGCGGCGTTGATCAGCGGGCCTTGCTCGGTGTCACCGTCCAGCGCACTGCCCACGCGCATCGCCGCCACGGCTTCGGCGAGTTTGCCGGTGAAGGCTTCGTAGACGCCGTCCTGAATGAAAAAGCGGTTGACGCACACGCAGGTCTGCCCGGTGTTGCGGAATTTCGAGGCCATCGCGCCTTTGACGGCCGCATCGATGTCGGCGTCGTCGAAGACAATGAACGGCGCGTTGCCGCCCAGTTCCAGCGAGACCTTTTTCAGGGTGTCGGCGGCCTGGCGCATCAGCAGCTTGCCGGTGCGGGTCGAGCCGGTGAACGACAGCTTGCGCACCACGCTTGAAGCTTGCAGCGCACCGCCGATGGCCACCGCATCGCCGGAAACGATGTTGAACACACCGGCCGGAATCCCGGCCTGCTCGGCCAGTACCGCCAAAGCGAATGCCGACAGCGGGGTTTCTTCCGACGGTTTGAGAATCATCGTGCAACCCGCCGCCAGCGCCGGGCCGACCTTGCGGGTGACCATCGCCAGCGGGAAGTTCCACGGGGTAATCGCCGCGACCACACCGATGGCTTCCTTGGTGACGATGATCCGCGCATCGGCCTTGTGGCTCGGGATCACATCACCGTAGGCACGCTTGGCCTCTTCACCGAACCATTCGAGAAAACTCGCGGCATAGACCACTTCGCCCTTGGCTTCGGCCAGCGGTTTGCCCTGCTCGCGGCTGAGCAAGGTCGCCAGTTCCTGCTGGTTGGCGAGCATCAGATCGCTCCAGCGTTTCAGGCGCTGACTGCGTTCCTTGGCAGTGAGTTTGCGCCACGCAGGCAGGGCACGATTGGCCGCCTCGATGGCGAGGTTGGTTTCCTCGGCACCGGCCTTCTGCACCTCGGTGATCAACTCGCCATTGGCCGGGTTGCGCACCGGATAAGTGGCGCCGCCCGAACCCCACTGGCCGTCGATGAAGTTGCCGTGACGAATCAACCCGCTCATGCCACCGCCCCCTGCAACGTGAAGCGTTCATGCCCCGGACGGGCCGTGCGCAGGATGCGTTTGCCGGCGGTGTAGTCGTTGATCACGTCGCACGGGGTGTAGTTGCGCTCCAGTTCGTGCAGTTCTTCGGTGTCGAGCTTGGTTTCCAATGCCGCCAGTGCGCTGTCGAACTGTGCGGTGGTGTCGGCGCCGACCAGCATGCAGTCCACGCCCGGATGATTGGCGACCCAGGCCTGGGCGATCTGCGCGTTCGACACGCCGCGGGCACGGGCCACGCGCTGCACCGAATGGGCGATCTCGAACGAGGCTTCGTCGCTGTACATCTGCTGGGTGAAGAAGTCGGTCTGGTTGCGGGTCGATTGCACATCACCGGTCAACAGGCCACGGGCCAGCGGACTGAACACCGACACACCGATGCCCTGATCGCGGCAGAACGGAATCATCTCGCGCTCTTCTTCGCGGTAGGCGCAGTTCAGTTGCAACTGCATGTTGATCGGCTTGACCCAACCGTTGCGCTCGCAGGCCATGAGAATCTTCGCGAGTTGACCGGTGAGCATGGTCGAGACGCCGATGTAGCGCGCCTTGCCGGAACGCACGATGTCGTTCAGTGCGCCCATGGTTTCCTCGACCGGGGTGTTCACATCGAAGTAATGCAGCATGAACACGTCGACGTAATCCATGTCCAGACGCTTCAGCGAGGCATCGATGCTGTCCATGATGTGCTTGCGCGAATGGCCGCTGGCGTTGATCGCGTTGCGGGTGCCGTAGCCGACCTTGGTGGTGATCACCAGGTCTTCGCGACGGGCCAGGCGCTTGACGATGCGCCCCACCACTTCCTCGCCGACACCGGCGGAATAGAAGTCCGCCAGGTCGATGAAGTTCACGCCGTTGTTCAGGGCGTGGGCGACGATCGGCTCGCTTTGTTTTTCATTGAAGATCCACGGTTTCCAGTCCGGGGTGCCCATGTTCATGGTGCCCAGGCACAGGCGGGAAACTTGCAGGCCGGAGTTGCCCAAACGGATGTATTGCATGGCGCGGACCTCAGGCTTTTGGCGTGTAGAAAGGGTTGCTGATGTGATTGACCACATCTTTGAGCTGTGCGGTTTCCGGCTTGCCAGTCAGGGCGGCGCGGATCGCGGTGCGGCAGGCGTTGTAGTTGTTCAGGTAGACCGCATCGAGGTCATCGCAGGCCGGGTTGACCCAGTTGGCGGTGACGATCGCCCACTCGTCTTCGGCTTCCGGCGGCAGCGTGCCGTCGAGCAACGCTTCGAGCACAGCCTTGGCGATGCCGGCCTGGGAAGCGCCCCAGGTTGCGTTGCCGTGCAGGTCGCTGCCGATGGCAGCCTTGTTGACGTACAACGTCATCGGTTTGACCGGAATGTTCGGCTGGGCGATCACCATGAACGGGCAATGACCCTGGCTCGGCGACGCCAGGCTGTTGGCAAACGCCTGCCCCGCCGGGCCGTTGCGCGGGCCGATCAGGATGTTGATGTGCGCGGCGTTCACGCCCGGGCCTTCGAAACCTTCACCGATGTACAGGTCGAGTTCTTTCATCAGTCATTACTCTTTGCGATGCAGAGGGATTTTTTGGGGTGATCGACAGCTCACGCGGACCGAATGGCCAACGGGATCAATAACGGACGTGGGGAGACGCGAAGGAAGAATCGGGACATGGCTGCAAACGCTCTCTGGTTGTTATTGATGAGCTGTGTTTGCGATTTTTTAACACCGGGTATCGGGGCACCCGTAACCATTAAAAATCATGGGGCAATGACTTTTAGTCATAGCCTTTGGTGGTGGCAAAAAAATCCCGCTCGGGAGCGGGATTTTTCAGACTGCGCGGATTACGCGACGACAGGAATCATCGGATCCGCAGCCGCCAGCGCGATGGCACGGTCAGCGGCCGGCGGGTAAATCCACTGGGTGTTGATCTGGGTCTTGAGCGACTTGCCCTCCTCCTTGACCAGTTTCACCTGACGATCCCAGCCCTCGGTGTACACCGCGCCCCAGGCGCCGAGGTCGAGGCAGGTCACGTATTTCGGCTGACTGTAAGGCGTTGGCTCGACACCCAGAATCTGCGCCGCGACGTTGTTGCCGGCATGTCGGCCGAGGGAAATCGCATGCTGGCAGGTCATCAAGGCGAAATTGCCGATATCGTCGGTGGCCGCATAAGCCACGTCACCGGTGGCGAAGATGTCGTCCTGACCGATGACTTTCAGGTGCGCATCGACATGCAGACGCCCCTGACGGTCGCGCTCGGCAGGAATCTGCTCGGTCAGGGAGCTGGCACGCACGCCGGTGGTCCAGACCACGGTTTTCGCGTCGATGCGTTGGCCGTCCGACAGGGTTACGCCGTTTGCATCGACCGACAGCACCGACACACCCAGTCGCCATTCGACGCCCAACTCCGTGCTCGCTTCGGCAATCGACACACTGATGGCTTCGCCCATGGCCGCGCCAACTTTCTGCCCACGGTCGACGATGATCACTTGAACGTCTGCCTGCTCGCCCAGCACTTCCCGCAGACGTGCCGGCATTTCGGTCGCGGTTTCGATCCCGGTGAAACCGCCGCCGGCGACCACTACGGTGTTGCGCGCCGGGCTGGCAGGCTGATCGGCCAGGGACTTCAGATGGTTTTCCAGGCGAATCGCGGCTTCGATCTGGTCAACGTCGAACGCGTATTGTGCCACGCCCGGGGTGTCCGGCAAGGCCAGACCACTGCCGGAAGCCAGCACCAGTTTGTCGTAGTGAAAAACCTGAGCAGTGCCGTTGGCATCGGTGTAGCCCACGGTTTTGGCGTTCACGTCGATGGTGTTCGCGGCGCCCTTGATGAAGTTGACACCCACCGCATCGAACAGATCGCCCAGCGGCGCGGCCAGTGTGTGGGCATTCGGCTCGTAGAAACGCGGACGCACACGCAGTTCCGCCTGCGGCGCCAGTACGGTTACATCGATGTTGTCTCGATTGTGAATGTCCACCAGACGCGTGGCGCTCAATGCCGTCCACATGCCACCGAAACCTGCGCCGATTACCAGAATGTGCTGTTTCATTGTTGTCTCCAGGCCCAAAGCCAAGTCGTAGAAAGAGGTCAAGAATTCACGTTTATCGGGAGTCGGCACGCTTGTGGCTTCTGCAAGCGCCGAACGTTGCTCACCGGGTAACGGCGACTGTATTGGTCGCCGTTATATCCAACAAGTCAGATTATCCGATCATTCGAATCGAAATTGTCGATAGCTAACAGAGCCCCTACTGACGACACACAAACCATAAAAATCGCCAGACACAGAGAATAAAAGGGCTTTAAGGCAAAGATTCACGCGCTCATCAGATTTGTCCGCCACGAATTACCCTGCTAACATCTGCGACAATTACAGTCGGAGATAGCTATGTCGCTTTACAGTGCGGGCGTCGAGTACGGCATCCATTGCCTGGCGTTTCTGGTGGGCAGCGGCGGTGACAGTCGCGAAGCGAGCGTGCGCGACCTGGCGGACTTGCAAGGGGTGCCGCTGGATTACCTGGCGAAGATCTTCACCAAACTGGCCAAGGGCAAACTGGTGGTGGCGACCGGCGGCGTACGCGGCGGCTTTACGTTGGCGCGCCCGGCGGATGAGATCACCCTGCTCGATATCGTCAACGCCATCGACGGCCCGAAGAACATTTTCGAATGCCGCGACATCCGTGGGCGCTGCGCGCTGTTCGACGGCTCGCCCCCGGAATGGGCCTTGGACGGAACGTGCTCGATTCATGGGGCGATGATGGTTGCGCAAAAGCGCATGGAAGAAGCCCTCGCCCAGCAGACCATTCTCGATATCGCCAGAAAGGTCGGGCGCAAGGCACCGGCGGAGTTCAACAGTCAGGTGGAAAACTGGATACAGGATCGTCGTGACAAGAAGACCGGCGGCTCGGGCATCCCGCTCACCGACATCACCGACTGAGCCATTCCGGCAGGCAGGCGAAAAAAAAGCAGAAACCGGTCACACGGTTTCTGCTTTTTTCATTTCAGCCGCTCTGCCCTCAGAGGCAATCACGCACCGATTTGCGCAACGAGCCGGACTTGGCCCACGGCGGCCCCTGGTACAGCGAAACGCGGCTGCCGTCCTTGTACTTGACGATATCGAGAATCTCGTCGGCGGTGACGATACTCGGCGCCTTGATCCGGTATCCGTTGGAAATCGAAATCTGCGAGGTCTTGGGAATATCCTGCTGCCACAGCGGTAACACACACGCGGCGTAGTCCTTGGGAGCCTTGCCACTGACCTTGCTGAAGTTCGGTTCGCCCGGTACCAGAGAGGCCGGCAATGAACAACCGGCCAACGCTGCCATCAACAGGCCCCCGATCAACATCCGCATATTGAATCCTTCATTTTAAAAAAGGCGAATTTACCTTTTAACTGTTCGAACATCCATCGTGGCGCAATGCTCTGACCCCGAAAACCGGGTTCTGCGGCGCCGCAGCAGACAATTGCTCCGACCAACGGCGACTTGTTCACGCCCGTTCAGCTCACTGACCAGAACCACTTGCCCTGCTCCCGGAAAATGCGGCTACTATTTTCTACCGAGAATGTTCCGGAGGTGATCATGCGGCTCAATGAATACGAACACGAACTTCAACGTGACCTGCAAAGCGTGGCGTCGGATCTGAGATGGTCGGCCGTCGACCTCAAGCGCATTGCCGAGCAGTTGCGCAAATCCGGCAACGAAGCGGATGCGCAAACCGTGCTCAGGTCCTGCGAGGTGCTGCAAAGCGATGAAGAACGTTTGCAACTCTATGCCAGGGAAGTGAAGGCCCGCGCCATCAGCCGAACGAAAGTCCACTGACACCCCACAACAAAAAGCCCCGGACAATCCGGGGCTTTTTCATTGCAGGCCTTCAGCCTGTCTTGCGGCCGTGCGTGCGGCTCTTGTAACCCGGAAGTGCAGCGGCATACGCCAGTGCCTCCTCCCGGCTGGCGAAAGACGCCAGTCGATCACCCTGCGTGCAGACCCGCCACGGGCCGTTGTTCACACTGAGTACGTCGTAGCCGTTCATGTGCATTCTGTTCAGTATCGCCATGCTCATAGGCACCTCCTGTCGACTATCGATAGTCCAACTGCACGTTTTTACCTTACACCGGGTACAACGCCGTGTGCCGACCAGACGTCGCCCCACGTCAGCGTCAAGTGTCTGGCACTTTTGCGCCTTTCGACCACTCAGACATTACGAGCGCGTCTAAACCACGGCACGGCTTGAATATTGCATTTTCATGACCGATTTATGACAACCGGCAATCGGGTAACAAATGAAAGTACGTGCAACCATCATCTGCGAGCAGGATCGACATATTCTCCTGGTGCGCAAACCCCGATGCCGCTGGAATTTGCCGGGGGGCAAGGTCGAGCCCGGGGAGACCAGGGCCGACGCCGCGACGCGAGAACTTGAGGAAGAAACCGGCCTGCTCGCCGATGGCATGCTGTATCTGATGGAGCTGGAGGCTGGCAGCACGCGCCACCACGTCTACGAGGCGTCGGTGCTGAATATTGATGAAGTTCGGCCACAGAACGAGATCATCGATTGCATCTGGCATCCGCTGGACGCGGTGCAGAACCTGAGCATCAGTGAGGCGACCCTGCAAATCGTCCGCGCCTTTCAGCGCCGGCTCTGAGTCAACCGGCGAACGCCCGGCGTCCGGCACTCATTTCAGTGCGCAACTCACCGATGAAGTTGGAGATGTCACGAATGGTGACCAGATGCTCCGGTGACACGCCGTTGAGCAGCAAATCGACACGCCCGCTGTCCGGTTCGTAAACCTTGATCTGCAACAAGCCCTGCCCCGTTTCCGTGCAGTCACAGTAAAGGGGCGAAAAGCCGGATTCGACGATGCGGCAAATGTCGGCAATGGCAAGCATGGGCGGACGCCTCGCAGGCGATGGATCGGTCGATCGATTGAGCATAGATGAGCTTTTTCGACCTTGCGCGAGCGTCCGACCGCAGAAAATGCCAACCGCTTCACATCTTTGCGCGATGCCGATCAGTTGGCGTCGCGGCCCCAGATCCAGTTCCAGACCCCCGGCAGGCGCACCGGATCCGAGCTTTTCTGAACCGTTCGCGCCAGCGCTGCTTTCTCCAGTTGCGCGTGGTCGTCGTAGAACGGTTTATCGGCCAGACGCACCCCTGTGGCAGCGGCACTGTCGAGCAGGATTTGCAGATACTCGCGGGCATGCCGCGCTGTGTAGCGGTTGAGGTCATGGAACGTCACCACCACCGGGATCACCCCGTCCACCGTCGGCAGCTCGCCGAGGGCAATCCGCTCACGCACTTCCGACAGCTGACGCAACATGTTGGCGCGGCGTCTGGGGCTGCCATTGAAGCCCCAGATCTTGCCATCGTTGGCGCTCAGATCCGTAAGCAATACATGCAGGCCGTGTAACTGATAGGCCGCAAACGTACGCTTGTCGTAATTCCAGAATGGCGGGCGCAACAGCACCGCTGGCGCGCCGGTGATCGCGGCGATGTCCGCCGTGCCGTTGGTCAGTGAGGTTTCGAGTTCCTGTGGATCGAGCGATCGGTGGTTGGTGTGCCAGTGGGTGGCGGTGTGAAAACCCAGAATGTGCCCTTCATCGTGTTCGCGATGCATGATCCGCCGGCCGATCTCGCTGTTGCCGGCCCTCGGCGCACGGGTCTGGACGAAAAACACGGCTTTGATGTTGGGCTGCAACGGGTTGTCTTTCAGGCTGTCGAGCACGGTTTCGGTGGGGTTGTAGAAACTCGAAGCACTGGGGCCGTCATCAAAGGTCAGCAGAAACCTGACCGGTGCCTGCGCATCCAGCCGTGATCGGGTTTGCGCGGTCATTTCGATGGGAGCAGCAATGCAACCGGCCAGCCCGGTGATGAGGGTCACAGCGCAGAAAAGCTTGAACCAGTGTTTCATGTTTTGCCTTGAGCCCGACCGTCGCGGTCACGTTGTCGATTGGCAAAACTCCCTCGCCGCTACTGCCTCCCTGCGGCCCACCGAAATGGGCCGAGGTTGGATAAAGATAACAGGGTTTGGTTCCGGCGCTCGCTCAGCGCACCAGTGCCTGCTGGAACGAGGTATCGATGATGCCTGCCGTGGCCAGGGGAGCCGGCAGCGCCTTGACCTTGAACAGGAAATCCGCGGTGCCTTGCAGGTCGGCAGCGGCTTGCTGATCCACCGGACCGACGGTCATGTGCGCCTGGCGCAACCAGTGCCGCGACACTTCTTGATCGAGATTGGCCTTCTTCGCCCACAGGTCCGCGTATTCGTCGGTGTGGCTGTCGACCCAGGCCCGGGCCAGCTTCAGGCGTCCGAGAAAATCGGCGATCGCCTCGCGCTTGCTGTCGATGGATGGCGCGGAAGCCGCGATGGCGCTCAAACCCGGCATCAGGTTTTTCGCGGTCAGAATCGGTCGCGCACCGGAAAACACGATCTGCTGGGAAATGTACGGTTCCCACACCGGAAAGGCATCGATGCTGCCCTGAGGCAACGCGGCGGCGGCATCGATCGGCATCAGTTTGACGAAGTCGACGTAGTTCTCCGGCAGGCCGCCCTGCTCCAGCGCTCGCAGGGTCAACTGCTGGCTCCAGGCACCCGGCCAGTAGGCGACTTTCTTGCCTTTCAGATCCTCGATGGATTTCACCGGCGAATCCTTGGGCACCAGCAGCGCGATGGTGTCCGGGTTCTGCCGCGACACGCCGATCAGTTTCACCGGCGCCTGTTTCGCGGCGAGGAACAGAAAACCCGAGTCGCCGAGAAAGCCCAGGTCCAGCGAGCAGGTCTGCAACGCTTCAGCCAGCGGGGCGGCAGCCTGGAAGTGTTTCCAGTCGACGGTGTAAGGCGCGTCCTTCAAGACGCCGGACGCTTCTACCGAGGCGCGGATGTTGTAGTAATTCTGGTCACCAACGTGCAGGACCACAGGTTCGGCCGCGTAGGTCAGAGGCGATGCAATCATGGCGCTGGTCAACGCAGCACGTAGGAAACGGGAGAGCTTCATGGCGAGTCCTGCAAAGGGGATTTTTATAGACCATAACGCTCTTACAAATCGGATTTGAAATTCGATTAGCGCATAAGCTCAGCACTGTCGATGAGCGCTGTTTGTCTGGCAACAGTGGCGCGGCACAGTGTTTTCCCTGCAACAGTTCAAAACACACAAACCCTCTCGAACCCCCATAAACACGGGGTTCAGGGCATATGGCACAGAGCCTGCAATATTCCATTCATGCAGGAAGCATTCGATAAAAATATCTTTTTGGACATAAGAATCTGTTGCCTTGCCGGAGCGTGCCCATGAAATCCCTATTACCGTTTTCCCGAGTCAAAACGCTGCTCGCGGCCTGCGCAGTAGCCCTGAGTCTGCAACCTCTCGTCCACGCCGCCGAAACGCCGCCCGCTGAAGTGCATCTGGACTATGCCTATTACTCCCCTGTCAGCCTGGCGCTGAAACATTTGGGTTATCTGGAAAAAGCCCTGCCCCAGAGCAAAGTCAGTTGGGTGCTGAGCCAGGGCAGCAACCGCTCGCTGGAATACCTCAACAGCGGTGGCGTGGACTTCGCTTCGTCGGCCAGCCTCGCGGCGGTGCTGAGCCGTGCCAACGGCAGCCCGATCAAATCGGTGTACGTCTACAGCCGCGCCGAGTGGACCGCGCTGGTGGTGCGTAAAGACTCGCCGTACCAGACCGTCGCCGACCTCAAGGGCAAGAAAATCGCCGCCACCAAAGGCACCGATCCGTACCTGTTCACCCTGCGCAGCCTGCAACAGGCCGGTCTGAAAAAGGACGACGTCGAACTGGTGCACCTGCAACACCCGGACGGCCGCACCGCGCTGGAGAAAGGCGATGTCGACGCCTGGGCCGGCCTCGATCCGCACATGGCCGCCAGCCAGGTGCAGGCCGGTTCACGCCTGCTGTACCGCAATCGCGACTTCAACAGCTACGGCGTGGTCAGCGTCACCGAGCAGTACGCCAAGGAACACCCGCAAACCATCGACACCGTGATCAAGGCCTATGAGCAGGCCCGCGAGTGGTCGGTGAAAAACCCGGACGAACTGGCCCAACTGCTCGCCAGCGAATCCGGCCTGCCGCTGGATGTGGCCAAGCTGCAACTGTCGCGCACCGACCTGAGCAGCCCGCAACTCACCGCCAAGGACGTGCTCGCCTCGAAAGCCGCGGCGCCGATTCTGGTCTCCGAAGAACTGGTGCGCCGTGGGGTAAATGTCGATCAGGTGATCGATCAACTGATCGACACCGGTTTCCAGCAAGTCGCCGCCGCCCAGTAACCGATCAGGCTCACAACGAATCCGCGCCCGTCGCGGATTTGTCGTGAGCGGAGAACCGTCCATGAGCAATGACCTGCCCGCCCGCCTGGCCGCGCCGCTGCCGCGCCGACAAACCCTGCCGTTGAATCCGCTTTGGCGGCGGCGCCTCAAAGGGCTGGCCCTGCCGCTGTTGATCGTGATCACCCTGGAGATCATCGTGCGCGTCGGCTGGCTGCCGTCCTATCAGATGCCTGCGCCGAGCGAAGTCGCCCTGACCCTGACTGATCTGGCCGAAGGCGCCTTGTGGAAACACATCGGTGCCAGCCTGATTCGCGTGCTGATCGGGTTTGCCATCGGCGCAAGTCTGGCGCTGGTGTTTGCCGCGTGGGTTGGTCTGAGCCGTGAGGCCGAGGCGTACCTTGAGCCGACCTTCGCCGCCCTGCGTTCAATTCCCAGTCTGGCCTGGGTGCCGCTGTTGCTGTTGTGGCTGGGCATCGACGAGACCTCGAAAATCGTCCTGATCGCCATCGGTGCGTTCTTCCCGGTGTACGTCAACGTGGTCGCGGCGATCCGCAACATCGACCGCAAACTGGTGGAAGTCGGCCACATCTATGGCTTCAGTCGCCTGCAACTGGTGCGCCGGATTCTGCTGCCCGCCGCCCTGCCCGGCCTGTTCACCGGGCTGCGCAGTGGCATGAGCCTGGCGTGGATGTTTCTGGTGGCGGCCGAACTGATCGCGGCAACCAAAGGCCTGGGTTACCTGTTGAGTGACGGGCGCGAAACCTCGCGACCGGACATCGTGCTGGCGGCGATCATTGTATTGGCGCTGCTGGGCAAACTCAGCGATGGCTTGCTCGCCGCCCTCGAACGCCGCTGGCTGGCCTGGCGCGACACCTTCACCGGTCAGGGCAGCAAGGACTGATCCGCACAACTAAGCTGAACCTTCAGGCAGTGTTCGCCGGAGGTTCGGCCGATGTGCGGAAGACTTTCGCAATACCGCGGCATCCACGATTTCGTTGCGGTGCTGAGCATTCCCGATGCGCTGATCAATCACGTCGGCGATGCACCGCTGGCACACTACAACGCGGCGCCCACCACTGCGCTGGCCATTCTTCATCAACACGAACAACGCTTGTACGCCGATAACCTGCGCTGGGGCTGGCGCCCGCACTGGGCCAGGGATCGCGCTGCGCCGATCAATGCACGGGTCGAAAAAGTCGTCCACGGCCCGTTCTTTCGGGCGATCTGGCGTCACCGCCTGATCGTGCCGGTCGACAACTGGTTCGAGTGGGTCGACGGGCCGGACAAGAGCCGCCAACCCTGGCTGATCCATCGGGTCGATCATCAACCGGTTTTCTGCGCCGCCATCGGCCAGTTTCCGACACCCGATGCGCAATCGAGGGAAGACGACGGTTTCGTGATCATCACCGCCGACAGCGAAGGCGGCCTGCTCGATCTGCATGATCGCCGGCCCATCGTGTTGTCCGCCGAGGGGGCGCGGGAATGGCTCGATCCCGCCACGCCCGTGGAGCGCGCCGAGCAAATGTTGCTGTTCGAAGGGTTGGGCAGCAAGGCCTTCGAATGGCACAAAGTCGGCAAAGCTGTCGGCAACTCACGCAATCAGGGCGCGGAATTGATTGAAGTGGTGGCCTAAATATTGTCCGGGGTGACACGTCTATCAAATAGTCGGAAGGTGCGAATCAGATTGATGCCACAGTGCAAGTGAAAACCGTTCGTTACAGTCAGTGTTTCAATCTCGAAACAATCATTGAATCAATCGTTTGATTAAAACCAACCGCCTGTCTGACATTTCAATCGTCATACATACATTTAGTAACACTACAGATAGCATGCGCGCCGCATTTCCTATTGGCATACCAGTTGACCAAAGAGTCAACAAACCGGGAATACCCTACAAACTTACAAGCCTTGCAGAGAACTAAGTTGCGCGACGATTTTGCAATCAAACAGGCCAACGGCCTGGAGTGTATTTATCTGTCCATGACAGAACGCTTTCAACTCGACTGTTTTATCGCCCACTACATAAAGACTCGAAACCTGCGTGACGTACCCGAGATCGACCGCATTCTGCGCACCACTCTCCAACACTATCCCTGCCACCCGCCGGTGATGGTCAACGAGCTGAATGCCTGGATCGACAAGACCTTGGGTTATCGGGCTTCACACCCCGACTTCACACAGCTGGACGATCTTTGATGAAACGAAAAAGCCCCGCAATCGCGGGGCTTTTTCGTAGTAGCGCTCAAGGTTTGAGCGGGCGTTCCTGGTCGCGATCGGACAACTCGCGGCTGTCGTCATGTTTCCAGGTCTGCTCCTTGTGTTTCTCCCGCTCGATCTCTTCTTCGCTCGGTTCTTCATCTTCTTCGGGACGTTTCTGCTCGGTTGCCATGTTCACCTCGCTGCCATAAGTCGTCAGTCATCCTTACAGCGTAGAACAAATTCAGACAGGCAACTTACAACCACCAGCGCAACAGAAAGAAGAACGCCATACTCAATAGCATGCTAAGCAACGTATTACGCGTGTAGATCACTAGTCCGATGGCGACTAAAGAACTCAGCAAATAGGGATTATCCCACTGCAGATTCAGCTGTTTATCCGGCATGAACACGATCGGCCCGCAAATCGCGGTCAACATCCCCGGTACGGCGAAACCCAGAAATTGCCGTGCGTTACTGCTCAAACGAACCGGCAAGCGCGGTTCGAGAAATACGTAGCGGTTGAGGAACACCAGAATCCCCATGCCGAAAATCACTGCCCAGACGATCATGTGCGCTCCCGATACAGCTTGTTGCAGATAAACCCTGCGGTCATTCCCGCCAGTCCCGACAGCACCAGCGCCGAACCCCACTGCCAATAGCTGAACAGCACCGAGCAGAACAGCGACACCGCCACGCAAACCACGGTCGGCACGTTGCGCACCACCGGGGTGATCAGGGCGATGAAGGTCGCGGCAATCGAGAAGTCCAGCCCCAGGTGCTCAAGTCCCGGAATGCTGCTGCCGAGCACGATGCCGGCCAGGGTGAAGAGGTTCCAGGCGATATAGAACGTCAGGCCGACGCCGAGGGCATACCAGCGATTGAACTGCTGACGGTCGTGCTGACTGGTCAGGGCAAACAGTTCATCGGTGAGCAAAAAGCCCAGGCCAATGCGCCAGCGACCCGGCAACGGCGAAATCACATGGCGCATGCTCATGCCGTAAAGCAAATGCTGCGACGTCAGCAGCAGCGTGGTCAGCAATATCGAGAAAATCCCGGCACCGCCCTTGAGCATGCCGATCGCTACCAGTTGCGCAGCACCGGCAAACACGATGCTCGACAGGCCCTGCCCTTGCAGCGGCGTAAGGTTGGCTTCGATCGCCATGGAGCCGGCCAGCAGCCCCCACGGCGCGGTCGCCAGGGATAACGGCATGATCGCCGCGGCTCCGCGAAGAAAGGCACTGCGCGGCATTAATGAGTCAGACATAACGCTCTTCAACCGTGAGACAAGACCCCGGACTCTGCCAGTAAACGCCTTTTCATGGCTTGAACAATCTTGCGCAGTTGCCAGAAATCTCTCAGCCGCGAGCCGCCGACCGGCGTACCATTGCAGCCACTCACATCTTCGTCAGGGAGACGACATGCTGTATCGAATTGCCGCCGACGGGCTGGTGCTGTTTCACCTATCGTTCATTCTGTTCGTGCTGTTTGGCGGGCTGTTGGTGCTCAAGTGGCACCGCGTGGCCTGGCTGCATCTGCCGGCCGCAACCTGGGGCGTGATGGTCGAGGTGTTGCACCTGACCTGCCCGCTGACTTACTGGGAAAACCTGATGCGCCACGCCGCCGGGCAGACCGAGTATGCCGGTGGTTTCATCGAGCATTACGTCTGGCCGATCATCTACCCGGCGGGGCTGACCCCGCAGATTCAACTAGCGCTGGGCAGCGTGGTGCTGGCGATCAACCTGCTGGTATACGGGCGTCTGATCCGTCAGTGGAAACTGCGTCGCGCCGCCCGCATTCCGTTTTAACGCGTTTTCAAGGTTTCCAGCCAGGCCGGATCGAGGCGCGTCTGATCGGTGTCCAGACCGAGCGCCTCCATCCGAGCCTTGTGTGCCTCGACTTCCCGATGCAATTGCGCATGATCGCTGGAGTTGCCGTCCAGTTCATGCATCTGGGTCAGGCCAAGGTGATAGAAACGCAGTACTTTCATCGCCGTCGGATCCCCCTTCTCGACCGCCGCCGTCACCTGATGCATGACGTTGGTGACGCTCATCAGACTGCGCTTGAGCCGCCAGCCATATACCGCCGGGGCCATCCAGGTCTGATGCCAGAAACGCCCGCGCAACAACGCTGCCGTCAACAGAAATGCGCCGAACACCCCGCCGACATTGAACCGCAGGTTATCCCCGCCCGGCTCGCCGAACAGCGCCACCGCCACGGTCGAAAACGCCATCGCCAGCACCAGGAACAGCACCGCGATAATCAGCGTGCTGCGCCGGGTCTGATGGCGATAAGTGATGGCATCGATCGGTTGAATCTCGAACATCGTGACAGGCTTCCATGGCTTGAAATAAAAAGAGGCCGGCGCATTATCGCCTCTGAGGCGGATTTAGCTATGCTGGAGCTCCTTTTCATCTTTTCAGCGTCCAACGGGGACATGGCGATACCACGCAGATCGTGCCATCTTCATTCATGGATACACACTATTCGGATGCCATTGGCCAGGCCGGCAATGACATCGTTTTAAGGATCACTGCATGACCCAACGACACGTAATCAATGCCTCGGTCAGCCCAAAAGGCAGCCTGGAAACCCTTTCCCAACGTGAAGTTCAGCAACTGAGCCAGGCCGGAACCGGCAGCACCTACACCCTCTTCCGCCAGTGCGCCCTGGCAATCCTCAACACCGGCGCCCATGTCGACAACGCGAAAACCATTCTGGAAGCCTACAAAGACTTCGAAATCCGCATCCACCAGCAGGATCGCGGCGTGCGCCTGGAACTGCTGAACGCCCCGGCCGACGCCTTCGTCGACGGCGAAATGATCGCCAGCACCCGGGAAATGCTGTTCAGCGCCCTGCGCGACATCGTCTACACCGAGAACGAACTCGATGCCCTGAGCATCGACCTCAGCACCTCCCAGGGCATCAGCGACTACGTCTTCCACCTGCTGCGCAACGCGCGCACCCTGCGTCCGGGCGTCGAGCCGAAGATCGTCGTGTGCTGGGGCGGCCACTCGATCAACACCGAAGAATACAAATACACCAAGAAAGTCGGCCACGAACTGGGCCTGCGCAGCCTCGACATCTGCACCGGCTGCGGCCCGGGCGTGATGAAAGGCCCGATGAAAGGCGCAACCATCGCCCATGCCAAACAACGCATCCACGGTGGCCGCTATCTGGGCCTGACCGAACCGGGCATCATCGCCGCCGAAGCGCCGAACCCGATCGTCAATGAGCTGGTGATCCTGCCGGACATCGAAAAGCGCCTCGAAGCCTTCGTCCGCGTCGGCCACGGCATCATCATCTTCCCGGGCGGCGCCGGCACCGCCGAAGAGTTCCTGTACCTGCTGGGCATCCTGATGCACCCGGACAACGCCGGCCTGCCGTTCCCGGTGATCCTGACCGGGCCGAAACATGCCGCGCCGTACCTGGAGCAACTGGACGCTTTCGTCACCGCCACCCTCGGCGAGGCAGCGAAACAGCACTACGAAATCATCATCGACGACCCGGCCGAAGTGGCGCGCCAGATGACGGCGGGCCTCAAAGCCGTGAAACAGTTCCGCCGCGAACGCAACGACGCGTTCCACTTCAACTGGCTGCTGAAGATCGACGAAGGCTTCCAGCGTCCGTTCGATCCGACCCACGAAAACATGGCCAACCTCAAGCTGCACCGCGAGCAGCCTCCCCACGAACTGGCGGCCAACCTGCGCCGCGCGTTCTCCGGGATCGTCGCCGGCAACGTCAAGGACAAGGGCATTCGCCTGATCGAGGAACACGGCCCGTATCAGATCCGTGGCGACGCCGCGATCATGCAACCGCTGGACCTGCTGCTCAAAGCCTTCGTCGCCCAGCACCGGATGAAACTGCCGGGCGGCGCGGCGTACGTACCGTGCTATCGCGTGGTTTCCTGACTCGAAGATGTACGTGCCTGAAGCGCAAGGCTTCAGGCACAACTCTCACGCTTCAACGCCTCCTGCCTGCAGACATTCCATCGTAAAAACGGCCTCCGACGAGTGGTGGCCACTTGTCACTCGGCAGGTTTGACAGCCTATTGGCCGTGACTATGATCCACGTGCAGCCAGCACCGTGCTGCATTGCCATGGAGGCAACCTCATGTCCGGATTCACGGATGTCTTTCGTATGCGCTGCGCCAACCGGCGCAAGTTCCGCCTACCCCACTGTCGCGATGTCGTCTGGTAGTCCGCGGCGATTACGTAGCCGTACCTTTTTGAAACCTTGAATGTTCCTGCCTGGACCCGGCGCGTTGTTCGGCGCAGTCGTGCCTGCACGTCCAGAGTTTTTCCTCAGTCATAATGGAGACTGGAAATGACCGAAGCCAATAAACCAAAGGATCCCGGAAATGCTTCCGGTGGCAGAATCGGCGAATTGCTGGACCTTCTGTTCAGTGAGGAGGGCATCGCCATTCCAGGCGATGGCACTGTGCTGGACCTGGTAGCACTGGGCGAACACACGCTCAAGTATCACAAGATGGCCGACCCGCAGCAGCGGCTCTCTACGCCAGTCAAGGGGGGGCCGAGCGAATTCTTTGAAGGCGGTGAACATACAGCGATCGGAGACAGCGTGACGTTGTACTTTTCCGGAAGCGACTCCGGCTCGCCCGCCTGGTCCGTGCCATTGCACCTGCCCAATGGCCTGCAACTCACCTATGGCCAGGTTGTCGCCCTCGGCGGAGATTTCTACGGTATCCCGGACAAGCCTATTTCCGATGGTGCCACGGCCGGCGACCGCATCAAGCGCTTCTCGGCAGCGTTCGACTCGCTGGCAACCCTGCCGGCATCCAAGGCCGAGGCAGGCGAAATCCTGGCGGTGATGCAGGAAGAAATCAAAGCAGCCAATCAAGCGATTCTGGACGGGGTTCAGCCCCATGTTGCATACGACAAACTCGACGACGACCTGTCGAAAAAATGGAATCGGATCACTGGCGGCGGCTACCTTATCCCGCCGTGGATTCCCATGGGCCGCTACCTGAAGCTGGCCGCGACCAACTGGGATCACTTCGGCGACTGGGCCGTGCTGGCCTACAAGGCCGGCCACGCTGCGGCCCTCAATCAGGCAGTGAAGGCTCATGGCACAAAGCAGCGCAAGGATCTGGAACTGGCCTACGCAATGAACGCCTTTGCCGACCACTTCCTTTCCGACCTGTTCTCTGGCGGTCATCTGCGCACGCCGCGCAAGCAGTTGTATGAAAAGGTTACGCCCAGCGATATCGGCTCACTGCTGTCTCGCTCCATGCACGATGAAGACTGCAAGTTCGGTCTCAACGTTTTCAATGCAATGGATGAAAACTGGCACGCCTATGGCGACAAGCGCTACTTCGATACGGTTGATGTCGCCAACCGCAACAATGTCAATACGGTCGTGCAGACCTCGGTGGACGAAATCTTCGAAACCTATATGAATGGGAGTGCACCGAGCGAGGGCCAGTACCAGGCGTTGCTCTATGTGCCCGACCTGAAACAGGTGCAGAACCATCTGAGCACCGCCAACTACTCTGCGCTGTTCGTGGCACAGAACAATACGGTGCTGCGTCGCCAGGACATCAACAATCTCAACGACCGCAACTGGACCGACAACTGGTGGGGGTCAACCACGTTGGCGCTGCTGACCAACGACTACCACCCCAAACCACCGGCCGGCTACCTGAACCCGCCGACTCAAGCTCCCACCATTCAGGCAAACGGCTGGCAGAGCCATACGCCCAGCCCACCGAACTGGGTCGACGGTAACGCGGTGCGCTATGCCTACAGCTTCACCAATGGCCTGAACGAGTCGTACACCGGGCCGTGGTCGGCGTTCGTCACCCTCGAAGGTAGCTACCACCCGTCCGTCACCGTTCCGCTGGACACCAGCGGCAAGTCCACCGCCCGCAACGTCTTCCGTCAGTTCGAGGGCAAGGCGCCAACTCTGGTGGGCAGCGTGGCCAATGGCGAAAGCACCTTCATCGATCAGCAGAACTGACAAGGAGTCAGACATGTCCATCACCATTACGGTAAATCTGGCATCGGGCGAATCGGCCAAAGGCATCGCTCTGGAGTTGCTGTCGGATGGCGTCCCGGTGGCGCGAGCGACGATTGATGACCAGGGACGAGCAGTGTTCAACACGACAGCCACCCATGGACGACTGGCGGTGCGGTTCGATCGCTCGACAGTCGATGAAGCATGAGCAGGGAGCACACAACATGACCAACGTTTCAGTGGTTCCAATAGTCGATACTTCGGCCAGCATGACCGGCTCCGGGTATGTAGCGCAAACGGTCATCGACACCCGCGCGTTCTTGCGTCTGCTCAAGCCGGGCGACAAGGTGGCGGTGGTGGCCTATGACACCAACGCACGCAATGTCTATCCAAACAACAACAGTCTGGCCACGGTCGATCAGGCATTGACCGTGACCAAGAACGCCTCGGATGCAGTGGGCGGACTGTCGTTCAATGGCAACTCCACCGCCATCGGCAGGGGCTTGCAGCAGAGTCGCAATTTTCTTGACGCGGCCGGCGAGCCCCGCGCTTGTATATTGCTGACTGATGGTTACCAGAACGACGGACCTCCGCCATTGGACGTTTTGCCGGGTTACCGGGTGATGGCTTGCGCCATGGGGGCCAACTCGGATCAGCAATTGCTGAAACAGATCGCTTCGCGCACGGGCGGCCAGTTCTTCTATGCGCCGCGCGCGGCGGACATGATGAAGGTCTACAACCAGATTCGTTCGGACACCGCCTCGGCCGCTTTGCTGGTCAACGAACTCAATGACATCCAGCAGAACGATTACCGGTTGATCCCCGCCGTCGTCTCACAACGACCAGGGGGTGCCCAAATGTCGGCGGTGTGGTCGAACACCGAGATCAGCTACACCCGAGGCAGTCCTTCGGGCAATCAGTTGTCAGTCACGCTGGTCGACCCGTCCGGCTCCACCAGTGCGCTGAACCCGACGATCATCGGCGACGGTTTCGTCATCTACAACGTCGACAACCCGGCACCAGGGCAGTGGTACGTCCAGCTCGAGTTCGCCGGAGGCGGGCAGTTGATCAACTGCACCGGCGGCGCATTGCAATATTTCTCGCAGTCCCTCCGGAGCGCAGCAAGCCTGGAACTGAGCATTGACCTACCCACCTTGCACAGCGTCGGTCAGCCTTTACCACTGAACATCCATCTGGATGCAGGCGGTGAAATCCTCAGCAATGTGCGCGCCCACGCTATCGTGCAGCGACCGACCATCAGCCTTGCAGATGCGCTGGTCAAATACGATGCTCAACTTGGCTCGGTGCAACCTGACCCGGCAGACCTGGCCCGCGGCGTACCGTCGGCCAACGCCCGCCTCGCGGCCTTGCGCCAACGATTGCTGCCCGAGCAGGACATCCTCGCTCACCAGCAAGGTGTGGTGCACCTCAAGACCGCCAACAATCTCCCTCTGACCACGTTGATCGATACGCCAGTGGCGGGTTCATACAACGTACAGGTGGTGGTCACTGGCGAGGGCAGCCTGTCTGGACCGTTCCAGCGCAGTCATCTGGTCAGTGTGTTGGTGAACGACGTACGAAGTTAAGTCCGCAGTAACCGTGCAACCGGTCTGGCGCAGGCTGGCCGGTTGTACACTGCCGAATTCTGACACTCTATGTCCGTACAACTCGCTGGTACTACCAAACCGTCCTGCTCTCTGACACAAAAGCCCCGCTGATTCCCCACGACAGCCGTCATGTGGGCGTACTAAGCTGGGCGATTGATTTGTTCAGGGACGATCCATGAAACGTTTTGCCGCCTGCCTGCTGTCTTTTCTGGCCCTGACGGCCAATGCGGCAGATCTGCAACTGCTCACCGACAATCATCCTCCGCTGCATTTCCTTCAGGGCGATCAACTGGTGGGCTTCGGCGTGGATGTGGTGCAGGCCCTGGCCGCGCAGACCGGCGATCGCATTCATCTGCAACAAGTGCCGCTGCTGCGCGCCCTGCGCATGGCCAGCGATACCCCGGACACCGGCGTATTTACTGTCCTGCGCACCGACGCACGCGACGACAGCTACCAATGGGTCGGGCCGTTGATCGAAGTCGAAACCGCGCTGTATGCCCACGACAATTTTCACCCACCGGTACGCAGCCTGCGTGAAGCCGATCACCTGGGCCGGATCACCGTGCCACGCAAATGGCTGGTCTACAGCTATTTGCAGGAACAGGACCTGACCAACCTTTACGGCGTGGAAACCCCGGAACAGATGATGCGTCTGTTCAGTCTCGGGCGGACCGACTTTGTGGTGTCCGACACCTTGTCCAGCGCCGCCCTCGCCCGCGAGCAAGGCATGGAACCGGGGCGTTTGCAGTACCAGTTGCCGTTGATGAAGCAGGACACCTACATCGCGTTCTCCCGACAGACCGACCCCAAACAGGTCGCACGCTGGCAACAGGCACTGGATACGCTGCGCGCCGACGGCCGCCTGGAGAAAATGCGCCAACGCTGGCTGAGCAACACCCTGCCGCGCTGATCACGCATCAACGCCTTTGATAACAACTATCTGAAAAGGTGTTTTTTCTTCTGGCGCCCGTGGCCATAAAGTGGCGGTCATCTTCTTCCCACTTTCTGGTGCACCCATGAAAGACTTCATTGCCCTCGGGTTCATCGTCGCGCTGATCGGCGCCACTTCAGCGATTGCCAACGCCCACGGCAACGGGCACGTCGTAGCCATGACCAGTGTCGGCCAGTCCGGCACATTGAACGTCGACACCGTCGGCCTTGGCAGCGAAGCCACGGACAGCCTGGAGCAGACGCTCTACGTTGCGCAGAACGCCTCCGAGTACGGTTACGACTATTGAGCCACCAGCCGCGCCGCCAACGCCTTGGCCTGCGACGCGACATCGGTCACTGCGGTACTTTCCCACCACATCCCTCTGAGTGGCGGGCCCATCGCGAACAGTCTTTGTGACACTTTCCCCTGAGCATCCAGCACCGCGCCGTCCACCGCCGCCGCAATCCCCAGCGCCAATGGCCCCGGTTGCACCAGCCCACGGGCCAGCAACTGCTGCGGCAAGGGCCGGTCTACCCGGCGCCAGTCATACTCGATACCACTGGAATTGATCAGCGCCGCGCCTTGCACCACGCGCGTTTCACTCCCGCCCCGACGACGGACGCGAATGCCGACACCTCCGCCCGACACCGGTTCAAGACCTTTATAGGACGCGGCGTGAATACGCAGGCGCCCTTCGCGGTGCAGACGCTCGACCAGCTCCGCACTCAGCGGCGGCGAACGATGGTGATGGCTCTCCCACCACGGCCGCACATGCCGCACGAATTGCCGGCGCTGCGCATCGCTCGCCTGGCTCCACAGCCGACCGATGTGCGCGCGCACCGTATCCAGCGGCGCCTGCCAGTCGATGCCTTGGGCGATGGCGACCTGGCAATGCCGGCGCAATTCGCGCAGCAACTGGCGTGGCGTGCGGAGGCTGTGATCCTCGGCGAGAAAGTCCACCCACGCCGGCGGCTGTCGACGCACATGGGGCAACAGTCCGTGCCGGGAAAACACTTCGATCGGCCCGCGATGCCCGGCCTGCTCCAGCGAGACCACGGCATCGACCATGGTCAGGCCCGAGCCGATGATCAACACCGTGGATTGCGGATCGAGCTGGCGCATGGCGCCCACATCCCACGGGTCGAGCGCGGCGGCATTGAGGCCGCTGGACTGCTTTTGCGGCGTACGGGCGGCGGGGAACATGCCGGTGGCGAGCACCGCAAAAGCGCCTTGCAGTCGCTGGCCGTCGCTCAGGGTGAGCTGCACCGAATCAACTGAAGCCTGTACATCAATCACCTCTGCGCGCACGTGCTCGACCGTCGAACCATGCTGCGCGCCCACCTGCTGCGCTTCGGCCAGATGCTGCTGCACATAGACGCCAAACAGGCCCCGTGGCGGAAACAGTTCACTGACTGGCACATGCTGCTGATCCGATTCCGGCCAGCCGCCATCGGCAATGTGATCGGTCAGCCATTGAGTCAGGTCATCGGCATTGTCCGGATCAACGCTCATCCGCGCCGCGTTGCCATTGAGCGTGTGGCCCAGTTCAACCGCGCTGTACGCTTCGCCCCGGCCCAGTTCGGCCCGGGGCTCGATCACCAGAATCCGTCGCTGGCCCGGCAGGCGCAGCAGTTGCACCGCCAGCATCGTGCCGCTGAGGCCGCCACCGACAATCAGGATGTCGGCCGTATCGGTTTGAGTCATGCCGTTCTCGCTGCAGAGGGTTTGCTCAAGTCAGTTTCGTGCAGACGCTGCGAGCGAGTCTAGACAGACGCGACCTTTTTCTCCTGCCGATGCAACTCGCCCAGGTTTCGATAACCGCTGCCCGGATGGACCTGCGGCAATTTCGGTCCTTCGCCAAACAGCTTCTCGCGCAAGGTCCCCGGCGCATATTCGGTCTTGTAGACACCGCGCTTCTGCAACTCCGGCACCAGCAACTCCACGGCGTCGATGAAGGTCTCGTGGGTCAGCGCGTAGGCCAGGTTGAAGCCGTCGACATCGGTTTCGTCGACCCATTCCTGCAACAGGTCCGCCACCGTTTCCGGGCTGCCGACGAACAATGGGCCGAAACCGCCGATGCCGACCCAGTCGGCCAGTTCGTTAGGCGTCCAGACCTTGTTCGGATCCGCCGTGGAAAACGCCTCGACCGCCGACTGAATGGCATTGGTGTGCACATGCTTGAGCGGTTCGTCCGGTTTGAAGCGGCTGAAGTCGATGCCGGTCCAGCCCGAAATCAGCGCCATCGCGCCCTCGTAGCTGACCCAGGATTTGTACTCCTCGAACTTGGCTTTGGCCTTGGCATCGGTTTCGCCGAGAATCACCGTTTGCAGGTTGAAGATCAGAATCTTCGACGGATCGCGCCCTGCCTCGGCAGCGCGGCGGCGAATGTCGGCCACGGTTTTCTTGAGCAGCACTTTCGACGGCGCAGCGACGAAAACGCACTCGGCATGCTCGGCAGCAAACTGCTTGCCCCGGCTGGAAGCGCCCGCCTGATAGAGAACCGGCGTGCGCTGCGGCGACGGTTCGCAGAGGTGAATGCCCGGCACCTGGAAGTGTTTACCGTGGTGGCGGATCTCGTGGATTTTGCTCGGGTCACTGAAAATCCGCCGTTCGCGATCCCGCAGAATCGCGCCCTCTTCCCAACTGCCTTCCCAGAGCTTGTAGCAGACCTCCAGGTATTCCTCGGCGAAGTCGTAGCGCGCGTCGTGTTCAGTCTGGGCTTGCTGACCGATATTCTTCGCACCGCTCTCCAGATAAGAGGTGACGATGTTCCAGCCAGCGCGGCCCTTGGTCAGGTGATCGAGGGTCGAGAGGCGTCGGGCAAATGGATACGGATGCTCGAAGGACAACGAAGCAGTCAGGCCGAAACCCAGGTGCTCGGTCACCAGCGCCATCGGCGGGATCAGTTGCAACGGATCGTTGACCGGCACCTGCGCCGCCTGCCGGATGGCCGCCTCGCCGTTGCCGTTGTACACGTCGTAGATGCCCAGCACGTCGGCGATGAACAGCCCGTCGAACTTGCCGCGTTCGAGGATTTTCGCCAGATCGGTCCAGTACTCCAGATCCTTGTACTGCCAGGAACGATCCCGAGGGTGAGCCCACAGGCCCGGCGACTGGTGGCCGACGCAGTTCATGTCGAAGGCGTTGAGGCGGATTTCACGGGGCATCAGACGGCACTCCCGATTTTCAGGAGGCATTTAGTGGTGTGATTTGAGGTGGTCATGTGAGGCGACTCCGTGGTTTCCGGATGAGGATCCAGAACCCTTAGCAGGAGTCATGCCTGAATATATTTTCGTTATTTATCAATAGATTGAGATAACAACCTAAAGTAGTCTGCACGAAGAATAGAGCAAACTGTTTATCCGCTGTCGGCCCTGCAACAGTCAAATCACCACATTACGCACGAAGCGCGCCGCGACTTCCCCGTCATTGCGATAGGTGTGCGGCTGATTGCTGGCGAACATGAAAAACTCACCGGCGGCGATGTGCTGCGGCTGGTCGCCGAGCATCAGGGTCAGGCAGCCTTCAAAGACGAAAATCTGCTCGCTCCAGCCCTCGGCGTCCGGTTGCGAGGGATAGACCTCACCCGGTTGCAGGCACCATTCCCACTGTTCCACCGCGCGGGTGGCGTTGGCCTTGGACAGTAAAACGGCTTTGCTGCCGGGAATGCTGCCGGCCCAGGCGAGTTCGTTGATACGGCCCGGATCGCGGTTGTCCGGGGCCTGGATCAAATCGCTGAACGCCACTTCGAGGGCTTCGGCGACACGATCGAGGGTGGTCAGGCTGACGTTTTTTTCGCCGGCCTCGATCGCGACCAGCATGCGCCGGCTGACCCCGGACTTTTCCGCCAAGGCCGTCTGGCTCATGTCGGCGGCGTGGCGCAGGCGTCGGACGTTCTGGCTGACGTGTTGCAGGACCGAAGCCCGCTGTACAGAATCTTTGTGCACTATATTGCTCACTGGCTGGGGTTGGGCAGTATACTGCGCAACATTTGGCGCATTGTGCGTCGCCTCTTCAAAAGTGCGCAAGGTCATGACGTCAGCCAACTCCCCCCAAACTCCCCTGCGGTTTTCCCGGTTCAGCAAAGCCGAATGCGTGCTGGTGCTGATTACCATGCTTTGGGGTGGCACTTTTTTGCTGGTGCAGCACGCGATGACCGTCAGCGGGCCGATGTTTTTCGTTGGTCTGCGCTTTGCCGCAGCGGCGAGCATCGTCGCGCTGTTTTCGTGGAAACACCTGCGTGAGCTGACCTTGTTCGAACTCAAGGCCGGCGCGTTCATCGGCGTGGCGATCATGCTCGGCTATGGCTTGCAGACCGTTGGCTTGCAGACCATCCCCAGCAGTCAATCGGCGTTCATCACCGCGTTGTACGTGCCGTTTGTGCCGCTGCTGCAATGGTTGGTACTCGGTCGTCGTCCCGGCTTGATGCCGAGCATCGGGATCATGCTGGCGTTTACCGGGTTGATGCTGCTGTCGGGGCCGTCCGGCGCATCGTTGAATTTCAGTCCCGGTGAAATCGCCACGCTGATCAGCGCCATCGCCATAGCGGCGGAGATCATCCTGATCAGCACTTATGCGGGCCAGGTCGATGTGCGCCGGGTAACGGTGGTGCAACTGGCGGTGACCTCGGCACTGGCGTTTTTGATGGTGGTGCCGACCGGTGAAGCGCTTCCGGACTTCTCGTGGTTACTGCTGAGCACCGCCCTGGGATTAGGTGCGATGAGCGCAGCGATTCAGGTGGCGATGAACTGGGCGCAGAAAAGCGTTTCGCCGACTCGTGCGACCTTGATCTACGCGGGTGAGCCGGTCTGGGCCGGGATCGCTGGTCGGATTGCCGGGGAGCGTCTGCCGGCGATTGCGTTGGTGGGCGCCGGGTTGATTGTGGCGGCGGTGATCGTCAGTGAGTTGAAGACCAAGGGCAAAACCACGTCGGACCTCGAAGAAGAGCTGAGCCGCGAAACCGAGCACTGATCGAACCCACGCTAAAGCGTGGGTTCGCGCATTTCCCCTCCCTGAAACAATGTGAACCAAACAATTTGCGGCTACTTTGTAGGATTCAGAGACATCCTTGCGTTTGGCGATCCGGGAGCTGGCACGTATGATGCTTCACAAACTTCCGCAGATTAGAAGCCTATGTCCCTGATAGTTCTACTGCTTCTGCCTTTTGTGGGCAGCTGTCTGGCAGCCGTGCTGCCGCACAACGCACGTAACGCCGAATCCCTGTTGGCAGGTCTGGTCGCTTTGATCGGTACTGTCCAGGTCGCCTTGCTGTTCCCGCAAATCGCCCATGGCGGCGTGATCCGTGAAGAGTTCACGTGGCTGCCCAGCCTTGGCCTGAACTTCGTCCTGCGCATGGACGGCTTCGCCTGGCTGTTCTCGATGCTGGTGCTGGGCATCGGCACCCTCGTTTCCTTGTATGCCCGTTATTACATGTCGCCGGATGACCCGGTGCCGCGTTTCTTCGCGTTCTTTCTGGCGTTCATGGGCGCCATGCTCGGGCTGGTGATTTCGGGCAACTTGATCCAGATCGTGTTCTTCTGGGAGCTGACCAGCCTCTTTTCGTTCCTGTTGATCGGTTACTGGCACCACCGCCACGACGCCCGGCGCGGCGCCTATATGGCGCTGATGGTTACCGGTGCCGGCGGATTGTGCCTGCTGGCGGGGGTCATGATCCTCGGCCATGTGGTCGGCAGCTATGACCTGGACAAGGTCCTGGCCGCCGGCGATCAGATACGTGCACATGCCCTCTACCCTATCCTGCTTCCCCTCATTCTCATCGGCGCCCTCAGCAAAAGCGCCCAGTTCCCCTTCCACTTCTGGCTGCCCCACGCCATGGCGGCGCCGACACCGGTTTCGGCCTATCTGCACTCGGCGACCATGGTCAAAGCCGGGGTCTTCCTGCTCGCGCGGTTATGGCCGTCGCTGTCCGGCAGCGAAGAATGGTTCTACATCGTCAGCGGTGCCGGCGCCGCCACGCTGTTGCTCGGCGCGTACTGCGCGATGTTCCAGAACGACCTCAAGGGGCTGCTGGCCTACTCGACCATCAGCCACCTCGGCCTGATCACATTGCTGCTGGGCCTGAACAGTCCGCTGGCAGCGGTCGCGGCGGTGTTCCACATTCTCAACCACGCGACTTTCAAGGCTTCGCTGTTCATGGCCGCCGGGATCATCGACCACGAAAGTGGCACCCGCGACATCCGCAAGCTCAACGGCCTGTTCAAACTGATTCCGTTCACCGCCACCCTGGCGATGGTCGCCAGTGCGTCCATGGCCGGCGTGCCGTTGCTCAACGGTTTCCTGTCGAAAGAAATGTTCTTCGCCGAAACCGTGTTCATCAATGCCACGGCGTGGGTTGAAGCCGCGCTGCCAATCGTGGCGACCATCGCCGGTACGTTCAGCGTTGCGTACTCGCTGCGCTTTACCGTCGACGTGTTCTTCGGCCCGACCGCCACCGATCTGCCGCACACCCCGCACGAGCCGCCGCGCTGGATGCGTGCACCGGTTGAGTTGCTGGTGTTCACCTGTTTGCTGGTAGGGATTTTCCCGGCTCAAGTGGTCGGCCCGTTGCTGGCCGCCGCGGCGTTGCCGGTGGTCGGTGGCGTGCTGCCGGAATACAGTCTGGCGATCTGGCACGGTCTCAATGCACCGATGATCATGAGTCTGATCGCCATGTCCGGCGGCATCGTGGTCTACCTGCTGCTGCGTAATCAGCTCAAGCGTGGCCGTTTCAAGTTCCCGCCGCTGGTAGGCCGCTTCAATGGCAAGCGCCTGTTCGAACGCAGCCTGGTGGCGATGATGCGCCTGGCCCGACGTCTGGAGCGGCGGATCGGCACCAAACGCCTGCAAACGCAGTTGTTCCTGATGGTATTGGCGGCAGTGCTCGCCGGGCTGATCCCGATGCTGCACAGCAGCCTGAGCTGGGGCGACCGGCCGAAGATCCCCGGTTCCATCGTGTTCGTGACCCTGTGGCTGCTGGCAATCGCCTGCGCCCTCGGCGCTGCGTGGCAGGCCAAGTATCACCGTCTCGCCGCCCTGACCATGGTCAGCGTCTGCGGCCTGATGACTTGCGTGACCTTCGTCTGGTTCTCGGCACCGGATCTGGCCCTGACACAACTGGTGGTCGAAGTGGTGACCACGGTGCTGATCCTGCTGGGCCTGCGCTGGCTACCACGACGGATCGAAGAGGTTTCGCCGCTGCCGAGCAGCCTGCGCAAGGCCCGTGTGCGGCGTCTGCGCGACTTGCTGCTGTCGATTGCCGTCGGCGGCGGCATGGCGCTGCTGTCCTACGCGATGCTGACCCGCCAGACCCCGAACGACATTTCCTCGTTCTACCTGAGCCGTGCCCTGCCTGAAGGCGGCGGCAGCAACGTGGTCAACGTGATGCTGGTGGACTTCCGTGGCTTCGACACCCTCGGCGAAATCACCGTACTGGTGGCCGTGGCGCTGACCGTATTCGCCCTGCTGCGACGCTTCCGCCCACCGAAAGAAAGCCTGCAACTGCCAGCCCAGCAACGCCTGCTGGCGCCGGACGTGGTCACCGATCTGGTCAACCCGCGTTCGGCCAGCGACACCGCACTCGGCTTCATGATGGTGCCGGCGGTGCTGGTTCGCCTGTTGCTGCCGATTGCATTGGTGGTGTCGTTCTACCTGTTCCTGCGCGGCCACAACCAACCGGGCGGCGGGTTCGTCGCCGGCCTGGTGATGTCGGTGGCGTTCATCCTGCAATACATGGTCGCCGGCACCCAGTGGGTCGAGGCGCAAATGAGCCTGCGACCGCTGCGCTGGATGGGCACCGGATTGCTGTTCGCCACGGTCACCGGTCTTGGCGCGATGCTGGCGGGTTATCCGTTCCTCACCACGCACACCTGGCATTTCAGTGTGCCGGTGCTGGGTGAAATCCATATCGCCAGCGCGCTGTTCTTCGACATCGGTGTGTATGCGGTGGTGGTGGGTTCGACGTTGTTGATCCTCACCGCCCTCGCCCACCAATCGGTCCGGGGTCACAAAACCGCTGCCATCAAAGGAGCCGTCTGATGGAAGAAGTCATCGCAATCGCCATCGGAGTGCTCGCTGCCTCCGGCGTCTGGCTGATCCTGCGCCCGCGGACGTTCCAGGTGGTCATGGGCCTGTGCCTGCTGTCCTACGGCGTCAACCTGTTCATCTTCAGCATGGGTAGCCTGTTCATCGGCAAGGAACCCAACATCAAGGACGGCGTACCGCAGGATCTGCTCAATTACACCGATCCGCTGCCTCAGGCGCTGGTGTTGACGGCCATCGTCATCAGCTTCGCCATGACCGCGCTGTTTCTGGTGGTGCTGCTCGCTTCACGGGGCCTGACCGGCACCGACCATGTGGACGGTCGGGAGCCCAAGGAATGACGGCGATGACTCACCTGATCGCTGCGCCGATTCTGCTGCCGCTGCTGACCGCCGCCATCATGCTGATGCTCGGCGAGAAACACCGGCCGCTGAAGGCCAAGATCAACCTGTTCTCCAGTCTGCTGGGCCTGGGCATTTCCGTACTGTTGCTGCAATGGACCCAGACCACCGGCGTACCCGGTTCCATCGGCGTCTACCTGCCGGGCAACTGGCAAGTGCCGTTCGGCATCGTGCTGGTGGTCGATCGGCTGTCGGCCTTGATGCTGGTGCTGACCGGCATCATCGGCGTCAGCGCCCTGCTGTTCGCCATGGCGCGCTGGGATGGCGCAGGCTCAAGCTTCCACGCGCTGTTCCAGATTCAGTTGATGGGCCTGTACGGCGCGTTCCTGACTGCAGATCTGTTCAACCTGTTCGTGTTCTTCGAAGTGCTGCTCGCGGCGTCCTACGGTTTGCTGCTCCACGGTTCGGGCCGGGCACGGGTGTCGTCGGGGCTGCATTACATTTCGATCAACCTGCTGGCCTCGTCGCTGTTTCTGATTGGCGCGGCGCTGATCTACGGCGTCACCGGCACGCTGAACATGGCCGACCTCGCAATGAAAATTCCGCTGGTGCCGGAGGCCGATCGTGGCTTGCTGCATGCCGGCGCGGCGATTCTGGCGGTGGCGTTCCTGGCCAAGGCCGGGATGTGGCCGCTGAACTTCTGGCTGGTCCCGGCCTATTCCTCGGCCAGTGCACCGGTGGCGGCGATGTTCGCGATCATGACCAAGGTCGGCGTCTATACCTTGCTGCGCCTGTGGACGCTGCTGTTCTCCGGGCAGGCCGGCGCCTCGGCCTACTTCGGCGGCGACTGGCTGATCTACGGCGGCATGGCGACCATGCTCTGCGCGGGCGTGGCGATCATCGCCGCGCAACGCCTGGAGCGCATGGCCAGCCTGAGCATTCTGGTGTCGGCGGGGATTCTCCTGTCGGCGGTCGGTTTCGCCCAGCCGAACCTGATCGGCGCGGCGCTGTTCTATCTGGTCAGCTCGACACTGGCACTCAGCGCACTGTTCCTGCTGGCGGAACTGATCGAACGTTCGCGCACCGCCATCGAAATACCGCTCGAAGACGAAAACGAGTTGCTGCCGCGTCCGCAGGAATGGCAACGACCGGTCAAGGGCATCAACCTCGACGATGACCAGAAAGCCGTCGTCGGCCAGGTGATTCCGTGGACCATGGCCTTCCTCGGCTTGAGTTTCATTGCGTGTGCGCTGTTGATCATCGGCATGCCGCCGCTGTCGGGGTTCATTGGCAAGCTGAGCCTGATCGGCGCATTGCTCAACCCGTTGGGGCTCGGCACTGGCGAACCGATCTCGAATGCTGCCTGGGCGTTGCTGGCATTGCTGATCCTCACCGGCCTCGGCTCGTTGATGGCTTTCTCGCGTTTGGGTATCCAGCGTTTCTGGTCGCCGGAAGAGCGCCCGTCGCCGGTGCTGCGCAAACTCGAATGCGTGCCGATTTTCCTGCTGCTCGGCCTGAGCATCGCCCTGACCTTCAAGGCTGAGCCGCTGCTGCGTTACACCCAGGCTGCCGCAGACGCCCTGAACAACCCGCAGCAATACGTGATGGCGGTGCTTGGTACGCGCGCCGTGCCAAGCCCGGAAGCCAAGGCTGCGCTGTTGGAGGTACAACCATGAAGCGTCTGTTTCCTGCGCCATGGCTATCGCTTGCGCTGTGGCTGTTGTGGCTGGTGCTGAACCTGTCGATCAGCCCCGGCAATCTCCTTCTCGGTGCCGTACTGGGCTTCTGCGCGCCACTGATGATGCGCAAACTACGCCCGCAACAGATCCACATCCGCCGGCCCGGTGCAATTCTGCGCCTGTTCCTGCTGGTCGGGCGTGACGTGATCATCTCCAATCTGGCGGTGGCCTGGGGCGTGCTCAACGCCGGTCGCCGCCCGCCTCGCTCACGCTTCATCAAGGTGCCACTGGATCTGCGCGATGCCAACGGTCTGGCGGCGCTGTCGATGATCTGTACGGTCGTGCCCGGCACGGTGTGGTCGGAACTGGCGCTGGATCGCAGCATTCTGTTGCTGCACGTCTGGGATCTGGATGACGAGGCGCAATTCATCCAGCACTTCAAGGTCACTTACGAGCGGCCGTTGATGGAGATTTTCGAATGAGCCCACTGCTGTCGAATGCGATTCTGCTGACGCTGTTCCTGTTCTCGCTGGCGATGGTACTGACGCTGATTCGCCTGTTCAAAGGGCCGTCAGCACAGGACCGGGTACTGGCGCTGGACTACCTGTACATCGTCGCCATGCTGATGATGCTGACGCTGGGAATTCGTTACTCCAGTGACACCTATTTCGAAGCGGCGCTGCTGATCGCGCTGTTCGGCTTCGTCGGCTCGTTTGCCCTGGCGAAATTCCTGCTGCGTGGCGAGGTGATCGAATGAACGCTGAATTGTCTCTGTGGGTGGAAATCCCGGTGGCGATCTTGCTGGTGCTCAGCGGCGTGTTTGCCCTGATCGGTGCGGCCGGGCTGTTGCGGATGAAGGATTACTTCCAGCGCATGCACCCGCCGGCGCTGGCCTCGACCCTCGGCGCGTGGTGCGTGGCGCTGGCGTCGATTATCTGCTTTTCCGCGCTCAAGTCCGGGCCGGTGCTGCACGCATGGCTGATCCCGATTCTGCTGTCGATCACCGTGCCGGTGACCACCCTGCTGCTGGCGCGTGCGGCGTTGTTCCGCAAACGCATGGCCGGGGACGATGTGCCGGCCGAGGTGAGCAGCCGACGCACCGAGAGCGGCAGCTAGATCCAGGCAACAGCCAACAGCCCGGCTCCCAGAATCAGACACAACGGTGAGTAAATCCAAGTGTCGAGCCGGGCAAACCGCGAACCCTTCACTTCCTTGAAAAAACCCACCAGTTCCGAATCACCGATCGCCCTCGCAAACATCAAGAGCGCAATCGCGCTGATCACCCACTGCAACGCCCAGTGATGCACCGGCGAAAACCACCAGCCCACCCTCATGCACACCAGTGCGGCAATCAGTAGCAGGGCTGCCGCCACCGCCAACGTGATCCAGCCTGACGGCTTGAACGCCGGCCTGAGCGTCAGTCCGCCGTTATCCACCGGAACCTGCGGCACCACCGCCACAGCCGCCCACTCTCCACCCATCGCCCAATACACATGCATCAGGCTGATCGCCGCAAATATCGTCACCAGCCATTGAGCCAACACAAAGGTCATGGTCGAGAATCCTTTCAAGGGACTTGAACAAAACATCCTAGTCGGCATTTTTACATGTGCACGACCGGTCAGCGGTGCGGTAAAGTGCCGCCCCATGAAATTCACCCGTTCCGATCGCTCACTGCTGGCCTGGATGCTCTATTGCTGCGTCCTGTTCAACGTGTTCGCCTGCAGTATCGGTCACGGACAAATGGTCGGGATGCAGCTCAACGGAATCGGTGGCCAGTTCTGCGCCGTCGACCCGAGCACCCAGGCGCCACTCGCGTCCAATCCTTCCGAAGAAAAACTGCCGACCCTGGCCAAAGCCTTTGGCTGTCCGCTGTGCTCCACCGGCGGCATGGGCCCGGCGTTCAACTCCAGCCTGACCCTGGCGATCCTGCCGGAACAACACAGCCCGCCGCTGCCGGTCATTGTCAGCGCCGACCTCCCTGCTCGCTTCACCTGGCCTTCGGCCAACCCCCGCGCCCCGCCGCTCGCCTGAGTGTCTTTGCCTTTTTGATTTGTCAGCCCACTGCGCCAACGCGCGGCGTTCGTCTGTGCGCTGACTCCTAGACAAGCATTCAGGATTCAATCGATGAAACAACTTACCTTGCTGGCGAGCCTGTGCGGCTGCCTGTCCGTCAACGCCTGGGCACAATCCACTGTGGATCTGGCGCCGATCACCATTGACGGCGAGTCCGCCGCCGAACCGGGGCTGAGCCTCGACCAGTCCAGCGGCATGGCCTCGCGCCTCGGCTTGAGCGTACGCGACACCCCGGCCTCGGTAGCCATCGCCAACCGCAACGACATCGAGCGCCACGGTGCGCAGAACTTCCAGGACGCCGCCAACACCCTGCCCGGCGTCAACGCCAGTGCACCGCCGGGGTTTGGCGGATTCGTGTCCTATCGCGGTTTTACCAGCAGCCAGATCACCCAGATGTTCAACGGCGTCAATGTCTCTGGTGGTTTGGCGCGGCCGGTGGACTCGTGGATCTATGATCGGGTGGAGCTGGTCGGCGGCCCGTCGTCGCTGATCAACGGCGCCGGTTCGGTGGGCGGCTCGCTGAACTACGTGACCAAACTGGCCACTCGCGACGAGCAAGCCGCCGAAGGCCGGGTCAGCTACGGCACTTACGACACCACCGAAACCGCGTTCGGCCTCAACCACGCCCTCAGCCAGCCCGGCGCCGACGTGCAGCATTACGCCCGCCTCGACGTCAGCCACAACACCAGCAACGGCTACATCGACCGTCAGGAACGCGATGCCTGGAGCATGGCGTTCTCGCTGCTCAGCGACCTGACGCCGAACCTGTCGCACACCCTGGCCCTGGAATATCAGGACGAACACGAAGACAGCCCGTACTGGGGCACCCCGGTGCTCAACCCCAAGGCTGGCGAGTTGAAAATCGACCGGCACAACCGCTTCAACAACTACAACGTCGAGGACGGTCGCTACGAGCAGCGGACGATCTGGGTGCGCTCGATCATCGATTACCGGATCAACGACAGCACCACCCTGCGCAACACGCTCTATCACCTCGACAGCCAGCGTGATTACCGCAACCTCGAAACCTACCAGTACAACGCCGACAACAGCGCGGTGAACCGCTCCACGGCCTATCAGGTCCGGCATCAGGGTGAGCAGGACGGCAACCAGTTCGAACTGCGCCACGACAACACGCTGTTCGGCCTCGACACCACCTGGTCCGGCGGCTTCGAGTACAAGGTCAACCAGACCACCAACTCGCCGCTCAACGTCAAAGGCGCGAGCACCGTGGACCCGAACAATTATCGCCCGGGGCATTTCTATGACATTCCGGGCACGAAGCCGGGGTTTGTCAGCGACAAGACCAACGAGGTCACCACCAAGGCGTTGTTCGCCGAAAACCGCCTGGCACTGACTGACAAACTCTCGTTGCTCACCGGCCTGCGCTATGACGACATCGACCTGGACGTGACCAACCATCGCACGGTGACGGCGAGCAACCCGCGCCACCTCAAGCGCAGTTGGGAACCGGTCACCGGGCGCGTCGGCCTGACCTACCAGTTCATTCCATCAGCCAACGTTTATGTGCAATACAGCACCGCCGCCGAGCAACCCGGTGGTACTCAGGACTTCGATGTTTCAACGGGCAAGCAATGGGAAATCGGCAGCAAGTTCGACTATCTGAACGGTCGCGGTTCCGCGACAGTCGCGGCTTACACCATCGAGCGCAAAGACTTTGCCGTCACCGATCCACTGGACCCGACCAACAGCATTCCGGTCGGCCAACAGACGTCCAAAGGTATCGAGATTGCCAGCTCACTGCGGATCACCGACAAGCTGCTGGCCGAGGGCAATTTTGCCTGGGTCGATGCGCAGTACGATGAGTTCAACGAGAAGAACGCCGCCGGCGTGGTGGTATCACGCAAGGGCAACACGCCGACCAATGTGCCGGATCGGGTCGGCAATCTGTGGCTGACCTATGACTTTTCGCCACAGTGGCAAGGTGGGGTTGATGCGCGGTATGTGGCCTCGGTGTATGCGGATAATGCCAACACCATGACCGTACCGTCGTACACGTTGTTCGGGAGTTTCCTCAGCTACAAGGTCGATACTCACACCACCGTCACCGGACGCGTGCGTAACCTGACGAACGAGGTATATGCCGAATTCGCCCATGTGTCGCCGGCTTACTACCTGGGCACACCGCGCACCTTTGAACTGGCGGTGCAGACCCGGTTCTGACTCAACCTGGCGAGGGGCAAGCCCCCTCGCCACCTCACTACAATCCTGCCTGAACCTTCTCCGCCACATCCTTAGGCAACCACGCCTGCCACACATCCGGATGGGCCTTCATGAACGCCTCCGCAGCTTCCCGTGGCGGGGTGTGTTTCTCGCTCATATCGGCCAGTGCCTTGTTCAGATCCTCGATCGGAAAATCGACCTTGCTGAAAAACGCCGCGATCTGCGGATATTGCTTCTGAAACGGTGCAGACACCCCGATCGACAGTTTCGAGGCCAATGAACGGGTCGGTTTCGGGTTGGGATTGTCGGCGTCGGTCAGGGTCTTCCAGGCCTCGGCGTCGAACGGTGGCTCTTCCAGTTGCACCAGTTTGAACTTGCCGAGCAACGGCGTCGGCGACCAGTAATAGAACAGTACCGGTTTGCCCCGGCGGATCGACGAACTGATTTCGGCATCCAGCGCCGCACCGGAGCCGCTGCGGAAATTGGTGAAGTCATCCTGCAGCCCATAAGCCGCGAGCTTCTGTTTGTTCACCACTTCCGACGTCCAGCCGATCGGGCTGTTGAGGAACCGCCCCTTGCTCGGGGTTTCCGGGTCCTTGAACACGTCCTTGTACTTCTTCAGATCGCTGACGCTGAGCAGGTCCGGCGCCAGTGGTTTGATGCCCTTGGCCGGATCGCCCTTGATCACGTATTCCGGCACCCACCAGCCTTCGGTGGCGCCTTTGACCGTGTCGCCCAGGCTGGCGACCTTGCCCTCGGCCTCGGCCTTGACCCAAACCGGACTGCGCCCGGCCCACTCCTCGCCGATGACCTGAATGTCATTGTTGGCCAGCGCGGTTTCCAGGGTAATGGTGGTGCCCGGCAACGTGTCCGTCGGCAGGCCGTAGCCCTTCTCGACGATGATCCGCAGGACATCGGTGATCAGGCTGCCACTTTCCCAGTTCAGGTCGGCGAAGTGAATCGGGGTCTGCGCCGCATTGACCGTCGGTACCGCAGCCATCAAGCCGAATGTGGCCATGAAAGCGGCCAGCAACCGTCGAAATCCGTTCATGCTTTTGCACCTCGTGCTGTTCACAGCAATAGCAGGAAGGCCTGGGGCCTCTGAATACTCAGTCAACTGACTGTAGACGAGGTTCCTGCTTTTTCAGGGGCATGACACGGACGAGGCTACTTTTCAGACATTTCCTTCAAGCGTTGAAGCTCGCGTCTGACCATGCTGGCGTACTCAGCAGGCTGCAAAGCGTAGATCTGCGAGGCGACCCAACCGAGCCAGGCACCCTTCAATTCGGCCTTTGCATCGAACAGGCGCCGGGCTTCGTCGCGGGCGCTGTCGAGGTTCTGCAAATGGAAATCGGCGCGACTCACGCCCGTCACTCGCTGGCCTTGAAGGTCACCAGCTCACCCTTGCGCCACTTGGCGGCCTTGGCGGTGACGGCTTTGAGGGTTTTGGTCAGGCCTTCCTGTAGCTGCTCGTTGGCGGCGAACACCGTAACTGCGCTATGGCCTTCCTTGAATACGATGGCATGGCCATCGGCCGTGGTGACGAAGGCATAGTCGCCCAGGCCGTACACGGTCATTTTGATCTCGCGAAAACGGATGTCCATCTTGCCGCCTTCACGGCTGGGCAGTACCGAAGCGCTGAAATGATCGCCGACCTTGAGCTTGAGGCCGGGCTTGTCGTCGACCACCAATGCGCTTTCGGTGTCGATTTCGGCAACGTAAATGCCTTCGGCGTTTTGCTCGGTGATGTAAACAAAACGCGATTGAAACTGCTTGACCAGCTTTGCCCGCAAATCACCCAGCACGAACAAAGCATGCATATCGAGGTTACTGACTGCCAAAGAAACATCCCCACACTTGAAAGAGTGCCGCACGCGAAAAACGCGCACGACATTAAAAACGGCCAGGCCGATGGTGTTGCGCAATGACTCGAATAAAAGCCTGAACGAGCCAAGTGCTCATTCAACGCGAGGTTCACAAGACTACTGGAATGCCACTCGCGAAACCTGCAAAGACGTTCTCCAAATGTTGAAGGAAAACGCCTCACGGTCGGCCAGAGAAAACTGACTACGAACTTTAGGGAAAAAACTCACCAAGAAAAGCACTTTTCCGACATATCGCACGCAAAAAATTGCTTTAGATAACGTCATGCCGTCAACAGGTGTTGGCGATTCTAGAGCAGCGACGCTGCTCGCGACTACCCGCAACCGTCTGTAAATGCGGGTCAATCCATAAAAAGGACTTCATATGTGCACTTTGACCCACTTTGCCGTGGCCCACGAACCACCCTTTGTCTTGAATGGCCCAAGCCTGGGGACTGACTACGCACCGGAACGATGTGGCCGGGAGCCACTGTTCCAGGTGATCCCGGCCGGCAACGCCTTTTTCCATATCAGGGAAAAGTCGACAGGTCGCGTCAGAGGTTTCCGTGAGGATCACAACGCAGCCTGTGCTCTCGCCCGCTCGCTGGAGTCACGGGCAGCACACGGCCATTAAGCGCAATCAATGCAGGCTGTCAGCGGATTCGGCGCCCAACTGCGCAAGCCACGCAGCCCTGCACTCCTCCGCCTCGCCACGACTGGCGAACGCCGTACCCCGGCGCTCGCCATTGAGCAGTACCACCCAGCAGACGCTTTGCCCCATCGCACGCAGCCCGGCCGGAACACCGCTGCCGATCATCACCGCGACATCGACTCTGCATTGCATGCTGACCTCCCGAATTCATTAGCAACCTAACTATGCAGGCATGTTAATGATTTCAATCAAGAGGAAAAAGCAACGCTCGTGCACAGCTTAATTGCAGTTCCGGCAACAATGCCTCACCGCGGGTTCTCTGGTTTGTAGCCAAGGCGCAACCCGCCCCAGTGCCGCCCCTTGACCATGATCGGCACCGACAAGTCGTGCATCAGCTCGCCGGTATCGCGAGTGTATGTCTGCAACAGCACCGGTTGCTGATGGCTGCCACAGCGAATACCGGTGCGGTCGGCGAACTTGCGTTTGGTGCGGTTGTGCACGGTATCGACCTGCACATCGCCGGTCAGCGGTTGGCTGAACGCCTGGTTGTGGGTCGGTACATAACCTTGCTGCGTGCAGGCGATAGCGAACACCAGACCTTCATGACGCGGCAACAGTGGCTCCTGAATCGCCGGCAGCACCTGATCGGTGTAGCGGTCGAAACGAGTCTGGAACTTGGCAGGCTGAGTGTTCGGGATCGGCTGGTACTGGCGGTCGAACAAGTCATCAAGGCTGATCCGGCCCTGTTCGACATCGGCCTCGAAACGCGCGGCAATCTGCCCCGCACCTTCACGGGCCAGGTCGTAGATACGCTGGTGATAGTCATCCAGACCGACTTCGGCCAGGCGCTCGCTGATGGTTTCCGCCTGCCCCTCCATCTGCACCGCCGCCTCGGCCAGGCGCCGGGTCTGCTGATCGCTGATCGCCAGGTCGCTGCGCATCTGCTCGATGGCGGAGAACAGGCTGTCGAGTTGCTCGCGATTGGTCTCGGCACCGCGGGCGATTTCGCCGACCTGGGATTCCACCCCGGCAGCCAGTCGCGCGATGTTTTCCAGGTGCTGGCCGGTGTGTTCGACCTGCTCGACACCGATGTGCAAATCGTCGGAGAGCTGGCGGATCTGCTCCACCACCTGCGCCGTGCGTTGCTGGATGTCGGCGACCATCTCACCCACTTCACCGGTGGCCGTCGCCGTACGAGCCGCCAGACCGCGCACCTCATCCGCCACCACCGCAAAGCCGCGTCCGTGCTCGCCGGCCCGGGCCGCTTCGATGGCCGCGTTCAATGCCAGTAAGTTGGTCTGGCTGGCAATGGACTGAATCACCAGAGTCACGCGCTGGATGTCGTCGCTGCGCTGACTCAAGGCTTCGATGAGTTCACGACTGGCATTGGCGCGCTGACTGAGTTGATGCATGCGCGAAATGGAATCGACCAGTTCGGTCCGCCCCGCTGCGCTGCTGTGGTGAGCTTCACTGGCGGCGCCCAATGCTTCGCGGCTGAGTTGGGAAGTGGCTTGTTCAGTGGCGATCATCACTTCGGCGTTGTTGACGATCTGCGCGGCGGCGTCGAGTTGCGATTGCAGCTTGCCGGCCAGTTCCTTGACGGAAAACGCCACGCCGGCGGCTGACAGCGCGTTATGACTGGTGGTGTAGGAAAGGTCGCGAGTCAGCTCGGACATCGCATTGCTGCTATCGACCGGTTGCGCATCGGGGACCGCTCGGGAGCGCAGGCGCGGCAGCCAGACGATCAGTACCGCCAGCGGCATGCCCACGTATAACGGCCATTCGCCCAGAGTCATCCCGGCCAGCAACAGCATCAGGGCGATGCTTTGCAGGGTCGGCGTCAACCAGCGATTCTTCGGCAAAACAACTGGTGCAGGCAGAGCCGCAACCAGAGATCCATCTCTCGTCATTTCGTTACCCCACGCTTGTTCTCATTGTTGTGGCTGCATTAAACGCCACTACAAGGCCATTATCCATGGTCCGTTAGTCGTGGGTCTGTGGCAGGTCAATGGAACGGTGCGGGGATTTCCGGCAGACGAGAAAAAGCAAAGATCGCAGCCTTCTGCCGCTTTAAATAAAAGCTGCAGAAGGCTGCGATCTTTTCGCGACGACCCACACTGAAGGGGTCGCCTCAGGAATCAGGCCTGACGCTGGTGCTTGTCGATCTGCTCGTGACGCTCTTGAGCTTCGATGCAGTACTTGGTGGTCGGGCTGATCAGCAGGCGTTTCAGGCCAATCGGCTCGCCGCTGTCGTCGCACCAGCCAAAGCTGTCTTCCTTGATACGCTCAAGGGCTTGTTCCAGTTGCGGCAGCATGCGCTGGTCGCGATCGATCGCGTTTACCAGCCAGGTGCGCTCTTCTTCCACCGAGGCGGCGTCCGCCGGATCAGCCGGGGTGTCCAGGCTCTCGATGGCAATACGGTTCTGCTCAATGCGCTCATGGGTTTCGACTTTCATGTTCTGCAACAGCTCGCTGAAGAAAGCGTGTTGCTCGGCATTCATGTAGTCATCTGCCGGCATGGCCAGCAACTTGTCCTTTGTCATTGATATCTCTATAAAAAAACGTGCATTAAGGCGAATTAGGGAGCGTTCCGGCGAACCGCCTGCGGTCATCGGAAAGGCATCGTTTATTGCAAACGCCACCCGGCACTCAATTTACGAAGGGGCGGCAGTCTAAGGCCCGTTTGAGGCCTCAGCAACTGTAAATACAGGGAATTTGTCCGACAAAGCCCGGAAAGTGCTCTGACACAGGCTTCACGGCGGTCATCGGAGTGCGTTTATAGCAAGAAATTCAGTCGAGCGGATGCATATAGAAGACAAACGGCGGATGAGCGGCGCTTTGTCGCATTTTCTGACGGCAGAATCCCCAAATTTGTACGCGCCAGCCAATGCCTCGCACTGGCTGGCGTTGTGCATGAGCAGAAACTCAAGGTTGGCGAATCTGTGGCTGCGGTAGACTTTTCTCCAATAAATCGCGAACAGACTTGGGAAGGAGTTTCGGGTCTGCATTCTCCTTGATCAACACCACGACTCTGTCATGCGATGGCTCCAGTTCTCCGAGGTTCTGTGCAGTTACTAGAGGTGGAAGCAACGACTCAATGCTGTAGTTGATACCCCGGTACCCGATAGCAACCGGCCGAGCAAATGCCTGACGCAAGGTCACACCCAACGCGGAGGACCTGACTACCGACCCCGTCACGCCCGGCAAATCTGGAGCAACTTTGTTCACCCGGTCACGCAGTTGAGAATTGACCTGCTCCAACTCGGCTTCCAACTCGTCAATTCTGGCTTGACTGGTCGTCGACACTGCCGCGGCTGCGGTTTTTACCTCAGGCTGGGGCTTACCAGGCTTTTGAGGGTCTGCCGGCTTGGTTTCCTTGTCTTCTTTAGTTTGAACCTTGCCTTCAGCACCAGCACCAGCACCAGCACCAGCACCAGCACCAGCACCAGCATTTGGCTCCTTGCGGAGTTTGATCAACTGCGCTTCGATGCTTTTCTTCTTGTCACTCAGATCAACCATCGCCATGGTCAATGCCGAGAACGTGGCACTCATGCCCTCCTCAGAAGAAACACTCACATCAATGGCTCGGGCCAGGTATACGTCCGTGATCAAAACCAATACCGACTGCGCGCCCTCAGAACCTCTGCGACTCGTGCTTAATGCCTGCGCGGCCTCCTTTAACATTTGACGATCCTTTATGCTGTAACGCGTCGGCGCCACCTCATTGAACCGGCGTCGTGCCTCCAGATAGCTCACACCATAGGTCTCCGCCGCCGGAACCGAGTAAGACACGCTGTATTGTGATCGACGTCCCAACCCGATAAGCGCACCGATAGCATTGCTGGTGACATTGACGCCAACATCACTTTCAGCCAGCGAAGCAAAGGTAAATCCTGGGAAAGCTACCAAGCTATTTATCACCCGGTCACGAACCTTCAATGGCAAAACTTTTCTGGTCTGGACAGTACCACTGCCCGTGCCATCGTCGTAGGTATCCGAGGACTCGAAGGTCACTGTTGGTGCAGACCGGTACAACTCCTCACTCAGATCGATGTGATCGACGCGGATCGATCCCAACACATAATCGGCAGTCTTGCTTTTCTGGCCCTTCCCAACAGAACGCGCAACAAAAACATCACCGACCTCGAACTGTGCCCGAGGTGGATATATCGCCTGAATGCCTAATTGCTCTGTATTGGTTGCCCAGTTTTCGGCGACCACACCGGGAGTCGGTCTCGAGCCACATCCTGTTAATGCGCCCGCGCCAACCAGACACCAAATTAAATAACTGTGCTTGTACATGCTTTAACCCTCCCTTGAGTTTCCAGAGCACGCCTTTGCGTATCGATCGCGCGCAGGTCGGCACCTCAACGATCAAGGGGTCATGGACTGCAAGGGAGTAATACAAACGAGTACAGAGCCAGAGGGCCTGAACTCGCTTAACTTTTCCATCCCTGGTCGGTGCTGGCACTTTGACTATAGATACGACAGAACCACTGGCAAGGCCCTCGAAAGCCTTTATTTTCGGGTGTTTCATGGTTGTTACAGATTCTGTTTCAACAATGAAAAAACTCAACGGCCGAGTTACCCAGTAGTCAGCCGGCAAGCTTTACCGCTAAATTCGACAATCCATCGAATGGCCGTGATCTGCCCCAAGGAGTTGCACATGAAACTGATAGGAATGCTCGACTCACCCTACGTGCGCCGCGTGGCGATTTCCGCCAAGTGCCTTGGGATCGAACTGGAACACGACCCGGTGTCGGTGTTTCGCCACTTCGAGCGCTTCCAGCAGATCAATCCGGTGGTCAAGGCGCCGACCCTGGTGCTCGACGACGGCCAGGTACTGATCGACTCGACGCTGATCCTCGATTACCTCGAAGCCCTGTCCGGCAAAACCCTGCTGCCCACCAACCTGACCCAACGGGTAAAAGCCCTACGCCTGATCGGCCTCGGTCTCGCCGCCTGCGAAAAAGCCGTGCAGCTCTACTACGAACGCAACCTGCGTCCGGTCGACATTCAATATCAGCCGTGGGTCGAACGCGTCGAAGGCCAACTCGCCGCCGCCTTCACCGCCCTCGAACACGAGCTGCAAAAACACCCACTGCCCACCGATGGCACCCTCCAGCAGGACGGCATCACCCTCGCCGTCGCCTGGAGCTTCACCGGCCTCGTCGTCCCCGACCAGATCGACGCCGGACGATTCCCGCGCATCGCCCAATACACCGCGTACGCCGAAGGCCTCCAAGCGTTCATCAGCACCCCGATGACCTGACCATGAGCACAACCGAAACCACCGCCCCGGCCCTGAAAGAAATCTTCAACGCCGAACGCCTGCAACACATCGCCACAGAAATGAGCGCCGTGTACCCGGCGTTCAAGGCCAAGGCGTTTCTCAAGCACGCCAACGACGGCCTCGCCGACCTCTCGGTCATGCAACGCATGGCCCGCGTCAGCGAATGCCTGCACGCCGTGCTGCCACTGGACTACGAAGATTCCCTCGCCGTACTACGTGAACTCGCCCCACGACTGAACAGCGGCTTCGTCAGCATGAGCCTGCCGCACTACGTCGCAAGCTACGGCACGCACGCGTTCGACACCTCGATGGAGGCCCTGAAGTACTTCACCACCTTCGGCTCCTCCGAATTCGCCATCCGCCACTTCCTGCGCAGCGACCTGGAGCGCTCGCTGGAACTGATGCACGACTGGGCACGAGACGAAAACCACCACGTCCGCAGACTCGCCAGCGAAGGCAGCCGCCCTCGCCTGCCATGGTCGTTTCGGCTGGAACCGGTGCAGGCAAACCCGCAATTGGCCGCCGGGATTCTTGACCGGTTGAAGGCGGATGAGAGTTTGTATGTGCGCAAATCTGTGGCGAATCATTTGAATGACGTGACCAAGGAACATCCAGAGTGGGTGCTGGATACAGTTGAGGGGTGGTCGCTGGAGAACAAGCACACGGCGTGGATTGCGAAGCATGCGCTGCGAAGTTTGATCAAACAGGGGGATTTGCGGGCGCTCACTGTTATTGGTGCAGGGGCGAAGGCTGAGGTTGAGTTGCTGGATGTGAAGGTTGAACCGGCGGTTGTGCGGCTCGGAGAGACGATCACTTTGTCATTCACCGTGCGGTCGTTGGTGCCGGTGGAACAGCGGTTGGTGATTGATTATGCGATTGACTATGTGAAGGCGAATGGTGGGACTTCGGCCAAGGTTTTCAAGTTGAAGACGTTGGTGTTGGAGGGGTTTGGGAGTGAGGTTGTGACCCGCAGGCAAGTGATTAAGGATTTCACTACGCGCAAGCATTATGCGGGGGAGCATGCGGTGCATGTAACGATTAATGGGGAGCGGTTGGGGACTGCTGCCGTTAACATCCTCGTTTCATAAATATAAAAAATAGTTTGGTCATCAAGCCACATAAGGATATCCCCTTGCGAAGATTGTTCCTCAGTAACAAAAAAGTCCGAAACACCCCCCGTCACCTCCGCTCCTTGGAGCACTGGGCCGCGAGTTTTAGCGGCGAGCTCCATCCTCGCAGCGATGAGCAAGAGCGTTACACACACTGGAAAATCCCAGTACTCAACAACCTCGTTCAAGGTCCGCAAGCACGTATCGAAGTGCAGGCCTTCTGTGTTCAGCAATTGCTCGAAGCAGCGGCTCATCTTTCCCGCGCAGCGGATCGCAGCCAAGGTTACTACCGCATTGCCTGCCTGGTGGTATGGCCCTGGTTACACCAGAGCGAAGTGACAGTGTTCTATGACCGTGAGTACTACTTGAGTTTTCTGGGGCAGCATAACTCGCTTGCCCCGATACACTTGAGCGAAAGGCTTGCGTTGGATGTGCCCGAGAATTTCATTGAGCATGGGCATGATGTAACCCAGGACGATGATGAAGTCGAAGTTCAGTGGTGGTGTATCGGGGAGCACGCCTGATCAGTAACAGCCTATTGTCCGGGATGCTCCTGGCGAAAGTTTTAATTTCCCGAATCCCAACTTCAGGCATCAAGCGATTGGTCGACTGATCAGACTGAGACGGTTACGCTGACGTTTTTCACCTGAACGGAAAGCGTATGTCAGAGGTGTACCAGGGAAGCTGTTTGTGCGGAGTCGTCGGTTACGAATTAACCACCTCACCAAAAGCAGTGAGCCATTGCCATTGCAGTCAATGCCGTAAAGGTCACGGGGCCGCATTCGCTTCGTACGGCAGTGTTCCGCAAAGCGCACTTCGCATACTCCGTGGCTCCGCCAGCATTAAATCCTTTGTTTCTTCGGAGTCGGTATTACGCGAGTTCTGCTCGGAATGCGGTTCTACTTTGTTCTGGTCACGATCTCAAGGTGAGTTTGCCGACTGGGTTTCGATAGCACTGGGCACGCTCGATACGCCGTTCCTGCCTGAAAAGCAGAAGCACGTTCATACTGATTCTGCAGCCCCTTGGTATATCTCCTCCAACCCATGTATATCAGGTGGACGCCCCCCCTTCCCTTTGGCTCCAATGGTAGCGCCAAGCCACGAATGATAAGGTTCAGCCTCAAAATCACGGACGACACCTCGTGCACAAACAATGTCTTGCAGCAGCAGCGATAACCTTCACCATCAGTCTTTCCGCTCATGCCTCCCCTGTGCCGCAGGAAGAGCTCGAAGAGTGCCAGCGAATAGAAAACTCGGCCAAACAGGTCATGAAAAGCAGGCAGCAAGGCGCGCCCATGGATTCGGTGTGGGAACTGGCCGAAGCGGCAGGCAAGCAGAGCGAGTATGTGGGTGAGTTGTTCAAGACGCTGATTCGCGAGGCGTACGCGATTCCTCAGTACTCAAGCGAGAGCTTGCAGCAGAAAGCGATCAGCGATTTCCATACCAATTTCTACAAAGCCTGCATCGTGACGGCGGAAAAGAGAGCAGACGCCAACGGTTGAGCTAGTCGAACAAAAAAAGGGAGCAGATTCAGGTAATGGATCTGCTCCCTTTTACTTGAGGGCGGCCTCTACGCTTTCAGCTCTACCTTATCCAGCGCCTGATTCACGGCCAGCCCCGCGACCATGACCACTTGCGCGATACCCAGTGCGGTTTTGCGGTGGGCGGGTTCGAGAATGGCGGCGAAGTTGCTGAGCATTTCGCTGGCGGAATCGAGGGATTCGCTGGCGTTGGCCAACAGGGATTCGCTGTTGTAGGCGGGGTTGGCCAGGAACATGGGGTCGTGTGTGGTGTGGCTGCCCATGATGCGTTGTTGCGGGGTCAGGTAATGGTCGAGGGCGCGTTCGGCGGCTTCGTTCAGGGTTCGGGAATCGGGGAATTGGTAGGGTGAGACTGGATCGGTTTCTGGTGGATTCGGTGTTGGTTTGATCATGGTGAAACTCCTAATTATTGGTAAGGAGCCTTCACCCTCGCTACCAAACGAAGGGTGGCGGCCAATACGCGGGTTGGTAGACCGGTAACTAGGAACCCGGCGCACCCGAAGGTGCCCTGCGCATGGCCACCATTAAGCAGAGACCCGAAATGGTCTGCGAACGATGCGCTATGCGACTAGTTAACTCGGGCTACCAAACCCGATCACTGTTTTTCAGTGACCCGGAAACGATAAAACCCGTGCCCCAGACGCACAAGCCGGCGGATTCTGTCTTAGGTGTAGGGAGTGGCGCAAGGCGTTGTGGGCATCGGGATGTGACGAGAGGCATCTCATAAACAGGCCACGTGTTTCGTGTTTAATTTCTGACAAAAGAGACTGTTTCGCAGTCCGACGGGAATACGTAAATCAGATCGTCCGCTTTCACCCAAACACCGCCAGTCCCCTGTGTCTAAAAAACCGGCCACCCTGCATAATCCGCGCAAATTCCTCCATCAATCCAAGTCCGACCGTCATGCCTGAAGAGTTCGAAGTCCCCAGTCCTCACGAGCAACACGTTGAACACACCACCCATCATGCCCACGCAAAAGGCGATCGCTTTGCCAGCAAGATTGCGGTCATGACGGCGATCATGGCGACGGTCGGCGCCCTGATGAGTTATCAGGCCGGTTCGACGGAGAGCGAGGCGGCCATGGACAAAAACAACGCGGCCATCCAGAAGACCGAAGCAGCCAACGAGTGGAACTACTATCAGGCCAAGTCCAGTCGGCAGAACCTGTCGGAGCTGGCCAGCCATCTTCCGGGGCTGGATTCCGCTCATTATGTTGCCGAGGCTCGGCGCTACGCGGAGCAGAAAGAGGACGCCCGCAAAAAGGCGGAAACACTTGAGCAGCAGGCGCGAGAGTGGGACGAGAAGTCAGAGCAGGTCCTGCATCAGCATCACCGCTGGGCCCAGGCCATGACCGCGATTCAAATCGCCATTTCACTGGCGGCCATCACCCTGCTGACGCGCAAGGAATGGCTCAGGCGCGTCTCGTTTGGGGCGGCGGGTGTGGGTGTCATGTTGGGTTCGCTGGCCTGGTTGCATATTTGAGTGCGGCAGTACGTCTGCCGGTTGAATCCACAGCCAGAAGCCGTCATTGCATGACAATGGTAACGTCCACTCCTTATCAAAATTCCTGAGAGATTATGAATAGAATCAAATCTTTTGTGAGTCTTCTACCTTGCTCTCGTTGATGGATGTCTACATGCCCAACACATCGCAGAACGCGAGATTAAATAAGTTGCTGGCCGTGAGCGAAGCCCGTCTGGACAGGGCTGAATCCAAGGACGACCTATTGGAAGTGATCCATGAGTTCGTCTCGTACAATGGCCCGCTCAAGTTCAATTACACACGCGCATGGTGGTTTTTCGGCACTGGCATGTTATTGATTGCGAGCACTGTGGCCCTTTATGGGTATCTGGATTCCCGTAACGTCGCTTCTTTTTTTTACCAACTGCAAATTGATCCCGTCTTGTTCGGCATGGGCTCTGGCTTGCTTGGCATCGTGTCTGCCATTTGGAGTCTGCTATGGATGAAATCCAAATCTGATCGCTTGCCTGCACTCAGTAGCAAAATTGCTCGACTGTCATCCTACTTCCACAACGGATTGACTTACCTGCAAGAAGACTCGAGCTTGACCCTCAAAAAGCTGGATGCGCAGTTTAGTGATTACTGGCGGGGCAACTACAGCCGCGAGTTGATCGATTCGATGCAGGGTGTATTTACCGGCACGCTCCGCAACCTCCCTTACGAGTACCACCGGCTGCACTACATCAACAAACGAACGGAGAAAACCACTGTTACCGACGACCAGGGAAAAACAAAAACGGAGACTCGAGTGATTTATGACCACTATGACAGGTACAGTCTGGTCATCGACTTTCCATGGGTCACCGGGGTATCGGTCAGATCTGATGATCAGTCAGAGAACGACTATCCGTGCCGCATGGACACCGCTTCTCCGGATTTTAATAAAGCGTTCCGTTTGACGGGTGGCAGCGAGATGCTCTGTGCGAAATTCATCAAGCCTTCGACGGTGCTCCACTTGCTGAAGCTGTTCAACATCCTCCATCGTCCAAACCTGGAGTTCGCCGACAGTGGAAAGCTCTGCCTGAGCTTCGCGGATAGCGACCTGCTCGCGTTCGGTACTCAATATTCGCTGTCTTCACCCAACGAGTTTTATGCAGAAATTTCTGCTGGTGTCGATCTGCCACGCCTGATGTCTGCGCTCCAATGGAGCCATGCACTCAGTGAGCTGCACGACGACAACTTTACCTCCTCTCTCCCAAAAAACCGCCAAGAGAAGTAAGACATGGACATCCCACTCGCCCTCTCCGCCATTATCGCTGCAGTCATAATCGTGACGGGCTTCGTCATCTACAACGGCATTATCGGGGGGCACAATCGAGTACAACGTGCCTGGGCGGACGTCCTCGTTTACGAACGCCAGAAGACGAAGATTCTCGATCAACTGCAAAAGGTGCTCGCAGACTTCATGGTCTTTGAGGCTAGCCTCCTCGAAAAAATAGCCGGCCTTCGCAGCGCCGTAAAAAGCCTTCCTGCCGGAGCGGACGGCAATGCCCTCGCGACCGTTGAAACCGCCACGAAGGCGCTGATGGGTGGCTTGCACATCGCGTTTGAGGCTTACCCTGATCTGAAAGCATCGGAAGCGGCGAACAACATGATGCGTGAAATTGCCGAACAGCAAGAGAATGTCGGCGCGGCCATCACCATTTACAACCGGAACGTCGAGCTGTTCAACAACTCCATCGAAATGTTCCCTGGCTCGGTCATCAATGGCCTGTTCAACAAGAAATCTCCGGTTACGCCGTTCTCCGATAGCGAAGCTTCGCAAGGTTTCTCTTACACCCCGAATCTCTGATCCGCGTGATGCCCTGATCGTCCACAAGGGTGATGGACGATCAGAGCGGCGCCCCCAAGACCTCCTCCAGCCTGCCAACACCAAAGGCACCGGCAGACCGGACTCCACAGCTCAAAACCTCAGTAAGGATTACACCGCTGAGCCACCGCCGTCGCCTGATCTACATACGGCCGCGCCGGTTCCAGATTCCATTCCGGCTTGTTCCTCACAGGCTTGCCATCGAACGACGCGGCCAAGTGACAAACCAGCTGCCGGCGCAATGACCCGCCATTGACGCTGTACATCCGCCATTGCTCGTCGTCTTTGTGTTTGTTGTACAGCTCGGCAAACATCCGGTCGGTCTGGTCATCCTTGATCGCACGTCCGCAAGCAGTCGGCACGACTTGCAGCGACCAGGTCTTCGGCCCGAGTTTCGGGTCGTCGCGTTGGGCCCAGGTGCTGGATTCGATGTACTTGTCGCAGAACTGTTGGGCCGGTGGCGCCGCGGTCTGGATGCACGAGAACGTAGCCTTGCTGGTCGGCGTTTTTGGGAAGTCGATCTTGACGATGTTGCGGTCCTTGCCGGTCTTGGCCTTATAGTCGCGCTGGTTGGCCAGGGCGTCGTTCAAACCCCGTGAATCGCTGTAGAAAAAGGCCAGGATCGGCAACTCATCAGTCTTCGGATTGCCCAGGCGCAACTCGGTCTGGGTCTGGAATTCACGGGTGTTGATGACGCGTCGGGCGCCCATGAAGTTCTGGAACGCGTTGACCCGATCCTGGCTGCTCATCGGGTTGCGCATGTTGAAGCCGCATTGCAACTGGTCCTGCTTGCGGTCGTTGTTGAACTTGGTGAAGTGCGCGACCCAGGCGTTGACGTTGGTGATTGGCGGGGCCATGGACTGGCAGACTGCCTCGGTCTGACTGGTGTTCTTGTTGTTACCGCAGCCACGGTCGTCGCGAAAATCGGTCCAGGCATCGTTGGGGAATGCGCAGTAAACGTGCACGGGATTTTCCGGGTCACGCACCATGTCGACCGGGGTGATGATGTAGCCGTTCTGGGTGCTCATGCCGGGGTCTTCGTAGCTGATGCCATCGGCCCGCATGTAGGACGCGGCAAACGTGCCCAGCTCGACCGCTTTGGGGCTGGGGTTCCAGACATCCCACTTCTGTCCTTTTGCCGGATCGGCGCGGTGAGTGCCGCGAATCAGCAATCCCGAACAGTCTGACGCCGGGTCTTTGCCGCAACTGGCGGTGGTGTTGTTGTACAGGCTTTCAACGCGCTTCAGCGTGTCTTCGCAGGACTCGGCATTGGCCAAGGTCGCGTGCAGAAACAACGGAACCGCAAATAATGGGACGATCCTGCTCCAGCGTTCTTTCATGACGTGTTTCTCCCTGATTGTTCTTCTCGTCTTCCCTGTTCAATGACGTCCGGTACCCGGCGGGGCTTAGCGCGTAACCGGATTGCACCCCGCCGCCCGGGTCTCGGCGTCCGAAAGCGCAGGCCGGAAGGGTTCAAGATTCCACGGTGTCTTGGCGCGATAATTCACCAGAACGCAATTCAATTGCTGACGCATGCTGCCGACGGATTTTTCGTTGTCGCGCCAGTTGCCATCGGCGCCCTTGAGGGCGAACAACTGCTGGTACAGAGCATCGATTTGATCGTTGGGCAAAGCGCGTCCGGCCGCCGTTGGCACGACACTCAAGGTCCATTCGTCCTGACGGGTGCCCGGGTCGTAGCGTTTGACCCAGTCGGCGGAAGCGATGTACTGCGGTGCCTTGACCGGCAGCGGGTTGCAGCCAGCCTTGGCGGCTTCCTGTGGGCTGACGACGGGACGGAACGGTTCCAGGTTCCACTCGGTCTTGCCCGGGTAGTTCTGCACCAGACAACTGAGTTGCTGACGCATGCTGCCGGGAGATTTTTCGTTGTCGCGCCACTGGCTGTCGGCACCGCGCAGCGCGAACAGTTCCTTGTACAACGCTTCCTGATCGCTGGCCTGAATCGCCTTGCCCTGAGCGGTGGGCGTGACGTTGAGCGTCCATTCGTTTTTGCCGGCACCGGGATCGTGGCGTTCGACCCAATTGGCTGAAGCAATAAAGCGAGATGTCACCGGTGCAGGCTGGCCGTTGCCGGCGGTCGTCAGATCAATCGCCTGATCCGCCGCGACATAGCTGAAGCGCTGCTCCGGCGGCTTGGTGAAATCCAGCCGCAGGACCGGCACGCTGTAACCCTGGGCCTGAAGTTTCTTCTGGAAATTGCGCGCACTGTTCAGGCCGTCTTCCGGTTTGGGTGGCGCCTGATCGCCGCGAGTGGCGAAGTTCTGGGTGCTGTTGACGTTGTAAATGAAGGCGTCGATGTACTTCATGTTTTCGCTGCCATCGTTGGTGGCCGAGGCGTTCTTCAACATGAATTCGTTGACCTGCGCACTGAAGGCGAACGGGTCTTTGTTGGTGGTGTTCACCCTTGATTCATGGACACGGATCATCGCGTTCCAGTCGCTGGGTTTTTCCGCATTCCAGGAGCACTGGCCGTACTGGATCGGTCCTTTCATCAGCCCGGTGTACTTGTTGGTCCACTGCTCGGCAGTGCTCACCCCGGCCTCCGCGCAGGTACCATAAGCCAGCGCGGCGTTCTTGTTGTTCATGGTTCCCTGTGCGGCGCGCGGCGGTTCGCGGCTGTCGAAGAAGCCACAGCCATACCACTTGCGCTCGGGCCCGGTGCCGCCATCGAACGCGTAGATGCAGGTGAAGCCTTGCTCCTTGACCGGCAGTTGCAGCGCCGCTGCATCGGTGGGATTGCGCAGGATGAAACCGGCCGGGTGAATGAGGATGCGCGTGCTCAGATCCTTGCGAATCCACGAGTAGGACGTCGCACCGATCTTGATCGCGTAAGGGCTGTAGTCCCACGGGTTGAACGGCCCGTCGTTGACCATGCGCAACGTCACGCCACTGCAGTAGTAATGCCCGCGAGCGGCGCCGGTGTCAGGCTCCTGGCACGCATCCTTGAGGGTGTTGTAGTTGCGGTTGATGCGGTTCAGGGTTTCCAGCGGATCCAGGGGTGGCTGGGCAGCCACGGCGCTGAATGCCAGGGGCAGAAACAGACTCAGGATAAAAGGCGAACGAACGGCTGCGCGCATAACCGACACTCCTTGTCGTGCGAGATGACACTTCCATGAAAAGCAGCGTAGTTAGCACAACCCTGACGGTCAAACCGATAGTGGATCAAGCCGCACTTCTGCTGCGCCTCATATGAATCAACGCCGTCCGCCCACCACCCGGCGCGGCGCGCTCCTCGATATCAAACGGCACAAACCCCAGCGTCGGATACAGCAGCAATCCCGCCGTATTTTCGTTGAAACAGGACAACTGCACCTCTTTGGCCTCCCAGCGCTCGAAGGCCAGTTCAGTCATGGTCTCGACGATAAACCGGGCCACGCCTTTGCCCCGGGCACTCGGTGCCACGATCACATTGCCGATGCAGCAAATACCCTGGCGCTCGGCGCGATAGAAGTTGGCGAACCCGACCACCACGTCATCCACCTCGAAAACCGTGGAGTCGAAGCGCTGGCTGATCGCGGCGTTCATCTGCGCTTCCGTCAACGGAAATTCCGCCTTCGGGAACATGAAATACAACTCCTGAACGCCCTGCGGAAAACCGCAAATGGTTTTGACGTCGTCAGCCTTCACCGGCCTGTGTTTCAAGTTCATGGCTGCCCTGCCCTCACTTTTTGCCGCTTGCCAGATGATGGGCGACCAGCGCGTTCGCATGCCCATGGCCCATGCCGTGCTCGGTCTTGAGCCAGGCGACCAGTTCCATGTGTTTTTTGTCGGTGATACTGGCGAGAAGCTTCAGCCAGTGATCGATGGGCTGGCCGTACTTCTTTTCGATTGAAGGAAAGTAGGATGCCGGGCCTTTCACTTTTGCGTCTTCGCTCATGCTGCAAGCTCCCTGGGATCACGACGGAGTGTCGGATAACGCTCCTTGTCGTCGAGCGATAGATTGGACGCCAAACGCTGGCCCGGCAAGTGCGCCCGGTTGTCTCAGTTCAAACCTGCCCTGACGGAAAGTTTTGATGACCAGGACTCTTGTCCAGCCTTCATTATCGGCTCGGCGGGGAAGCGGTAATTGCCAAAGGCCTCGAGCACGGCTTGATCGACAGCGGCGTTTCCCGAACTCTCGACCAATATGATTTCAGGCACCAGCGAGCCGGGTTTGCCTTTGATTTCCAGCGTGACGGGTTTATTGGCGGAACCAGGTTTGATCTGTTTCTTAAGGGCAAACTCCATGTCGCCCACCGTTCCGGAGAGGCTGTTGCCGGTACTCTCATACCAGATTGTGTTGTAGCGCTCGACCTGCTCGGCTGTCATGGCCAGACCTTGAGCACGAACTCGCTGAACGCCTTCCCATGAGGTGTCGCCGACATATCGGCTGGCATTCAGGTAGTGCGTCATTGCACCGGACAGATCCTGTGGGCCACCTTTGCCCTCCTCCATCAAGCGCGCCAGCCGGGCATCACTGTACGCACTGCCAGGTTGCACTCGCTGATACAGTCGTCGCGCTTCACTAGCGTCTGCCACTTGACCGCTGCCCTCTTCCGCCATTCGCGCGAGTTGCTCGTAGCCGGCGGTATCGTGCGCAGCAACAAGCTCATAAATAGCTTTGGCCTTATGAACATCTTGCGGCAGCCCACGGCCAAACTCATACAGCACGCCAAGCGCAATCTGGCATTGCGGATTACCGTTGTCGCTGGCCTCGCGGATGTATTCGACCCAGTCTCTGGAGATGTCTTTTGTCGTGGCGAATATCCGGCATCGCATGCCGGTCAAGCTCTGTTCCTGGAGTGTTGGCGGGGTGGTTTTACAGCCAGCGACGAGGGTCACCAGAGCCATTAAAGCAACAGCCTTGTTCATGGAGTCGGTCCGTTGAAGGTATGCGAACTCCATCGGCCGCTTTTTTGAGAAATTGAACCCGGATCAGAGATCAGAGTACGACGGCACTCGGCTGCCGGGTTGATTCAACACCAGACCGCTGCACTGTCTCCGGTACCGCCACCCAAAGCAGCACCAGCGCCGCCATCGCCACCGCCGCCAATGTCAGAAACGCAGCGCTGTACCCTGCTTCCTGAACCACAAACCCCGCCAGGCTGTTGCTCAACGCCGCACCCAGACCAAACACTGTCGAAATCGCCCCCCAGGCTGACATTGAAATGCCCGGTCCCCAGCGTCAGGTCTTTCACCACCACCGGAAACAGCGCCCCGAAAATCCCCGCGCCGACGCCATCGAGTAACTGCACTGAAACCAGCCACCACGGATCGTTCGACAGCACATACAACCCCCCACGTAACGGCAGGATCAGAAACCCCGCCAACAGCAACGGCTTGCGCCCCCACAGATCGGCCTTTGCGCCCACCAGCAACGCGACCGGCACCATCACCATTTGCGCCGCAACAATGCAGGCGGACGTGAGCGGCGTGGCCATCTGCAGATTGGCTTGCGCCAGTTTCTGACTCACCAGCGGCAACATCGCCGCGTTCGCCAGATGAAACAGCGCACAGCAAATCGCGAACATCAGCAGCGGTCTGTTGATGAGCAACACGGAAAGCCCCGAAGGCTGCTTGCCCTGCCCCGTTTCGCTGGGTGAAAGACCTCGGGCGAGATCGTGATCAATGGCATCGGCCGATACGAACGAGACGGCAATCACACTGGCCAGCGCCATGACCGCCATCAGATAAAATACGGCAACCGGGCCGAACAGGTACGCAGACAAACCGGCCAGCAGTGCGGCGCAGGCGTTGCCGGCGTGGTTGAAGGTTTCGTTTCGCCCGGTCCTTCGCGTGAAAGCGCGAGGCCCGGTAATGCCGAGGGTGATTGCGCAGATGGCGGGGGCGAAGATCGAAGCGGCAACGGCACTGATGGCTTGCGTCACGGCCACCAGGGTAAATGACGTCACGAACGGCAGCAGCAGGCAGCTTCCGGTCACCACCAGCGCGGCAATCGCTATCAGCGCTCGTTTGAAGCGTGTGCTGTCGACCAGCGCGCCTGCCGGGGTCTGCGTGATGAGCGCGGCGATCCCGGCAATCGTCATGACCAGACCAATGCTCGCCGGCTCCCAGTGGTGAACCGCCAGCAGATAAATCGCCAGATAGGGGCCGAGCCCGTCACGCACGTCGGCGAGGAAGAAGTTCAGGCTGTCGAGGGACAGATTATTGCGGCGATCGAGGTGAGTAGCCACGGGAAGCGTCTTCGTTGTCGAGGTTCTGCGTGATGACTCAACCTCCGCCATTCGAATGACCTTTTGCCGGGTGTTTTAGTTGCATGAAACAGCCGTCCGTTATTGCCCCATCAACAACTCGCGCTCGCCTTCACACAACCCCACCACGTAATCCCAAACCACCCGCAACCGCACCGACTTGTGCAACTCCCGCCGCGTGCTGATCCAGTAACTGCGCTCGATACTCTCATCCGGCAACAGCGCCACCAGATCCGGATCCGCAGCTGCCATGTAGCAAGGAAGCACCGCAATCCCCAACCCCGAACGTGCCGCCTGCTGCTGGGCGATCACGCTGGTGCTGTGAAACACCACGCGCGGATTGCGACAGAAGCTGTTGAGAAACATCAGTTCCTGACTGAACAGCAGATCGTCGACGTAGCCGATCCACGCATGCCGGCCAAGATCCTCGCGACTGCGCAGCGGCGGCGCATTGTCGAGGTAAGCGCGGCTGGCATAGAGCGCGAGCCGGTAATCGGTGAGTTTGCGGGTGACGAGCATGTCCGCCGCCGGCCGTTCCAGGTGAATACTGATTTCCGCTTCGCGGTTGAGGATGCTGACGAAGCGCGGCACCGCCACCAGTTCCACTTCCAACCCTGGATAGCGTTCGAACAGCCCGATCATGCGACTGGCGAGAAACATGATGCCCAAGCCTTCGGTGACACCGACGCGGATCTTGCCCAGCGGCGCGGTGGACTGGGTGATTTCTTCCTGAGCCAGCAGCGCGACGTTTTCCATCGCTTCGGCATGTTTGAGCAGTGCTTCCCCCGCCGGAGTCATTTCGTAGCCTTGGGCGTGCTGGACGAACAGCGCGGTGCCGAGGCTTTTTTCGATGGCCTCGATATGCCGGGCAACGGTGGCGTGCGTGGTGTTCAAGCGGCGGGCAGCCGTGAGCAAGCGGCCGCTGCGTTGCAACTCGAGAAAGAACCGCAGGTCGTTCCAGTCGAACATGGCTTGTCCTTGTCGGCTATCGTCAGAAAGCGCTGTTTGAAAACGCACAGCGGCTGCGCAAAAACTAACATTCTTTTGACGAAAGCTAACAACTAGGATGACTGACAACAAAAACAATAAGCGAGGTCAGGGAATGCAGACTTCCCTCGATGAATTCGATTACATCGTGGTCGGCGCCGGGCCGGCCGGGTGTTTGCTGGCCAATCGGCTGTCGGCCGATGCTCAGCAGCGCGTGTTGCTGCTGGAGGCCGGCGGCCGCGACAACTATCCGTGGATCCACATCCCCGTGGGTTACCTGTTCTGCATCGGCAACCCCCGCACCGACTGGTGCTTCAAGACTGAAGAACAACCAGGCCTTAACGGCCGCGCGCTGAGTTATCCGCGCGGCAAGGTGCTGGGTGGCTGTTCGTCGATCAACGGCATGATCTACATGCGCGGCCAGGCCAACGACTACGACGGCTGGGCCGCCGAGGGCAATCCGGGCTGGTCCTGGAATGACGTGCTGCCGCTGTTCAAACAGAGCGAAAACCACTTTGCTGGCGCGGCGGATTTCCATGGCGACCAGGGTGAATGGCGGGTCGAACGCCAGCGCCTGTCATGGCCGATTCTCGATGCGTTTCGCAGCGCTGCCGAACAGAGCGGCATCGCCAGCATCGATGACTTCAATCAGGGCGACAACGAGGGTTGCGGTTACTTTCAGGTCAATCAGAAGGCCGGGGTGCGCTGGAATGCGGCGAAGGCGTTTCTGAAGCCGATTCGCGATCGGGCCAATCTCACGGTGTTGACCGACGTCGAGGTGGATCGCGTGCTGTTCGAGGACGGTCGCGCCTCAAGGGTCAGCGCACGTTGGCAAGGTCAGGAAAAGCGCTTCAAGGCGCGCAAGGAGATCGTGTTGTGCGCAGGTTCCGTGGGCTCGCCGAGCATTCTGCAACGCTCCGGGATCGGGCCGCGCCCGCTGCTGGAAAAGCTCGGGATCGGCGTGGTGCATGAACTGCCGGGCGTCGGCGGCAATCTGCAGGACCACCTGCAACTGCGGCTGATCTACAAACTGGAAAATGCCCGCACCCTCAACCAGATCGCCGGCAGCGTGTGGGGCAAGATGGGCATGGGCCTGCGCTATATGTATGACCGCAGCGGGCCGTTGTCGATGGCGCCGAGTCAGTTGGGCGCGTTTGCCCGCTCGGGGCCGGAACAGACCTCGGCCAATCTCGAATACCACGTGCAGCCGCTGTCGCTGGAGCGCTTTGGCGAGCCGTTGCACAGCTTCCCCGCGTTCACCGCGTCGGTGTGTGATTTGCGTCCGCAGAGCCGGGGCCGAATCGAGATCCGCTCCGCCGATCCTCAGGAAGCGCCGCTGATCCAGCCCAATTACCTGAGCCATCCCGAAGACCTGCGCGTGGCCGCCGATGCGATTCGCCTGACCCGACGCATCGTCAGCGCCCCGGCCCTGCAAGCCTTCAACCCGGTGGAATACCTGCCCGGCGCCAGCCTGCAAACCGAAGAACAACTGCACGAAGCGGCGGCGAAGATCGGCACGACGATTTTTCACCCGGTCGGCACCTGTCGCATGGGCAATGACGCGAACGCGGTGGTCGATGCGCAATTGCGCGTGCACGGTGTGCCCGGTCTGCGGATTGCCGATGCGTCGATCATGCCGCGCATTACCTCGGGCAACACCTGTTCGCCTACGCTGATGATTGCCGAAAAAGCGGCACAGCTGATCCTCAACCCAACCGCCCGGAGTTTTGCCGCCGAAGAAAAAGCATTGCCCGCACTCTCTTGACCAAAGGAATAGCGGCGCCAGCCCACGAGGTCGGCGCCGACAGTGGAACAACAAAAACAATCACTGTGAGGGATACCGATATGTCAGAACACGTTCAGTCTCTGGACGCCGTGCGCAGCACGGACGCCAGCCCCGATACCCGAAAGGTCATCTTCGCCTCGTCCCTGGGGACGGTGTTCGAGTGGTATGACTTCTTTCTCTACGGCGCCCTGGCGGCGGTGATCAGCAAGCAGTTCTTTGCCGGGGTCAACGACACCACGGCATTCATCTTCGCGTTGATGGCGTTTGCCGCAGGCTTCATCGTGCGGCCGTTCGGGGCGCTGGTGTTCGGTCGGTTGGGGGACATGATCGGGCGCAAATACACCTTCCTTGCGACCATCATCCTGATGGGCGTAGCGACGTTCGCCGTGGGTCTGCTGCCAACCTACGCCAGCATCGGCATCGCCGCGCCGATCATTCTCGTGGGGCTGCGCATGCTTCAGGGCCTGGCCCTCGGCGGCGAGTACGGCGGCGCCGCGACTTACGTGGCAGAACACGCGCCCATCGGCAAACGCGGTTTCCACACCAGCTGGATTCAATCCACCGCGACCCTCGGTCTGCTGCTGTCGCTACTGGTGGTACTCGGTTGCCGTTACTTCACTGGCGATCAGTTCGAAGTCTGGGGCTGGCGCATTCCGTTCCTGCTGTCGATCGTACTGCTGGGGATTTCCACCTGGATTCGCCTGAGCCTGCACGAGTCGCCGGCCTATCTGAAGATGAAAGAGGAAGGCAAGGCCAGCAAGGCGCCGATCCGCGAATCCTTCGGTAAATGGGAAAACCTCAAAGTCGTGCTGATCGCCCTGTTCAGCATCAACGCCGGGCAAGCGGTGACCTTCTACGCCGCGCAGTTCTACGTGCTGTTCTTCCTCACCCAGTTCCTGAAAATGGACCCGGCGGTGGCCAACAGTCTGCTGATCATCAGCGTGGTGATCGGCGCGCCGTTCTTCATCATTTTCGGCTGGCTGTCGGACAAGGTCGGGCGCAAACCGGTGCTGATGCTCGGTCTGCTGCTGGCCACGGCGCTGTACTTCCCGATCTTCAAATCCCTGGCCCACTACGCCAACCCGGCCATCGACCACGCCAGCCAACAGGCGCCGATCACCGTGGTGGCGGATCCGGCCACCTGCACCTTCCAGTTCGACCCGGTGGGCAAGGCCAAATTCGACAGCCCCTGCGACAAGGTCAAGACCTTCCTGGTCAAGCAAGGCCTGCCCTACTCCAGCGTCGCCGCCCCGGCGGGCAGCGCGGTGCAAGTGAGCGTCGGCGACGTCAAACTCGATGGCTTCGACGAGGCATCACTGCGCGGTGCGATCACCCTCGCCGGCTACCCGCAACAGGCTGACCTGCAACAGATCAACAAGCCGATGATCGTGGCCCTGATCGTAGCCCTGATCATCATCTCCGCCATGTGCTACGGCCCGCTCGCAGCACTGATGGTTGAACTGTTCCCGACCCGCATCCGCTACACCTCGATGTCCCTCCCGTACCACATCGGCAACGGCTGGTTCGGCGGTTTCCTGCCGACCGTGTCGTTTGCGCTGGTGGTGTACACCGGGGATATTTTCTATGGACTGTGGTACCCGGTGCTGATTACCGGGGTGAGCCTGGTGGTGGGAATGATTTGCTTGCGTGAGACGAAGAATATCGATCTGGACAAGAACTGATCCTTGATCAGTGTGGCGAGGGGTTCACACCCTCGCCACCGCACTGAATCTCAGACCTCCGCCTCCAGCAATTCAAACTTCACCTGATCGGGATAGAACGCAACGTAATCCTTGATCTGGCTGACCGAAATCTTCGGATGTTCGTACGTCCACACCGCGTTCGCCCCCTCATGCCCGGGCACTTGCAGACTGAAATAATTGGCGTCGCCCTTGTACGGGCAATAACTCGTGTGGTCGGTGCGAGCGAAGTATTTTTCGTCGATGTCTTCGCGGGGGATGTAGTAGACCGGCGGGTAGTTGGCCTCGAGCAGCACCAATGCTCGGGCGGAGGCGGCGACTTGTATGCCATGGAACTTCACCAGCAGGCAGCCTGGCTGCTCGGCGATGGTGATGACGGGACTGGGACCGGAGGTTTTCATCGGTTTCTCCTGACTGCAGCGAAGGGAGCGTTTCAGGTATAACCCATGCCGCCGGATCTCGTCGGGTTCGCAGCCGAACGGTTTTCCGCCCATAAAAAAACCGCAGCCGGCGAAGGCTGCGGTTTTCCGGTTTCAGATCAGGCGACGATATCGGTCGCCACGGCCTGCCCCACAACACCCACTGCGAAGTCCACCGAACCCTGGCCCGTCAGGTCGATCATCAGGCTGGTCTGGTTGGTCTGTTCGAAGTAAGTGAGGATCGCGTCACCCGCGTGCCCGGTAAAGCCGCTGACGAAGTTCAGAGTGGCCGCCCCCGTGGCAAAACCGGCGATGCCCGACAGGTCGATCTTGTCCAGGCCACTGGTGAAATCCATGATCCAGTCCGGCGCGGTCATGGTCGAATCGCTGGCAGCGCCGAACACGAAGGTGTCTGCGCCTTCACCGCCCCACAGCGAATCACCACCGCCACCGCCGTAGATGATGTCGTTGCCGGCACCGCCAATCAGGTCGTTGGCCGCCGCGTTGCCGATCAGCAGGTCATTGCCCGAGCCGCCCACCGCGTTTTCAACGGTCACGCCATACGCGATGGAGACGTTGCCCACCAGGCCGCCGACGTCGGAGAACGAACCTTCGTTGAGGTTGATCTTCTGGTTCTGGCTGAAGCCGGAGAAGTCCAGGGTGTCGTTGCCGCCGCCGTCCCACACCGAGAACACCACTTTGGAGGTGTCCGAAGTAGCGCTGTAGTAGTCGCGGTCGGCGTTGGAGTTGAAGCCGTACACGGTGTCGTCGGCACGGGTTTCCAGGTTGGCACCGTAGAGTTTCTGCACGGCGACGATGTCGTCCAGCAACGGTGCGGAGGCGTAGGCGCCGCTGCCGTCCTTGCTGAAGTTCTGGTCGGTGTTGGCTTCGCTCCAGTAGCTCATCAGGCTGTAGCCACGGGTGTCTTCGGCGTACTTGGCGTCGCCGTAGGTCGGGTTGCCATTGCCGGCGTTGTAGGCGCCCGGGTGCGACAGGCCGAGGGTGTGGCCGATTTCGTGGGTCAGGGTCTGGCGCCCGTAGTTGTTGGTGTCCGGGGTCTTGTTGACCTGGTACTTATCGTTGATCAGATACCACGACTGGCCGTCGTAGCTGCTGCCCTGCGGCAGGTAGGCAAACGCCGCGCCGCCGGTGCTGACGTCGTAGTTGCCGAAGGTCATGTGACCGTCGCCGCCCTTGCCCTCGGTGAAAGTGACTTTGGCCACGTCCGACCACGATTGCATCGACAGGATGGCCTGGTCTTTCTGCTGAGCGCTGAACTCGCTGAAGTTGCCGAGTTTCGGGTTGTAGTTCGACGGTTTGTCGGTCAGGAACGTGTAGGTCAGATCAATCTTGCCGTCAGCGTTCTTGTCTTGCCACGACATGCCCTTGCGCAGGATTTCGTCGGCGGCCTGGTCGGCGGTGAACGACGGCTTGCCGTTGACGGTCCCGGTGCCACGGTCATACAGGTGGCTGAAAGTGTCGACCGCGGTGAAGGCGCTGGTGGCCTGAGAGGAAGGTTGAGACATGGTGTACGTCCTTGTTTCTAAATGGTCAGTGTCAGACAGAAAAACGGCGATCTTCTGGCGAGATCGTCCTGTCACTCGCCCTGTTGAGGCAGATTGAACCTGCCACAGCCGCCAAGGGGGGCGCTAATCAATTTCTCGATAGCGTCCCCGATTGCCCCGGCGACGGCTGTCATGACCGGCAATCCTTTTATCTGTATATCCATACAGATAAAAGTTGCCCCTTCGCCCGAGTCAGGCCATTCTGTGCGCCTCTTCGGGCAATGATCGACGACGGTGGTTATGCGGTTGTACCTCTGTGAAAAACCTTCCCAGGCCAAGGATATTGCGGCCGTGCTGGGCGCCAGGCGCCGAGGCGATGGCTGCTGGCTGGGAACGGACGTCACGGTGACCTGGTGCATCGGCCACTTGCTGGAAACTGCCCCGCCGGATGCCTACGACGCACGCTACAAGCGCTGGGTGCTGGCGGACCTGCCGATCATCCCGGACAAGTGGAAAATGACCGTCAAGCCGCGCACTGCCAGCCAGTACAAGGCAGTCAAACGCCTGCTCGGCGAGGCCAGCGAACTGATCATCGCCACCGACGCCGACCGCGAAGGCGAGATGATCGCCCGGGAACTGGTGGAACATTGCCGCTATCGCGGGCCGATCCGCCGCTTGTGGCTGTCGGCGCTGGACGAAGCATCGATCCGCAAGGCTTTGGCGGCTCTGAAGCCGGGCGCTGAAACCTTCAGCCTCTATCACTCGGCATTGGGGCGCTCACGAGCAGACTGGCTGATCGGGATGAACATGAGTCGCCTGTTCACCCTGCTTGGCCGGCAATCCGGCTATCAAGGCGTGTTGCCGGTGGGCCGGGTGCAGACGCCGACCCTGCGGCTGGTGGTGGATCGCGACCGCAGCATCGCTGACTTCGTGCCGGTGGCGTACTGGGCCATCGATGTGCAACTGCTGCAGGACGGCACGGCGTTCACGGCGCAATGGCGTGCGCCAAACGATGCCTGTGACGATCAGGATCGCTGCCTCAATCAGGCTCTCGCCCAGCAAGCGGCCGCCGCAATCAGCAGCGCCGCCAGCGCCCGGGTGATCAAGCTGCGCACCGAGCGCATGCGCGAAGTGGCGCCTCTGCCCTTCGATCTCGGCACCTTGCAGGAAGTCTGCTCGAAGAAGCTCGGCCTCGGCGCCCAGGAAACCCTCGACATCGCCCAGGCCCTCTACGAAACCTACAAAGTCATCACCTACCCGCGCAGCGATTGCGGCTACCTGCCCGTGAGCCAGCACAGCGAGGCGCCGGGGATTCTCGCGGCGCTGCGCCAAGCCGACCCGAGCCTCGACGCCTTGCGCGAACATCTGGAGCCACAGCGCCGCTCTCGCGCCTGGAACGACGCCAAGGTCAGCGCCCACCACGGCATCATTCCCACCGCCGCCGCGAAGAATCTCGAACGCCTGACCGGCAAGCACCGCGCGGTCTACACGCTGATTCGTGCGCGGTATCTGGCGCAGTTCCTGCCCAATCATGAATACGACCGCACTCAGGCCGATTTCGATTGCGCCGGTGAAGCCTTGCGTGCCGTCGGCAAGCAGATCATCGAGCCGGGATGGAAACGCGCACTACCGGAAGCACTGGCCCCGGCCAAGGGTCGTGAAGCCCCTGCCCCGCAAACCCTGCCGACGCTGACCCAGGGCGCCGAGTGCGCTATCGCTGACGTGAAGCTCAAAGACTTGTGGACGCAGCCACCCAAGCCCTACACCGAAGGCGATCTGATCAAGGCGATGAAAAACGTCGCCAAACTGGTAGAAGACCCGCTGCTCAAGCAAAAACTCAAGGACACCACCGGCATCGGCACCGAAGCCACCCGCGCTTCGATCATTCAAGGCCTGCTGGATCGTGGTTATCTGGTGAAAAACGGCAAGGCCCTCGCCGCCACGCCCGCCGCGTTCAGCCTGATCGACGCGGTGCCGCGAGCGATTGCCGACCCCGGCACCACGGCGATCTGGGAACAGGCGCTGGACATGGTGCAGAGCGGCGAGATGAGTCTGGAAGAGTTCGTCACCAAACAGGCCGCGTGGATGAGCAAGCAAGTGACCCGTTGTGCCGGCCTGAGCCTGACCATCAGCGGCCCGCCCCCTGCCGGCAAAGCCGCTGCACCGTGGAAGAACAAGCGCAAGACCACTCGGCGCAAAACCACCGGCACCAGCAAACGTACGACGAAACCGGCAGCCAAATAGCCCGCTGCGCGCTACTGTTTCTGCTGTGATTGTCAGGAGCCAGCGACATGTCTGTCATCGAACTGCGCGTCGCCCGGCGCGACGAACTGGACACCCTCGAAAACCTGATGCAGTTCTACACCTACGACTTCAGCGAATGGCTGCCGCTGAAGCTGGGCGGGCATGGTTTCTTCCCGATCCAGTTGAAGGACGATTACTGGCGCCAACCGGCAACCCGGCCATTCCTGATTCACGTCGACGGCGAACTGGCGGGGTTCGTGACCGTCGATGACCACCTTCTCATCGAAGGCGCCGATTACAACATCGGCTATTTCTTCGTCAGCCGGCGCTGGCGTGGCCAAGGCGTCGCGCAGTTTGTCGCCTCTGCCCTCTTGAGCCATCTGCCTGGTCAATGGCAGATTTTCCATGTCGACGCCAACCTGCCTGCGCAGCGGTTCTGGGCCAGGGTCATCCCTGAGGTGAGCGGCGGCGACTTCACTCGCCAGCAGAAAACCGTAGACGGTTATCCCTGCACGTTCTACTGCCTGCGCAGCCCTTCCCACGCTGCCTGAACGGCCCTTTTCTCATTCCATAATGACTTTGTCCGACAATATGTAGTGACTAAAAATAATCACTACAAAACCGTTGACGGCGTCGTTTTGCTTTTGCATGATGCAGACGTCTCCCCGATCGGGAGCACTGGCAACACGCTTGAGCAAGCTCGTCTGACCGCCGAGCTGTTTTTTCCGGATACACGCTGCCCACAAGGCAGATTGAAGAAGCTGACCTGGCCTGAACGTCCAGTACAAGGACGAGAAGCGCTGGCGAAAATTCTCAAGACGCTTGTGGTCGACCCTGAAAACGTCGTCAAGGAGCCTCCCGGTTTTCGCTGCTTCTCCTCGTTGTGACGCTATTGCGTAGCAGTTATTCAACACGACTACATGCAACAGATGCATGACCCCGTACTTCACACGGGCGACCGCTGACGTCCTGGTTTCGGTGCCAGGGATCAACTAACCGATGGGCTACCTGTATTAGCGAATCAACTTTGAAAGATCACCAGACTGGTCAAGGGGCAAAATCATGAATCTGAACAATCAACCAACTATCGAAGAACTGGCTCGTATGTTCGCTGCGCAAAAAGACAGCCACGACAGCCATATTCTGTGGATCAGCAAGTCGGGTCAGGTGCATATCGACTGCCTGTCGCCCCATGCTGGTGAAGACGAGTTCGACCGGAACAACCAGAACCTGCTGGCCCGCCTGAAGATGTACCGCCGCGGCCACGGCTATGTCGGCAAGAAAGCCGCGGCCGACAAGGACTTCATCGGTAATGTTCTGCAAACGCTGAAACAGGCGTGGGACTCGATGCAGAACAACAACGAAGTTCGGGTGATTGATCGGTTCTACTGAGTTCTAACTTCAATAAACAAAAGGGCCTGCTTCCGATAAGGAGCAGGCCCTTTTTTATTGATCACCCGCAATGTTCATGAACGGTTTTCCAACACCATCTCCATGAACGCCACCGCCGCCGCACTGTGATAATTGTTCTTGCGCCGCAACAACGCCGCCCCTCGTTGCGGTGCCTCACTTTCGACCCGCAACCGGCGCAACGCCCGATCCTCCGTCGCAATCGCCTCCGGCAACATGGTCGCAATCGGCGCATGCCGGATCACTTCCAGCAACGTACTCACCGAGTTCACCTCGATCTGCACCTTGGGCGTGATGCCGTGCTGACGGAAATACTCGTCAATCGACAGCCGCGTGATGAAGTCCGGCGCCAACAGAGCGAAATCCAGTTGCGCAATATCATCCGACGTCAGCACTGCAGCACTGTCATACAACGGATGTTCACGCCCGACCATCACGCCCAGCGTCTCGACAAACGCCGGAATGCATTCAATGTCCGGGCTGCGCACCGGGGTGAAGGCAATCGCGATATCCAGCGAGTCATCCGCCAGCCCGGCCTCGATGTCATCCATCGACAACTCGAAAATCTCCAGGTGAATCCCCGGATACCGCGCCACGTAATCGCGCACCAACGGCCCCACCAGATACGCCATGAAGGTCGGGGTCATGGCCAAACGCAGCGAGCCTCGGGACAGATCCTTCACGTCATGCAACGCGCGCTTGCCCGCCTCCAGCTCCACCAGCACCCGTCGTGCGCATTCGATGTAGGCCTGGCCGGCATCAGTGGGTTTGACCGAACGCGAGGTGCGGTCGAACAGATCCACACCGAGGCTTTCCTCCAACTGGCGGATCTGTTGCGACAGGGTTGGCTGCGACACGTGCAGCGCCTCGGCTGCCCGGGTGAAGCCGCCGTGATCGGCCACGGCCAGCAGGTAACGCAAATGTCGCAGCAGCATGGGGCTCTCCATCTATAGGCAGTACTTATGCTTTGCATTGTATATCGGTCTTGGACGCTATTGATCAATCGGCAGAAGATGAACCCCACACAGCAAGCCAACCCCGAAAGGAGAAACACCATGCAATCTCAAGCCTACAACGACAGCCGCATCGCCCTGACCACTCGCGCCCTGGATGCCAAGGCACAGAAAAACCTGTCGTGGCAGGACCTGGCCGACGGCACCGGCCTGAGCCTGGCCTACGTCACCGCCGCCCTCCTCGGCCAACACCCGCTGCCAAAAGCCGCCGCTGAAGTGGTCGGTGACAAGCTTGAACTGAGCGTCGAAGACGTCGCCGCCCTGCAAATCATCCCGCTGCGCGGCAGCCTCGATGGTGTGCCGACCGACCCGACCATCTACCGCTTCCACGAAATGATCCAGATCTACGGCACCACCCTGAAGGCACTGGTTCACGAACAATTCGGCGACGGCATCATCAGCGCGATCAACTTCAAGCTCGACATCAAGAAAGTCGAAGACCCTGAAGGCGGCTCCCGCGCCGTGGTCACCCTCGACGGCAAGTTCCTCCCGCTGCGTCCGTTCTGATCCATCCCGAGCCCGCACCCCGCGTGCGGGCCCGCCCAAACCTGAATTGCCAAGTCGTCACCACATCCGTCTGGAGGCTGCCCCATGCAAAAAATTCTGTTGTCCCTGGCCCTGCTCGCCGGCCTTTGCGCTCAAGCCCAGGCCAGTGAAGAAGCTGTCGCCTACCGCTACGGCATGCAACTGGACATCGCGCAGGTCGTGAGCATCACCCCGGTCGCCGACGTCTGCGGCGTAGTGCCGGTCGAGATGACCTACCTCGACAGTCACGGCGCAAAACACATTCTTCAATACAGCGAGTTCGGCACTGGCTGCTCCAACTGAGAGGACACACCATGAAAAACCTGATCGAAGGATTCCTGAAGTTCCAGAGCGAAGCCTTTCCGCAACGCACTGAACTGTTCAAATACCTGGCGACTACCCAAACCCCGGGCACCTTGTTCATCACTTGCTCCGACAGCCGTGTAATTCCGGAACTGCTGACCCAACAAGAACCCGGCGAGCTGTTCGTGATCCGCAACGCCGGCAATATCGTGCCGTCCTACAGCCCGCACCCGGGTGGAGTTTCGGCGACGGTGGAATACGCGGTGGCCGTGCTTGGCGTGACCGACATCGTGATCTGCGGCCACTCCGATTGCGGCGCCATGACTGCCATCGCCCAGTGCAAATGCATGGATCACCTGCCCGCCGTCAGCGGCTGGCTGCAACATGCCGAGTCAGCGAAAGTGGTCAACGAATCGCGGCCACACGCCAATGACGCGGCCAAGCTGAGTTCGATGGTGCGCGAAAACGTGATCGCCCAACTGGCGAACATTCAGACCCACCCGAGCGTGCGTCTGGCCCAGGAGAAAGGCCTGCTGAACCTGCACGGCTGGGTGTACGACATCGAGACCGGCTCCATCGATGCCTTGAGCGCCGACCGCCGCACCTTCGTCTCGCTGGCCGAGCAACCATCGACGTGCGCGGTGTATGGCCAAACGGTCGATGCCGCCTGAACCGAACGCCCCGCACCTGCCGGGGCGTTTGCTTTGTATCAGCGTGTAGCCAGCGCCCTGCCAGACACAGTTCCATGCACCCGCACCGGGAGGCGGACACATCAGCGATACAGCGTGCGCCTTGAATAAGCCCTGATGCTGCATCCCTCCTCCCGACACAAGGAACATTCGATGAACAAGCTGTTTGCAGGACTGGCCCTTGCCGCCGCCATGGCCGGCGCCACCTCGGCGATGGCCGCCGAGAAACCCACCGTGGTGCTGGTGCACGGAGCCTTTGCCGATTCCAGCAGCTGGAACGGTGTGGTGAAGATTCTGGAAAAGGACGGTTATCCGGTGATCGCGGCGGCCAACCCGCTGCGTACGCTCAAGGGCGATGCGCAATCAGTCGCCGACGTGCTGGCCGGAATCAAGTCGCCTGTGGTGCTGGTCGGCCACTCCTATGGCGGGCCGGTGATCAGTGAAGCCGCGTACGGCAACGCCAACGTCAAGGCGCTGGTGTATGTCGCGGCACTGGCGCCCGAAGCCGGTGAAACCGTGGCCGGACTAGCCGGCAAATTCCCCGGAAGCACCCTCGGCCCGACTCTCGCGCCGCCCGTTACCCTGAAGGATGGCGGCAAGGATCTGTACATCCAGCAGGACAAGTTCCACGACCAGTTTGCCGCCGATGTTCCGAACGCTGACGCAAAACTGATGGCCGCCACCCAGCGCCCGGTCACCGAGGCCGCGCTGAACGAGGCAGCCAGCGAGCCCGCATGGAAAACGATTCCGTCGTGGTTCGTGTACGGCGACAAGGACAAGAACATCCCGCCGCAAGCGATGGCGTTCATGGCCGAACGGGCGCACGCCAGACAGACCGTGGTGGTCAAAGGCGCGTCCCATGTGGTGATGGTGTCGAATCCGAAAACCGTGGCCAGCCTGATCGAATCCGCCGCCACCGCCAAGTGAAACAACAACGCCGCGCCTGTCATTGCGACAGGCGCGGCGTTTTGGTTTTAGCGTTTTACGCCCAGATCGACCTGGGTCATGCGGCTGCGCACGGTGAACACACCGTCTCCGGAAAGAATCGCGCTGCGGGCGAACAACCGTCCGCTCTCCCAGTTCGAAAGCCCCAGTTCCGGCTTGTTCAGCGCGTACTGGCCGTCGACCCAACGGGTAATCCCGTTGCCCACGAACGGCGCATTGACCGCGCTGTAGAAACGCTCCTGGACCGCCGCGTCCTCGCTGATCAGCGACACCGTGAACTGCGGGCTGTAGCGGTTGAACAGCGCAATGGCCTGATCCAGATCGTCGACGATCATCAGGCTGGTTTCCGGGGTTTCTTCCCATTCCCACTCGCGGCCCAGTTGCGCTTCCGGCAATGGCTCGGCCAGGGCTTCGGTCTGGTAACCCTCGGCGCGATAGACCTCGACCGTCGCGTTCTGCCAGTCGCTCGGCAGGTAGCTTTCGCTGCCTTCGACGATGTGCAATTTGCAGCCCTGACCGCGCGCGGTGCCGGCCTGCTGCAACGCGTCGAGGAACAACGGCACCAGTTCAGCGGCACGCTCGCGCTGGATCAGGCAGACGTTAAGGGTGTTGCAGACCTTGCGATCCAGCGAGTTACGTACCACAGCGGCGAAGCGTTTGGCGTCGGCATCGCGATCGGCGATCAGCCACGCGCCACCGGTGCCGTGCAGGCTGACGGCGGTGCCGGCCTGCTGGGCGATGCTGCCCAACTGGCTGACCGCACGGCCCGAACCACGGGCCACCGCCAGCGACAGACGCCGGTCGGCGAACATCGCCCAACCGGCGGCGTGGTTGACGCTCTCGACCAGCGACACCGCACCCGCCGGCAGACCGGCATCGGCGAGCGCCGGGTTCAAGGCGTGGGTGACGATGGCTTGTGCGGTGCCCAACGCATCGCTGCCAATGCGCAGCACGGCGGTGTTGCCGGTGCGCAGTACGCCAGCTGCGTCGGCGAAGACGTTCGGCCGGCCTTCGAACACAAACGCGACGATGCCCAGCGGCGACACCACTTGCTCGACCTTCCAGCCGTCGTGTTCGACGCTGCTGATAACCTTGCCGCGCGTGGCCGGCGCATCACGCCAGGCGCGCAGGCCGGCGATCATGTCGCGGCGCATGCGCTCGTCGGCGAGCAAACGAGTGGTCGAACGACCGCGTGCCTTGGCCCGTTCGATGTCAGCGAGGTTGGCGGTTTCGATCAGCGCCCAGGCGTCCGGGTTTTCCAGGCGTTGGGCAAACAGATCGAAGAAACGGCTGATGTCTTCGTCCGACACAGCAGACAACGCAGTAAACGCCGCCGCTGCACGCTCGATCGCCACCGAAGCCGCCTGCTGATCCACCACCGGAATCAGCAACAACTCGCCACTCACCTGCTCCACCAACAGGTGGTCGCCGGGTCGGAAACGCTCGGCCAGTTCGGGGCTGACCACGGTGACGCGGTTACCGGCGAAAGGGATGGGCGTGCCAGCGACGAGACGTTCGAGCGCGAGAGACATGGAGCGGATTCACCATATTGAGGGCGGCCGGAAAATGTATAGGTTGCCCTGCCTCAAAGCAACACAGGCTCAGAACACCGACCAGCCGATCCGCGAACTGAGCATTTCCAGCGCCGCCATGCCCGCCAGCGAGTTGCCCGCTGCGTTGAGTTCAGGCGACCACACGCACACCGTGAATTGCCCCGGCACTACGGCAACGATGCCGCCACCGACACCGCTCTTGCCCGGCAAACCGACACGGTAGGCGAAGTTGCCGGCCTCGTCGTACAGGCCGCTGGTGGCCATGATCGAGTTGACTTGCTGGGTCTGACGGCGAGTGAGGATCTGTTCGCCGCTGTGCTTGCAATAGCCGTCGTTGGCCAGGAAGCAGAACGCCCGGGCCAGGTCGATGCAGCTCATGCGCAACGCGCAGTGGCTGAAGTAGCTGCGCAGCACCGCTTCGACGTCGTTGTGGAAGTTGCCGAAGGACTGCATCAGGTAAGCCATCGCCGCATTGCGTGCGCGGTGCTGGTATTCGGAATCGGCGACCTTGCCGTCGACCATCACTTGGGGATTGCCCGACAGCCGTCGCACGAAGTCGCGCATCGACAAGGCCGGCGCCGCGAAGCGCGACTGGTTGATGTCGCAGATCACCAGTGCTCCGGCGTTGATGAACGGATTGCGCGGGCGGCCGCGTTCGAATTCCAGTTGCACCAGCGAGTTGAACGGCTGGCCGGACGGCTCGTGGCCCAGGCGTTCCCAGATCGCCTCGCCGGAGTGTTCGATGGCCTGCACCAGGCTGAACACCTTGGAAATACTCTGCACCGAGAACAGTGTCTCGGCATCGCCGGCGCAATACATCTCGCCGTCGTTGCCGTACACCGCGATGCCCAGTTGATCGGGCGGCACGGTGCCGAGGGCGGGAATGTAGTCAGCCACCTTGCCCTGCCCGATCAAGGGCCGGACAGCGTCAAGGATCTCGTTCAACAGCGCTTGCATGCCGGGTCTCGAAGTCTCGCCCCATGGGATTGCGGGGACACCGTGGCTAGACGCTGCGCCCGCCAGCCGAATCACACCGCGTTTGTGTATCGCACTGTATACGACGCGGCGACGGACACACCACGAGCACAAATCCCCCCGTTCGCGACACATCACCGATACAGCCCGACGTTCAAATGAACCTGTCGATCGGCAGCCCCGATCAAGCCTTTGAACTCACACATCGCATCGGAGATTCACCATGACCAAACTCTCGAAAACCTCCATGACGCTCGGCCTGCTGCTTGCCGGTGGCCTGGCCCTGTCCAACGCCGCTTCGGCATCTGAAGCGTTCAGCGTCAAGCAATTGGATCACGGCTACAGCCAGACCCAGGCCCAGGCCGACACCCCGGAAAAAACCTCGGAAGGCAAATGCGGCGAAGGTAAGTGCGGTGCCGGCGAATAACCCTCTTCACGGGGCACGCCGGTGTCCCGTTTTCCCTTGATTGAACGGAGCCATCCCATGACCACTGCTCTCTCGACGGCCATCAAAGGCCTGCACCTGAACCTCGACCGCGCAGGCCAATGGCTGGCGCCGCTGACCCTGCGCCTGTTCATCGCCTGGGAGTTTTTCGAATCGGGCCTGGAGAAATTCAACGGCCAGAACTGGTTCGAAGACATTCAGGACCGTTTCCCGTTTCCCTTCGATCACTTGCCGGCGACGCTGAACTGGGAGCTGTCGATGTGGGCCGAGCTGATCTGCGCGCTGGCGATCCTGATCGGACTCGGCACGCGGATCTCGGCCATTTCGCTGATCGTGGTGACGGTCGTCGCCACCGCCGCCGTGCACTGGCCGGCAGACTGGTCGTCGTTGAGCGAACTGGCGCAGGGCTACGCGATCACCAACAAGGGCTTCGGCAACTTCAAGCTGCCGGCGATTTACCTGGCTGCGCTGGTGCCGTTGGTGTTTGCCGGGGCCGGCAAATTGAGTGTGGATGCGTGGCTGGCGCGTTTTTTCTGGAAACGCGCCAGCCGCTGAGGATCAATGCGCCCGGTCAAGGCCCGCCAGCAACGCGCTGTCACGGCTGTAGATGTCCGGCGCGTAGAGCACGCGGCCCTTCCCGTCGACCTGTGCCGTCCAGTAAGTCATCAGGATCGGCACCGGGTTGCTCAGGCGGAATTCATGGGTAGCGCCGGTGGCGAGCAACGTGTCGGTACGGGCCCTTTCCGCCGGGCTGAGCAGGAAGTCGCGCAGTTTCATCGGATGCTCGACCCGCACACAACCGGAACTGAACGCCCGTGGCCCCTTGTCGAACAACGCCTTGCTCGGCGTGTCGTGCAGGTACACCGAGAACGGGTTGGGGAAGCGGATGACCATTTGCCCCAGCGGATTGCGCGGCCCGGCATCCTGACGCAGGAGGATATTGCCGGGGTTGTCCCAGTCGATGTCGGCGGCGGCCAGCGGCTGGCCATTGGCGTCGAGCACTTGCAGGTTCTGACGGCTGAGGAAGGTCTGATCCTTGCGGATTGCCGGCAGCTTGTCTTCTTTCCAGATGGTCGGCGGCACGGTCCAGGTCGGGTTCAGCGTCAGGCGCGTAACCCGGGATTTGAGCAGCGGCGTCTGGCGCTCGGCGCGACCGACCTGGGTGCGGGTCTGCCACACCGGCTCGCCGCCCTGGTACAGGGTCAGTTCGGCCGCAGCGACGTTGACCAGCAAACCGTCGGGCTCCATGTCCTGGGCCAGCCAGCGGAACCGTTCAAGGTTGACCCGCAACTGTTCGCGACGTGTCAGCGGGCTGATATTCATCTCGGCAATCGTTCCTGGCCCGACCACACCGTCGGCCTGCAACGAATGGTTGGCCTGGAAGCTTTTCACCGCTTCTACCAAAACACCGTGATAAGCGTTGTCCGGCGTACCGACCACACTGCTCAGATAACCTTCGCTGTACAGCCGCTTGGCCAGTTCCGGCACGCGCTTGTCTTCCATGTCCGGACGCAACAGCGGCCCGTTGCCCACCGATTGCCAGTGCGGCAAGGCTTGCAGCCGTTGCGCGGCATAGAGGTGACGCAGGTTCTGATATTGCGCCAGGTTCGGCCGCGCCAGATCGAAGGCCGCCGCCATGTCATGCATGCCCGGCACGGCGATGGCGAGCAGTTCGGCCTGACGGTCACGCGGCGTTTCGTCGGCGTGCCACAGCGGCTCGAAGTGCGATTGCAGCAGGCGACCGTAATGCAGGTCCTGCAAGGCTTGCAGGTAGTTGCGACTGATGTCGATGTCGGCGCACAGATCGCCGTCCTGCGGGACTGTTTCTGCGACCGGATAGCGCTTCGGATTGAGGCCATCGTCGGCCAGCAGCTGCAATTGCGCGTGCAATTGCGGCAATTGCCCGGCCGCCGCCCACACCGGCAGCCAGTCCTGCTGCTGATAGAACGCCTGCAACTGTTCGAGCGCCGGGCCGCCGAGACGGGCGGCAATCGCCGGGCAGGCCTGAGGCAGGCTGATCAACGCGGCCTGCAGCGGGCTTTGCGGCTCGACAGGCATTTCTGCCGGCAGCATCGGGAGTGCCGGCAGAGGCTCATCGGCACAAACGACAAACGGCGCAGCGAGCAAACAAATGCTCAAGTAGCATGCGTACTTTTTGAACAACTGCTTTACTCCAATCCATGGCCGTCTTGATTGACGGTCAACCTTACATCAGGTGCGGTGATACAGTCAGGTCCGATTCGCGGGCCTGCCGGGGACGACTGGACGTCAGGAGCCAAAGTGCCAAACATGTAACCAGTGAGGACTCACTTTAAATGTTGACGTTTTTGCGCCGACTTCTGCTGACTGCCACTGCCATCGGGCTGGTGACCAGTCAGGTTTTTGCCGCCGGCACCTCGCAGCCGGTTCTCTACAACAGCCTCGCCCACGCCGCTCCGGAACTCAATCCCCAGGCGCTGAAAGGTGCCTTGAACGCCATGCAATGCGCAATCAACAACGGCGCGAAGCAGTCCCGTCACCTGGCGATCATCGATTATTCGCAACCGTCCACCGAGCGACGCCTGTGGATCTTCGACCTGACCAAGAAAAAACTGATCCTGCGCGACCTGGTCGCCCACGGATCGATGTCCGGTGATAACTTCGCCACCCGGTTCTCCAACCGCGAAGGCAGTTTCCAGTCCAGCCTTGGACTGTTCCGCACCCAGGAAAGTTACGAAGGCACCCACGGTTATTCGTTGCGCATGGACGGTCTGGAACCGGGCGTCAACGACATGGCCCGTGACCGCGCCATTGTGATCCATGCCGCCGACTACGTGAATCTGTTCTGGAGCAAACGTACAGGCCGGCTGGGCCGCAGCCAGGGTTGCCCGGCCGTACGCCCGCAGGTTGCCAGACGCGTGATCGACAGCCTGAAGGACGGCCAGTACATGTTCTCCTGGTACCCGGACCAGCACTGGCTGAAGTCCTCGCCGTACCTCAACTGCCAGCCGCAACAGATCGCCAGCATTCTCAGCACCCACGGCAGCTGAAAATATTCGCTGTAAAAAACATCCCCTGTTCTCACAGGGGATTTGTGTTTTCAGGGTTTCATTACAGCTTTGTCATTGAGTTGTCGGTTTGCCGAGCGGATCGCTCGGTAGCCTGAAGTTGTTCCGGCACCACTGCCGATCCACTTCACCGACACGAGTGACTCATCATGAAAACCCTGATCCTTGCCTTCACCGCCCTCCTCGCCACTGGCACCGTGTTCGCCGCCGAAATGCCGGACAACACGGTCATTCACGACACCAACGGCTTCTACGTGCACCTGGATGTCGACAAAGTCCTCTCCAGCACCGATATTTCCCAAGCCTGCGGCGTCATTCCCGCACGACTCAACTACCTCGACCACCAGGGCCGCGAACATGTGCTGGACTATCAAGTGCAAGGCAGCGGTTGCACCAACTGACCAGTGAGGCGCAGTGCCCATGAATATCCTTGTCGTCGAAGACGAACCCAAGGCCGGCAATTACCTGCTCAACGGCTTGCAGGAACTGGGTTACAACGTAAGCCTGGCCCGTGACGGCGCCGACGGTCTGCACCTGGCGCTGGAACACGACTTCGACGTGATCGTGCTGGACGTGATGATGCCCAAAATGGATGGCTGGGAAGTTCTGCGCCGGCTGCGCAAGGAAGCCGACACGCCGGTGCTGTTCCTCACCGCCCGCGACGACATCGCGGATCGGGTCAAAGGCCTGGAACTGGGCGCCGACGACTACCTGATCAAACCGTTTTCCTTCGCCGAACTGGTGGCGCGCCTGCGCACCCTGACCCGGCGCGGGCCGATCCATGAAGAAGAGCAATTGCAGGTGGCCGACTTGCAGATCGACGTGCTCAAACGCCGGGTCACCCGCGCCGGCAGCCGGATCACCCTGACCAACAAGGAATTCGCCTTGCTGCAACTGTTCGCCACCCACACCGGCCAGGTGCTGTCGCGTTCGCTGATCGCCTCGCGGGTGTGGGACATGAACTTCGACAGCGACACCAATGTGGTCGATGTCGCCGTACGCCGCCTGCGGGCGAAGATCGACGACCCGTTCCCGCTCAAGCTGATCCACAGCGTGCGCGGCATCGGCTACCGCTTCGACACCCAGCCATGAAAGTCACCGGCACTTACTCCCTGACCTTGCGTCTGGCGCTGGTGTTCGCGGTGCTCGCCTTTGCTGCGCTGGCAGGCCTGGGCGCGGCGCTTTACAACCAGCTGGAAGAACAACTGACCCGCCGCGACGACATCCAGTTGGTCAGCCGCATCGATCAGTTGCGCACCATCCTCAACGACAGCAACACCCTGGAGTTGATCAAGAACAAACCGGCGCTGTTTCAGAACATGCTGGGCAACCGCGAAGCGCTGTTGACCATCGGCGCGCCGGGGCAACCGCCCTTGTTCGTGGTCAACCCCAGCGACCTGGCACTGCCGAGTGTGCCCGCCGTGCCGGTCGACCATGTAATGGCCCTCAACGACGTGCAGCATTTGCCGAGCATCAACGGAGTGCCGTTCTCGGCGGTGGCAGCCAGTATCGACTCCGGCGACCAGGGCAATCTGCAAGTGCTGATCGGCAAGGTGATGAGCGAACGCACGGCGATGCTCGCCAACTACCGACTCAGCGTGTACGGCCTGGCGTCATTGGCAGCAATTGTCCTGGCGCTGGTGGGCTGCCTGCTGGTGTATCGCGGCCTGCTGCCGTTGCGGCGGATTGCCCGGCATGCCCACGGGATCGGCATCGCCAACCTCGGCGAACGTCTCGACCGCCACGGCACGCCCCGGGAATTGCAGCCGATGATCGAAGCCTTCAATGCGATGCTGGACCGGCTCGACCGAGGTGTTGCGCAACTGAGCCAGGTCTCCACCGACATGGCCCACGAACTGCGCACGCCGATCAACAATTTGCTCGGTGAAACCCAGGTCGCCCTGCAACAGCACCGTAGCGTCGACGCCTATCAACAGCTGCTCGCCTCTAACGTCGAAGAACTCGAACGGCTGGCGCGGATGCTCGACAACATGCTGTTTCTCGCCCGCACCGACCCGGCCAGTGCCTTGAGCCAGCGTCAGGAGCTGGACGCCTGCGATGAGATGCAGCGCATCGCCGATTACTTCGAAGGATTGGCGGCGGATGTCGGCATCAGCATCGAGGCCCGAGGCAGCGGCGTGATCTGGGCCGAACCGATGTTGCTGCGTCGGGCCCTGGCCAATCTGTGCGCCAACGCGATCAAGTACGGCGCAGCGGATTCGACGATGCAGGTTGAGGCCATTGCCGAATCGGACGGCAGCTATCTGCGGGTGCGCAATCAGGGCGCGACGATTCCTGCCGAACATCTGTCGCGGCTGTTCGAACGTTTCTACCGCGCCGACCCGTCCCGTGAGCGTTCGGCCCAATCCAACGGTCTGGGTCTGTCGATCGTGGCGACCATCATGCAATTGCATCAGGGCCGCTACAGCGTCAGCAGCGCTGATGGTGTCACCTGCTTTGAGCTGTTTTTTCCAGCCCGGGAGACGCGAGACGCAGGTGTGTGAGGGCTCCGAGCGCAAGCGCCGCGACCATCAACGCCGTGGCAACGCCGAAGGTCATGTGCAATCCGCCAGCGATAACCGCCGCTGACGCCTGAGTCGGATCGTCCGTGGCCAGGGCAAACACCGCGCCCATCGCCGCCGCCCCGGTGATCAAGCCCAGATTGCGCGCCAGCCCGAGCATGGCCGAGACCACCCCGCGCTGATCCTGAGCGACGCCGGACATCAACCCGGTGTTGTTGGCGGCCTGGAACAGCGCATAACTCAAGGCCACCAGCGTTATCGGCAACACATATGCAAACACCCCGAAACTCATCGGCAACAACGCCAACAGTCCGCAACCGCAGGCCAGTCCGAGCAGCGCACCCGGCACCATCCGCCGCGCACCGAAACGATCCACCAGACGCCCCGCCGGTACACCGCTGAACGCCGCCAACAGTGGCCCGATCGACAACACCAAGCCGACCTGAGTGCTGGAAAGGCTCAGTCCTCGGCTCAAGTAAAACGGCCCGACCACCAGTGTGGTCATCATGACCGTCGTCACCAGTAACGTCAGCGCCAGACTGCTGCTTATTCGTGTGTCGGTGAACAATGACAGGTGAATCAGCGGCGCCTTGCTCTTCATCTCGACAAGGACGAACAACCCCACGCCCAACAGACTGAGCAACAGCAACGACCGGGTGAACCCTTCAATCGTCATCGCCAGTGCATAGGCCGCCAGCGTCAACATCAGCACGGCGGTGCCCGGATAATCAAACGCAACAGGCGAGCGTACGGTTCGATTCTTCGGCAGATAGCGATACACCAGCCATGCATTGAGCAACCCCAATGGCACGTTGATCACAAAGATCGACTGCCAGCCGACATGCGCCATCAACAGCCCACCGAGCGACGGCCCGAGGGTGGTGCCGGTGGCCGACATGGTAGCCAGCAACCCCATTGCACTGCCGGCCCGGGATTTGGGCACCGCATCGGCTACCAACGCCACCGTCAACGCGAACATGATCGCTGCACCCAGGCCTTGCACCGCTCGCGCACCGATCAGCCAGGCAAGGCTCGGCGCCAGTGCGCAAGCCAGCGAAGCGGCGGTAAAAATGCCGATGCCGATCAACAGCAAGCGCCGCCGACCGAAGCCGTCACCCAGCCGCCCGACACTGACAATCAACGTGGTGACCGCCAGCAGATAGGCCAGCACGATCCACTGCACTTGTTGAAACGTCGCATCGAACGCCGCCGCCAACGTGGGCAATCCGGCGTTGGCAATGCTGGTGTCCAGCGATGGCATCAACATCGACAGCGCCAGACTGGTCAACGCCCAGCGGGCTGAAGGGCTCAGGGGTTCTCGGTGCATGGGGGGCTCACAGGGCAAAGGTCATGGGACATAGCCTGAGCCTCGACAATACAAGGCGCAAGACGCATGCTTTGCACTTGATACCTGCATGGAACGCCATGTCATGAATGCGCCGGACCTGAACCTGTTGATCACCCTCGACGTGCTGCTGAGCGAAGGCAGCGTGGCCCGCGCCGCCGAGCGCCTGCGCCTGAGCCCGTCAGCCATGAGCCGGGCGCTGGCCCGCCTGCGGGAAACCACCGGGGATCCGCTGCTGGTACGCGCCGGTCGCGGACTGGTGCCAACCCCGCGTGCGCTGGAGTTGCGCGACCGGGTCAGCTATCTGGTACAGGAAGCCGAAGCGGTTCTGCGTCCGGCAGAAGTGCTCGATCCCGGCCAGTTGCGGCGCACCTTCACCCTGCGCAACACCGACGGGTTTGTCGAAACCTTTGCCGCCGCCCTGCTCGCCCGCATCGCCGAAGAGGCGCCCGACGTGCGACTGCGTTTTGTGCAAAAGGCTGACAAGGACAGCACACTGCTGCGCGAAGGCCGGGTGGATCTGGAAACCGGCGTGGTCGATGACAGCACCGACCCGACGTTGCACAGTCGCATCCTGTTCCGCGATCAGTGGATCGGTGTGGTGCGTGAGGGGCATCCGTTGAGCAGCGGCAAGGTCAGCGCCAAACGCTTCGCTGCAGGCCAGCACATTCTGGTGTCACGACGCGGGCGCAGCAGCGGCCCGGTGGACGAGGCGCTGCTCGCCTTCGGCCTGACGCGGGACATCGTCACTTCGTTCGGCGGCTTTTCGGCAGCGCTGACGCTGGTCCGTGAATCGGACCTGATCGCCACCGTTCCGGAACGTCACACCAGCAAACTGCGCACGGGTCTGCACAGTTTCGCCCTGCCGTTGCGCATGCCGGACATCAGCGTGTCCATGCTCTGGCATCCACGCATGGACGCCGATCCGGCGCATCGCTGGTTGCGCAACTGTGTGCGGGAAGTCTGCGCCTAGCGCGCATCCCCGCCAGCAGGTTTGTAAAACAGGAATTTCTTGGTCTCGGCGGTCTTGGTGTACTTCTTGGCCCAACTCGGGTCGACGTTGTGGTCATGAAAGTACAGCGCGCCATGGGTGCGATCCGTGAGCTGGCGGTTCAGCGCCTTACCGGCGATCTCCTTGGCCAGCGCGTATTCGGCGTCTTCCTTGACCTGATCGGACTTGCCATCGCACCACCAGGAAAACTGGCAACTCTTGGTTTCCGAGCCCTGCTTGACCACCTCGCACACGGTGCCTGGAAAACCGTCATGGCCGAGGCGATTCATCACCACGTTGGCCACGGCTTCCATTTCCGCCGTGTCCTTGCCCTTGGCTTCCCAATAGATGCTGCGCGCCAGGCAGGTGATCGGGTCGTCGAGCGGCGCGGTGCCGGCCGGGTCGACGGCTTGCACCTCTTTGGGGGTGATGGCTTCGGACTTCGGCGCCGGAGGCGCATCGGGTTTGTCGGCAGCCTTCTCTTCCAGTACCTCGGCTTTCGCTTCGGCCTTTTCCTTGATCGGCGCCTGATCGGTGGCCAATGCCGCGCCGCTCAGCAGGGTCAACACAAGACAACAGATCAGCCCGTGCAATTTCATGATCGATTCTTCCGGCAGCGCCCGTTGCGGGCAAAGTGTTACGTGGCTGAGACGCCCGGATTCCGGGGCCCTCGCAGAGGGTAGACGGCAGAGTCGGCGGCATCGTTCCGCAGAAAAAACCGCTCGGTGAAGAAAAAGACATTGCGCGAACCCGGGGCCTTTCGCGCATCATGGGCGCACTCAGCCCAAGGGAGATTTCCATGCGCTTCATGCCATCCGTTCTGCGACTCGCCGTGTTGTCCACGGGACTGGCGTTGGCCACCTCGGCCATGGCTACCGACGAGTCGCAACTGGTCGAGTCGATCAACAGCTACCGCAGCCAACCGCAGCGTTGCGGCACGCAGGCGTCCAGTGAGTTGCCGCCGCTGTCGGCCGACCCGCGCCTGATTCTGCCGGCCAGCGGCGTCGTCGATCTGCAGCAGGCGATGGCCAGCGCCAGCTACCCGATGGTCAATGTGCAGGCGATTACCCTCAACGGTCCTAGGGATGCGGCGTCAGCGATGAAGGCGATTCAGGAGAGCTTCTGTCAGGTGGTGCTGGATCCGCAGTTCGTCGATATCGGCGTCAGCCGGGCTGACCGTGACTGGCGCATCACGCTGGCCCGACCGCTGCTATCGGCGCGTCTGGGCGACGGGCAAGCCGAAGGCCAGAAGTTGCTGACACAGCTCAACGCTGCCCGCAGCCAGCCACGCCAGTGCGGCGGCCAGGCCTTCTCGGCCGCCGCGCCGCTGGCGTGGAACGCAGTGCTCGGCGGTGTGGCGCAGGATCACAGCCGTCAGATGGCCAACAACAATTATTTCGACCACAAGGACCGCGACGGCCGTACCCCCGGCGACCGCGCCGAACTGGCCGGGTACAGCGGTCAGCAGGTCGGCGAGAACATCGCCGCCGGGCAGGATACCGTGCAGAAAGTCGTTGCCGGCTGGCTCGCCAGCCCCGGTCATTGCGCCAACCTGATGAACCCGCAGTACCGGGAGCTGGGCGCGGCCTATGCCGTCGATCCGAAGAGCAGCGCCGGCATTTACTGGACCGCGATGTTTGGCGGGGATTAAACCTCAGGGCACCCTCTCCATCTGGGGAGGAAGGAAAATGCAGGCAATAAAAAACCGGAGCCAGGCTCCGGTTTTTTTTGGTCAGTGGGTTCGCATCCCCGCTGCGTACATCGCCAGCTTCAGCAGACTCGCCACCACCGCCAGCGAGACCACACTGCCGGACCAGATCAGCAGCAACCAGCCCAGTCGTTTGTACCAGCGGCTTTTCACTTCACGCATTTCAATGGTAGCCATCACCAATCCTCACTTTGCCGCGGAAGACGTAGTAGTTCCAGAAGGTGTACATCAGGATCACCGGCAGAATGAACAGCGCGCCGATCAGGGCGAACAACTGGCTGGTGGCCGGTGATGCCGCCGCCCACAGGCTGACCGACGGCGGGATGATGTTCGGCCAGATGCTCAACGCCAGACCGATGTAACCGAGGAACATCAGCACCAGGGTGAACACGAACGGCCAGTGGGTGTGCCGCTGACGCAGCGAGCGCAGCAGCCCGAACAGCGACAGTGCCGCCAACACCACCAGCCCGGCGAACACGGTCAGGTGCGCATGGTTGAACCAGCGGGTGGCCAGTTCCGGGTGCAGTTGCAGCGTCCACGCGCCGATCACCACCACCATCGCCAGCAGCAGCCACGCCAACGGACGGCTGTAGTGACGCATCCGAGACTCCAACATGCCTTCGGTCTTGACCAGCAGCCAGGTGCTGCCCAGCAACGCGTAAGCGACCACCAGACCGACACCGCAAACCAGCGGGAACGGTGCCAGCCAGTCGAGACCGCCACCGGCAAACTGCCGATCCACCACCGGAATCCCGGCCACATACGCGCCGATCACCACGCCCTGGGAGAACGTCGCCAGCAGCGAACCGCCGATGAACGCCCAGTCCCACAGATAGCGTTTTTCCGCTGGCGCCTTGAAGCGAAACTCGAACGCAACACCGCGGAAGATCAAACCCGCGAGCATGAAGATCAGCGGCAGATACAGCGCCTCCAGAATCACCCCGTAAGCCAGCGGAAACGCGCCGTACAGCGCCGCACCGCCGAGCACCAGCCAGGTTTCGTTGCCGTCCCACACGGGTGCGACGGTGTTCATCATCACGTCGCGTTCCTGCTCGTCGCTGATCAGCGGAAACAGGATCCCGAGGCCCAGATCGAAGCCGTCCATGATCACGTACATCATCACCCCGAAGGCAATGATCACGCCCCAGATCAACGAGAGATCGATACCTTGAATACCCATGACTCAACGCTCCTTTATCAGTGGATCCGGGTCGCGGATTCGAGGTTGTCGGTGACCGCCGAGAGAGGCCGGCGCGGGGTCTGTATCTGGGCGCCTTCAGGCGGGTGTTCGTGGTGCGGCTGCGGGCCTTTGCTCACGAGCTTCATCATGTAGCCGATGCCCACGGTGAACACCGAGCAGTAGATGACAACGAACAGCGCCAGCGAGGTACTCATCTGCGCCACCGAGTGATGGGACGCGGCGTCATGGGTACGCATCAGGCCGTACACCACCCACGGCTGACGCCCGACTTCAGTGGTGATCCAACCCGCCAGCAACGCGACCAGACCACTCGGCCCCATCAGCAGCACCAGCCGCTGGAAGCCGCGATGACGGTAGACCTTGCCATTGCGCCGCAACGCCAGGCCCAGCACACCGACGAGGATCATCAACATGCCCAGCCCGGCCATGACGCGAAAGCTCCAGAAGATCACGGTCGAGTTCGGCCGGTCTTCTTTCGGGAAGCTCTTGAGTGCCGGGATCTGCTTGTCGAGGCTGTGGGTGAGGATCAGGCTGCCGAGGTACGGAATCTCGATGGCGTATTTGGTCTTCTCCGCCTGCATGTCCGGGATGCCGAACAGCACCAGCGGGGTCGGTCCGTTGTCAGCGTTTTCCCAGTGACCTTCGATTGCAGCGATTTTCGCCGGTTGATGTTCCAGGGTGTTCAAGCCATGGGCGTCACCGACCACCGCTTGAATCGGCGCCACGATCAGCGCCATCCACAGCGCCATGGAAAACATCTTGCGCACCGGCTTGGTGTCGTTGCCACGCAGCAAATGCCAGGCCGCCGAAGCGCCGACAAAAAACGCCGTGGCCACGAACGCGGCAATCGCCATGTGCGCCAGTCGGAACGGGAACGACGGGTTGAACACGATGGCCAGCCAGTCCAGCGGCATCACCCGGCCATCGACGATTTCGAAGCCTTGCGGAGTCTGCATCCAGCTGTTGGACGCGAGAATCCAGAAGGTCGAGATCAGCGTGCCGATGGCGACCATCACCGTGGCAAAGAAGTGCAAGCCACGGCCCACGCGGTTCCAGCCGAACAGCATCACCCCGAGGAACCCGGCCTCGAGGAAGAACGCGGTCAGCACTTCATAGGTCAGCAACGGCCCGGTGACGCTGCCAGCGAAGTCGGAAAATCCGCTCCAGTTGGTGCCGAACTGGTACGCCATGACCAGACCCGAGACCACACCCATGCCGAAGTTGACGGCGAAGATCTTCGACCAGAAGTGGTAGAGATCCCGGTAAGTGTCGTTACCGGTTTTCAGCCACAGGCCTTCGAGCACCGCCAGGAAACTCGCCAGGCCAATGGTGATCGCCGGGAAGATGATGTGGAACGAAACCGTGAACGCGAATTGAATTCGCGCCAGGTCCAGTGCCTCCAGGTTGAACATGATGATGTCCTCATCAAGGCTGAAAAGCGGCAGCACACGGCCGGGCCACCGCCAGGCGTGAACGCCTGCAGCCAGTCAAATTGCAAAAGGGTTGGATCGCGTGGGGCGGTCAGGCCACCGACGACGGGATCAGGTTGCTCGCCTCGGCCGCCTCGAGGCGGATCGCCACGAACTTGGAGGTCGGCGTGTAAGTTCGGTCTCCGTAGCTTTCCAGCGGCACCAGCGGATTGGTTTCCGGGTAGTACGCAGCGGCTTGCCCCGCTGGAATGTCGTAGGCGATCAGGGTGAAACCGCTGACCCGACGCTCGCGCTCGTCGCCCCACAGCGCCACAAGATCAACCTTCTGCCCCGGTTCGAAACCGAGCCGGCGGATATCCTGCTCGTTGGCGAACACCACGTCGCGCATGCCGTAGACCCCGCGATAACGGTCGTCGAGGCCGTATAGCGTGGTGTTGTACTGATCGTGAGAACGCATGGTTTGCAGGATCAGATGCGGTTTGACCGGCAGGTTACGCACACCTTCGCTGATCAGATGCTCCGGCAGCACGCACGGGGTGAACTGGGCTTTACCGGATTCGGTGTTCCAGACACGGTCTGAAGCGTCGTTGCCGAGGTGGAACCCACCCGGGATCAGCAGCTTCTCGTTGAAATTCTCGAAGCCCGGAATCACGTCGGCGATCAGGTTGCGGATGCGCCCGTAGTCGCCCACCGCCCATTCCCAGTCGATCGGGTGTTTGCCCAGGGTCGCGGCGGCAATCCCGGCAATGATCGCCGGCTCGGACTTCAGGTGCGCCGACTTCGGCTTCAACTGACCGAACGACAAGTGCACCATGCTGAAGGTGTCTTCCACGGTCACGCCTTGCGGACCTTCGGCCTGCACGTCGATATCGGTACGGCCCAGGCACGGCAGGATCAGCGCATCACGCCCGGTCACCAGATGGCTGCGGTTGAGCTTGGTCGAGATGTGCACGGTCAGGTCGAGTTTGCGCATCGCCTCGTGGGTGCGCGGGGTGTCCGGCGTGGCCTGGGCGAAGTTGCCGCCCAGACCGATAAACACCTTGGCTTCGCCACGTTCCATGGCACCAATCGCCATGACCGTGTTGTGGCCGTGCATGCGCGGCACCTTGAAGTTGAAGCGCTTTTCCAGGGCATCCATCAGCTCTTTCGGCGCCAGTTCGTTGATGCCCATCGTGCGGTCGCCCTGCACGTTGCTGTGGCCACGCACCGGTGACAGCCCGGCACCCGGACGGCCAACGTTGCCGCGCAGCAGTTGCAGGTTGATGACTTCCTGCAGGGTCGGCACCGAGTGCACGTGTTGGGTCAGGCCCATGGCCCAGCACATGATCACGCTCTTGGCGCGGGCATACATGCGCGCGGCCAGTTCGATGTCATGCAGCGGCACACCGGACTGCTCGACGATGTGCTCCCAGCTCGTGGCATCGACTTCGGCCAGATAGCTGTCGAGACCCGACGTGTGCTCGGCAATGAACGCGTGATCGAACACCGGTTCGCCGCCCGTGGCCTGGGCCTCACGCTCCCATTGCAGCAGGAACTTGACCATGCCGCGGATCATCGCCATGTCGCCGCCCAAGGCTGGACGGAAGTACGCGGTGTTGGTCGCTTCCCAGCCGTTGCTGAGCATTTCGATCGGGTTTTGCGGGTTCTGGAAACGCTCCAGCCCACGCTCCTTGAGCGGGTTGATGCACACCACCTGCGCGCCACGCTTCACCGCTTCACGCAACGGTTCGAGCATGCGCGGGTGGTTGGTGCCGGGGTTCTGGCCGATCACGAAAATCGCGTCGGCGTGGTGCAGGTCTTCATAGACCACGGTGCCTTTGCCGACGCCCAGGGTCTCGCCCATGCTCACCGCACTGGCTTCGTGGCACATGTTCGAGCAGTCCGGGAAGTTGTTGGTGCCGTAGGCGCGGACGAACAACTGATAGAGAAACGCTGCTTCGTTGCTGGCGCGACCCGAGGTGTAGAACTCGGCCTCGTGAGGCGATTTCAGGCCTTTGAGGTGCTTGGCGATCAGCGCGAACGCCTCGTCCCAGGTGGTCTCGACATAGCGATCGACCCGGGCGTCGTAGCGCATCGGATGGGTGATCCGGCCCTGGTATTCAAGCCAGTAATCGCTTTGCTCGGCCAGCGTCGACACCGTGTACTTGTTGAAGAACGCCGGATCGACCAGGCGGCCGGTGGCTTCCCAGTTCACCGCTTTGGCGCCGTTCTCGCAGAACTTCAGCATACTCGCGCCGGGTGCTTCACCCCAGGCGCAACCGGGGCAGTCGAAGCCGCCGTTCTGGTTGGTCTTGAGCATGGCGCGGATGTTTTTCAGGGCGTTTTCACTGCCCAGCCAGTTCTTGGTGAGGCTGATCACAGCGCCCCATCCTGCAGCGGCGCCCTTGTAGGGTTTGTAACGGTCGACTTGTGACATGGGACTTCTCCATGACGATGCACACAGGCAAAAACCTGATCGGGTTTAAACAGCGACGACTGACTTTCAAGTTCAAAAGTGGTCGTTTCGTTTGACGGGGCCAAGGATATGAACCGCTGCAAAAACTTGTCTAATCGCTATTAATGACTGCGTTATCGAAAGCATCTATCACGGCGTTAAACCCTTTAAATACGGGCACTTGCAAAACTAAGAGACGCAAAAACCGGAAGGATTATTTCATCATCGACAGCATCAATCGGCCGGTCATTAATAGTGATTGGACGCTGTCATAAGTTGCTCATAACCTGCGCCGACCCAATCCCTTCAATAGCGGATTTCACCCAAGCGAGGCTGTCATGTCAGAGCGCGTCTTGATCGATGGTTACAACCGCCGCGTCGACTACCTGCGTATGTCGGTCACCGACCGCTGCGACTTTCGCTGCGTGTATTGCATGGCTGAAGACATGCAGTTTCTGCCACGCCAACGGGTACTGACGCTGGAGGAGATCTATCAACTGGCGCAGAGCTTTGTCGCACTGGGCACCCGCAAGATCCGCCTGACCGGCGGTGAGCCGCTGATTCGTCCCGGCGTCGTCGGGTTGTGCAAGCAGATTGCTGCCCTGCCCGGCCTGCGCGAGTTGTGCCTGACCACCAACGGTTCGCAGCTCGGCAAACTCGCCAGCCCGCTGTTCGACGCCGGGGTCAAGCGCCTCAACGTCAGCCTCGACAGCCTTGACCCTGTGCTTTTCAAACAAATGACCCGCACCGGCGACCTGGCACAAGTGATCAACGGCATAGATGCCGCCCGCGAGGCCGGATTTACCCGCACTAAACTCAACTGCGTGGTGATGCAGGGCCGCAACGATCACGAGATCAACGACCTGGTGCAGTTCGCCATCGAGCGGGATCTGGACATTTCCTTTATCGAGGAAATGCCGCTGGGCATCATCAGCGAACACAGTCGCGCCGAGTCGTTCTTTTCCAGCACCCAGGTGCGCGAAAAGATCGCCGAACGCTACACCCTGATCGATTCCGCCGAGTCGACCCAGGGCCCGTCGCGTTACTGGCGGCTGGCAGAAGCGCCGCACATTCGGCTGGGGTTCATTTCGCCCCACAGCCACAACTTCTGCGGCACCTGCAACCGGGTGCGGCTGACGGTCGAGGGGCGTTTGCTACTGTGTCTGGGGAACGAGCATTCGGTGGATTTGAAAGCGGTGCTGCGCGCCCATCCGGGTCAACCGGAGCGGCTGGAGAAAGCGATCATCGAAGCGATGAAGCTCAAGCCTTACCGGCACAACTTTGAAGTGAACGACGACGTGCAAGTGGTGCGTTTCATGAACATGACCGGCGGCTGAACCGCCACGTTTTCAAGGCAAAAAAAGCATGATCATCCGGCCCAAGATCAATCAGTTCGCCGTCCTGTTTACCCTCAAGGGTTCGATTGCCAAGCGCATCGCCCTGCGCACCCTGATGGTCACGCTGCTGGCGTCGGCCATCGTGCTGGTGGAAATGCTCCACCCGAGCAACTTCACCAAGGTCAACGCCACGCCGTTCACCTTGCTCGGTCTGTCACTGTCGATCTTCATGAATTTTCGCAACAACGCCTGCTACGACCGCTGGTACGAAGCGCGCAAGGCCTGGGGTGAGGTGATCGTGCATGTGCGTTCGGTGATTCGCGAAACCCACGTCATCCGCGAATCGGCGCAGCGCCGTCTGTTGCTGCTGAATCTCTGCGGCTTTGCCCATGCCCTGAACGCGCGGTTGCGCCGGGAAAACGAAGCCGCCGCCAGCGCCGAATGGATCACTCCACAACACGATGCACAGGTGCCGGACTACAGCGGGCGCATCCTGCAAACCGTCGGCCAGCAATGTTCCGATCTGCATGAAGCGGGCGACCTCAGTGAATGGCGCTACATGCTGCTGGCCAATCACCTGACCAGCCTGACCCAAGCGCAAGCGGTGTGCGAGCGGATCAAGAACACGCCGCTGCCCTTCCCTTACACCCTGCTGCTGCACCGCACGATCTACCTGTTCTGCATCCTGCTGCCGTTCGCCATGGCCGAACCGCTGGGCTGGCTGACGCCGCTGTTCACGGCGATTGTCAGCTACACCTTTTTCGGTCTGGATGCGATTGCCGATGAGCTGGAAGATCCGTTCGGCCGGGATGAAAACGACCTGCCAACCGATGCGCTGGTGCGTGGCATCGAGCGGGATATTCTCTCGGAGCTGGGCACCGAGCCGTTGCCACCGGCGCTGAAGCCCGTGGACTACGTGCTGAGTTGATCCGACACCTCCCCCTTCAGGGGAGGAAATTCAATCAATCCAGATGTGCCCAGGTCATGCGGAACGACGCCCCGCCCCACCGTGAATCGCCAACCTCGACCCGGCCGCCATGGGATTGCGACACTCGCCGCACCAATGCCAGTCCGAGGCCGAAACCGCCAGTACGGCGGTCGCGGCTGGCGTCCAGGCGCGAGAACGGTTCGAAAATCTTCTCCCGACCGGCCAGCGGTACACCCGGGCCGTCGTCATTGACCTGCACTTCGTATTGATCGCCGATGCGCACCAGCGACACCTCGACTCGCTGCTCGGCATAACGAATGGCATTGCGCAGCAGATTGATCACCGCCCGCGCCATGAAACGCGGCTCGATCCGCACTTCTTCGACCCGGCATTCTCCGATCAGCAATTGCACCCCGGCGGCCTCGGCTTCCAGGGCGACGCTGCCCACCACACTGTCGAGCCAGTTGGCGGCTTGAATGTTTTCACGGGTGATGACCGTCGCGCCGCGTTCGAGGCTGGCGTAGGTCAGCAGCTCGGAGACCATCTCTTCCAGCTCGCCAAGGTCGGCGTACATGTCGGCGATCAGTTCGCGGTTCTGGCTGGCGTCCGGTTGTTGCTTGAGCTGGTCGAGTTCGAACGACAGCCGGGCAATCGGCGTGCGCAGTTCATGGGACACGGCATTGGTCAGTTCGCGCTGATTGGCGATCAGGCCTTCGATGCGCGCCGCCATCAGGTTGAAGTGTTCGGCCAGATCGCGAATGTTCGAGCGTTTGGAGAGCTGGATGCGCGACGAGAGGTCGTTGTCGCCGAATCGCTCGGCGGCCAGTCGCAGTTTTTCCAGATCGCGCCAGTGCGGACGGACCCAGAAGTACAGGACGATGCCAAGCAGCACCGCCAGCATCAGATAGGCCGCTGCGATGTAGAACGGCATCAGGCTCGGCTCGGGCGGCAATTTGATGCTGAGCACCTGCGAACCGCCGTCGATGTTGCTGATGAACTGGGTGTAGTTGTCGCGAATCACCAACAGGTTCTGTGCCAGTTCAGCCTTTTCCTCGGGCGTCAGGGCCAGTTGATCGGACTCGATCAGGTTCAACGTCAGCCCGTAATGCGGACGCAACGCCTCCAGTTGCGCCTCGCGCGCCGCTCCTTGCTGGTCGCGCATGTGCTCGATCAGCGACCAGGCCTGGCCCCGCACCGCCTCGCGGTTGTAGGCCTGCATCTGGTTGTCGAGCAACGCGTTGAAGGTGTGTTCGACGGTTTGCAGCGCCGCCACCAGCCCGACTGTCATCACCAGAAACAGTCCCAGAAATAACCGCAGCATCTACAGCTCCCACGCGAACGGATTGAACAGATAGCCCTTGCCCCACACGGTCTTGATGCACACCGGTTCGCGGGGATTGTCCTTGAGTTTGTTGCGCAACTTGCTGATGTACACATCGACGCTGCGATTGAGGCCATCGAAAGCGATGCCACGCATGCGATTGAGAATGTCATCGCGCGACAGGATATTGCCGGCGGCACTGGCCAGCAGCCACAGCAGTTCGAATTCCATGGTGGTCAGCTCGATCAACTCGCCCGCCAGACGCACTTCGCGGCAACTGCGATCGATGATCAGATTGCCGAACTCCAGCGAGCTGACCACGCCACTGTCCGGCACCTGCCGGCGTTGCAGCGCGCGCAGACGCGCGAGCAGGACCGGCGGTTTGATCGGTTTGATCACGTAGTCATCGGCCCCGGACTCCAGGCCCAGAATGTGGTCGAGGTCGTCTTCCTTGGCGGTCAGGATGACAATCGGCGTATCCGACACGCTGCGGATTTCCCGGCACACGTGCAGGCCACTCTGCCCCGGCAGCATCAGGTCGAGCACCACCACTTTGGGCTTGAATTCAAGAAACGCTGCCACGGCCAGATCGCCGCGATGCACCGTGCGTACCTCGTAGCCGTGTTGTTCGAGAAAGTGCGCGATCAGCGCGGCCAGGCGCTCATCGTCTTCCACCAGCAGGACTCTGCCAAAACCCAGGTTATCCATAACAACCGTCGCCAACCCTCAGTGAAGTGGGCGCCATTATGGAGGCATTCGCGGGCGAGACGTTTATCGCAGGCAGCAAAAACCGGCCACTTGGGCCGGTTTTCGTTGATGTTTCATACTCTTAAGAGTTTTTAACAATTCATGCCGCGACGGGCACACCGCTGTGGAAACGGAATTCCTCGTCCGGCGATTCGATCAGGTCCTGCTCGGCGGCGCGGACTTTCTCGATCACCTGGGCAATGTCCTTGGCGTCACCGTACTGGTAGGCCAGTTTCAGATAACCCTGGAAATGCCGGGCCTCGCTTTTCAGCAGGCCGAAGTAAAACTTGCCGAGTTCTTCGTCCAGATGCGGCACCAGTGCTTCGAACCGCTCGCAACTGCGCGCTTCGATGAAGGCGCCGACCACCAGGGTGTCGACCAGTTTCACCGGCTCGTGGCTGCGCACCACTTTGCGCAGGCTCGAAGCATAACGGCCGGCGTGCAGCTGGCGCAGTTCGATCTTGCGCCGCTTCATGATGCGCATGACCTGTTCGTGGTGAACCAGTTCTTCCCGGGCCAGACGCGACATCATGTTGATCAGATCGACGTGGGAATGGTACTTGGCGATCAGGCTCAACGCGGTGCTGGCGGCCTTGAACTCGCAGTTCTTGTGGTCGATCAGCAGGGTTTCCTGATCGGCCAGCGCGGCCTGGACCCAGGCGTCAGGCGTGCGGCAACCAAGGAATTCGTGGATTTCGGGAAGGATCATGGGGCTCACGGTCAAAAGGTGTTCGAGCGAAGGGCGCCGATTATACCGGCCTGCCCGCAGACCACCAGCCGTCCGCGTTGATATGCATCAAGTCGCAGACGGATGAGCAGCAACTATAGTTGTGCAACGCCGTGCCTTTTCATTGCTGGAGACTCACTCATGCAAGCCATTCGCAGCATTCTGGTGGTCATCGAACCCGAACACGCGGAAAGCCTGGCGCTCAAGCGCGCCAAGCTGATCGCCGGGGTGACCCAGGCCCATCTGCACCTGCTGGTCTGCGACAAGAAGCACGATCACGCCGGCATGCTCAGCGTGCTCAAGGCCGCGCTGCTGGCGGACGGTTATAGCGTCACCACCGAACAGGCGTGGAACGAGAGCCTGCACGAAACCATCATCGATGTGCAGCAAGCCGAAGGCTGCGGGTTGGTGATCAAGCAGCACTTCCCCGACAGCTCGCTGAAAAAAGCCCTGCTGACCCCGGCGGACTGGAAACTGCTGCGCCACTGCCCTACTCCGGTGCTGCTGGTGAAGACCTCGGCCTCCTGGAAAGACCGAGTGATTCTGGTGGCGGTCGATGTGGGCAATGCCGATGGCGAGCACCGCCACCTGCACACCACCCTCATCGATCACGGCTATGACATCGCGAGCCTGGCCAAGGGGCATCTGCACGTCATTACCGCCCATCCGTCACCGATGCTGTCGGCGGCAGACCCGACCTTCCAGCTCAAGGAAACCATCGAGGCGCGCTATCGCGAGCAATGCCGGGCGTTCCAGGCTGAATTCGATGTCGACGACGAGCACTTGCATGTCGAGGAAGGCCCGGCGGATGTGCTGATTCCGTTCATGGCGCACAAGCTGCAGGCCGCCGTGACCGTGATTGGCACCGTGGCGCGTACCGGATTGTCAGGGGCGCTGATCGGCAATACCGCCGAAGTGGTGCTGGATGCGCTGGAAAGTGATGTGCTGGTGCTCAAGCCGCAGGAGGTTGAAGACCATCTGGTGGAATTGGCGGTGAAGCATTAAGCATTGCGGGTCACCCTGTGGCGAGCTCACTCGCCACAGGTAACGCTCATTCGCCCAGCGCATCCTTCAGAAAACCGGGTGCGATGTAGCGCTGATAGTGCGCTTCCGACAGCAGGAAAAATTCCCGATCAATGGCATCGCGCAGTTCCGGCAGGTTCCAGTCGCGAAACTCCGGCAGCAGCACCATCCCGTAGGCTTCCAGATTAATGATCACCCGCGCGCCCCGGGCGATCAGCTGATAGGCCCAGCAATATTCCGATTGGTGCGGCACGAAGCGGATCTTGCGCTGTTCCAGTTGCAGGCGCAGCCGCGCCGGGTCGAAGACCTCGACCTTGCTGGCCATCACTTGTGACAGCAATTGCTCAAGACGCAGCCACACCGCGCGTTTTTCTTCCTCGTTGTAACCGTTCCAGTGGATCACTTCGTGGTGGAAACGCTTGCAGCCACGGCACACCAGATCACCGTAAACAGTGGAGCAGAGGCCGACGCAGGGGGTCTTGATGGTCTGATTGGGCATAGAATGGGCAAAACACTTGAAACGCGGAACAGGTCGGCATGTTAGCCCTTTGTCCGGCATTCATCACCCCTCAAACGTCAGGGACAAGTGCTGGATCAAGGTTTGCCCCAGCTGCGCACAACGCAACCAAAGTCCAATAGAGCGCGACTTACCTTTAAATTTTTTTTGCCGTAGAATCAGCCAGCCTTTTTAGGCGCCAATGTCCGTTAGAAGCTGTTTTCAAAGCGTCACGAGCACAGTCGTTCCTTCAGAGCGGTGTTGGCGTAAGGTTTTTCCAGCGGGGAAAAGCCATACGCCAACCCTCATCAGCTCCCCGTTCTGCAGGCGTAAAACTTTGAAAGCAGCTTCTGTAAGGAATTGCCGGTAATTCTGGCCGAACGACCCACAACGTCGTGAGGAGCATGAGTACGGCAATTTCGGGATGAGCGTCCCGGACACCCATTTGGGACCACTGATGAGGGTAATAACTGTGCTTGAAGCCTACCGCAAACATATCGAAGAGCGTGCAGCCCTGGGTATCGTTCCCCAGCCGCTTAACGCCGAACAAACTGCAGGCCTGGTCGAGCTGCTGAAGAATCCTCCGGCTGGCGAAGAAGCTTTCCTCGTTGACCTGATCACCAATCGCGTTCCACCAGGAGTGGACGAAGCCGCCTACGTCAAGGCCGGTTTCCTCTCCGCACTGGCCAAGGGCGAAGTCTCCTCCCCTCTGCTGGACAAGAAGCGCGCTGTAGAACTGCTCGGCACCATGCAGGGCGGCTACAACATCGTGACCCTGGTAGACCTGCTGGACAACGCCGAGCTGGCGCCAGTGGCTGCCGAAGAACTCAAGCACACCCTGCTGATGTTCGATGCCTTCCACGACGTGGCTGAAAAAGCCAAGAACGGCAACGTTCACGCCAAGGCCGTGCTGCAATCCTGGGCTGACGGCGAGTGGTTCAAGAAGCGCCCTGTGCTGGCCGACAAGATCAGCCTGCGCGTCTTCAAGGTGACCGGCGAAACCAACACCGACGACCTGTCCCCTGCTCCAGACGCCTGGTCGCGTCCAGACATCCCGCTGCACGCCCTGGCCATGCTGAAAATGGCCCGTGACGGCATCGTTCCGGACGAGCAAGGCAAGACCGGCCCGATGAAGCAGATCGAAACCATGCGCGGCGAAGGCTTCCCGATCGCCTACGTCGGTGACGTGGTCGGTACCGGTTCCTCGCGTAAATCCGCGACCAACTCGGTTCTGTGGTTCTTCGGCGACGACATCCCTTACGTGCCGAACAAGCGCGGTGGCGGTTTCTGCTTCGGCAGCAAAATTGCTCCGATCTTCTACAACACCATGGAAGATGCCGGCGCACTGCCAATCGAGTTCGACGTATCGAACATGAACATGGGCGACGTGATCGACCTGTACCCGCACGCTGGCAAAGTCTGCAAGCACGGTACCGACGAAGTCATCACCACCTTCGAAATGAAGACCCCGGTTCTGCTGGACGAAGTCCGCGCCGGCGGCCGTATCCCGCTGATCATCGGCCGTGGCCTGACCGAGAAGGCTCGCGCTGAACTGGGTCTGCCTGCGTTCGACCTGTTCAAGAAGCCGGAAGCTCCGGCCGAAAGCACCAAGGGCTTCACCCTGGCGCAGAAAATGGTCGGCAAGGCTTGCGGTCTGGCAGAAGGCAAAGGCGTTCGTCCTGGCACTTACTGCGAACCGAAGATGACCACCGTAGGTTCTCAGGACACCACCGGTCCAATGACCCGTGACGAACTGAAAGACCTGGCGTGCCTGGGCTTCTCCGCTGATCTGGTGATGCAGTCCTTCTGCCACACCGCGGCTTATCCAAAGCCGATCGACGTGACCACCCACCACACCCTGCCTGACTTCATCATGACCCGCGGCGGCGTTTCCCTGCGTCCGGGCGACGGCATCATCCACTCGTGGCTGAACCGCATGCTGCTGCCAGACACCGTGGGTACCGGTGGTGACTCGCACACCCGTTTCCCGATGGGCATCTCGTTCCCGGCCGGTTCCGGTCTGGTCGCGTTCGCCGCTGCCACCGGCGTCATGCCGCTGGACATGCCGGAATCGATCCTGGTGCGCTTCAAAGGCAAAATGAAACCTGGCATCACCCTGCGTGACCTGGTTCACGCCATTCCTTACTTCGCCATCCAGAACGGCCTGCTGACCGTCGAGAAGAAAGGCAAGAAAAACGCCTTCTCCGGCCGCATCCTGGAAATCGAAGGCCTGGAAGGTCTGACCCTGGAACAGGCTTTCGAACTGTCCGACGCCTCGGCCGAACGTTCGGCTGCCGGTTGCACCATCAAGCTGTCGAAAGAGTCGATCACCGAGTACCTGAACTCCAACATCACCCTGCTGCGCTGGATGATCGGCGAAGGCTACGGCGATGCGCGTACTCTGGAACGTCGTGCTCAAGCGATGGAAGCCTGGGTTGCCAACCCTGAGCTGATGGAAGCCGATGCCGACGCCGAATACGCCGAAATCATCGAAATCGATCTGGCCGACATCAGCGAGCCTGTACTGTGCGCGCCGAACGACCCGGACGACGCCCGTCTGCTGTCCAGCGTTGCTGGCGAGAAGATCGACGAAGTGTTCATCGGTTCGTGCATGACCAACATCGGTCACTTCCGCGCTGCCGGTAAACTGCTGGATCAGGTCAAGGGTCAGCTGCCAACTCGTCTGTGGCTGTCGCCGCCGACCAAAATGGACGCTCACCAACTGACCGAAGAAGGCTACTACGGCATCTACGGCAAGGCCGGCGCACGCATGGAAATGCCAGGCTGCTCGCTGTGCATGGGTAACCAGGCACGCGTTGAGCCGAACAGCACCGTGGTGTCGACGTCGACCCGTAACTTCCCGAACCGTCTGGGCGACGGCGCGAACGTCTACCTGGCTTCGGCCGAGCTGGCGTCCGTTGCTTCGATCCTGGGTCGCCTGCCGACCGTCGAGGAGTACATGGAATACGCTGGCAAGATCGACAGCATGGCGGCCGACGTTTACCGCTACCTGTCCTTCGACCAGATTGCCGAGTTCCGTGAAGCTGCTGCGAACGCCAACATTCCGGTCGTTCAAGCCTAACGCTGCAACGCAATGAAAAACGCCGCCCATCGCAAGATGTGCGGCGTTTTTTTATGCCTCCGGAAACTCATGCATTGAGCTTGAGTGCCTGCTGTACCGCCTCGTCCACACTCAAACCGCTCAACAGCACCTGCTCGCGTTCCAGTTCTGGCAATTGCGCCAGCACGCTCTGCGCCTGATGTTTGAGGCGCGCCAGAATCAACAGTTTGTCCTCGGCCCGCACCTGCAGGAAAAACGCTTCCAGCGCTTCGATGCTGGTGCCGTCCAGATCCGGCGACTCTTCCAGACTCAGGATGATCGTGTGCACCGCTGCCGGTGCATGACGGGCCAGCCGCAGCGCGCCGCCAAGAATGCGCTCCACATTGGCGAAAAACAGCGCCTCGCTCGGCCGGACAATCAACACGCCGGGGATTTCCCGGGCATCCGGATGGCGCTGCACGTCGACATAGTCGTGACCACCGCCCATTTGCCCCAGCACCTGGATATCCGCCGATGACATCTGTTTCAGCATCAGTACCACGCTGATCGCTACCGCCAGCAGCAAACCGTCGAGCACGCCCAGCACCAGCACCGCTGCCACCGCGCAGATCACCAACAAGCGATCGCGGCGCCAGATGAAGTAGCGGCCCAGTGGTTGCAGGCTCAACGCCCGTCCCAAGGCGTGAATCACGATGGCGGCCAGCACCGGTTCCGGTGTCAGAGCGATGTACGGCAGCACCGTCAACACGATCAGCAGAACCACCGCCGCCGCGACAATACCCGCCAATCGCGATGTGGCCCCCGCCGCTTCATTGGCCGATGTTGCCGAATACCCCGCTCCGGCCGGCATGCCATGAAACAGCCCCGACAGCAGATTGGACGCACCAAGGGCCAGCAGGTCGCGGTTCGACGAGACCCGGTCGCCATGCTTCAGGGCAAACGAGCTGATCGAGCCATAAGACTCGGCATACAGAATCATCACCATGGCAAACGCCAGTTCCCCGAGGCGCAGCCAGTCGGCAAACGGCATGTTCGGCAGGCGTGGCACCTCCAGCGCCAGGTCGATGACCCCGATCAGTTTCACCCCGTGAGCCGGCAGGTTCAGCCATTGACTGGCGACAATGCCCAGCGCTACGACGATCAGTCCACCCGGTACTCGACGAAAACGGGCGCAGAGCATCAACACCAGCAACGCCACCACCGCGACCCCGGCACCCGCCAGATTCCATTGCGGCCACTGCTCCAGCAACTGCGGCAGGAAGCGGATCAGGTTGCTGTCGGTCAGGTGGATATCGACGACACTTGCCACCTGTTTGAGGATGATCGTCACTGCCAGCCCCAAGGCAAACCCACGCAACACCGGTTTGGCAATGAATGAAGTGACGCTCCCGAGCTTGAACAGCCCCGCCAGCAGAAACAGCACGCCGGTCATCAACACCAGACCGACCGCCAGGCTCAAACGCAATGCCGGGTCGCCGCCGGCCAGCGAAGCCGTCGCCGCTGCCAGCACCGCTGCCGAGGATGAAGTGGCCGAAACCACGGCAAACCGACTGGTGCCCATCAGCGCGTAACACAACAACCCAGCGAACAGGGCAATTACCCCCGCTTGGGGCGGCAATGCAGCGATGCTGGAATACGCCACGGCTTCGGGCAGCAACAGACCAGCAATCGACAATCCGGCCAGCAAGTCCTGACTACGACTTTGTACTTCGGGTCGGGAAGCAGCGCTCAGGGGTTCAGTTGACAATCGGACCCACCCACCCCGGCAGATACCGAGCCTCCTGGCTGCGCGCCAGGTTCATGGCCTTGGTCTGTAATTTCGGACTCAGATCGTTGATCTGGTCGCTGGCGATGCGGCTGCGAAAGAAGTCCGCCCAGAGGAATTCGCTGTAGGGCGTGGCGTCCTTGGCGTAGCCACCGGCCCGGCGCAAGCGTCCGGCAAGGCTGCGATAAGGATCGTCCTGCAGATCGACTATGGATTTGGGAATCGCTTCGAAGGAGCGCCTGGCACCGCGACCATCATAGGGATGCGCCCACTGGTTGAAGTTCATCACGCTCCAGAACGTCACCGGGTCGACAAAGGAAAGGTCCTTGAGCACCAGCAATGAAGCCTTCTTGACCTCTTCCTCAATCAGCGCAAGACCGAAGTGGTGGTGATCGACGATGTAATAGACGCCTTCAGGCCCAAGCACACTGGGAAACCAGTGATTATCCAGCGCTGCCGCCCGCTCCTTGCGTTTGAGTTTCTTCCATTCCTGACGCTTGTCGGCGACTTCGGCGAGGCCGACCGTGAGCTGGGTGGGATGGAGTTTTTCCAGTTTGGCGCTGATCAGTTGCGGTCGGGCACGGGGCATGAGGCATCTCCGGGAAAAGTGCCTTTCAAGCGTAGCCGTTTATGCCGTGGGATGTGTGCCCTGGATCAGGCACCGGAAGGTCTTGCAAAAACGGGGGCGAATCGCTCGCCCCCGCTTGGTGCTGCTGGTCTGGAATCAGGCCGTCAGCGAGTAGATCAACGCCGAAATCGCCACCAGGCCGACGGCGGTGACAAACACGTTCGACGCCTGGCCACGATAGCGGGCCATTGCCGGCACTTTGCGGATCGCATACATCGGCATCAGGAACAGGATCGCCGCGATGACCGGGCCACCGATGGTCTCGATCATGCCGAGAATGCTCGGGTTCAGGGTCGCCACGATCCAGCACACCACCAGCATGAACGCCGCAACGATGCGATCCAGCGCCTTGACGCCCGGACGCTTGCCGCTTTTGACGATCAGGCCTTTCAGACCTTCGCTGGCACCGATGTAGTGACCGAGGAACGACTTGGAGATGGCCACGAACGCAATCAACGGCGCTGCGAAAGCGATGGTCGGGTTGCTGAAGTGGTTGGCCAGGTACGACAGGATCGACAGGTTCTGCGCCTTGGCTTCAGCCAGTTGCTCTGGCGACAGGGTCAGCACGCAGCTGAAGACGAAGAACAGCACCATCACCACCATCAGCAGGTGGGCGCGGGACAGTATCTGCGAGCTGCGCTCGTCGGCGTGAACACCGTAGCGACGCTTCTGGTCCACCGCAAACGCCGAGATGATCGGTGAGTGGTTGAACGAGAACACCATCACCGGAATCGCCAGCCACAGCGTGTGCAGCAGCGCCGACGGCGCCGGCACCTGCGAAGCGGTGGACAGGATGCCGCCGTTCCAGTGCGGAATCAGGTACACGGCGAGGAACAGCAGCGCAACGATGAACGGATACACCATCAGGCTCATCGCCTTGACGATCACTTGCTCGCCGCAGCGCACCACAGCCAGCAGGCCGAGGATCAGCACGAACGACAGCAGCGCGCGCGGTGGCGGCGTGATGTGCAGTTGGTGTTCGAGGAAGCTGGCGACCGTGTTGGTCAGGCCGACGCTGTAGATCAGCAGGATCGGGAAGATCGCGAAGAAGTACAGCAACGTGATCAGCGCACCGGCCTTGATGCCGAAATGCTGCTCCACCACCTCAGTGATGTCGGCGCCTTCGCGACCGGAAAGCACGAAGCGGGTCAGGCCGCGGTGTGCAAAGAAGGTCATGGGGAATGCCAGCAGCGCGAGAATCACCAGCGGCCAGAAGCCACCCAGACCTGCGTTGATCGGCAAAAACAGGGTACCGGCGCCGATGGCCGTCCCAAACAGTCCCAACATCCAGGTAGTGTCATGGCGATTCCAGCTCGACAGTTGCGCTGGTGCTGCCGCTTCAAAGCGTTGTTCGACGCTATTGGCCTGATCATTCATCCGGTCGGATCTCCGCATTCCGGTCACTTGCCACTCGGTCAGGACGCGTCGGAAAAAACCGACAGACATGCTCCGGCCGAAACAGGGGCGCGATTCTCCGCGATAAATGAGCGGAAGCAAAGACTTAGCTGAGGAATGGTTGTGCGGAGCAGATTGGAGCGATGTCGTTTTTTGGAATATTGCTGTCGGCAACAGGTACGCTTGATGTCGTTTTATGACGCGTCCCGGTGCCGAGTTTGATCAGAAAAACCTGGTCAGATCGATCGGCCCACTATGAAGCCAAGTGACATGCAGAAGAGACCGAAACCCAGCATGCTCCAGACCGGGTACCTGTCCTCTTTGTCTTTGATTCGCATTTTTTCGACCCACTCATCGTACTCTCGATCTGCTTGTTCAATGATGGCCTGACGGTCAAATGTGTTCATGTTGGCTCCTTCGGGTCAAGGGTCTGTTTTTTATGAGTAGCGAATACTCAAAACTTGAAGTAAACACTTGCTACTGCAGTGATTGCGGTCACCACACCACCCAATACTGCGATTGGATACAGGTATATTTCACTGTTCAGCTTTTTAACCTCCGCCAAAAGCTTTTGCCTTTCAGCAACGAGTTTTCGTGATTCATGCAGTAACCTTTCGAGTTCCAGCTCTTCGCGGTTGTTCTGAAGCATTGGCCTTCCTTGGCTAATGGCAATCACCGTTCAGGTTGCTGCCTCATACTGAAGAGCACATCCCGTCTTGCCTGAATGATTTCGCATTTCTCACCCCGTCAGATAGCGGATAAATCCACCAGCATCCGTAGGCAGCTTCCGTAACTTTTGCAGGACGGCACTGACATCGTCGAACGGCTTTAAACAACCTCACCGACTGGCATTTTTCGGCTATACCCAATGGCGAACCGACTGACAGCCGCTTCCAGTCCCCTGCCCCAAGGAGCCTTTTCATGCCCCTCGTCCGTGTCGAACTCAAGAAACGTCCCGACCCGACCTTCGCCAAACGCGTCGGCGAGCAGATCTACGCCGCGATGCGCAGCACGATCAATGTCCCGGAGCACGACAACTTCCAGATCCTGGCCGAGCACGACGGCGAGCATTTCATCTTCGATACGCAATACCTGGGGATCCAGCGCAGCGACCAGCTGGTGATCATCCAGATCACCCTCAATGAGGGCCGGACGCTGGAGCAGAAAAAAGCGCTGTACCAGACCATCGCCCAGAACCTGAACACGCACCTGTCGATCCGTCTGGAGGATGTGTTCATCAATCTGGTGGAAGTGAAGAAAGAAAACTGGTCATTCGGCAACGGCATCGCCCAGTACGCCAGTTGATGCATCTATTGACAGCCCGTTGACGCCGCCAGCATGATCGCCCCCATGAACCTTTGCGCGTTGCACCGCACCACCACGACCGCCACCGGCGGGTCGTGGTGTTTGCGCCTGAGGTAAATCCAGCGCAGCAAACCCAAGGCCCCGCCAGCAATGGACGGGGCCTTGTTGTTTCTCCCGTCCGTGCGGCACGTTTGGTACCGAAGGAGAAACACCATGCCCGCAGCACTGTTGATCATCGATATGCAGGTCGGCCTGTTCCAGGGTCAGGAAAAACCCAACGACGGCGAGCGTATGCTCGCCAACATCCAGCACTTGATCGCCCAGGCACGCCAACGGCAAGTGCCGATCTTTGCCGTGCGCCACACCGGGCCGGTTGGCTCGCCGATTGCCGCCGGCAGTGCGTTCTGGCAGTTATTGCCAGCGCTTGAGCTGGCCGCTGAAAACGCCACCTTCATCGACAAATCCCGCCCCAATGCCTTCCACGGCACAGATCTGGCTCAACAACTCAACGCCGCGAAAATCGAAGATCTGTACATCGTCGGCATGAAAACCCAGTTCTGCATCGACAGCACCTGCCGCGCCGCTGCCGATCTGGGCTTCAAGCCATTGCTGGTAGCCGATGCCCATACTTGCATGGACACACCCGCACTACCGGCCCAAGCGATCATCGAGCACCACAACGCAACCCTTGGCGCGGCGTTCGTGCAGTTGATCAACACTGCCGACGTTGCCTTCTGACGAAGCGCCCACGCGCTCCCCGTATCAGCTCCTACACTGGCTGGTGCGGGGCAGTGCCGGCCATTGCCAAACCGCTCTGGAATCAGCACTCTGACACGACTTTCGCGACCGACACGCCGACGATCACAGGAGCCGAGCAATGCCCGCCACCGTTCTGGTACTGGTTGAAACCATCAATGACTACCTGCCCATTCTCGAACGACAGGGCTTTCACCTGATCCTCGCCCCGACACCCGCCGAACGCGCCCAGGCCATTGCCACCCACGGCGCACGCATCGACGCGGTGCTGACCCGTGGCCCGCTGGGGTTGTACGCCGAAGAAATCGCCGCGTTGCCCGCGCTGAAAATTATCTGCGTGATCGGCGCCGGCTACGAACAGGTGGACCTGCAAGCCGCCAGCAACCGGGGCCTGACCGTCACCAACGGCGCCGGCGTCAACGCCTCGTCGGTGGCCGACCATGCCATGGCGTTGCTGCTGTCGCTGGTGCGCGACATTCCGCGCTGTGACGCGGCCGTGCGCCGTGGCGAATGGCCGAAGATCATGCGCCCGTCCCTGGCGGGCAAGCGGCTGGGGATTCTCGGCCTCGGCGCGGTGGGAATGGCCATCGCCAAACGGGCGAACCTGGGCTTCGACATGGAGATCAGCTACCACAACCGCCAGGTGCGCAGCGATGTGCCCTACGCCTTCTGTTCGACCCCCACCGAACTGGCGCGAGCCTCGGACTTTCTGGTGGTGGCGACGCCCGGCGGCATCGGCAGCCAGCATCTGGTGACCCGTCCCGTGCTGGACGCACTGGGGCCCAAAGGCTTTATCGTCAACATCGCCCGCGCCAGCGTGATCAACACGGCGGACCTGATCACGGCACTTGAGCAACGGCGAATCGCCGGCGCCGCACTGGATGTGTTCGACCACGAGCCCCGGGTGCCGGACGCACTGAAAACCCTGAGCAACGTGATTCTCACCCCGCACGTCGCCGGGCTGTCACCGGAAGCCACCCAGGGCACCGTGGAGCTGGTGGGGAAAAACCTGGTGGCGTTCTTTGCCGGGGAACCGGTACTGACACCGCTGACACTGCCGCCGAAGCAGAACAACCAGCGCGTGCACTAAAGCACGCCGAGCAACGTCCACAGCCGCCGCGATTCGGCGTCGGCCGAGATCAACTCGCCGAGCAGTTCGCTCAACGGCTTGTTGCCCCACTCCACCCCGCGCCGGATCAGGTATGGCACGGGGCTGTGAGGTTCGGTGCGGGCCAGGTATTCGGCGATCAGCAGCAATTGCCGATAGGCTTCTTCGCGGTTCGCCGGCTCACGAAAGACCTGCGCCGCCACGGGCGCTTCATCGACCGGCTGCGCCTCCACCACGGGGGCTTCGACAGGGGCGACCGGCGCCGGTTTTTGTGGGTGCATGGCGATGAACTCCTGAACCAGTTTCAGCAGCGCTTGAATGATCTCCTGCAAGGGCTGCAAACCCGGCCCCTGATCGCCCAGATACGTATCGCTCCAGGCGTTCAGACGCTGCAGGTGTTGCTGGCTCAGCAGCAGGTTGCCCTGTTGGCGCAGCCAGAATGCCAATGGCGTGGCGCGCACCTGATCGCTGAGTTTCTTCTGTTCATTGCGTGCGGTTTCCGCCGAGGCCTTGGCATTCTTGCTGTCGTTGACCTGCACCTGCTGCACCTGCAAACGGCGCCAGGTTTCCAGGTTGTATGCCTCGAAATCGCTGTTGTGCGAGCCGAACAGCGGCACCCGGGTCAGCAGCACCTCACTGTACCGACGCACCAGCCACTCCAGCGGAATCACCCGCCACGACTGATCACCCTCCTCGGCCTGCGGGTGCAACTGTTCGGGATAGCGCTCACACAATCCGGCGATCAGCGCCAGGCTGCCGGGCAATCCGTCCAGCCCTTGAAGGTGCAGCCAGGCCTCGCCGAGCCAGGCGCTGAGCATCAGGTCCTTGCTGCGCTCGATCAGCAACGTCGTGGTGAGTTTTTCCACTTCCGGCCAGTTCGCCTGCTTCAGCGTCGATTGCCAGACCCCGGTCGGCAGGCTCGCATCGTCCTCGCGACGCAGGTCGCGCAATTGATCGAACTCGCGTTCGTAACGCAGATCCGCACCACACGGCGCGTCGGCGCTGATCGGTGCGAGCAACTGATCGATCAGGTCCGGCATGGTTGCAGATGGCAGGCTCACAGGCCCTCCTCGCGGGATTCAATGGCGGCGGTGGTGCCGGTCGCCTGAAACGGCGAACGCGGCGCCCGGGTCGGCAACGGTGGAATCGACAATGGCAGCTTCGAGCCCTGGCTCATCAACGACAGACGCACGAACATCCGGGTGAACTCCGTGGTGACGCTGTCGTTGAGCGCGGTGACCGGCAGGCGCAGGGTCAGCGGAAAGTCCGTGTAATCCATGCTCGGCTGACGCTGCACCGAGAAGTGCGCGCGCATCAGCCGCAGCAACGACCATGGCCCGCCGTACTCCCAGCCCGCCTCCATGTCCCGCACCACCAGGTTCGGTTGCAGCGGATCGTTGACCGGGCGCTCGCGACCGTTGCGCGCCCAGCGCAGGGTCAGGCGGATCGGCTGGCCGACCATCCAGCGCAGGTTCGGCTGCTCGGCGGCGGGATAGCTAATCTGCTGACTGCCGGCCAGCAAGCCCCCGGCGATCACCTGATCGGCACCGCGCTCATCGTCGCGATCGGTGCGCCAGCGAACGTCCATCTCGACACCGAGAATGCCGCTCTTGTCGCGTACGAACAGCGGGGTCAGCCACAGGCTCGCCTGCTTCAAACGGTTGAGAAAATCTTCCGCCGCCAGTCGTTCCGGGGTCTGACTCAGCACCAGCCCGGCCTGGGCGACCGGCAGGCGCTTGTCGATGATTTCCAGAAAATGCTGCACCCGCGCCGGGTCGGCATCCTGCGCCTGCAAACCGTTGGCAAACGGGAAGCGATCGGCCAGGTACTGATTGAAATAGTTGGCCAGTTCATTCCACGCCGCTGCTGCCTGTTGCTGTTGCAGGTACTGGCAACGCTGCATGGCCGACTGTTGCAATTCCACCGCACGCATTGCCAGAGTGCCGCGCCCGCCCGCCAGATTGGCGGTCTGCAACACCTGCACGCAGGAGCCGGTGTCCATCTCGATGAAATCGCGGCTGACCAATTGCTCGATCTGTGCCGGCGAACTGGCCGGGTTCGAATCCTTGTACTTGAGCAGTTCGTCGTTGAGCGCGCTGAACTGGGTCACCCGTTCGTAATCCAGCGCCGACAGATTGCCCTGCTGGGTCATCAGCCATTGCAATGCCGACGTGCGCCGCTCGGTGATGCCGAGCATGGTGTTGAATTGCTGCTTGAGGCTCAGCTTCAAGTCCTGCACATCGCTGGCGCCGTACAGTTGCAGACCGAGGTTTTTCGAGCCGTCCCACTGGCTGATTTCAGTCCGTCCGCCGAACAGCGGTTGTGCGGTGATTTCATCCAGACCGTTGATGATCTGCGCCATGGCCCGACGGTTCAACGCCCCTTGCAGACGCGCCGCCAGATCGCTGCGATGGACTTCGACAAACGCCTTCTGCAAAGCCATGGCCTGCTCGGCCTGCACATTGAACACCGCATAGGGATGAGTCTGGTCGTTGTGATCTTTCAGGCTCAGCCACATGGCCTGCGCCGCCGCGCCTTCAGCCGCTTGCAGCAGCGCACCGCGATAAGCCGGGGGAATGCGCGGCAGTTCTTCGGCGACATAACTCTTGTAGCTGGCGAAATAGTTGAGCGATGTGTTGAGATCGTCGCCATCGACGGTCTGGCCTTGCAGGTTGACGTTGTCTTCGGTGGCGCGCATGGCGATGGACACGAAGTCGCGCTTGAACAGCGCCTGCACCGCGTTATTGAGCTTCACCACCTGATCCTGCAACGCCAGTTGCCCGCTGCCCTGCTGCACCAGCAAGTTGCCGCGCGAACCGACCTGAGCGATCCACTGATCACGGAAACTCTGCTGCAACTTGCCCGCCTGGGCGTCGAGTTGTTGCTCGACCGCCGGCCCGAGCAACGTGCTCTTGCGCACCTTGTCGAGAAACTCGCGGTAGCCCGGCACCAGTTCCTGGCCCTTGCCGCGACTCCAGGTCGAATTGGTCAGGGCGATCGCCGCTTGCAGGTCATCGATCAGCGCGCGCAGGTCTTCCAGCTCGCTGAGGCTGTTGCCACTCCCGGCCTCAAGCTGTTCCAGGTGCAGCTTGAGGTAGCCGGCCTTGCTGACAAAGTTGTCGGCGAGGAAATACTGATCGAGCCAGCGCTCCATCAGCCCGTTGAAGTTGCTGACGATCAGCGGCCGCTCGACACTCAGATCCAGCGCCTGCAAATCACCACTGTCCCCTGCCGCCAACAGCCGATTGTAGTAAGCGGCGTGGGGCACCGTCGCCGCGTTGAGGTTGAGCGACAGCGCGTTGTTGCTCAGTTGCACCAGGTCGTCCAGCGGTGCCCGCTGATTGTTCTGCACCTCAGCGAACAACTGGTTCTGTTGCTCCAGGCGCAGCGCCCGGTCCACCAGGTCCGTGGCTTTCTGGTAGTTCTGCCACTGGGCCGGGTCTTCGCTTTCGACGCTGTTGCGCCGATCCGCCACGCGGATCGCCTTGAGCTTCGTCAACTCCGCCACCAGCAACGCATGCAGCGGCTGAACCATATGACGCTGGGCAGCCTGGAACACCGCCCGTTCGATCTTCACGTCCACAGAGGAAATCCACGAAGACGGAAACGCCAGCGACACGTAGTGCCAGTGCGGCGCTTTTTCCAGTACCCGCCAGAAGCTCTGCACGTTGCGCCGGGTCGGCTCGACGCGGTGCGCCTCGTCGGTGACCGTGACGTAGCTCTTGTGCGCGCCCTGCATCAGCCGCGCCAGTTCATGGGCATCCTTGACCGACTGGTTCCACACCCAGAACATCGCCAGTGCCCAGACGACGCCGACCACCAGCGCCACGCCGGCCGTCAGCCGTTGCCAACGCTGACGCAGGCGCAACAGCCGTGGCACCCCTTGCGCCAGACCACGCTCACCGACCAGGCGCTGACGCCACAACTGACGCATGAACACACTGCGCTGCAAGCCGCTGTCATCGGCGCTGAACCCGTCGAGCGCATCCTCGCAGGGTTGATTGGCGCTGAAATACACACCGCGAAAACACGGTGCCTCGCCCTGCGCGTTGCCCTGAAACACCGGCTCAAGCACGTTTTGCAGACCCCGTCGCAGCGTTTCGAGACGCTCCGGCAAGGCATACAGGTCAGCACTCAAATGCCCGGACAAGGTGCCGAGTTCAATCACTGCTTCGGCGACGGCGCGGTGCAGGCGATCCAGCGCCTGATCACTCCACTGCCCCTGCCACACCGCATCCCGCGCAAACGGCGATGACCAGCCCAGGGTGCGTTCGCGTGCCTCATCAGGCAGCGCACTGATCAGGTCCTGAAACCCCGGCAGTTCCTCAAGCCCGGTGACGATCACGTACACCGGTACACTCAGGCCAAAGCGCTGCAGCAGATCGATGAAACGTCGGCGCGCCGCAAGCCCCAACTGCGTCGCCTGTTCCAGATTGCCGAGGCGACTGACCGGCACGGTCCAGATCACCCCGTCGAGCGGACGCTTGCTGCGCAGACGCAGGATCAACCCGAGCAGTCGCCACCAGCCGCCACGTTGCAGATGCATGCCGTCTTCCGGCAGAAACAAGCCTTGGGGCACCACCAGCACCGCACCTTCCGGGTCCGACCACCAACGGCCGAACCAGGCCGGTTTGTCGGTGGGTTGCAGGCGCCACTCAGTCACCAGTTGCGTGCCCTGGACCTCATCACCGAGCATCAGCAACCATGGCAACTGATAGCGATCGTGAGTGCCCTGCTCTTGCTCCATGTGCCGCACCGCAAGATAGAAGCTGCGGATCGCCGCGCCGCTTCGAGTGCGCAGCCACCACACCGCCACACCGACGATCACCAGCAACAACACCACCGCGACCACCCACGCGACGATCGTCAAGGTACTCATGAGTCTTGCTCCGGCGCCGCCATCGAGTCGGTGGTTTGCAGCACCGGTTCCAGTTCGGAACGAATGTCGCTCCACAAGAACTGGCCGACCCCGGTCAGCAACAGCACCATCGCCAGAATGCCCAACGCCAGACGAAAACCGTCCGGCAACGCCGTGCGCACCGGCAGTTGCAGGGGTGCGACCAGCGACGGCTGGACCAGTCGTTCGCTGACATCGTCGTAACTGGCCTCGTCCTGCCAGGCAAAGGTGAACAGCGCCAGCCGCCACTTTTCCAATTGCGCCTGACTGTGCTCGCCACGCAGGCGCCCGTGAAAACCGAGGATCAGACATTGCAGGTAGACGTTGGCGAGGTCACGGGTGGTGGGTTGTTGTTCATCGAGAAGGGTTTGAATCGCCGCCGGTAACTGTTCACCCGCCTGACGACTGGCATACAGGCGCGACTCCAATGGTTTTTCCTGCCAGGCGCCCTGGCCCGGCCATGGGCTGAACAGCAGGGTTTCATCGACCAGCGCAACGAAGGCGTACACCAGCGCCTTGACCTGTTCGGTCGCCGAGTCGCCGACCCGCGAAAACGCCGTGCGCCACAGTCGCTGTGAAGCCTGGGTGGACAGCTCGACCACGGTTTCGACCAGCGCCGCATCGTCCTCGATGTCCTTGGGCAATTGAGTCCAGTCCAGTTGCCATTGCTGCCACGTCTGACGGAACGCGCTGCTCAACGGTGCGTCCTGCAACCCAAGGCTTGCGGCACTTCCTTGCGACATACGGCGTTCCTTGTGTGATCAGGCACTTTCACTGTTCTGGGCGACAAACAGCACCACTTGCCACGGACTGCTGGTCAGCCGTGTGGCCGGCGCGGCGATCATCAGCGGCAATTGCGCGTCGAACCAGTTGCCTTCGGCCGTCACCACAAACAGTCGGGTGTCATCGCCGACGCTGTAGGCCACTTGCTCACTGCGGCTCATCGCCTGATGCATCAGGCCGCTCATGCGCTGGCGGCTGAGCAAGGCGATGTGTGGCGCCGAGGCGATGATCGCACCGCGCAGCCACTCGCCGGCCGCCTGCTCGCTGGCACCGTTGGGCATGCGCAGGCCGATGACCAGCCGCTGACTGGGCTGCTCGTCCGGCAACTGAATGGAAAAACTGTGTTCGCTGCGTTCGAAAGCGATGCTGCGGTAACCGGCGCGGATCAGCTCCAGGGTGGTTTCCAGCCAGTCCAGCAGCGGCTCGTATCCGCGCTGCAACTCGAAAAAATCCAGCGGCGCAAATGACGGCACGCCCGCCAGCGGATCCAGCGCCGACCACGCGCCGGCCAGGCCCAGCAGCTGTACGTACAAACCCTGTGGATGGGCAATGCGACTGTTCAGCGAACCTTCGACTTCCGGCAGCCGCGTCCATAACGCGGTCAGTTGGCGGCGGATCTCCAGCGCATCGTCCTGATTGCCGGACTGTTGTGCCTGACGCAGACGCCCGCCAAGGAACAGGCATTTCTCCCGGGCTCGCGCGCAGAGCCCGGCAATCCGCCGACCCAGCGGCGACTCCGGTAACAGGACCGGCGTCGGCGGTGTATAGGGCAACGGCAGGAAACCGCCACCCTCCCTGCGGATTTTCAGCAGTGGCAGGCAGATCGAATCGGCCTTGTTCAGTTGCGTGCACAGACGCGGGTTGGGTCGCCACACCGTGATCGATTCGGGGAATTCGCCGCTGGTGAGATCCGGCAGCGCCTCGCCAACCACCGACTGCAATCGCCCCTTGAGCGGCAACAGTTGACCGGCGCGCCACAGCGGACTGATCGCCAGGTAAACGGTGACGGTCGCATCGTCGGTTTCGTTGATCGACGGGCCGACATCCAGCTCCAGCAACGGCCCGACTCCCGCCTGCAGATTGACCGGCAACCCGTCGGGCATCGTCCCTTGCAACGACAGCACCCGCACCACCCCGGCACTCATCGCCGAAGGGTCGAACTCCATGTGGCTGACACCAAAGAACCACGGGTTGCACGCCTGGGCCAGATGCGCGCCGAGCGCCTCGGCCCGCAAGCCCTGCAACTGAAAATGCTGTGGCAGCAATTGCATGCCTTCATGCCAGCAGACCGCGTCAGGTAGCAGACTCATACGACTCCCTTCGACTGCACCGCGAACCGGCGGCGGACGGTGTTTTTTTCAGTTTTCCTTGCTGACCAGGCTCATCTCGCGGCTGTCGAACTTGAGCCAGGCATCGCTCTGATCGTCCAGCCGCAAGCGGTGCGCTCCGGGTGTGTTATAGCTGGCGAAGACTAAAAGTCCAGCCGCCCGCTTGCCCCCCAGCGGGAAGGGTTGGCGGTCGATGAATTGCCCCGGCACCAGCTCCAGTCCCCACACGCTCATCAACTGACGATAGTCGCGCTGGTACTGCTCGCGCCCGGCGAACCACTGCTGGGCGCTGATGCCCGACAGTTGCTTGAGCAGATCCGGATCGTTGACCGCGATGAAATCCACGGCGATCGGTGTGTCGTCATTGGCCTTTGGCGCGACGTCGAGGGTCAGGCTGTCGAGGTCGACTTTCGGCCCGAAGAACGAACAGCCCGCGAGCAGCGCAAACCCGAGTGTTAGAAAAAGTCGTGCAGACAAAATGAATTTTCCTTTTCGCGAGACAGTCCAAAAATGTTTTTCGCTTGCATTTTTATAGACCTGTTCTAGCGTCTTGGGTAGTTCGGTTCCTACAGCCGAATGTGGAAGGTTTGTCAAAGGAACGACAGGTCATCTGCCTCCCTTTCTAACCTGTGGTCCAGCAAGGGAAAGCGATGAACGGGCCTCCCCGATGCATTGCGCCCGCTCATCGCATCGGAGTCCGCCGACATGGCAGAAAGTACCCAGCACAAGCTCGACCGGGTTCGCCCGCCTCGAGTGCAAATCACCTATGACGTCGAAATCGGCAACGCCATCGAGAAAAAGGAATTGCCGCTGGTCGTCGGGATCCTGGCCGACCTCTCGGGAAAACCGCTCGAACCATTGGCAAAACTGACTGAGCGACGTTTCACCGAAATCGACCGAGACAACTTCAACGAAGTGCTCGCCTCCATCGGCCCCCGTGCCACGCTGCAAGTCAACAACACCCTCAGCGGCGACGACAGCAAGCTGAACATCGAACTCAACTTCAAACACATCGACGATTTCGATCCGGTCAAGGTGGTGGAGCAAGTCACCCCGCTGCGCCGCCTGTTCGAAGCCCGTCAGCGCCTGCGCGATCTGCTGACCAAACTCGACGGCAACGATGATCTGGACAAGCTGTTGCGCGATGTCATCGCCAACACCGAAGGCTTGCAAGAGATCAAATCGGCCCGCCCGGACACCGCTACCCCGGCAGCTGATGCCGAGGCTCCGGCCGAACCGCAAGCCTGATCGTCCACCTGACCGAGGAAGAATTCGCCATGCCCGCCGCCGCCCAGAATCAAGCCAGCGAAAATGCTGCTGCCGAGACTTTATCCCTGCTTGACCGGATCATCGCCGAGGGCCGCATGGCCCATGACGACAGCCAGCAGGACTACGCCCGCGACATGCTCGCGGAATTCGCCACCCAGGTACTCGACGAAGGCATGGCCATCGACAAGGACACGGTGGCGATGATCAACGACCGCATCAGCCAGATCGACGAGCTGATCAGCGCCCAGCTCAACGAAGTGCTGCATCACCCGGACCTGCAAAAACTCGAAGCGTCCTGGCGCGGCCTGCACATGCTGGTGCAGAACACCGAAACCAGCACCCGGTTGAAACTGCGGCTGCTTAACGTGACGCAGAAAGAGCTGCAGAACGACCTGGAAAAAGCCGTCGAATTCGATCAGAGCGCCCTGTTCAAGAAGATCTACGAAGAGGAATACGGCACCTTCGGTGGCCACCCGTTCAGCCTGCTGGTGGGTGACTACACCTTCGGCCGCCACCCGCAGGACATCGGCCTGCTGGAGAAACTGTCGAACGTCGCCGCCGCTGCGCACGCCCCGTTCATCGCTGCCGCCAGCCCACGTCTGTTCGACATGAACAGCTTCACCGAACTGGCGGTGCCGCGTGATCTGTCGAAAGTGTTCGAGAGCCAGGAGCTGATCAAGTGGCGCTCGTTCCGTGAGAGCGAAGACTCGCGCTACGTCTCGTTGGTGCTGCCGCACTTCCTGCTGCGCCTGCCTTACGGCCCGGACACTTCGCCGGTGGAAGGCATCAACTACGTCGAAGACACCAACGGCACCGACCACAGCAAATACCTGTGGGGCAACGCCGCGTGGGCGCTGTCGCAACGCATCACCGAAGCCTTTGCCAAGTACGGCTGGTGCGCGGCGATCCGTGGCGCTGAAGGTGGCGGCGCGGTCGAAGGCCTGCCGGCGCACACCTTCCGCACCAGCTCCGGCGACCTGTCGCTCAAATGCCCGACCGAAGTGGCGATCACCGACCGTCGTGAGAAGGAACTCAACGACCTCGGTTTCATCGCCCTGTGCCACAAGAAGAACAGCGACATCGCGGTGTTCTTCGGCGGCCAGACCACCAACAAGTCCAAGGTCTACAACACCAACGAGGCCAACGCCAACGCGCGAATCTCGGCGATGTTGCCGTACGTGCTCGCGGCCTCGCGTTTCGCCCATTACCTGAAGGTGATCATGCGCGACAAGGTCGGCAGTTTCATGACCCGCGACAACGTGCAGACCTACCTCAACAACTGGATCGCCGACTACGTGCTGATCAACGACAACGCGCCGCAGGAGATCAAGGCGCAGTACCCGCTGCGCGAAGCACGGGTGGACGTCACCGAAGTCGCCGGCAAACCCGGTGCCTATCGCGCGACCGTGTTCCTGCGGCCGCACTTCCAGCTGGAAGAACTGACGGCATCGATCCGCCTGGTCGCCACGCTGCCGCCTCCGGTAGCCGCCTGACCCGCATACGCCCGCAGGATGTTCCTGCGGGCGCTCCCCTGTTTGTCTAGCGCGACACCTTTCAGGAGTTTCAAGCGATGGATGCAATCATTCTCGACCTCGGCGGCGACATCAAAGGCGACAGCCTGCTCGAGGGCTACAAGGACAAGATCGAAGTCATGTCCTACAGCCACAACGTGGCGATGCAGGTGACCAACGACGTCAGCAACTCGGAGCGCACCTCCGGTCGCCCACACATCGGCGAGTTCACCCTGACCAAGTTCGTCGACAGCTCGACGCCCTCCCTCAACGAATATTGCTGCGCCGGCAAACCGATCCCGGAAGCCAAGATCACCATCGGCCGCAACGCCGCCGAAGGCAGCGGGCAACTGATGCCGTTCATCATCTACACCCTGACCAACGTAGTGCTGTCCAACGTCAGCGTCAGCGGCGGTACAGGTGGCAAACCGGTGGAAACCATTTCCCTGAACTTCACCAAGATCAAATGGGAACTCACGGCGCAAAAAGACGACGGCACCAAGGAAGGCACCGCCGGCACGGTCTGGGACCTGGCGGCCAACAAGGCCAGCAAGTAACCGGACGCCCTCGCCATGGCTGGCACCGGCATACGCGCACCGCTGTTCGAACGCCTCGCCTGGAGCGAGGCCGACGAGCCGCCGGAGTTCGATCGGCAGGATTTGCTCGACTCGGTGCACACCGAGCTCGGGCGCCTGTTCAACACCCGCCGTGGCCCGCGCACATTGACGGTGCCCCCCAGCGTGATCGACTACGGCATCGCCGACTGGAGTGCCCTGCAACAGCAGCGCAGCGATGATCGCCGTCGCCTGGCACGGGACATTCGCGAGGCCATCACCCATTTCGAACCGCGCCTGCTGCTGGGCGAGGTTCAGGTCAATCCCCTCCCCGAACAGCCACAGCGATTGAGCATCCGTCTGCTCGGCGAGTTGCGCAGCGGCTCGCAGCACTGGCCGGTGGCCTTTGTCATCGAGCCCGGCAACGAAGGGCTGGAGGTGCGCCATGAGCGACTCGATTGACCCGCAACTGCTCGACTATTACCAACGCGAACTGACCTGGTTGCGCCACGCCGGCAGCCAGTTTGCCGAACGCTATCCGAAAGTCGCGCGGCGGCTGGAACTGTCGCCCGGTGAATGCCCGGATCCGCACGTCGAGCGATTGCTCGAAGGCTTCGCCCTGCTCGCGGCGCGCCTGCAACGGCGTCTGGATGACGACTACGCAGAGTTCAGCGATGCGTTGCTGGAGCAGCTCTATCCCTTGGCCGTGCGCCCGCTGCCGTCCTGCGCCATCGTGCAGTTCGAGCCGGACCCGAGCAAAGGCAAACTCGACGGCGGCTATCCCCTGCCCCGGGACACGCCGCTGTTCGTCACCACCAGCAAGGGCGAAAGCATTCACTTTCGCACCAGTGCCGCCGTGCGGCTGTGGCCGATCGAAGTGACTGAAGCGCTGTTGCTTGGCAGCGACGAAGCCCAGGCGCTGACCGGCGTGGCGCAGTCCCGTTCGGCGTTACGCCTGAGCCTGCGCTGCCTGGGCGAAAGCCAATGGTCCGAGCTGGAAATCGAAAGTTTGCGCATTCACCTGGCCGCCTCGCCCGTGATCAACGCCGGCCTCTATGACCTGCTCGGCGCCCATGCGGTGCAGGTACTTGCAGGCTCGCCGGGGAGTATTCCGGCGAAGGTGAAGGGACTGCCGCAGATCGTCGGGTTCGCTGACGACGAGGTGCTGCTGCCGGATGAAGACGGCGTGCATCCGGGCATGCGGCTGCTGGCGGAGTACTTTGCCTTCCCGGAAAAATTCCACTTCTTCGACCTGCCGCTTGCCGGCGTTTCCAGCGACAGCCAGACGCTCTACCTCTACATCGTTTTCGACCGTGCGCCGGCCGGCCGACTGCACTTGCAGGCCAGCGACATCGCACTGGGCTGTGCGCCGGTGATCAATCTGTTCCCGCGCACATCCGAGCCGCTGCGCCCCGACGGCACCCGCAGCGAGTACCGACTGGTCGCCGACAGCCACCGGGAAAACAGCGTCGAGATCCACAGCATCCGAGGCATGCGCGCCAGTTCCAGTGCCGGCGTGCAACGCCTGCCCGCCTATTACGGCAGCCAGCACAGCGGTGGTGATCAACAGCGTTACTGGCATGCGCGGCGAGTCAGTGGCCAGTCGCCGAACCGGCTCGGCAGCGATCTTTTGGTCAGCGTCGTCGACACCCGTTTTGAACCGCAAACCGATCTGCCCGACTACAGCCTCACGGCCGAACTGCTGTGCACCAACCGGCATCTGGCCCAGAGCCTGCCGGCCGGTACACCACTGGGATTCGAACGGCCGGGCCCGGTGGCGTGGGCACGCCTGCGCAATCCGCCGAGCCCGCAGAGTCTGCCGCGACTGGACGGCGATTCGCGCTGGCGGCTGGTGTCGCAACTGACCCTCAATCACCTGTCGCTGGTCGAAGGGCCACAGGCGCTGGACGCACTGAAGGAAATTCTTCATCTGCATAACCTGCGCGATGAAGCCAGCGCCCTGCGCCAGATCGAAGGCTTGCTGAGCCTCGCTTGCGAACGGGTGATCGGCCACGTCGGTGCCGATGCCTGGCGCGGCTGGCGCAACGGACTTGAAGTGCAGTTGCAGCTTGATCCGCAGCATTTCGTCGGCAGCAGCGCGGTGCTGTTCTCGGCGGTGCTCGCGCAATTCTTTTCGGTGTACGCCACGGCCAATCGCTTTGTGCGCACGGTGCTCATGCAGGCTGACAAGGAGGTCAAGGCATGGCAACCCCAAGCCGGCATGCCCCTGTCGCTCTGACACTCGGTCAGCGACTGCGCCGCGATCCGCAGGCCTTCGAATGGTTGCAGGCGTTGCTGTTGCTGGAGCGCGAACAGCCGCAGGCCGACTCCCTGGGTTCCGGTACGTCGCCGCAGGCCGAAGCGTTGAAATTGCGCGGGCCGTTGACGCCCGTGTTCGCCGCTAGCCAGATCGAAAGCCTTGAGGAAAAACCGGGCGAACCGCTGACCCTGAACACACCGATGTTCGGCCTCGGCGGCCCCGACGGCCCGTTGCCTTACGCCTATCAGGAATGGCTGCAACAACGGGCCCGGGCCAAGGATCACGCGCCCGCCGAGTTCCTCGACCTGTTCCAGCATCGGTTGCTCAGCCTGCTCTACAAGGTGATGCGCAAACACCGGATCGCCCTCGGCTTTACCACGCCCGGCGCTTCGCCGGTGCAGGCGCAATTGCGGGCGCTGACCGGGTTGCTGCCCAAGTCGTTGCAGGAACGCCAGGCGATTCCCGACTGCGCCGTTCTGGCCTGCACCGCGTTGTACGCCGATGGCCGTCGGTCGTTGGCGGGGTTTGCAGCAATTGTCCGCGAGCAATTTGCGGTGCCGGTGGAGCTGAGCGCGTATGAAGGCGCGTGGCGTGAGATTCCGGCCGCCAGCCGCAGCGTCATGAAGGCCGGCGGGCGCAATCTGCAACTCGGTCGCACTGCCGTGGCCGGTACTCGGGTCTGGGATGAACACGCCGGAATTCGCCTGACGCTCGGCCCCTTATCCTCGGCGCAGGCCGGGCGCTTTTTGCCGGACGGCGAGGCGCACCCGGCACTGGCCAGCCTGGCAGCGCTGTATTTCGGCCCGGATCTGGACGTGAAACTGGTGATGCTGGTGCGCGGTGCCGGGCCGATGAAACTCGGTCGCCAGACCCCGGCGTTGTTGAGCTGGAACGGCGGTTTGCAACGGCAGGCCAGCCTTGCAGTACAACGGATCGAAACCCGTCTTCGTCAGCTGGAGATCACCTGAAATGGAACTGGCCAGCCTGATCGGACGCCTCAACCCGGACAACCGCCGCGCCCTCGAACGCGCCGCGCAACGATGCCTGCAACGCGGGCATCACTTTGTCGAGATCGAGCATTTGTTACTGGAGTTGCTCGACATCGAGGGCGGAGACTTTGCCTTTCTGCTGCCGCGTTTCGGGCTGGAACGGGATGCACTGACGGCTGAAATCAACAAGGCGCTGGACCTGTTCAAGGCTGGCAGCACCCGCACGCCGGCGCTGTCTTCGCACACGCTGGGATTGCTGGAAGATGCGGTTGTGCAAGCCAGCGTGCTGGGGATCGACAGCATTCGTTCCGGGCTGCTGTTGCTGGCATTGATCGACCGTGACGAGCGCCGCAGTCTGTTGCTCAACAGTGCATCGTCACTGCTGCGCATTCCAAAAGAAGCCCTGCGCGCGAACCTGCTGGAGTGGACGGAGAACTCCCGCGAGCACGCAGGCCCGCGCTCTGTCGCCTCTGGAAACCCTGCGCCACGGCAGGACTCGGTGCTCGATCAGTACACCCAGGACCTGACCGCTGACGCTCACGCCGGGCGCATCGACCCCATCGTTGGTCGCGACGGCGAGATTCGTCAGTGCATCGACATTCTTTTGAGGCGCCGGCAAAACAATCCGATTCTGGTCGGCGCACCGGGCGTGGGCAAAACCGCCGTGGTCGAAGGCCTGGCGCTGCGTATCGCTGCCGGGGACGTGCCGCCCTCCTTGCAGGAAGTCAGCCTGCGGGTGCTCGACCTGGGTCTGTTGCAGGCCGGGGCCGGGGTCAAAGGTGAATTCGAACAACGGCTCAAAGGCGTGATCGACGCAGTTCGCAGCGCCGACAAGCCAATCATCCTGTTCATCGACGAAGCCCATACATTAATCGGTGCTGGCGGTGCCGAGGGCGGCAGCGATGCGGCCAACCTGCTTAAACCAGCGTTGGCCCGAGGCGAATTGCGCACCCTCGCCGCCACGACCTGGATGGAATACAAGAAATACTTCGAGAAAGACCCGGCCCTCGCCCGCCGCTTCCAACTGGTGCAGGTCGAGGAACCGGACGAAATCACCGCCGTGGAAATGCTCCGTGGCGTGGCCGCCAAACTCGAACAGCACCACGGCGTGCAGGTTCTGGATGCGGCGATCCATGAAGCGGTGAAACTCTCGCACCGCTACATTTCCGGCCGTCAGTTGCCGGACAAAGCCATCAGCGTCCTCGACACCGCGTGCGCCCGGGTCGCCCTCGGTCAGCACGACGTGCCGCCACCGCTGGAGAGCCTGCGCCATCGCCAGCAAAGCCTGAAAGAAGAGGTTGAACGCCTGCGTCGTGAACAGGCCACAGGGCTCGACCACCGCGAACGCATCACCCTGCTGGAAGGTGAATCGAAGACCAACGTCCAGGCGATCCGCGAACTGGAGACCCGCTGGAGCGAAGAGCGCGTCGCCGTGCGCGAACTGCTCGACACCCGCCGCGAATTACTCGACCTCAGTGAACGCGCCGACAGCGACAAGCCCGACGAAGCCACGGACAGTCGCATTGATCATCTGGCAGCCGAATTGTTGCGGCTTGAGGCAGGCCTCGATGCGATTCGCCAGGACGATCCGCTGGTGCCCGAACAGGTCGACAGCAAAACCGTCGCTGCCGTGATCGCAGGCTGGACCGGCATCCCCGTCGGCAAAATGCTTGCCGACGAAGCCCATGCCGTGCGCACCCTCGGACAGCGCATGGGCTTGCGCGTGATGGGCCAGAAAACGGCACTCGCGACCATCGCCCAGCGCTTGCAGGCCTACCGCGCAGGGCTCACCGATCCGCAAAAACCGGTCGGTGTGTTCTTGCTGGTCGGGCCCACGGGCGTTGGCAAAACCGAAACCGCGTATGCGCTGGCCGACGCGCTGTACGGCGGCGAACGCAATCTGATCAGCATCAACCTCTCCGAATATCAGGAAGCCCACACCGTCAGCCAACTCAAGGGCGCCCCTCCGGGTTACGTCGGTTATGGCAGTGGCGGCGTGCTGACGGAAGCGGTACGGCGCAAACCGTATTCGGTAGTGTTACTGGACGAAATCGAGAAGGCGCATCCGGATGTGCTGGAAGCGTTCTACAACGTCTTCGACAAGGGCTTGATGGAGGACGGCACCGGCCTGGTGGTGGACTTCAAGAACACCGTGATGCTCGCCACCAGCAATGTCGGCGCTGAACTGTTGCTCGATACGCCCGTGTCACAGATCGGCTCTGAAGCCTTCAACGAAGCGCTGCACAAAGTCCTTTTGCAAGCCTTCCGCCCGGCGTTTCTGGCACGCATGACGGTGGTTGCGTACCGGCCGCTGGATGAGGCGACGCTGGAAGGAATTGTGTTGGCGAAGCTGGAAAAACTGCGCGGGCGCTACAAGGCGGCAACCGGCAAACAGTTCGAGTTTGATGCAGGAATCGTCAAAGCAGTACTCGCCAAATGCAGCGCGGCCGGGGCGCGTGATGTCGAGAACGTGTTGATGACGCAGGTGACCGGGAAGTTAGCGGAATGGGTGCTGGAATAGCACCCTTCATTTGCAAGGAATCAAACGGGCCGAGCTATTCGTCATTCGCTGCTTATTTATTCAAAAGGCGTTCAACCATGGGCAATACCTCATCAAACTCAAAAAAGGCCGATCAGCCTGAAGCATTGCTGTCATTGCTGCGCACAAACCCTGAAGCCTTTTTCGGCAGCCATGCCCTGATTGTGCGAGGCGGCTCCGCCACCTCGGACTGCAGTGTTTCACCCGTCTCGACGGGCAATAAAAGTGTATTGCAATTGAACGTCACGGCGGCGGGCATCGATTGGTATATCCCCTATAAAAACTTTGACGCAGGTTCTATCGAGGTCCCAAAAGGGCAGGACACAGGCACGCTGGTTGTGACGTGTTCAATGAACGGTTGTGCGCTGTCCGTTCATGGAACGGCAACCGGCAACCGCTTCTTTCATGATGCCGACGGCAAACACATGCCCGATCCGTTACCTGAAGGTGTTGAGCCCCTCCCCAAGTTTCGCCGCACAGATGCAGACTTTTCCGGAAGCGACTCCACCGACCTCAGCGCATTTATCGTCAAAGCCAAACAGGCTGCCGAGGAAGGCGCGAAGGACACTAACAAGTTTGTGAAGACCTGGTTTGAACACACGGTTGTCTCGGTAAAAACCGATGCCGGCTGGTCGGTTTACCGCTGTACCGTATTGATGTGGGGATCTGACTACACGTGGCTTAACAAGAACAAGCCTTTACTGGGCACGTTCCTGGACTGACGCCTGGTAAAAGCAAACCGGACGGCAAGAGAACAGTTCCAGAGAATCAAACGGGAGTCGATGAGGCAGCACGTGGTAGACATAAGGAAAAGTCATCATGTTGAAAAGTATTCTCGAAAGAACAAAAACACACCTGATGATGAACATAGACACAACTCATTCAGGAACCGTTGACTTCGACCTGGAACGTCCGTCTTCCGGTCCGCAATACATGCTGGTCAATTCCGGGGGGCCTTATCGGGCCTACTACCTGGCGTGGCGTGAGGACAGCGGACTGTTTATTGACCTGCCTGCCGCCCCCACCGGAACCGACCCGATTGTTTTTCTTACGGCAAATCTCACGGGCTGTTGCGTAGGCATTCAGAATTACGGTGGTTTTATCAGGGTTCGTCATTACAACCTGGCGACTGAGGACGATCACAAACCGGTCTTCTCCCGTGATGATCTGGCCAGATACGGCACTAACATTTCCTGGTTATTGCCGGCGGACAAGTACAACGCGGCTACTCTGAACAACGCGACTTCCTATACGCATTTTGGCCCATGGACAGATGCTGTCATCTGGGGTGAATACGTGGCCCGATACTGGCCGTTCACCTCAAAGTGGCACTTCTACTATCAGGATGGCAATGCCAGTACTGTCGTTCGTGAGTTGAACTATCAATAGCAGGCCATTTGATGCCCCGCTCCACCGACAGCAATACCACGCTCTCCCTCACCGCCCCCTCGCTGTCGGCGCTTTACCCCGATTCGCTGGCCGGTGACGAATCGCTCAACTCACTCGGCTCGCAAACCCTCAACGGCCTCAACGACGGCACCGCCCTCACCCTGACCAGCGCTGTCGCCACTCACGTCACCACCACCCTGCACAACGACGCCCAACTCCGTCCCTTCGACGCACTGGTCGCCGAAATCCGCCAACTCCCTGCCGACGCCACCGCCGAACGCTATCAACTCGTATTGCGTCCGTGGCTCTGGTGGCTGACCCTGGCCAGCAACAACCGCGTATTCCAGAACCTCGCCACTTCGGACATCGTCACCACGATCTTCAAGGCCCACGGTTTCACCGACTTCAAGCTGTCGCTGACCGGCAGTTACACGCCACGCGAATACTGCGTGCAGTACGGCGAGACCGATTTCGCTTTTGTCTCACGGTTGCTGGAAGAGGAAGGCATCTTCTGGTTTTTCACCCACGAAGACGGCAAGCACACGCTGGTGCTGGGTGATAGCAATGATGCCTTCGTGCAGATCCCCAACGGTCCGAAGGTCAAGTATCTGGGTCAGCAAATGGGTGAACGTGAGCTGCACGGCATCCGCTCCGGCCAGGTGTGCGTGCAGGCTGTCGCGGGCGTGTATCGAGCGACGGATTACGAGTTCACCACACCGACCACTTCACTTTATGGCCAGGCCGAAGCCGTGGCCGGGCCGCGCTCTATCTACGAGCATCCCGGTGGTTACAACGCCAAGGCTCGGGGCGATGCATTGACCAAACAACGGGTCGACGGTTTGCGCAGTGAAGAGAAACGTTTTGTCGGCGAAAGCGATTGCCGCTGGCTGATCCCGGGCCACTGGTTCACCCTCGACGGCCATGACGATGCGAGCCTGAATATCGATTGGGTGGTCACGCATGTCACCCACGACGCCAGCCACGAAAGCTATCGCAACCGCTTCGAAGCAATCCCCAAAGCCACGCCGTTCCGCCCGCAACGCACCACACCGAAACCACGCATGCATCCGCAGACCGCCCTCGTGGTCGGCAAGTCCGGCGAGGAGATCTGGACCGACGAGTACGGCCGGATCAAGTTGCAGTTCCCCTGGGATCGCGACGGCAAGAACGATGAAACCAGCTCCTGCTGGGTGCGCGTGGTGTTGCCGTGGAGCGGCAAGGGTTTTGGCATGCAGTTCGTACCGCGCATCGGCCAGGAAGTCATCGTGACCTTTATCGACGGCGATCCGGATCGGCCGCTGGTCACTGGATGCGTCTACAACGGCGACAACGCCCTGCCCTATGCCTTGCCCGCCAACCAGACTCAATCGGGGATCAAGACCCAGTCGTCCAAGGGCGGCGGAGGGTTCAACGAGCTGCGTTTCGAGGACAAGAAGGATGCCGAAGAGGTTTTCCTGCAAGCGCAGAAAGACCTGAAGATCAACGTGCTCAACGACACCACCGCCACCGTCGGCCACGACGAAACCCTCACGGTGCAGAACGCCCGCACCCGCACGGTCAAGGAAGGCGACGAAACCGTGACGCTTGAGAAAGGCAAACGCAGCGTGACCATCCAGACCGGCAGCGACAGCCTCGATGTGAAGGACAGTCGCACCGTGAAGGTCGGCGCCGACCAGACCCACAGCACCGGCGGCAACTACACCGATAAGGTCACGGGCGATTACAGCCTGACGGTGGACGGCAACCTGACGATCAAGGTCAGCGGCACCCTCACCCTGCAAAGCGGCGGCAGTTTCACGATCAAGAGCGGCGCGGATCTGGCGACCTCCGCCAGCACTTCGATCACCCAGAAGGCCGGCACCGCCATGACCAACCAGGCCGGCACCTCGCTGGACAACAAGGCCGGGACAACATTGACCAATGATGCCGGCATCAGCCTGACCAACAAGGGTGCGGCCTCGCAGACCGTGGACGGCGGCGGCATGCTGACCATCAAGGGCGGGCTGGTGCAGGTCAACTGACACGGAGTCACCATGGCGATCACACCGCTGGATTTGCAGCAGGATGACAAACACCTCAAGGGGCGTCTGCAGGACGGGCAACTCGATGGTCCGTTGAGCATCAAGGATGACGGTCGCCAACAGGCAGACCTGAATTACAGCCAGGGCGAATTGCAGGGCACCTCCCTGCTCTATCACCCCAACGGTAAGGTGTCGGCGCAGATGCCGTTCGTGCGCGACAAACTGCAGGGCATCGCCAGTTTCTACGCGCCCGAGGGCTGGTTGCAGCGCAAGGCCACCTACCGGCGCGGGTTATTGCATGGCGAGGCGTTCAATTACTTTCCCGACGGACAAGTGGCGGAGGCCGAGTTCTATCGCGACGGCGTGCGTGAGGGTCGCTATCAGCGCTTTCACCCGAACGGCAAACCGGCGGTGGATGCGCGTTATCTGAATGGTCAGTTGGTGGAGCCGGAGCAAGGGTTCGCCGAGGACGGGCGGCCGCTGGATGCCGATGGCAAGCCGATTTCCCGGGTGCGCTGGTGGTATCGCAAATGGACGGATCCGGCGCAGGCCTGACTCAGGGAATCAACATCTGCATCTGCCCCGGCATCACGATCTTGATCACCCCCGCCCAGTTGCACATCAACGTGCTGTTGGCATCGATCGCCGGCATCCCGCCCAACAGCAAGGTCGGCGCGCCGCCGGGGATCCACGGCGAGGCGGTGGCGGGAATGCACGGCATCGGCGTCAGCACACCCAACGCGGCAGCCGTGGCAGCCGCGACCATCGGATTGGCCATGCTCATGCACATGCCGAACGTGGTGACGTTAACCAGCGGAATATGATCCATGATGTTCGCCGCCGGCATCCCGCCGGTCAGCGTGCGGTTGACCGGCAGCACGTTGAGCACCGCCGGCGCGGCGCCGAAACTGCATTGCAGAGTGGCGCTGGCACAGACTTGCGGGCAGCCCATTTCAAAGCTCCTTTCTGAACAAGGCATTCGCGCTAAACCTTAGTCGCCTGCGGCCCGCCGCGCACATTCCCAAAGGTGATTATCGTGCAACACGCTAACCTATAAGACCGAACCGCGCTTGTGACCGCCCGAGCGCGCCATTAGATTAGCCAATGATGTCTGGCCTCCAAAATAAGCAGAAGGGATAAGCATGGCGCTTACTGACCAGTCCACCCGTATCCGCTCTGGCGAAGAACTCGATGCCAGCCTGATCGATCCGTACCTCAAGGCGCACATTCCGGGCCTGACCGGCACGCCGCAGATCAGCCAGTTTCCCGGCGGTGCGTCGAACCTGACCTACCTGCTGGAATACCCGGATCAGGAATTCGTCCTGCGCCGTCCGCCGTTCGGCCACAAAGCCAAGTCCGCCCACGACATGGGCCGCGAATTTCGCATCCTCAACCAGTTGCGCGACGGCTTCCCGTATTGCCCGAAAGCCTACGTGCACTGCACCGACGAATCGGTGATCGGCGCCGAGTTCTACGTGATGGAACGGGTCAAGGGGATCATCCTGCGCTCGGACCTGCCACCGGAACTGGGCCTGGATTCGGCGAAAACCGAAGCCCTGTGCAAGAGCTTCATCGACCGTTTCGTCGAGCTGCACCGGGTCGATTACAACGCCTGTGGCCTGGGCGATCTCGGCAAGCCTGAAGGCTACGTCGCCCGCCAGATCAAAGGCTGGAGCGAACGCTACGAAAAAGCCCTGACCCCGGACGCACCGCACTGGGAAAAGGTCAAAGCCTGGCTCAACGACAAGATGCCGGCCGATCACCCGACCTCAAGCATCGTGCACAACGACTACCGCTTCGACAACGTCATCCTCGACCCGAACAACCCGATGCAGATCATCGGCGTACTCGACTGGGAACTGACCACCCTCGGCGATCCACTGATGGACCTGGGCAACACCCTCGCCTACTGGATCCAGGCCGACGACCCGGCGCCGGTGCAACTGATGCGCCGCCAGCCAAGCCACGCCCCGGGCATGCTGACCCGCCGCGAATTCGTCGACTACTACGCCGAGCGTTCGGGCATCCAGATCGACAATTTCGACTTCTACTACACCTACGGCCTGTTCCGCCTGGCCGGCATCGTGCAGCAGATCTACTACCGCTTCTTCCATGGCCAGACCCAGGACAAACGCTTCGCACAGTTCATTCACATGAACAAACTGCTGGAGCACATGAGCCTGCAGGTCATTGCCAAATCCAGCCTCTGATGACGGCGTTATAACAAGGCTTACTACAAGGGAATCCCATGTCCAAGACTCAGTTGTTCGACCTCGACGGCAAGATCGCTTTCGTCTCCGGCGCCAGCCGTGGCATCGGTGAAGCCATCGCCAAACTGCTGGCCCAGCAAGGCGCCCATGTGATCGTTTCGAGCCGCAAACTCGAAGGCTGCCAACACGTGGCCGACGCCATCATCGCCGCCGGCGGCAAGGCCACAGCGGTCGCCTGCCACATCGGCGAAATGGAACAGATCAGCCAGGTCTTCGCCGGGATCAAGGAACAGTTCGGGCGCCTCGACATTCTGGTCAACAACGCCGCGACCAACCCACAGTTCTGCAACGTGCTGGACACCGACCTCGGCGCCTTCCAGAAAACCGTCGACGTGAACATCCGCGGCTACTTCTTCATGTCGGTGGAAGCCGGCAAGCTGATGCGCGAAAACGGTGGCGGCAGCATCATCAATGTGGCGTCGATCAACGGCATTTCGCCGGGGATCTTCCAGGGCATCTACTCGGTGACCAAAGCCGCCGTGATCAACATGACCAAAGTCTTCGCCAAGGAATGCGCGCAGTTCGGCATCCGCTGCAACGCCCTGCTGCCGGGCCTGACCGACACCAAATTCGCCTCGGCCCTGGTGAAGAACGACGCGATCCTGAAACAGGCCCTGACGCAGATCCCGCTCAAGCGCGTAGCCGACCCGAGCGAAATGGCCGGCGCCGTGCTGTACCTGGCAAGTGATGCCTCGAGCTACACCACCGGCGTTTCGCTGAACGTGGACGGTGGTTTCCTGTCCTGATCCGCCGCTGACGCAAAAGAAAAGGCAGCCCAAGGGCTGCCTTTTTCATGCCTCCAGAACCTTCGGCAACTGCCAGCCGAAATGCACCGACAACAACCGCAACAACAAACACGCCGCCCCCGCCAGCAACGCCGCAGCCACTGGCGGAACCCCCAGCCTGCGCCCGATGATCAACACCGCTGCGCCGACAAACGCCGAACTGGCATACAAATCCGCCTGCAACACCACCGGCACCCGCGCCAGCACGATGTCACGCAGCACCCCGCCACCGACGCCGGTAATCGTGCCCATCAGCATGGACACAAACGGCGAGATCCCGAAATTCAACGCTTTCTGCGCCCCGGCCACGGCAAACAGCGCCAACCCCGCAGCGTCCAGCACGATCAAGGTCGAACCGGACCAGCCCAGCACCAGTTCATGAAAAACAAACGCCACCCCACCCATGGCAAACGCCAGCGCCGGATAACGCCAGTCAGCCACAGCCTTGGGTGGTGTAGCGCCGATCAACAGATCACGGGTCACCCCGCCGCCGAGTGCGACGATAAAGGCAATCACCATCACCCCGAGCAGATCGAGCTGACTGCGCATCGCCGCAATCGCGCCTTCAACCGCAAACACCGCCGTGCCGACGAGATCGGCCACCAGCACAATCCACTCGACCCGCGCCTTCACAGGCGCCCGGGCTATTGAGTGACGCAACGGGTCGTTGAGATGTGTCGAGTCACTTGACCGTCGGCATACGCATCACCGGCGACCTCGGTATTTTCAATCACCTGACAGGTACGCTCCGGTGGCGGAGGCGGCGCGGCCGGCGGAGGGGGTGGAGGACTGGCGCAACCGCTGAGCAGCACCAGACCGAAAGCCGACAACAGCGAAGAACACACGCGTTTCCCAGGATTGTTCATAGGATGACCCGCGATGAATGGAAGACAAACTCCCGTCGCCGAGCGTACAAATGCCCGGTTATGGAAACCGAACCACTCATTCCTTATAGACCAGTGGGCTGCGAGTGCCAGTGAAATGGCTTGAACTGGTGGGATTTGCTGTCGATTTTTGGGATGAGTAGCTATCAATTGAACGAGTCGACTGATCCGTCGCCACCACTGACAAGCCAGTGCCAACAGGTGAATGTCAGATTGGGACGCAGAGCGTCCCGGGCTGCATTCCCACGCGGAGCGTGGGAACGATCAAAGAGCACACAAGTCGGCTTCGCGCTCCTCACCACTCAACACGATGAGCGTTAGCTCGAGTACCGCTTTTGATCGCAGGGCCCGTCGGCAGGCTGAGTGGAGGGATTGATCCGGGGGTGGGAGCGCAGCGACCGTGCGGCGCAGCCGCATGCATCGAGAGGAGGTGCAGCGAAGCAAACCGTAGGCGATGCCCCCGGATCAATCCCGGAGCGAAGGAACCCGAGCCACAGCGAGGGCCGAACGTCAGGGTAAAGACTTTTTGGTTACTTTTGAGGCGTTTGGAAAAGGTGACCCGCCGTAAGGGCGGAACCCTAAGAAGCCGTTACCGCAGCAACGGATATTCACCCAAACTACCCCAGAACATGGTCGGCCCAAAGGCCGCCAAGTTCACCCCGGCGACCGCAAAGAATTACTCTCAAGCTCATACCGCAACTCATCAACCAAACCATCCACCGCCTCATCCGTGCGCAACGCATCCAGACTCAACCCACTGATCACCAGATCCACCCGCCCCGAAACCGGCTCATACAACTTCACCGTAAGGGAGTGATCCCCATCCACCACACACTCACAAGCCAACGGCGAAAAACTGCGCTCAAGCCGAGCCCGCAACTGCGCCAGATAAATCATCGCGCCAGCTCCGCACAACGAGACTCAACGAAAAACAACACATTCATAAAGGGCTGATCCATTAGCAGGTTCCAAAGAGACACGATCACCAAAAAAATGCATCGCACCTCACCAGACTAAGAACACCCCGCCCGATCAAACACCCGAATTTGCACCCCATGAACTAGTGCATTTGCACCTTACCGCTGCCCTCTGCTGCTCCCCGAAAACAACCCACGCTCCCGAGCCCAGACAATCGCCTCACTGCGACTGTGCACATCGAGCTTCGAATACACCGTCGCCACATGATTGCGCACCGTGTTCGGCGCCAGTTTCAAGCGCGCAGCAATCTCCTTGTCCGCCAACCCCTCACAGATCAGCCCCAGCACATCGCGCTCGCGGGCGGTGAGATCGGTGAACGACACGCTCGGCAGTTGCGGCGAATTGACCTTCTTCACATTCGCCAGTTTTTCGATCAGCGTACGACTGAACCACGAAGCATCCTTCATCACCTCTTCAATCGCCGCCACCAGCTCAAGCTCGGTGCGCTTGCGCTCGGTGATGTCCATCAGCACCAGCAGATAGCACACCGTGTCCTGAATGTTGACGGTGTCGGCGGACACCGCGCACTCCAGCAATTCGGCGTCTTTCTTGCGGATCCGCATATCGACGCGATCGACCCGACCGGTCTTCTCCAGCGCCGCCAGCAACCGGGCGCGTTCCGCCGGTTCATCGATGAATTCCAGTTGTGCGACGGTCTTGCCGAGCACGTCGTCGCTCTCGTAAGCCAGGGTATCGAGAAAGGCCTGATTGACGTCGATCAGCCGCTGCTCGTCGGCACTGCAAATCAGGATCGGCACCGGGGTCAGGCGAAAGGCCTTGGCGAACCGCTCTTCACTTTGGCGCAAGGCAACTTCGGCCTTGTGCCGAGGCTCCATGTCGACGAACGAAAACAGCATGCAGTCCTCGTCATTGAGCACCAGCGGCTGCCCCGCCACGATCACCTGCTTGCTGCCACCGTCCGGCAGACGCAATTCAGCCTGCATCTGCGGAATGGTCGCGACATCGCGCAGGCGCTGGATCGCCAGGTCCTTGCGCTCGGCCTGTTCGAGAATATCCAGTTCATAGGTCGAGGCGCCGATCACCTGATCGCGGGTGTAGCCGGTCATTTCCAGGAACCCCGGATTGACCTTGATGTAACGCAGATCGCTGAGGCGGCAGATCACTGCCGGAGCCGGGTTGGCATTGAAGGTTTTTTCGAAGCGCTGCTCGGCGTTGGCCCAATCGGTGACGTCGCTCATGATCAGCACCAACGACTCGGTCTCGCCGTCGCGGTCGGTCAATACCATGCTGCGCACGCTGTGCACCCAGGTGCGCTCCTCATCGCTGCGCGGGGTGACTTCGACCAGCACGTCGCTGAAGGCTTCGCCGGCGGCTACACGGCTGATCGGGTACTGCTCCAGCGTCAGTGTATGGTTGTTGCGATAACGCAGATTGAAACGCTCGACGTATTCCCCGGCGTTGATGCCCAACTCGCCGATGCGACTGACGCCATGCATCGCCAGCGCCGCCTCGTTGGCCCAGAGAATCGTCTGGTCGAGTTCCAGCAGAATCACCCCGTCAGACAGGCCGGCAATGATCTGCTGCAACTGACGGCGATTGGTTTCGGTGGTCAGGACGTCCCGGCTCATTGGCTCTCCACAAATGCACGCATGTGAAGTTTACGACCGCAGGCCGTTGTGATCGTGCCGGGCAACTTTGTCCCTGATTATCGCGATGTGTGATCGACCAGTTCGCGCAGCGTATCCAGAAACAGCTTGAGTACCGGCGAGGCATCGTCCGCCCGATACGTCGCGCCGGGCCAACGGGTGATCCGCCGGCATCACCACATGGATCGGCTCGTGGATCAGCAATTCATTGCGCAGCTGCGGGTCGTCATAGCCGACGCGAAACACGAATGGCTCGGCCCGGACGTCTGCGGCGGTGCGACGATTGGTCTCGTCAGCTCCCACCGGCGGCGTTCGCGACTTTCGGCTTTCTCGACTAACGTTAGTACCTCATCGGATTGAGCCCCTGCCAGCTACACCGGGCTCTTGATCAAGGAGAGACTGATGACATCCAACCGCCTCATCGAACAGACCTATCGCACCTGGTCCAGCCCCATCCTGCTGGAGCTGAAAAAGCGCGAACACCAGATGGCGCCAGCCGAACGCCAGGCGCTTGAGAATGTGCTGGTGGAAAGACGATTGCTGGACGTTGGCAACCCGAATGGCGTTGAACGACGAAAAGGCGCGGCGAGTAAAACCGACAATCCCGGGTAATCACTTCACCCGCCTGAGTTTGCGTTCAGCCCCAGGCTCAGTAGTTCCTTGCGCAAGATCGAGGGTTTTAGAAACGCCAACCCAGCCTGCCATTCCATCGGCAGCAAACGACTCAACTTCTGCTGGCTGACCACGGGTTCGGCCAGCAAACAACTTTTGCGTTGACTGATGCAGATGACGTTCAGCAACCAGTCATCACCCTGCCCGTCCATCCAGCGGCAAATCTCGCTGCGATACTTCTCGATCAGCGCGTCGGCATCCCATACGGTCATCTGCGCAAAAACCTCAGGCAACCGGCTTTCGGGTTTCATGCGTTTGAGATCGGCGGCCAATGCAGCCGACATGTCTGATTCGATGGCCGCCTGACATTCGAGGAAGTATTGCCCGGGCCAGTCCGCCGTGAGTTTCCCGTGTGGCGCGAGTTCGGCGTAGGCATCGATGTCCGCGGTTGTGGTCATTTGCCCGGTGAAATTCAGCGTGTTGTCCAGAATCGCCGTGGCCAGCAGCGCGGCGCTTTGCTCGCTGATCTTCGAAATCAAACCTGCCGTTTCCCAACGTTGGAAAACCTGAGTTGCCGCCGCGCCGATCATGCGAATGTCGGCGGCAGATCCGAGTGTCTGTGCCCAATGGTCTTCGAAGCCCGGATGATGGTCGATGACTTCCACCACCCGATCGAGCGCGACCATCGGGTCGAAATGGTGGTAATCGGAGACGTCGACCAGAATGAACTCATCGTTGGAGGTCGGGCGGTAATCGTGCAGCACCGCGCCCCAGCCGAGCACGGTGTTCGAAACGCTGGCGTTGGGTTTTGCGCTGCTGACGGCGCGGGCAGGAATGCCTTGCAGGTTGAGCAGTTCTGCGTAGGCGATGCAGCAGGCGTAGGCGTCGATGTCCAGATACGCCGAGCCTGAGGTGATGACTTTGATGGGCGACATTGCGCGTCCCTGGCTTCCCTTTCAGGGGCGGCAACGTCGCACGTACAGATGACAGTTTCAAGTCAGGCGGCGCGCTGTCCTCCCGCCACCGCCGCCGAAGCCGCCAGCATCGCCCGCAGCAACACTGCACAGCCGGCCGCCAGATCGTCCGGCGCGGCGTTTTCGATTTCGTTGTGGCTGATGCCGCCTTCGCACGGCACGAAGATCATCCCGGCCGGGCCGAGTTCGGCGAGGAAGATTGCGTCGTGTCCGGCGCCGCTGACGATGTCCATGTGCGACAGGCCCAGACCTTTGGCGGCGCCACGCACGGCTTCAACGCAGCCTTTTTCGAAGTACAGCGGCGGGAAGTCGGCAGTCGGGGTCAGTTCATAGGTCAGGCCGTGTTCTTCGCAGGTCGCTTCGATGACTTGTTTCACCTCGCTGATCATCGAGTCGAGACGTGCCGGTTCCAGATGCCGGAAGTCGAGGGTCATGCGCACTTCGCCGGGAATGACGTTGCGCGAGCCTGGATAGGCTTGCAGGCAACCGACCGTGCCGCAGGCGTGGGGTTGGTGGCCGAGGGCCGCGCGATTGACCGCGCCGACGATCACCGAAGCGCCGACCAGAGCATCCTTGCGCAGGTGCATCGGGGTCGGGCCGGCGTGGGCTTCGACGCCGCGCAGTTTCAGGTCGAACCACTTCTGGCCCAGCGCGCCGAGTACTACGCCGATGGTTTTCTGTTCGTCTTCAAGGATTGGTCCTTGTTCGATGTGTGCTTCGAAATAGGCGCCGACCTTGTGCCCGCTGACCTTGCGCGGCCCGGCGTAGCCGATGGCGTTCAGTGCTTCACCGACGGTTACGCCGTCGGCATCGACCTTGGCCAGGATTTCTTCGAGGGTGAATTTTTCCGCGAACACGCCGGAGCCCATCATGCACGGGGCGAAGCGCGAGCCTTCTTCGTTGGTCCAGACCACCACTTCCAGCGGCGCCTCGGTTTCCACGCCCAGGTCATTGAGGGTGCGCAGCACCTCGACCCCGGCCAGCACGCCGAAGCAGCCGTCGAACTTGCCGCCGGTGGGCTGGGTGTCAATGTGGCTGCCGGTCATCACCGGGGGCAGGTTCGGGTTGCGGCCGGGGCGGCGGGCGAAGATGTTGCCGACTTCATCGACCGTGACGCTGCAACCAGCGTCCTTGCACCACTGCACGAACAGGTCGCGGGCCTGGCGGTCGAGGTCCGTCAGGGCCAGGCGACAGACCCCGCCCTTGACCGTGGCGCCGAGTTTGGCGAGTTCCATGAGCGACGCCCACAAGCGATCGCGGTTGATGTGCTGATGGGTCGATTGCAGAACGTCTACGGCTGCGTTCATGGGGATCTCCTCAGGCAGTTCTTATGGGAATTACAACGGCGATTTGACGACCACCGGGCTGGTCCGCATCGCGCACAACCCGTAATAGATCAACCCGCCCAGCGCCGAGCCGGTGAACCATCCGTAGCTGTAAAACCAGCTGAATGCGCTGCTGCCCAGCGACAGCAGGGTCAGCACCACCGGCACGCCGAACGCGATGAACCCGGCCCAGTTCCACGCCGGGTACACGTCGTCGCGGTACAGGCCGGCCAGGTCCAGTTGCTGTTTCTTGATCAGGAAATAGTCCACCACCATGATCCCGGCGATCGGCCCGAGCAGGCTGGAATAGCCCAGCAGCCAGTTCGAATACACGGTTTCCAGGCTGACATCGGAGACAATCCATCCGAGTTTTTTCAGCAGTTCATGGCCCATCAGCGCCAGGCCGACGAACCCGGTGAGGATCACCGCTTTGGTACGGTTGATCACCTTGGGGGCGATGTTCTGGAAGTCGTTGGTTGGCGAGACGATGTTGGCGGCGGTGTTGGTCGACAGCGTGGCGATGATGATCAGCGCCATGGCCACCGCGACCCACACCGGGCTCTGGATATGGCCGATCAGGGTCACCGGATCGGAGACGCTGACACCCACCAGTTTCACCGACGCGGCGGTCATCACCACGCCCAGTGCGGCGAACAGGAACATGGTCAGCGGCAGGCCGAAAATCTGCCCGAGGATCTGATCCTTCTGGCTGCGGGCATATCGGCTGAAATCGGGAATGTTCAGCGAAAGGGTGGCCCAGAAACCGACCATCGCTGTCAGCCCGGCGGCGAAGTAACTGACCACGCTCGCACCTTCGGGACGCTTCGGCGGAATCGCCAGCAGTTCAGTCATCGACACATTGGGCATGGCCCACACCAGCAACCCGATGCCGACCGCCACCAGCAACGGTGCCGACAGGGTTTCCAGCCACTTGATCGACTCGGCTCCCCGAATCACCACCCACAGGTTCAGCGCCCAGAAAATCATGAAACCGATCACCTCCCCCGTCCCGCCGAGGGATTTCCAGCCCTCAAACACCGAGCCGAGAAACAGGTGAATCGCCAGCCCGCCGAACATGGTCTGGATGCCGAACCAGCCGCACGCCACCAGCGCCCGGATCAGGCACGGCACGTTGGAGCCGAGAATCCCGAACGACGAACGCAGCAGTACGGGAAACGGAATCCCGTACTTGGTGCCGGGAAACGCGTTGAGCGTGAGAGGAATCAGGACGATGACGTTGGCAAACAGAATTGCCAGCAATGCCTCGCCAACGGTCAGGCCAAAGTACGCGGTGAGCACCCCGCCGAGGGTGTAGGTCGGCACGCAGATCGACATGCCGATCCACAGCGCGGTGATGTGCCATTTGTTCCAGGTTCGTTCGCGCACCTTGGTCGGTGCCATGTCGTGGTTGTAACGGGGACTGTCGAGGACGTCGCTGCCGGCTTCGAGCTCGAACAAGCCGTCGCGCTCGATCACTTGTGATCTGTTCTGTTGCATGGCCGCTCCACTGTTCTTCTGATTATTTTTTTGCTCATCAGGCGGCTGCACACGCGGGTGCAAGCCGGACGATGGCCGGAGGAACTGACAACTTTCTTGCACCGGCCATGGTGTCAGCGGCGGCATCAATAAACGTGCCGGGGGAACCGCTTGGCGCTAGGGCCGTGCTTTCAACTTTGTGTAACTGACTGATGTTTATCAGTTTTAATTATTCACCTTATGAGGCCGGGAAAACTTGACTGAACACTCAGGCTAAATGCCAGGCAAGTTGTCCGAACTGTCAGGACTCAATCTGGTGCACTGCACTTTTTTTCGTCGTGGGCGATCAACCGCAGCTCAACTTCAAGCGGCTGATTTCACATAGGAAATCTTGCTCATATTTCCAACCTGTCAAGTGCGTCAAAATGGTGAAGCACCTCACCATTTTGGTGATTTTGTGTTTTTATCGTTATTTATCAGTCACTTAAAACAGATATAAGCTTATAAAAAATATTCTTGCTCAATTGTAAAACTGCGACTAGCGTCTATTCCTGACAGCGCTGACAAGATTACGCATTGGCGCTGCAAACAATAAAACATCTAGAACCGGCACAAGTCGGTCATGCCTGCGAGGAACTCGGAATGTCTCTGTTGATCCGTGGCGCCACCGTTGTTACCCATGATGAAAGTTACCGCGCCGATGTCTATTGCGCTGACGGCGTGATCAAAGCCATTGGTGAAAACCTGGATATTCCCGCCGGCGCCGAAGTGCTCGACGGCAGCGGTCAATACCTGATGCCCGGCGGCATCGATCCACACACTCACATGCAACTCCCGTTCATGGGCACCGTGGCCAGCGAAGACTTCTACAGCGGCACCGCCGCAGGCCTGGCCGGTGGCACCACCTCGATCATCGATTTCGTGATTCCCAATCCGCAGCAGTCGCTGCTCGAAGCGTTTCATCAGTGGCGTGGCTGGGCGGAGAAGTCCGCCTCCGACTACGGTTTCCACGTCGCGATCACCTGGTGGAGCGAGCAGGTCCGCGAGGAAATGGCTGAACTGGTCAGCCATCACGGAATCAACAGCTTCAAGCATTTCATGGCCTACAAGAACGCGATCATGGCCGCCGACGACACGCTGGTGGCGAGTTTCGAGCGCTGCCTGGAACTCGGCGCCGTGCCGACCGTGCACGCGGAAAACGGCGAGCTGGTCTATCACCTGCAGCGCAAGTTGATGGCCCAGGGCATCACCGGGCCGGAAGCGCACCCGCTGTCGCGGCCCTCGCAGGTCGAAGGTGAAGCCGCGAGCCGGGCGATCCGCATCGCTGAAACCATCGGCACGCCGCTGTACCTGGTACACGTCTCGACCCAGGAGGCCCTCGACGAAATCACCTACGCCCGCAGCAAGGGTCAACCGGTCTACGGCGAAGTGCTGGCCGGGCATCTGCTGCTGGACGACAGCGTCTACCAGCACCCGGACTGGCAGACCGCCGCCGGTTACGTGATGAGCCCGCCGTTCCGCCCGCGCGGGCATCAGGAGGCGCTGTGGCATGGCTTGCAGAGCGGCAATCTGCACACCACCGCCACCGATCATTGCTGCTTCTGCGCCGAGCAGAAAGCCGCCGGCCGCGACGACTTCAGCAAGATCCCCAACGGCACCGCCGGCATCGAAGACCGCATGGCGGTGTTGTGGGATGAAGGGGTGAACTCGGGACGGTTGTCGATGCAGGACTTCGTCGCCCTCACCTCCACCAACACCGCGAAAATCTTCAATCTCTATCCGCGCAAGGGCGCGATCCGCGTCGGTGCGGATGCCGACCTGGTGCTGTGGGATCCGCAAGGCACCCGCACCATCTCCGCCAAGACCCACCATCAGCAGGTGGACTTCAACATCTTCGAAGGCAAGACCGTGACCGGTGTACCGAGCCATACCGTCAGCCAGGGCCGGGTGGTCTGGGCCGACGGCGACCTGCGCGCCGAGCGCGGGGCAGGCCGGTATATCGAACGGCCGGCGTATCCGGCGGTGTTTGACTTGTTGAGCAAGCGGGCTGAGTTGCACAGACCTGTGGCCGTCAAACGCTGATTCCCTGATTCCCTGATTACCGATGATCGTTCCCACGCTCTGCGTGGGAATGCAGCCCGTGACGCTCCGCGTCACTGGACGCGGAGCGTCCCTTGAGGCATTCCCACGCAGAGCGTGGGAACGATCGACAACAAAAAACCACTGCCCGACAGAGGCAGAAAACCTCAAATAACCGTGAGGCAAAAAACCGTGATCGAGACCCTGAATCATCTCCCGCACCCGCACGAAAGTGCGGCCGCCCTCGCCGGCCATTTCACTGATCTGGCACCGCCGCTCAACGACCGTCAGGCGCATCTGGAAGCTTCGCGCTGCCTGTATTGCTACGACGCGCCGTGCGTGAATGCGTGCCCGAGCGAGATCGACATCCCGTCGTTCATCCGCAATATCCATCAGGACAACGTACCGGGTGCCGCGCAGAAAATCCTCTCGGCGAACATCCTCGGCGGCAGTTGCGCGCGGGTCTGTCCGACCGAGATCCTCTGCCAGCAAGCCTGCGTGCGCAACAACGCCCACGAATGCGCGCCGGTGCTGATCGGCCTGCTGCAACGCTACGCCGTGGACAACGCGCACTTCACCGAGCACCCGTTCCAGCGCGCCGCCGCCACAGGTAAACGCATTGCGGTGGTCGGTGCCGGCCCGGCGGGTCTGTCCTGTGCGCATCGCAGCGCCATGCACGGTCATGACGTGGTGATTTTCGAAGCGCGGGAGAAGGCTGGCGGGCTCAACGAATACGGAATCGCCAAATACAAACTGGTCGACGACTACGCGCAGAAGGAACTGGATTTCCTCCTGCAAATCGGCGGCATCGAAATCCGTCACGGCCAGAAACTCGGCGATAACCTGACCTTGAGCGAGCTGCATCAGCAGTTCGACGCGGTGTTCCTCGGCCTCGGCCTGAACGCCAGCAAGCAACTCGGCCTGGCCCACGAAGACGCGCCCGGCCTGCTCGCTGCCACCGACTACATCCGCGAACTGCGCCAGGCCGATGACCTGTCGCAACTGCCGCTGGCTGAACACTGCATCGTCCTCGGCGCCGGCAACACCGCCATCGACATGGCCGTGCAAATGGCCCGCCTCGGCGCCAGCGACGTCAACCTGGTCTATCGCCGTGCCGCGGCGGACATGGGCGCCACCGGCCACGAGCAGGACATCGCCAAGGCCAATCAGGTGCGGCTGCTGACCTGGGCGCAACCAGACGAAGTGCTGCTCGATGCTCAAGGCAAGGTGCGCGGCATGCGCTTCGCCCGTACGCATCTGGTGGAAGGTCGCCTGCAAACCACTGGCGAGACGTTCGAGCTGGCCGCCGATGCGATCTTCAAAGCCATCGGCCAAGCCTTCGACGGCAGCGCCCTCGCCGACCCACTGGCCCGCGAACTCAAGCGTCAGGGCGAACGGATTCAGGTCGATGAAAACCTGCGTACCAGCATCCCCGGCGTGTACGCCGGCGGCGACTGCACCAGCCTCGATCAGGACCTGACCGTGCAAGCGGTGCAACACGGCAAGCGCGCCGCCGAGGCGATCAACGCTCAACTGATGCTCAACGTGGAGGCTGCGTAAATGGCCGATCTCTCGATTGTCTTCGCCGGTATCAAAGCCCCCAACCCGTTCTGGCTGGCCTCCGCGCCGCCGACCGACAAGGCCTACAACGTGGTGCGCGCCTTCGAGGCCGGCTGGGGCGGCGTGGTCTGGAAAACCCTGGGTGAAGACCCGGCGGCGGTCAACGTCTCTTCGCGTTACTCGGCGCATTACGGCGCCAACCGCGAAGTGCTGGGCATCAACAACATCGAACTGATCACCGACCGCTCGCTGGAAATCAACCTGCGGGAAATCACCCAGGTTAAAAAAGACTGGCCGGATCGCGCGTTGATCGTGTCACTGATGGTGCCCTGCGTCGAAGAGTCGTGGAAAAACATCCTGCCGCTGGTGGAAGCCACCGGCGCCGACGGCATCGAGCTGAACTTCGGTTGCCCCCACGGCATGCCCGAACGCGGGATGGGCGCGGCAGTCGGTCAGGTGCCGGAGTACGTCGAGCAGGTCACGCGCTGGTGCAAGACCTATTGCTCGCTGCCGGTGATCGTCAAACTCACACCGAACATCACCGACATCCGCGTCGCCGCCCGCGCCGCACACCGGGGCGGCGCCGATGCGGTGTCGCTGATCAACACCATCAACTCGATCACCAGCGTCGACCTCGAACACATGGTCGCCCTGCCCACCGTCGGCAGCAAAAGCACCCACGGCGGTTATTGCGGCTCGGCGGTCAAACCGATTGCACTGAACATGGTCGCGGAAATCGCCCGTGATCCACAGACTCAAGGCCTGCCGATCTGTGGCATCGGTGGTATCGGCAGTTGGCGCGATGCGGCGGAGTTCATTGCACTGGGCAGCGGTGCGGTGCAGGTGTGCACGGCGGCGATGCTCCACGGTTTCCGGATTGTCGATGAAATGAAGGATGGCTTGTCGCGGTGGATGGACAGTCAGGGCTACGCCAGCCTCGCCGAGTTTTCCGGGCGTGCGGTGGGCAATACGACCGACTGGAAGTACCTGGACATCAACTATCAGGTCATCGCGAAGATCGATCAGGAAGCGTGCATCGGTTGCGGGCGCTGCCACATTGCCTGCGAAGACACATCACACCAGGCAATCAGCAGCCTGAAACAGGCCGATGGCACGCACACATATGAAGTGATCGATGATGAGTGTGTGGGGTGCAATCTGTGTCAGATCACCTGCCCGGTGGCGGATTGCATCGAGATGGTGCCGATGGAGACGGGCAAGCCGTTTCTGGACTGGAATCATGATCCGAGGAATCCCTACCATGTAAGTGCCTGAGTCACAGATCGTTCCCACGTCGATGCGTGGGAACGATCGATCAAGGCTCCAACCCGATCCCCCGCAAAATCACACTCGTCACCGTCTGCACCGCCCGCTCGAACTGCATGTCCGACAACGGCTGATGCTCATTCAGAATGTTCACCTGGTGATCGAAGTCGGCATAGTGCTGGGTCGACGCCCAGATCATGTACAGCAGGCTCGACGGTTCCACCGGCAGAATCCGCTTGTCTTCCACCCACTGCCGGATCTTCGCCTCTTTCATCTTCGCCCAGTCGTACAGGCTGACATCCAGCGCCTCACCCAGGGTCGGCGCGCCGTGGATGATTTCGTTGGCCCAGACTTTCGAGCCGTAAGGCCGGCTGCGCGAGTGGTTCATCTTGGCGCGGATGTAGCTGCTGAGCACCACCCGCGGATCATCGAACATCTCGAAGCACAGGGCGTCCTGCTTCCACACTTCCAGCAGGTCGAACAGCACCGCGCTGTACAGCTCGCTCTTGGTCGAGAAGTAGTAATGCAGGTTGGAACGCGGCAATTGCACTTCGGCGGCGATGTCGGCCATGGCGGTGCCACCGAAGCCTTTTTCGGCGAATACCTTTTCCGCCGCCAGCAGGATCTTGTCGACATTGGTGCGGCGGATTTCGATCTTGTGATTGCCCATGAGGGCTCCCTGAAGACAACGTTGTTGAAGACTAGCATCCGCTCTGGGCAAGGGGCGACAGCCGAGAACGATTCTTCACACACCCGGGCATTTTTCTGGTTTAGGATCGCCACCCGCCTCCTTGTCTCACCTCAAGGCAACGTGCACGGCACACCCTATACTGTCCGCCGTCACTCACTGAAAAGGGATTGCCCATGAAGCTGAAAAACCTGTTCACCGCCGGCGCGCTGCTCGCCTCGCTGGTCATCACTTCCCAGGCGTTCGCCCACGCACATCTGAAAAGCCAGACCCCGGCCGCCGACAGCACCGTCGCCGCGCCTGCGGATCTGCGCCTGGTGTTTTCCGAAGGCGTCGAAGCCAACTTCACCAAAGTCATCGTGACCCACGATGGCGCGCCAGTGAAGGTCAAGCCGCTGACCACCGAAGGCGACAAGAAAACCCTGATCGTCACCCCCGAAGCACCATTGACTGCTGGCGAATACAAGGTCGAATGGCATGCGGTGTCGGTCGATACGCACAAGAGCGAAGGCGCCTATCAGTTCAAGGTTGGCCAGTAATTCATGAGTGAAGCGCTGGTGTTGTGCCGGTTCCTGCATTTCATCGTGGTATTGATGCTGTTCGGGGCCTGGCTGTTCCGGCCGCTGCTGCTCAAGGGTGAAGCGCCGGCGCTGGATCGACACATGGCGCGGCTGGCCCGTTGGCTGGCAGCGATTGCGCTGGTCAGCGGCGTTGCCTGGGCGTTGCTGATCACCGCGAGCATGGCCGGTTCGGCCGCTGCGGCGTTCGATCCGGACACCGTCGAATTGGTGCTGGGTCACACGTTTTTCGGTCAGGTCTGGCGCTGGCATCTGCTGATCAATGCACTGCTATTGGCGTTGCTGTTTACCCCGTGGCGATCGAGCCAACCATTGCGGCTGGGCCTGAGCGCGTTGCTGCTGATGACCCTCGCCCCGGTCGGTCACGGGGCGATGCTCGACGGCTTCAGCGGCCAGATGCTGATCCTCAATCAAGTGATACACCTGACCTGCGTCGGCGCCTGGCTCGGTGGGTTGCTGATGCTGGTGATGATCCTGCGCCAGTCCGGCGAAACGGTTCGTGAGGTCCTGCAACGGTTCAGTGGGCTCGGTTACGTGCTGGTCGCCGGTCTGTTGATGACCGGACTGATCAACGTGCGCGTCCTCACCGGCCAATGGTGGCCGACGCCGTTGTTTTCGGGATTCGCCCTGATCCTGCTGATCAAGGCATTGCTGGTGTTCGGCATGCTCGCACTGGCGCTGTTCAACCGCTTGCGCATCAGCGTTTGCGAACAACGGATCGACACCCTCAAGCGCAGTGTCATGCTCGAATGGTTGCTGGGGATCGGTGCCGTGGCGGCCGTGTCCGTGCTCGGCACCCTGCCGCCGATGATCGCTGCCTGAGGTCAGTGTTTCTGGGTATCGCCCGCCGCCGTATCGATGCTGACCACCACCGACATCCCCGGCCGCAGCCGCTCGCTCTCCTGCTGCCCCGGATCGATGGTGATGCGCACTGGCACCCGCTGAGCGATTTTCACGAAGTTGCCGGTGGCGTTGTCGGCCTGCAACAACGCAAATTCCGAACCGGTGCCCGGCGAGATGTGCTGCACATGACCCGTGAACTTGCGGTGGTTCAAGCCATCCACAGTGAAGGTCACCGGTTGCCCGACCCGCACGTTGTCCATCTGGGTTTCTTTCATGTTGGCGATCACCCACTTCTGGTCCGGCACCAGTGCCATCAACTGCGCCCCGGAATTGACATAGGCGCCGAGGCGCACACCGATCTGCCCGAGCTGGCCGTCGCGCGGGGCGATGATCCGGGTGTTGGACAAATCGATCCGCGCCAGTTGCACCGCTGCCTCGGCGCTCGCTACCGCCGCTTCCAGCGAGCCGCGATTGACGATCACCGTTTGCAGATCCTGCCGGGCGATCTCCAGGTTGGCCTTGGCCTGCGCCACCGACGCGATGCCCTGCGCATTGGCGGCCAGCGCCACGTCCATCTCACGCTTGGAGACGGAGCCGTCATTGACCAACGCCGTGTTGCGTCGCAGGTCAGCCTCACTTTTGCGTAACTGCGCCTCGCTATCAGCCACCACCGCCTGCCGCAACTTGATCGTCGCTTCGGCGCTGTTGCGCTGCTGCACGACGTTAGCCAGCGAAGCTTTCTGCACCGCCAGTTGCGCCAGCGACTGATCGAGACGCTGCTGATAAATGCGGTCATCGAGACGCACCAGCAAATCGCCTTCCTTCACAAACTGGAAGTCCTGCACCGGTACTTCAAACACATAACCACTGAGCTGCGGACCGATGATCGTCACCTGCCCCCGCACCAGGGCGTTTTCAGTGGTCTCGACCGCGCTGCTGAACGGCGGCAACTGCCAGGCGTAGAGCACGATCAGCACACCGACGATGGCAATCGCGGCAAAGCCCAGCGACGAGATGATCCGCACCCGCAACGAGCGCGGTTCGGTGTTCGGTGATGACGGCGGCGCTACACCTTCAGGGGTGGCAGCGATGGCATTGGTGGTCGTGGTAGTCGGTTCGGTCATGAAGAAGTGGCACCGCTGGAAGGTACGGAAGGTGTCGGGGCGACGGCTTTGGTGGTGCTGATCAGCCACAGCGCACGGAGGGAAATCCAGATCATGGTGAGGATCGCGATCACCGCAATCAGCATGAACACATCGTTATAGGCCAGCACGTTGGCTTCGCGGGTGGCGGCGTTGGCCAGGCTGCGAATGCCTTGCAGGTTGCGCAGGCTCGGGTCCGTGATCACGGAGCCAACCGCGGAACCACCGCTCTGCACCCGGGCAGCCACCAACGGATCGGACAGCACCAGTTGCTCGACGATATGGCTGGAATGAAATTTCTCGCGCACGATCTGGAACGTCCCCAGCAACGCTGCGCCGATCAGGCCGCCGAGGTTGTTGCAGATCCCGAACAACACCGAAAAACTCACCAAATTACGCGGATTGGTCAGCACGTTGCGCGTGCCGAGAACCATGGTCGGGCCGAGGAAAAAGGTGCTGCCGAACGCCAGCAGGAACTGGCTGAAATAGAGGTTTTCGGGGCGGGTCAGGTTGTTCGAGGAGCTGTCGATGATCGAACCGGTGGCCATCAACGCCAGCGACACAATCAGCGGCATCAGCAGGTGCTTTGGGTCGATGGTCAGCGCACTGGTCAGCAGCCCGGCGACGCTGCCGATCAGCATCACCACGTAGAGGCTGTGCAACTGCTGGCTGCTCATGTTCAGGTTTTGCATGAAACCCACTGCGCCGGTGGATTGCTCCGAGGTCACCATGCGAATCAGGATCACCGCCAGTGCGAGGCGGATCATCACCCCGCTGCCGAGCCAGCGGGTCATCAGCATCGGGTTGCTGCGGTTGTGTTCGATGGCCAGCCCCGCGAGGATCAAGGCAATCGATGCGGCCAGGGCAATGCCGATCCATTGTGCTTCGAGCCACCAGTCGATCCGCCCTAGGGACAGCACCGCGCACAGCAAGGCCACGCCACTGGCGAGGATGGCGAAGGTGAGAAAGTCGAGGGGTTCGAAAGTCTTGAAGCGGTCACCCGGCGGCAGCTTGAGCATCAACACGCAGCCGAGCGACAGCAGCGCCATGCCCAATTCGAACAGGTACAGGCCGCGCCATTCGGCGATCTGTAGCAAGTCTTCGGAAAACAACCGGGCCAGCGGCAACGCCAATTGCGAAGTGCCAAGCCCCAGCACCAGTGCCTTCATCCGCCATTTGGCCGGGAACGCCTGCACCATGTAATACAGGCCCAGCGAGCTCAACGCCGCACCGACCATGCCGTGAGCGGCACGCACCGCAATCGCCGAGCTCAGGTCATTGACGAACAAATGGCCGAAGGTCACCAGCGCATACAAAACCAGGAACACCTCGGTGAACGCCCGCAAACCGAACTGCTGGCGAAACTTCACCAGCAACAGGTTCATCGACACGTTGGTCATTACATACGCCGCCGGCAACCAGGCCATTTCGGCCGTGGTCGTGCCGATCGCGCCTTGCAGGTAAGGCAGGTTGGCGACCACCAGCGAATTGCCCAAGCCACCGGTCAGCGCCACCAGCAACCCCACCAGCGCATAGGCCAGGCGCCTGGGGTTGGAGTGCAGCGGCGTCGAGGGGGAACCGGGCAGACTGGGCTTCTCGTGGGGCTGCCAGTCGCGCGGGGCGTATTGATTCATTGAAAGGCCTTGTGCCGAAGATGGCTTCAGTGTGCCGGGGTCGCCGGGATTCGTAAATTTCGTTTAAAGGTCATCTCGCACGCAGCGGATTTTTCCCAAGCGTAGCGAATGCCAACCTTGCAGCACTTCTCAACCTGCAAGGTGCCCGTTATGACCACTTCCCGCTGGCAACGCTCCCCGCGTCTGCTGAAAAACCTGCTGGCAGCCGCCCTGTTGCTGCCCGCCCTCGCCTTCGCCCAGGAACGACCCTGGCCGGATGGCTCGCAGCTGGTGATTTCGGTGTCGATGCAATTTGAAACCGGCGGCCAGCCCGAGGGCGCTGAAAGTCCGTTCTCCGGCACACCGCTGCCAAAAGGTTATCCGGACCTGCCCGCGCAAACCTGGTTCGATTACGGCTACAAGGAAGGCCTGTGGCGAATGCTCGATCTGTGGGATCGCACCGGCATCAAGGTCACCTCCCACGTGGTCGGCGAAGCGGCGCTCAAGCATCCGGAACTGGCCAAGGCGATCGCCGAGCGCGGCCACGAACTGGCAGCCCATGGCATGCGCTGGGCCGACTCGTACAACATGAACTACGCCCAGGAAAAACAGTTCATCGGCGACGGCGTCGCTGCCGTGGAAAAAATCACCGGCCAGCGCTCGGTCGGCTACAACGCCAACTGGCTGCGGCGCAGTCCCAACACGTTGAAGGTGCTGCAGGATCTGAATTTCACCTACCACATCGACGACGTCAGCCGCGACGAACCCTTCGTTACGATGGTTCGTGGGCGCAAATTCGCCGTGGTGCCTTACACCCTGCGCAACAACGACATCGTATTGATCGAGGGCCGGCACTTCTCCGCCGAGCAGTTCTATCAGCAACTGGTGCTGGAATTCGATCGCCTCTACGCCGAAGGCGCGAGCAAGCGGCGGATGATGTCGGTGAGTCTGCACGACCGCATCGGCGGCACGCCGGCGATGGTCGAGGCGATGGAACGCTTTATCCGTTACGCGCAATCGCATCCGAAGGTGACATTCATGCGCAAGGATCAGATTGCCCAGGTGGTGCTGACCGAGAAAAACCCGCTGATCGACAACACCGAGGCGGCGTACAACCAGTGACAAAAAAATCGCAGCCTGACGCTGCGATTTTTTCACTGCAACGACTCAGGCCCGCAGCAGCATGTAAGCCGCGACCACCAGGCACACACTGGCAAACCCCACCTGCAACGCCCGAGCCGGTACCCGCGCGCAAAGTTTGCGGCCGACGATCATGCCTACGATGCTGGCCACGATGAATGCCGCACCCAAATGATCGATCCGCACCCCGGCATGGAACGCGCCGATCACGCCAATCGCGGAAATCAGGCTGATGACCATCAAGGACGTGGCGACGATCCCGCGCATCTGCACATCGGTCAGTTGCTTGAACGCCGGCACGATCAGAAACCCGCCGCCAACGCCCAACAATCCGGACACCACGCCGGTGACAGCACCCAGCGCCGCGAGGGTCGCGGTGCATTTGGCGGTCCAGTCGAAACGACCGGTCTGTTCGTTGAGCATGCAGTTCTTCTGCCCCCAACTGGCGTGGCCATGATCGCTCGGGCCCGGCTCCTGGCGTTCACGGCGCAGCATGCGCCACGCCACCATCACCATCAGCAGGCTGAACAGGATCATCAGGATCTTTTCCGGCAACTGATGGGCGAAGTAGATGCCCACCGGCGAAAACACCGCGCCAAGTGCCGCAATCAACAGCGCCGCGCGATAACGCACCAGACCATGGCGCAGACCGTCGATGGCACCGACCGCCGCCGCGCTGCCGACGGCGAACAACGCCACCGGCGCCGCTTGCGTCATCGTCCAGCCCAGCCCGAGCACCAGCGCCGGCACCGCGAGAATCCCGCCGCCGGCCCCGGTCAGACCGAGGATCAACCCCATCAACACGCCAAACAGACTTGCCAGCAACATAGAGTGTTCTCAGTCGACTTTGGACAGGCTCGTCAGCCACTCGCGGCCCTTGAGCATGCCGTGCCAGTAGAACCACGGCAGCAGGGTCGCCTTCAGCCACCATGCAGAACGGCGCGGCACGGTCGGGTCGAGGGGAAAGGTCGGCAGCAACTTACCGCCATAGCCGAACTCGGCGAGGATCACCTTGCCCTTCTCCACCGTCAGCGGGCAGGAGCCGTAGCCGTCGTACTTCAGCGGCAGCGCCAGCTCCTTGCGCAACGCCAGCACGTTTTCCGCCACCACCACGACCTGCTTGCGCACTGCCGCCGCAGTTTTCGCATTGGTGGTGCCGCAGATATCGCCCAGCGCAAACACTTCGGGATAACGCGGATGTTGCAGCGTGTGCGGGTTGACCTCACACCAGCCGGCGGCGTCGGCCAGCGGACTCTGCGCGATGAAGTCCGGCGAAACCTGCGGCGGCACCACGTGCAGCAAGTCAAAGGTTTTCGCCTGACGGGTGACGTTGCCGTCCGCGTCCTTGACGTCGAACCAGGCGGTTTTCGCCGGGCCGTCGACCTTCACCAGATTGGAATTGAACGCCAGCCGTGCGTTGTATTTTTCGATGTATTTCATCAGCGGCGGCACGAAGGTCGCCACGCCGAACAGCGCAGCGCCAGCCAGGTTGAATTCCACTTCGATGTTGTTCAGCACGTTGCGCTTGAGCCAGTGATCGCAGGACAGGTACAGCGCCTTTTGCGGCGCGCCGGCACACTTGATCGGGATCGGCGGCTGAGTGAACAGCGCTTTGCCGCCGCGCAGTTTCTGCACCTGATCCCAGGTGTATTGCGCGTGCTGATAGCTGTAGTTGGAGGTGACGCCGTGCTGACCGAGGCTTTCCTGCAGGCCTTCGATCTTCTCCCACGCCAGGCGCAGGCCGGGGCAGACGATCAGGTTCTGATAGGTGACGGTGCGTTGATCGTTGAGGGTGAGACGGCGCTGGTCGGGGTCGATGCCGGTCACCGGCGCCTGAATCCATGTGGCCTGACGCGGCATTACCTTGATCATCGGTCGGGCGGTGTCTTTGGCGTCGTAGGCGCCACCGCCGACCAGCGTCCAGGCCGGTTGGTAGTAATGCTGGGCACTCGGTTCGATCACCGTGATATTCAGGTGCGGGTCACGTTTGAGCAGGCTGGCGACAAAACCGATGCCGGCAGTGCCCCCGCCGATGACCACGATGTCCGCACTGATGGATGGGCCCCAGTGTTGATCGTTCATTGCTTGTTCCTTATTGCTGCACGCAAGGATAGCCGGGTCTATTGCGCCCAGCTTTTGAGCACGGCTCCGCAGTAGAGTCCGGACAGTGTTTTCATCACCTGGATGACTTCATGACTGGCGAGACCGTAGAAAATGTACTTGCCTTCACGACGGGTCGCGACCAGCCCTTCATCACGCAGGATGCCCAATTGCTGGGACAGGGTCGGCTGACGCACGCCGGTCATTTTCTCCAGCTCGCCGACGTTGCGTTCGCCCTGGGTCAACTGGCACAGGATCAACAACCGATCCTCGTTGGCCAAGGCCTTGAGCAGCGAACAGGCCTTGGAGGCCGAGGCCCGCAGTTGGGCGACTTCACATTCGGTCAGACTGGATTGCATTTGCAGGATGCCTTCAACGTCACTTAAGCTGCGAACATTATGTTTTTACATAAAGTGTTGCAACCCTGACTTTCCACCTCCTGCACAGGACCGTGTCCATGCCCGCGCTGATTGAAGCTTTCCTAGACCCCGCCTCTTCGACCTACAGCTATGTGGTCTACGAGGCCGATGGCGGGCAATGCGCAATCGTCGATCCGGTGCTTGATTACGACGGCGCCGCCGGTCGCACCTGCACGGCCCAGGCCGACAAGATCATTGCCTTTGTTCGCGCCCATAAGCTGCAAGTGCAGTGGCTGCTGGAAACCCACGCCCACGCCGACCACCTGTCCGCCGCGCCTTATCTGCGTCGTGAACTGGGCGGCAAGATCGCGATTGGCGAATCGATCAGCAAAGTGCAAAACGTGTTCAAGGCGCTGTTCAACCTGGAACCGGAATTTCGCGTCGATGGTTCGCAATTCGATCACCTGTTCGCGCCAAACGAGTCATTCAGGATTGGCATTCTCAAGGCCACCGCCCTGCACGTCCCCGGCCACACCCCGGCGGACATGGCCTACTTGATCGACGGCGAACAGATCCTGGTCGGCGACACGCTGTTCATGCCCGACGTCGGCACCGCCCGTTGCGACTTCCCTGGCGGCAACGCGAATCAACTGTTCAATTCGATCCACAAACTGCTGGCCTTCCCCGCCAGCGTGAAGCTCTACGTCTGCCACGACTACCCACCCGCAGGTCGCGCCTCACAGTGCCAGACCACCGTTGGCGAACAGCGTAAAAGCAATATCCATGTGCATGACGGCATCGACGAAAACGCTTTTGTCGAAATGCGCACCAAACGTGATGCGGGGTTGGGCATGCCGACCCTGCTGTTGCCGGCGATCCAGGTCAATGTGCGGGCCGGGAATCTGCCGCCGGCTGAAAGCAATGGCGTGACGTACCTGAAGATTCCAATCAATGCGCTATAAGAAAAAACTGCACAGGGCGTGATGGGGGAAGCTTTTCCCACATCACGCGTCGATAACCATGAACTGGTTTAATTCCGGCCAGCAGGCAGACTTCATTGGGCAATCAACCAATGGAGTTTTTGCAATATGGATATTCGCCGCAACCACCGGGATCTGTCCCGGGATGAGAAATCCGCTTTCATCGACGCGGTTCTGAGGCTGAAAAACAATGTCGACAGCGTGCTGCGGCCCGGCCAGCAGAACCGCTACGACGACTTTGTCCAGATCCACAAGAATTCGATGGGCCGGGGCAACCCGCTGGTCCCCAATCCGCACGGCAGTCCCCTGTTCTTTCCCTGGCACAGGATTCTGATTCGCCAGTTCGAACTCGCCCTGCAAGCCGCTGCCAACAATCCGGGCATCACCTTGCCCTACTGGAACTGGCAACTCAGTGGTGCCGACAACCCCTTCACCTCCGACTTCATGGGGGGAAACGGCGACAATACGCTGGAGCAGCGCGTCACCACCGGCCCGTTTTCCCGGGAGCAATCCCGGTTCGAAATCACTGTGTGGGACGAGGCACCGGAAAACACCGGCCTGCTTCGAAACCTGGGCGCAGAAGGCGCCTTGCCGTCGGAAGACGCCGTCATCTCTGCCCTCAACAGGACGCCCTACTGGCTGGAGCCAGCAGGTTGGGAAAACGTGGCGGAAAGAGAATTGCACAACCCGGTTCACGCCTGGGTCGGTGGCAACATGCTACACGCGGCGTCCCCGAATGATCCGGTCTTCTTCCTGCATCACTGCTACATGGATTTGCTGTGGGAGCGCTGGAAGCAACAACATCCGCGCCTCCCGGCATTTACGTCCAGTGAAGGCGATCCTGATGCGATGAATGAAACTACGCTGGTCTTCCACCCGGAGAATGAACTCGCCCCCTGGGCACAAACATTCACGGTTGGGCAGGCGATCCATACGACGGAGCTGAATTATCGATATGACCGCCTGTAATCCGACCAGCGATCAGTTGCCGAGGGTCAGACCGTTCGCCGGCAACGGCAAAGCGGTCTTGTAGCGCACCTGCTTGAGCGCAAAGCTTGACCGAATGTTGGCCACCCCCGGTACCTTGGTCAGGAAGTCCATCATGAACCGCTCAAGCGACTGAATGGTCGGCACCAGCACCCGGATCAGATAGTCCGGGTCGCCGGCCATCAGGTAGCACTCCATGACCTCCGGGCGGTCGGAAATCGCTTCTTCGAAATGCTGCAGCGCTTCCTCCACCTGCTTCTCCAGGCTCACGTGAATGAACACGTTCACGTGCAGCCCGAGCAGGTCGGCATCGAGCAGGGTCACCTGCTCTCGGATCAGCCCCAGTTCTTCCATCGCCTTGACCCGGTTGAAGCACGGTGTCGGCGACAGATTGACCGAACGGGCCAGGTCGGCATTGGTGATGCGCGCGTTCTCTTGAAGGCTGTTGAGAATGCCGATGTCGGTACGGTCCAGTTTGCGCATGAGACAAAACCACCTGTTTTTTATGTTTATGCAGAATTTCTATCTGCAAATGATCTCCAGTGCAACGAAACAGAGAGAAATATTCTTCTTGCCCGGGCCTATGATTGTTGTAGGACAAGATTTCTTTTATCGAAGAATGACTGCCAGCTCACTACAAGAAATTCACAAGATCGAGCGTAGAAGCCATGACCCAAGCGTATGAACCGCTGCGTCTGCACGTCCCTGAACCCTCGGGCCGCCCAGGCTGCAAAACCGATTTCTCCTACCTGCATCTGACCGATGCCGGCACGGTGCGCAAACCTTCCATCGACGTTGAACCCGCCGACACCGCAGACCTGGCCCGTGGCCTGATCCGTGTGCTCGACGACCAGGGCAATGCTCTCGGTCCATGGGCCGAAAACGTGCCGGTCGAGATCCTGCGCAAAGGCATGCGCGCCATGCTCAAGACCCGGATCTACGACAACCGCATGGTGGTCGCCCAGCGTCAGAAAAAAATGTCGTTCTACATGCAAAGCCTTGGCGAAGAAGCCATCGGCAGCGCTCAGGCCCTGGCCTTGAACATCGACGACATGTGCTTCCCGACCTACCGCCAGCAAAGCATCCTGATGGCCCGCGACGTACCGCTGGTCGACCTGATCTGCCAACTGCTGTCCAACGAGCGCGATCCGCTCAAGGGCCGTCAGCTGCCGATCATGTACTCGGTCAAGGACGCCGGTTTCTTCACCATTTCCGGCAACCTCGCGACCCAGTTCATTCAGGGCGTGGGCTGGGGCATGGCCTCGGCGATCAAGGGCGACACCAAAATCGCCTCGGCCTGGATCGGCGACGGCGCCACCGCCGAGTCGGACTTCCACACTGCCCTCACCTTCGCTCACGTTTACCGTGCACCAGTGATTCTCAACGTGGTCAACAACCAGTGGGCGATCTCGACCTTCCAGGCCATCGCCGGTGGTGAAGCCACCACCTTCGCCGGGCGTGGAGTGGGTTGCGGCATCGCCTCGCTGCGGGTTGATGGCAACGATTTCTACGCGGTCTACGCCGCCTCCGCCTGGGCAGCTGAACGCGCCCGCCGCGGCCTCGGCCCGACCATGATCGAGTGGGTCACCTACCGCGCCGGCCCGCACTCGACCTCCGACGATCCGTCCAAATACCGGCCTGCCGACGACTGGAGCCACTTCCCGCTGGGCGACCCGATTGCCCGCCTGAAACAGCACTTGATCAAGGTCGGCCACTGGTCGGAAGAAGAGCACGCCGCCGTCAGCGCCGAGCTCGAAGCCGAAGTGATCGCCGCGCAGAAACAGGCCGAACAGTACGGCACCCTCGCCGGCGGCCAGATTCCAAGCGCCGCGACCATGTTCGAAGACGTCTACAAAGAGATGCCGGAGCACTTGAAGCGCCAGCGTCAGCAGTTGGGGATCTGACATGAACGATCACAACAACAATATTCAGTTGGAAACCGCCATGACCACGACCACCATGACCATGATCCAGGCCCTGCGCTCGGCCATGGATGTGATGCTTGAGCGTGACGACAACGTTGTGGTGTTCGGCCAGGACGTCGGCTACTTCGGCGGCGTGTTCCGTTGCACCGAAGGCCTGCAGGCCAAGTACGGCACCTCGCGGGTGTTCGACGCACCGATCTCCGAGAGCGGCATTGTCGGGACCGCCGTAGGCATGGGCGCCTACGGTCTGCGTCCGGTGGTGGAAATCCAGTTCGCCGACTACGTCTACCCAGCCTACGACCAGATCATTTCCGAGGCGGCACGCCTGCGTTATCGCTCGGCCGGCGAATTCACTGCGCCGATGACCCTGCGCATGCCTTGCGGTGGCGGCATCTACGGTGGTCAGACCCACAGCCAGAGCATCGAAGCCCTGTTCACCCAGGTCTGCGGCCTGCGCACCGTCATGCCGTCCAACCCGTATGACGCCAAGGGCCTGCTGATCGCCTCCATCGAAAACGATGACCCGGTGATCTTCCTCGAACCCAAACGCCTGTACAACGGCCCGTTCGACGGCCATCACGAACGTCCGGTAACCCCATGGTCGAAACACCCGGCCGCGCAGGTGCCTGACGGCTACTACACCGTGCCGCTGGACGTCGCCGCCATCGCCCGTCCGGGCAAGGACGTAACCGTGCTGACCTACGGCACCACCGTGTACGTGTCGCAATTCGCCGCCGAAGAATCCGGCGTTGATGCTGAAGTCATCGACCTGCGTAGCCTGTGGCCGCTGGACCTGGAAACCATCGTCAAATCCGTGAAGAAAACCGGCCGTTGCGTCGTGGTTCACGAAGCCACCCGCACCTGCGGTTTCGGCGCCGAACTGGTGTCGCTGGTGCAAGAGCATTGCTTCCACCACCTGGAAGCGCCGATCGAGCGCGTCACCGGTTGGGACACCCCCTACCCGCACGCGCAAGAGTGGGCGTATTTCCCTGGGCCGTCCCGAGTGGGCGCGGCGCTGAAACGGGTCATGGAGGTCTGAATGGGCACGCACGTTATCAAGATGCCGGACATCGGCGAAGGCATCGCAGAAGTAGAACTGTCGCAGTGGCACGTCAAGGTCGGCGATCTGGTCGTTGAAGACCAGGTGCTGGCGGATGTGATGACCGACAAGGCGATGGTCGACATTCCGTCGCCGGTGCACGGCAAGGTGATTGCACTCGGCGGTCAGCCGGGTGAAGTGATGGCGGTCGGCAGTATTCTGATCAGCATCGAAGTGGAAGGCGCTGGCAATCTGAAGGAGTCCGACAAACCGGCGCCTGTTGCGGCGAAAGAAGCACCTGTCGCAGCAAAAGTTGAAGCTGTCGTTGAAAGCAAACCCGCCGCGCCACGTACGGCTCCGGTTTGCCAGGGCCCGATGGTCGCCCGCGAAGCCGATGAGCGCCCGCTGGCCTCGCCGGCCGTGCGCAAACATGCGCTGGATCTGGGCATTCAGTTGCGTCTGGTGCGCGGTTCAGGCCCGGCCGGCCGTGTGTTGCACGAAGACCTCGACGCCTATCTGGCGCAAGGTCAGTCGAACGCTTCAGCACCTGTCGCCGCCGCTTACGCCCAGCGTAACGATGAAGAACAGATTCAAGTGATCGGCATGCGCCGCAAGATTGCCCAGCGCATGCAGGACGCCACTCAGCGTGCCGCGCACTTCAGTTATGTCGAGGAAATCGACGTCACCGCGATTGAAGAACTGCGCGCCCACCTGAACGAAAAACACGGCGCCAGCCGTGGCAAGCTGACCTTGCTGCCGTTCCTCGTGCGTGCCTTGGTCGTCGCCCTGCGCGACTTCCCGCAGATGAACGCCCGCTACGACGACGAAGCCCAGGTCATCACCCGCCTCGGCGCGGTGCATGTCGGCGTCGCCACCCAAAGCGATGTCGGCCTGATGGTGCCGGTGGTGCGTCACGCCGAGGCGCGCAGCCTGTGGGACAGCGCGGCAGAAATTTCCCGCCTGGCCAACGCCGCCCGCAATGGCAAGGCCAGCCGCGATGAACTGTCCGGCTCGACCATCACCCTGACCAGCCTCGGCGCCCTCGGCGGCATCGTCAGCACCCCGGTGCTGAACCTGCCGGAAGTGGCGATCGTCGGTGTGAACAAAATCGTCGAACGCCCGATGGTCGTCAAAGGCCAGGTGGTGATCCGCAAGATGATGAACCTCTCCAGCTCCTTCGATCACCGCGTGGTCGACGGCATGGACGCGGCGCTCTTCATCCAGGCCATTCGTGGCCTGATCGAACAACCCGCGACCCTGTTTGTGGAGTGATGCAATGCAAACTCTGAACACCACGCTGCTGATCATCGGCGGCGGCCCTGGCGGTTATGTAACGGCCATCCGTGCCGGGCAACTGGGCATTTCGACCATTCTGGTCGAGGGCGAATCGCTGGGCGGCACCTGCCTGAACATTGGCTGCATTCCGTCGAAAGCGCTGATTCATGTGGCCGAGCAGTTTCACCAGACTCAACATCACAACCAGCATTCGGCACTGGGTATCAACGTTTCCGCACCGACCCTCGACATCACTAAAAGCGTCGAGTGGAAGGACGGCATCGTCGATCGCCTGACCACCGGCGTCGCCGCGTTGCTGAAGAAGAACAAGGTTCAGGTCATCAACGGCTGGGCCAAGGTCGTCGACGGCAAGACCGTGGACGTCGGCGACACCCGCATCCAGTGCGAACATCTGGTGCTGGCCACCGGCTCGAAAAGCGTCAACCTGCCGATCCTGCCGATTGGCGGGCCGATCATTTCGTCGACCGAAGCACTGGCGCCGAAGTCGGTACCGAAACGCCTGATCGTGGTCGGCGGTGGTTACATCGGTCTGGAATTGGGCATTGCCTACCGCAAGCTCGGCGCCGAGGTCAGTGTGGTCGAGGCGCAGGATCGGATCCTGCCAGCCTACGACGCCGAACTGACCCAACCGGTGCACGATGCGCTGAAGCAACTGGGTGTGAAGTTGTACTTGAAGCACAGCGTATTGGGTTTCGACGGCACGTTGCAGGTGCGCGATCCGAACGGCGACACCCTGAACCTGGAAACCGATCAGGTGCTGGTGGCCGTCGGTCGCAAACCCAACACCCAGGGCTGGAACCTCGAAGCGCTGAACCTGGACATGAACGGCTCGGCGATCAAGATCGACAGCCGCTGCCAGACCAGCATGCGCAACGTCTACGCCATCGGCGACCTGAGCGGCGAGCCGATGCTGGCTCACCGCGCCATGGCCCAGGGCGAGATGGTCGCCGAGCTGATCAGCGGCAAGACCCGCGAATTCAACCCGACCGCCATCGCTGCCGTGTGCTTCACCGACCCGGAACTGGTGGTCGTCGGCAAGACCCCGGACGAGGCCAAGGCGACGGGACTGGACTGCATCGTGTCGAACTTCCCGTTCGCGGCCAATGGTCGGGCGATGACCCTGGAATCGAAAACCGGCTTCGTGCGGGTGGTCGCCCGTCGGGACAATCATGTGATTGTCGGCTGGCAGGCGGTCGGGGTCGGGGTGTCGGAGCTGTCGACCGCGTTCGCGCAAAGCCTGGAAATGGGCGCGCGACTGGAGGACATCGGCGGCACCATCCACGCGCACCCGACGCTGGGTGAAGCGGTGCAGGAAGCGGCGTTGCGTGCCCTCGGGCATGCGTTGCACCTGTAAAAACCCGACGCGGGGGAGTTTTTTCATAAGCAGGCTAATAAATCTGCTGCTCCCCCCATCGCCCGGGCTGCGAAACCGCTCAAGAATGAAGTATTGTTGTGCCCATCCAAAAAAACGTCAGAAGCCTTGAACCGTTTCGACGGTTGTTAAGTGATAGAGGGTGTCATGGGTAACGAAAGCATCAATTGGGACAAGCTGGGTTTTGATTACATCAAGACCGATAAACGCTATCTGTCGTACTTTCGCAACGGCGAGTGGGACAAAGGCACCCTGACCGAAGACAACGTGCTGCACATCAGCGAAGGCTCCACTGCCCTTCACTATGGCCAGCAATGCTTCGAAGGCCTGAAGGCCTATCGTTGCAAGGACGGCTCGATCAACCTGTTCCGTCCGGACCAGAACGCCGCCCGCATGCAGCGTAGCTGCGCCCGCCTGCTGATGCCGCATGTGTCCACCGAGCAATTCATCGAAGCGTGCAAGGACGTGGTTCGCGCCAACGAGCGCTTCATCCCGCCTTACGGCACCGGAGGCGCGCTGTACCTGCGTCCGTTCGTGATCGGCGTGGGTGACAACATCGGCGTGCGTACCGCCCCGGAGTTCATCTTCTCGGTGTTCGCGATCCCGGTGGGCGCCTACTTCAAGGGCGGCCTGACCCCGCACAACTTCCAGATTTCCTCCTTCGACCGCGCCGCGCCACAAGGCACCGGTGCCGCCAAGGTCGGTGGCAACTACGCTGCCAGCCTGATGCCGGGTTCCCAGGCCAAGAAAGCGCACTTCGCTGACGCCATCTACCTGGATCCGCTGACCCACAAGAAGATCGAGGAAGTCGGTTCGGCCAACTTCTTCGGGATCACCCACGACAACAAGTTCGTGACCCCGAACTCGCCATCGGTACTGCCGGGCATCACCCGTCTGTCGCTGATTGAACTGGCCAAGTCCCGTCTGGGCCTGGAAGTGGTCGAAGGCGACGTGTTCATCGACAAGCTGTCGGACTTCAAGGAAGCCGGTGCTTGCGGTACCGCTGCGGTGATCACCCCGATCGGCGGCATCAGCTACAACGACCACCTGCACGTGTTCCACAGCGAAACCGAAGTCGGCCCTGTGACCCAGAAGCTCTACAAAGAGCTGACCGGTGTGCAGACCGGCGACGTCGAAGCGCCAGCAGGCTGGATCGTCAAGGTTTGATCTGACGCCCAGATGCACAAAAGCCCCCATCGAGTGATCGATGGGGGCTTTTTCATGGGGTCTGTTTTTGCAGCCACGCCAGAAACACCTGAGCCGATGCGGACGCCTGTGGTGCAACGCCGTAGTAATAACGTGGCAACGGCATGCGCAAGTCGGGCAGCGGACAGACCAGTCGACCGCTCGACAAGTGCGTGCCCAGCAACGTGGTCGGGCACAAGGCAATGCCCTCGCCCGCCACCGCAGCCTCCAACACCCGATGCATGTAATCGAACTGGCGAATCTCCTGGCTCGCACTCTGACTCTGGCCAAAACGCAGCGCCCAGTGGTGCCAGTCCTCACGCCGGGCCCTGACGGTCAGCAAGGTGTGCCGGCCCAGATCCGAAAGATCCGCCAGTGGTAGTCGCTCGATCAACTCGGGCGCTGCCACCATCAGCAATTCATCCTCGAACAACGCGTGCGACTCGATGGTCGGCGCCCAGTCGTCACGACCACGGCGGATGACAATATCGAAGCTGTCCTGTGCAGGATCCGGGGATCGAGTCTGGGTGATCACTTGCGGCTCGATGTCCGGGTGCTCTGCCATAAAGGCATCCAGCCGGGGCATCAGCCACAACTGGGCAAAAGACGGTCGAGTGTTGATGATCACGGTCGGCCGTGCCGCCTGCTGTCGCAATTCGGCAGCAGCGTCGGCGATCTGCGCCAGACCGGCGCTGACCTGGTGATAGAAACGCTGGCCGGCGGGCGTCAACAACGATTGCCGGATGCGCCGTTCGAACAGCAGCACACCCAGGTGTTCTTCCAGCAATTTGATGTGTCGACTGACAGCACTGTGACTCACATGCAGTTCTTCGGCCGCCAGCGTGAAACTCTGATGACGGGCGGCGACCGCAAAGGCACGAACCGCGTTGAGCGGCGGGAGTGATTTGTTCATGGGTCTAATTTAGTCACGTATGCGCTGCATTTAAAGCGTTTGTCACTCGCTCGTCGCCGCGCCAATCTGCCCGCACGCCCAATCCCGCGCCCTGACGGAGCCAGACATGCACAGTTACGGACTCTTTGTACTCTTCGCCACCCTGACCATTTTGAGCCCTGGCCCGGGTGTGGTGCTGACCTTGTCCAACGCCGTGCGTCTGGGCTGGGCCGGCGCAGTGCCGGGAATTCTGGGGATTGCCTCGGGGGCGTTCGTGGTTGCCGCCCTCAGCGCTACCAGTATCGGCCTGATTCTCAGCGCCTCGGCAACGGCTTTTACCGTGCTGAAATACGCCGGCGCCGCCTATCTGTTGTACCTGGGTTTCAAGAGCTGGCGTTCGGATCGTTTCCGTACCCTGCAAGACGTCCGCCCTTCTCGCCCGGGTTACCGTTTTCTGGAAGCCGCGTCCCTGCAGTTCTTCAATCCCAAAGCCATCTTTTTCTTTCTGGCGGTGTTCCCGCAGTTCATCGACACCGCACAGGCGTTCCACCCGCAGTTTTTCAAACTGGTGGCCTCTTATGCGGTGCTGGTGATTCTGGTGCACGGCAGTTATGCCCTGCTCGCCAATGCCGCCAAAGGCTGGTTGTCGAGCCCGAAAGGTTCCTGGCTGGCAGCGAAAGTCTCGGGCGTGACCTTTGCCGGTTTTGGTCTGTTGATGGCTTCGGCAACTCGCTGATCAGACGGCGGATGCTCCACCTTTTTCAACGCAATACGTTTGCCGCCACGCCCGGCAATCCCGCCGGCCTGCCCGTTCTGCTGCTTGCCCATGCGCGCCTGGGTAATCAATCCGGGGATCAATTCCCCTTCAGGCAGATTCTTCCAGAAGCGCATGGGCAAATGCCCCTGCATGACCTTCTCGTTCAACCGCGCCGGATTGAAGATGTGGCTGTAATAAGCCAGCCACAACTCACCCTGCGGATCATCAACGTTCTGCGCCAGTTGCCGCCATTCCACCGGGCACTGGCGATGATGAATCAACTGCTCGCCATCGTAGTAAACCCCGTCGCGCGGCGTGGCGATCAGCCAACGATGCCGGCCCATGCGGCCGATGAAGTGTTCGCTGGCGCTGTGCAGGATGTCGTGGGCCGGTTCGTGCCATGCTACGTATTGGGGGCCCGGCAGCTCTGAAGGACGCTCGATGAAACGCACGAACGCATGCAGATGATGGGCTTCGCGCTGCACCTGCTTGATCCGTCGCTGCAACTCGCTGCCCAGTTTGTCGCCGGCCATCATTGCAGTGCGATCACCATGGCTGACCCGCCAGAGCACTTCATAAAGCAGACTCCAACGCTGATCGCCACGGTATCGCGACGCTTGTTCCAGGGTGTCGAGCAACGCACGCGGAATCCGCGCCTGAAAGGGTCCCTGCCCTTCAGGCACCGACACGTCACCGGCAAACAGATCACTCACCCCTTCCGAAGCCCAGCTCACCAGACTCGGATCGATTTCATGGCTGAGCAGCCAGCGCGCCTGTTGGCGCCAGGTGTCGAACAGGTCGTCGCAATCGAGATTGATCATCCCCACAACCCCATCTGCTGCGGCATCGGCCGGTCGCGCAGTTGTTGATAGAGCATCTGGCTGGTGACTTCCGACTGCTGCGGGTGGTAATCGCTGGTGATGATGAACGGTTTGGCCTTGGCCAGCACACAGCGCATGCGCGCCACGTCTTCGTAGCGAATGCGCCGCTGCCGACGCAGTTCCACCAATCGCTCGGTGGTACGCAGGCCAATGCCGGGAATGCGCGAGATCAACGCCGGCTCGGCGCGGTTGAGATCCAGCGGAAACACCTCGCGATTCTGCAGCGCCCAAGCCAGTTTCGGGTCGATGTCCAGCGCGAGATTGCCCGGCCCTTGAAGCAATTCATCGGCGGTGTAGCCGTAACTGCGCAGCAGAAAGTCGGCCTGATACAAGCGGTGCTCGCGCATCAGCGGCGGCGCGGCCAGCGGCACGCTTTTCGGGCTGTCGGGAATCGGGCTGAACGCCGAGTAATAGACCCGGCGCAGGCGGAAGTTGCCGTAGAGCGCCTGAGCGCTGTGCAGAATCGTACTGTCGTCGGTGTCATCGGCACCGACGATCATCTGCGTGCTCTGCCCGGCCGGGGCGAACTTCGGTGCGCGGGGCTCGTTGAGTACGGTCTGCACACCGGTGTAGATGGTGTTCATGGCTTGCTTGATCGAACCGATCTGTTTTTCCGGCGCCAGCGTCTGCAGGCTGGCATCGGTGGGCAATTCGATGTTGACGCTCAAGCGGTCGGCATAACGCCCGGCTTCTTCGATCAGCGCAGGATCCGCTTCGGGAATGGTCTTGAGATGGATGTAGCCACGGAATTCATGTTCTTCACGCAACAGCTTGGCGACGCGCACCAGTTGCTCCATGGTGTAGTCCGCCGAACGAATGATCCCGGAGCTGAGGAACAACCCGCTGACGCAATTGCGCCGGTAGAAATCCAGGGTCAGCGTCACCACTTCCTCGGGCGTGAAACGCGCACGGGGCACATCGCTGGAGCGTCGGTTGACGCAGTATTGGCAGTCATAGAGACAGAAATTGGTCAGCAGAACCTTGAGCAGCGACACACAGCGCCCGTCCGGCGTGTAGCTGTGGCAGATGCCCATGCCATCGGTGGAACCCAGCCCGCTCTTGCCCTCGGAGCTGCGCTTGGGCGCGCCACTGCTGGCGCAGGAGGCGTCGTACTTGGCGGCGTCGGCGAGGATGCTGAGCTTGTCGATGAGTTGCATGGCAAGGACCTTATACTGTTCGCATATACAGTATAGAGTCCGCCCACGGGCCACAAGCCGTAAAACGCCCCTTCATCAGTCAGACTTATTACAGTCGGCTGTCAGCTGCGATGGTCGAGGATTTACGCACCGGGACAGGCTGCATCGCTTCGGGCCATTTCACCCCGAACCGCGCTGTCATCTCCTTGCGCCCCGTCGCCGTCAACGTCAGCGTCCGACTGTCCAGATCCTGCGTCACCCATTTGCGCTTCAACGCGGTCTGCAACAACGCCGCCCCGAGCGATCCGCCCAGATGCGGCCGGCGCATGCTCCAGTCCAGGCACGGGCAGGCAAAGCGTCGGCGCAAGGTCGACAGATCCCTGACCTCAATGCCCACCCCTTCGAACAGCGCCTCTCCGCTCTCGCTCAAGCGGTAGGTCTGCTCATCGGTTTCCACCAGCCAACCGCCCTCCAACAACCGGTCATGCAGCAACACCGCCAACGTCCCGGCCATGTGGTCGTAGCAAGTACGGGCGAATTGCAGGCGATCCGGTGTGTGGGGTTTGAAGGCCGGCGCGGGGTTCTGGCCGATCACCATCAGCGCTTCGAGGGCCTGGGCCACGCGCTTGTCGGCGAGGCGGTAATAACGGTGGCGGCCCTGCACGTGCAGGCGCACCAACGCCAGGTCCTTGAGTTTGGCCAGGTGCGCACTGGCGGTCGAAGCGCTGACGTCGGCGAGGGTCGCCAGCTCCGTCGCGGTGCGGGCATGGCCGTCCATCAACGAACACAGCATTTTGGTTCGCGCCGGTTCCGCGATGGCGGCCGCCACTTGCGAGACGCCGATGTCTTGATGTTCTGCGTGCATATTTCGCTCCCGGACGAATCATCGCCCTCAAGGACTGGAGATAGTAGCAACACTTTCCCCACCGACAAGGTTGCGAACCATGGACCCGATCATCGCTGCGACTCACGCCGATCCCTACCCTTACTACGCCGAACTGCGCGCGGCGGGCGGTTTGACCTTTCATCACGGACTGAAACTGTGGATCGCCAGCAGCGCCCGAGCGGTGTGCGCGGTGCTGGCGCATGCGGATTGCCGGGTGCGCCCCGTGCAGGAACCAGTGCCCAAAGCCATCGCCGATGGCATGGCGGGCAAGGTGTTTGGCCAGTTGATGCGCATGAATGACGGCGAAGCTCAGCGCTGCCCGCGTTCGGCCATTGAGCCGACGCTGGGGCTGATCAATGACGAAGATGTCAGAGCGCTGGTCGCCGCACGGTTGGTGACTAACGATGCCGACGGCTTATATAAGGCAATGTTTCGCGGCCCGGTGTGCGTGGTTGCGGCTTTGCTCGGATTCACTCCGGCACAAGCGCGGGCGATCAGTGAGCTGACTGCGGATTTTGCAGCGTGCCTTTCACCGCTGAGCAATGACCTGCAACTGGCGGCAGCGCATCGAGCGGCAGAGCAATTGCACGGTTACTTCATTGAATTACTGGCGGAGCCAAACCCGTTTCTCGCCGACATTCAGCAGCGCTTTTCTGGCGAAGAAGACGCACTGATTGCCAACCTGATCGGCCTCTGTTCGCAGACGTTCGAGGCTACCGCCGGGCTGATCGGTAACGCGTTGGTGGCGTTGCAGCGTCAGCCTGAATTACACGACGTGTCAGTCGATTCGCTGCTGGCCGAAGTCCAGCGCTTCGATCCATCGGTGCAGAACACCCGACGTTTTGTCGCGAACACCTGCGAAATCGACGGCGTGCGCTTTGAAGCGGGCGACGTGATTCTGGTGTTGCTCGCCTCAGCCAACCGCGACCCGGCACTGAATGAAAACCCGGATCGTTTTCTGCCGGATCGCCCGAACCGCCGCAGCTTCACGTTCGGCAGCGGTCGTCATCAATGCCCGGGGCAAAGGTTGGCGATGACCATTGCCAGCGCCACCGTCGGTGAAATCCTCGCCCATGACATCGACCTGAAGCGGTTCGCCTGGCATTACCGCCCTTCTCTCAATGGGCGGATTCCATTGTTCTGCGAGGCAACGACTTAAGCGTTGCGCAATTCGATGGTCAGGTGCGACAGCTCATGCACCGGTGCCAGACGCTCGCGAATCGCCTCGGCAGTCACGCCCGCAGCCGCCACCACACTGACAATCGCCGCCCGCGCCTGCGGGCCGACCTGCCAGACGTGCAAATCGCTGATGCGCACATCGTCGGAGGTTTCCAGCAGTTCGCGGATCTCCTCGGCCACCGGTTCATCGGTGGTGTCGAGCAGCACGGCGGCGCTGTCGCGCATCAGATTCCAGGCCCATTTGGCGATGACGATGGAACCGACGATGCCCATCACCGGATCCATCCACACCCAGCCCAGATAGCGACCGGCAAGCAGCGCGGCAATCGCCAGCACCGACGTCAACGCATCGGCCAGTACGTGCACGTAGGCTGAGCGCAGGTTGTTGTCGTGATGGTGGTGATGGCCGTGATCGTGGCTATGGCCGTGGTCATGATGACCGTGATGGCCGGCCAGCAAAAAGGCGCTGAGCAGGTTGACGCCCAGGCCGACCACGGCGATCAAGGTGGCCTCGCCGAACGCCACACTGGTGGGCTCGAACAGGCGGAAAACCGATTCCCCGGCAATGCCCAGCGACACAAGCCCCAACACCATCGCCGAGGCAAAACCCGCCAGATCGCCGACCTTGCCGGTGCCGAAACTGTAGCGCCGGTTGTTGGCGTTGCGCCGGGCAAAACCATAGGCCGCCGCCGCGATACCGAGGGCGCCGGCGTGGGTCGCCATGTGGAAACCATCGGCCAGCAGTGCCATGGAACCGGTGAGGTAACCGGCAGCAATTTCGCCGATCATCATCACGAACGTCAGCGCCACCACCCACAAGGTGCGGCGGGCGTTGTCGTCATGGGACGCGCCAAGAAACTGGTGATCGTGGGAAAAGTCGTCAGACCGAGTCGTCAGATTCATGGTGTCGGTGCTCACTTGGAATAACGGCGGATGGCTTGCAGCAACTCTTCCACGCCCTGGGCGCGGGCTTCGTCGCTGAGGTCGGGATGGGCGACATGCTCGCGGGCATGGGCCTCGATGAACTGCTCCATCAAACCGTTGACCGCGCCGCGAATCGCCGCCATCAGGTGCAACGTCTTGGCGCAATCGGCCTCGGACTCCAGCGCCTTTTCGACGGCCTGAACCTGCCCGGCAATGCGCCGGACCCGGTTGAGCAACTCGCCTTTGTGTTCGTGCGTGTGCGACATACCTATACCCCCTACCCCTATATGGCGAGCATAGTCGCTGTTCGGATCGAAAGGGGCAAGGTCTGTTTTCGACCGTCCGTCGCGGTTTGAGATTTTGACGTGAAAGGATTGAGGCGGAGCGTCAGACGGCACCGCCTCTAGAAGGCTTTTCAGATGCAGGGCCGTTGGGAGCCCTCGTCTGTCAGGCCCATTGCAGTGGCGGGGACGACGAGAAGCAGAGGTCTACGTCCAGTTTTGCGGCGGCCGACAGATTGACCAACGCGTCCAGAGAGAACTTGTCGATTTTGCCGTTGAGTACGTCGTTGAGGCGCGGTTGAGTGATGCCAAGGCGCTTGGCCGCCTCCTTTTGGGGAAGCTCCCAGGCTCGAATGGTTTCGCAAAGCGTGCGCATCAGCTTGGCCCGCAGACGCATGTTGGCCGCTTCCTGCGGCGTGTCTTCCAGTGCATCCCAGACGCTTGAGAAACGCTGGGGTGGGTTTTGATGATCCTTCATGGTTTAGCCTATTTCCTGGTATCTGGCGCGTGCCAGTTCTATGTCTCGCGTCTCGGTTTTGCGGGTGGTCTTTTGCAGGGCGTGCAGCACATAAATCGCGTCAGGCCGGTTGACCACATAAAACACTCGAAACGCCCCTGAGTCCTCGGTGATTCTGATTTCATTGACGCCTCGTCCGACGGTTTTCATGGGGCGCCAGTCAAAGGGTTCGTCGCCCTGTTGCAACAGATCCAATTGGAATCCTGCAGCTCTGCGAGCATCGAGGGGAAAAGCTCTCAGATCCTTGAGCGCACTCCCGACAAATACCACGTCCTTGTGTCTTGGCATTGGCTTCTCCTGTGTTGGAAGGAAAAGCGTAATAGCCCGGACAGAATCGTGTGGCGGCGGTGTGTTGCAAGGAATGGCAGCGATCACATACCAGCATGCTATATCGAAACCGATATAAATCAAGTTTGAATTGGCTTATCTGACATTTGGTATCACAAAGCAGAATTTCGCGAGCCAGCCCCCCTGATAAGCCGACTCAGACCCTCTGTGGGAGCGAGCTTGCTCGCGAAGGCGGACTGAAAAATGACGCATCATTTTGCCCCCATCCGGGAGGCTACATCGCCTTGCGCCTTTGCCTACAACTACGCCAGAATCCGCCGGCTTGTGCGGCTTGGAGCCTGCCAGTAACTTGATTCGCATCACTGAATGGTCAGTGAACGGGTTTAGTCGCTCGGACGGTTTTAAGTTGCATGCAGTCCATTTAGTCAGGTGTTCATTTGCCTGTGCTCAATGGTAGCTGTGCGTAGGGCGTCTTCGGGCGCGCCGGGAATGCTTAGAACCACCGGTCGACTAACCTGCGCATAGCTGCCACCTAATTGTTTAGTCGCAATGACGGTGTAAGCCCCAATTAAAGGTTCTAGGCAAATGTTCAAATACGTTCCCGATCCACCCGAAACTGACGTACCCAACGAGTCCGACCCAACTTCGCCCTACTCCTCCACCGATTCAAAAAAACTCCACGAAGCCGCCGAGCGCGCCCTCGACCATTACCTGAAACCCACCGCCCCGAAACAACACTGCCCCGGCCGCATGTTCCTCATCGCCCCCCACATCGATCAACATGCCTTGCTGGCCCACGCCTGCGAATCGATGGCCTCGGCCAGCGTGATGCTCAGCGACTTCGCCGCACTGCTGGACCCGCCCTACCGCAGTGCCGTCCTGGGCATCGCCCAAGTGGTGATGTGTGGCGAACTCGCCGTGAACCGGGCGCTGGACACTCTCGATGCCACGACCTGAGGAACACCCCATGGAAAGCAAATCCGATGCACACGTCGTCGCCGCCCTGATCTCCATCGGCCTCAACGAGAAAGACAGCCAATGGGCCGAAAAGGCCTGCCTGCTTCTGCTCGAGAGCGAAAGAAAATCCATCGTCACCGCCGCCCTCGAAGCCCTCGTCCAACTCGCCCGCAATCACGGCAAACTGGACCGAAACCGCGTAATGCCGGTACTTAACAGCGTAAAACGCAGATTTCCGAGCCTGACCAGCACGGTTGCCGCAACGCTGGATGAGATGGCGATGGCTGCGTAACGCCTCAGGTAAAAGGGCGAGAAAAAACCCGCTGGCTCCGTGAAGGGAGACAGCGGGTTGTATAGGCGGACGCAATCAGCGCCGAAAATCAGACAGGATAAACGGCGTATGACCTCTCAAGTAACGATCGACCTCTTCCAACGAGTGCAATCCGTCGCTCGAAGAAACGATGGAGCCTTGAACATCCTGGCGAGTCAGGGTCACCGTATAAACCCCCTCTTCCTCCAGCAGAACGCCGGTGAATCTGACCTGTTGCCCGCCTTCTTCTGCAAAGGAAGTCACTGTCAGGCTTCGAGACGCCAGCGTCGTCACACGATCCTTGAGCACTTTGCTCTTTGCTATCACTTCCCTGGCCACAACCCAAGTGCCAACCGCCACAGCAGCGTTGAGCACAGCCATATACCCGTAAGACCAGCGCCCGTGCGACGAGTGCTTCTCGCCCAACCACTCGGCAAACTGGAAAATCATGTGCCACACGTCCATGCGCCAATTCCTGACTGTGATCATCAAACGCCGGAATCAATCCTCCCGCGTCAAAACCTCGAGCAACTCAATCTCGAACACCAGATTCGAATTCGGCGGGATCTTGCCCATCGTCCGCTCGCCATAGCCCAAATGCGCCGGCACCCGCAGTTTGCGTTTACCGCCGACCTGCATGCCCATGATCCCTTGATCCCAGCCCTTGATCACCCGGCCCGTGCCGATCACGCACTGGAACGGCTTGCCCCGGCTCCAGGAGGAGTCAAACTCGGTGCCGTCTTCCAGCCAACCGGTGTATTGGGTGGTGATCAATGCGCCTTTGACGGCGGCTTTTCCGTCGCCGGGCTGAAGATCGATTATCTGCAGTTCATCATTCATAACATTCACTCTATTGTTCCGCTGGCCGCCGTTTTCCCAGAAATGCCGGCCATTGGCAACCGTTTGACCCAGCATTGGTCGTGATGGATGATGGCCACCCGCTACCAACCCCGAATCGATAAGCCATGTCAGCGATGCTTGAATGACTCAACTCTGGATCGGTTTCGCCCTCGTCGTTGTGTTGATGGTCGTGATCGCCGTGTTGATTCGTCGCGAGCGTGCCCTGCGTCGGCAGCTCGGCGAATACCGTGAACTGCTCACCCGCGCCGCCGAAGGCCAGAACATTCACCAGGATGGCGATGCCGAACGTTTCAAGCGCAGTCAGTATTTCGCCCGAATCGGCACCTGGGATTGGGAAGTCGACACGGATCGGCTCTATTGGTCCGACGCAATCTTCGGCATGTTCGGGTTCAAGATCGGCGAAGTGACGCCTTCCTACGCCTTGTTTTGTTCCTGCGTGCACCCGGACGACCGCGCCAAGGTACGCGCCGGGGAATTGCGTTGCCTGGAAACCGGTGAGAACCACGACGAGGAATACCGCGTGGTCTGGCCCGACGGCACGATTCGCTGGCTAAGGGAAACCGGCAACGTGGTGAAGAACGACCACGACGCGATGATCAAGATGATGGGCGTGGTGCGCGATATCACTGAAGAAAAAGCCTCGGCCAGTTACCTCCAGCACCTGGCTCACTTCGATCCGCTGACCGGTCTGCCCAATCGGCTGGTGTTGGAAGAACGCCTGTCGGAAGCGCTGGAACATGCGCGCGCCACCACGACTCGGGTGGCGCTGGTGTTCGTCGACCTCAACGGTTTCAAAGCCATCAACGACCGCTACGGCCATGCCGCCGGCGACCGCGTTTTGATCACCACCGCCACGCGCCTGAAACGCATCCTGCGGGTCAGCGACACCGTCGCCCGCATCGGCGGCGACGAGTTCGTGGTCATTTTCCAGGGCCTCGCCCCCGGCCTGAACCTGCAGGACGAAGCGCGCAATATCTGCCAGAAACTCTTCATCGAACTGTCCCCGCCGATCACCATCGGCAACGAACAACGCCACATCGGCACCAGCCTCGGCGTCGCCGTGTTCCCCGACCATGCGCCGACCATGGACCGATTGCTGCATATTGCGGATCTGGCGATGTATGAGGCCAAGCGCAGCGGGAATAATCAGTATCGGTTGGGTGGCGGGCAGGCGGTGACTCACAGTCGGGTCGATTGAATCTCAGCGCTCAGGGGTACCGAACACGACACCGTTGAAGGTATGCGTGCAGCACTGGCAGTTGGGCATCATGTCTTCAGCCTTCAGGTCGGGATTGACGATTTGCAGGCGCTTATTCTCATCGACGTATAACCCGCTGTAGATGCTGGACTCACCCATCCCCACGACATCCCTTCGCTCATGTTCATGCAGAGCGACCATCCAGAACACCGGTTCCTGCCGATCCAGCCGCGACACAGCCTCACTGAAAATCTCATCCCAGTCGCCGCCGACACGAGACAAAAGAAAACGAAACAACGGTGTGTAATCGTAGCCATGGTGTTTGATGCCATGCATCGAGCCGCGTGTAGCCTCGCTGTGGATTTCAGCCTTGGTGTTTCGCTGATGCCGATAATGCCCGCCCGGGTTGTTGCGCCAGACGTTGTGGGCCGTGGTGTTTTCTTTGCGGTAGAGGGGTTTCTTTTCCAACGAATTGCTCCTGACATCCAGTCACTCGAAACGCCCCTCGCGTTTTACCCGAACGGCGCTCGAATGCAATCAGCCGTCCATGGCCAATTGTTGCTGGCGGTCTAACGCTCCACCGGCTTGATATCCACAATCGTCCCATTAGTAATCATCACCATCACGTACTTGTCGTTCATCTGCACCCACTGCGCCTGTGGCTCTGGCTGCTTGAGGCCTTTCTGTTTCCAGTTGTTGATGGCTTTTTCGCTGCGCTGATAGACATCCGGAGCACGGTCGTTGACCTTCAGTTCGCGGCCATCGATGGGCGAACGTTCGACGGTGTCGGCCGAGGTTGGCGCCGCTTGAACGAGCGGGCTGATCCCGGTGATGCCGGCGACGAGGGCCAGGCTGGCGATCAGGGTCTTGTTGTTCATCGGTGAACCTCCTTCAGATGTGTGATACCTGAACTCCGACTGCGGGGTTCTGGAATCATTCCTTGTTTCTTGATGATGACGGATTGGAAAGTGTAGTCGCCCCCAGACGCATTGATCCGATACACGCATCAATCCATGCCAACTATGCAATTAACAGATCGATCCCCCTGCGCCACTATCCGCCCCAATAAAAACCGTGCGCCGCCTCCCCGTCGCGCACGTCATAAAAGCGGTGGAGTATTTTTCGATGACAGCCTCAATCCCACACGGCGGCTCGCGGGCCGGCGCTATTTTCCGGGTCACCTCGGGCAACTTCCTCGAACAGTTCGACTTCTTTCTGTTCGGCTTCTACGCCACGCAGATCGCGTCGGTGTTCTTTCCGGCGAGCAGCGAGTTCGCTTCCCTGATGATGACGTTCGCGGTGTTCGGCGCAGGCTTTTTGATGCGTCCGCTGGGGGCGATCGTGCTCGGTGCGTACATCGATGACGTCGGGCGTCGCAAAGGTTTGATCGTCACCCTGTCGATCATGGCCAGCGGCACGATATTGATTGTGCTGGTACCCGGATACGAAACCATTGGCCTGTTTGCCCCGGCGCTGGTGCTGGTCGGGCGCTTGCTGCAGGGCTTCTCGGCCGGTGCTGAACTGGGCGGCGTTTCGGTGTATCTCTCGGAGATTGCCACACCGGGCCGCAAAGGTTTCTTCACGGCCTGGCAGTCGGCCAGCCAACAGGTTGCGATCATAGTTGCCGCTGCGCTGGGCTTTGCCTTGAACCAGTGGATGGCGCCGGACGTGATTGCCGATTGGGGCTGGCGGATTCCGTTTTTCGTCGGTTGCATGATCGTGCCGTTCATCTTCCTGCTGCGTCGCAACCTGGCGGAAACCGAAGAGTTCGCCGCCCGCAAACATCGCCCGAGCATGAAAGAAGTGTTCCGCACCCTCGGCCAGAACTGGGTCGTGGTGCTTGGCGGGATGTTGATGGTTGCCCTGACCACCACCGCGTTCTACCTGATCACCGTGTACGCGCCGACCTTCGGTAAAACCGTGCTGCACCTGAGCACGTCGGATGCGTTGCTGGTGACGTTGCTGGTGGGCGTTTCGAACTTCTTCTGGCTGCCGATTGGCGGCGCGCTGTCCGACCGGATTGGCCGTCGTCCGCTGTTGATTGCCATGTCGTTGCTTGCCCTGGCCACCACGTATCCGGCGCTGTCGTATCTGGTGCAGGCGCCGAGCTTCAGCCACATGCTGATGTCGCTGCTGTGGCTGTCGTTCATCTACGGCATGTACAACGGCGCGATGATTCCGGCGCTGACCGAAATCATGCCGGTGGAAGTGCGGGTGGCCGGTTTCTCGCTGGCCTACAGCCTCGCTACCGCCGTGTTCGGTGGGTTCACGCCGGCAATGTCGACCTTCCTGATTCAGTACACCGGCGACAAAGCCGCACCGGGTTACTGGATGAGCGTCGGCGCGCTGTGTGCGTTGTGCGCGACGCTGTATCTGTATCGCCGTGCGGGCGGTCGTCTGCAACCTGCGGTCGCTTGAGGAGCCCGCCGACATGAAAAAGCTCTTCAATCTGACCGCCCTCGCCCTCCTCGCCTTCAGCGCATTCGCCCAGGCCGAGGAGTTGCGGGTGATGACTTCCGGCGGCTTCACCGCGGCTTATAAAGTCCTCAGCCCGAAGTTCGCCGCGAACACCGGCAACACCCTCGACACCATTCTCGGCCCGTCGATGGGCAAGGCCCCGGAAGCGATCCCCAATCGCCTCGCCCGGGGTGAGCAGGCCGACGTGGTGATCATGGTCGGCTACGCCCTCGACGACTTGATCAAACAAGGCAAGGTCGACCCGGCTTCTCGGGTTGAGCTGGCGGATTCACGGATCGGCCTGGTGGTGCGCGAAGGCGCGCCGAAACCGGACATCAGCAACGTCGACGCCCTGAAGAAAACCCTGCTCGATTCACAATCAGTGGCCTACTCGGACAGCGCCAGCGGCGTGTACATCGAGCAGCAATTGTTCAAGAAGCTTGGCATCGAAGATCAGCTGAAACCGAAGGCGAAGATGATCCCGAAAATCCCTGTGGGCTCGGTGGTTGCGACCGGTGACTATCAATTGGGCTTCCAGCAGGTCAGCGAATTGCTGCCGGTGCCGGGGGTGAGTTTTGTCGGGAAGATTCCGGAGTCGGTGCAGTCGGTAACACGTTTTGCAGCGGGTATTCCGGTCGGTGCGCAACATCCGCAGGAAGCCAAGGCGTTGCTCGCCTATCTGGCCGCGCCGGCCGCCCAGGCCGACGTACAGGCCACGGGGCTGGACTCGGTCAAGCGCTGACCTTAGGCGGCTGGACTTTCATTTCCACCACCAGCCGCTCCAGTTCCAATGCCGCCGGGGTCAGCGTACGGCCCCGGCGCTTGATGATGCCCACGCTGCGCATCACTTGCGGACCGGTCAGCGGCACCCGCGTCAGGATCGGATGATCCGCCGCCGGCATCGCCATCAACGGCACCGCCGCCACACCCAACCCCGCTTCCACCAGACCGATCATCGTTGTCACGTGCAGGGTTTCGCAGATGCTCGGCCGCTGCGGCACCACCTTCGCCAGTGCCTGATCGAGCAAAAAGCGATTGCCCGAGGTCTTGTCCAGCGAGATGTAATCCTGCTGGTAAAACTCGTCCCAACTGACGCTGCTGCGCCCGGCCAAGGGGTGATCGCGGCGGCAGGCCACCACGTAGCTCTCCTGCACCAGCGGCTCGAAATCCACGCCCGCCTCCTGGGTACCCATGAAACTCAGGCCGAAATCCGCCTCGCCATTGACCACCGCAGTCAGCACGTCATGGGCGCTGGAATCGAGGACTTTGACTTTGATTCGCGGGAACTGCTGGTGATAGCGAGCGACCACGCGCGGCATGAAGTAATACGCCGCCGACGGCACGCAGGCGACAGTGACGTGGCCCTGCCGATTCGAGGCGACTTCGCTGATGCCGAGCAACGCCACGTCCAGATCATCCAGCAAACGCTCGACACTCGGCATGAAGCCACGTCCGGCCTGGGTCAGGCTGACTTTGCGTGTGGTGCGCTCGAACAGCTTCACGCCAAGGGCGTCTTCAAGCTTTTCGATGCGTCGGCTCAGGGCCGGTTGCGAGATGCGCACGGTGTCCGCGGCCTTACGGAAACTGCCCTGCTCGACCACGGCGCGAAAGGCTTGCAGGTCGTTGAGGTCGAAGTTGATGGCCATGGGAGACTCGGGAGGAATTGATTCGCTGAGGCTATAAATGTAACCAATTGATGCAAATTATTACAGAACCTCGATTCGATCCCCCCATAGGGCGGCCAGCCCCGGCCTACTGGATGGGTGCCGGAAATTGCCGCTGGATCGTCGCCAGGGTTCGACGCCGAATCCAGCCGCTGGCCAGGCGGATCGCCAGCCAATACGGTGTGAACAACCATCGGGTTCGAGTGTTGGGGCAAAACACGAACGTTTCGGTGCGTAACGTACGTGCGCCCTCTGCCTGTTCGATGACTTGAAAACGCAACACCAGCCTGGCGACGCGAGAATCGTCCAGCGACATGAACGCCGGAGCATCCGCCACAAGGCAAGCGTCCAGATCCGGGCGCCAAAAACGCCCCGCCAGTCCCAGGGACACTTCGTGCTCAGTGCGCCGCAGCAAGGTGAAGGTGTCAAAACCAAACGGCGCGGGCGCGGGTTGCGGTCGGTTGCCGATGGCTCTGATCAGCTTTGCCGGCAGTTCGCGCAGACGAAGCAAGGCATCGGCCACCCGATCCGCGCGCATGTCCAAGGCACACACGGCGGCGATGATGGCATCGGGCTGAGCATCAATTGCGCCCGATTGGTGAAACTCGTAAAAGTTGAATCGCGGAAGAAACGGCGAGGGTGAAATCCCGTGGGCATCGGTTCCGTCGCCATAGATCCCGAGCGTTTTCCAGAATGTCCCGAACATGCAGTGGCTTCCCTTTTCATCCGGTGGAGAGATCCGGAGTCCTTTCGGGAATGCCCGCAGACATCCCCGAAAGCTCCGACAGCATTGGCTCGTCAGGCTTCCAGACGTTCGCCGGTGCCGGCCGCCTGCGTGGCCTTTTCAGGCACGTAGCACGGCGGCACGGCGAGCGTGCGCCGAAGGTCGAGCTTCAATGCGCCCCAGGACAGACCGGCACCGAATCCGCACAGCACGACGTTCTGGGCCTGCGCTGTGCCAACTGCGCTGTGGCGAGACAGGACAATCGGAATCGATGTAGAGCTGGTGTTGCCGACATCGTCGATGTCGATCGGCATCTTCTCCGGCGCGACGCCGATCATCCGCCGCAGGTAGTTGAGCATGAACCCGTTTGCCTGGTGCAGCACCAGCAAGTCGAGCGACGCCGGCGTCAACCCCGTCGCCTCAAACAGCGACTTGACGGTCTGCGGTACCCGGTTCAGTGCAAAATTCATCACCGCCGTACCGTCCATTTGCAGACGCTGGATCGAGGCACGAGTCTGGCTGTCACCCTCAGGCGTGTAGGCGATGTCGGATTCCAGGGCCTCACGACCACTACCGTCGGCTCCGCACAGGAACTCGAACGTCCCCTCGCCCGCCTCCAGCAGAGTGGCCGACGCCGCATCGCCAAACAGCATCTTCACATGCCGGTCGCGCCCGTCCAGCAGCTTGGTGGTCACATCCCCGGTGCACAGCAACACCTTTTTGCAGGCGCCGGCGGCGATCAGCGCGCCGGCCTGAACCAGCGCAGTGACGTACCCCGAGCAACCGGCGGACACGTTCAGTACCAGACAGTGCTGGGGCAGTCCGAGCGCCTGCTGAACCAGGAAACCGACGCCCGGCACCCACGAGTCCGGAGTCTGGGTCACGACGATCAGTCCGTCGATCTCCTGCGCTGCGCACACGCCCTGATCCAGCAGGTGACGGCACGCGGCGATCACCAGGTCGGACGTGGCCAGCGATCCGGCTTCCCTGATCGATTCGATGCCGGTGCTTTTGGCGATGCGGGCCACTTCCTTGGCGCCGAACAGTTCGGCGAAGTCGTCCAGCCCCACACGCCGTTCGGGCAACGCGGACGTGACCGCACGCACGGTCACTCCGCAAAGGGTGCGCAGGGTCATGCGGTTTCCTTCATTTTCAGGGTTACCAGATCAAAGATGTCCTGCACCGTCACGATACGGTCCATCTCTTCGCCAGACACCGTCACGCCGGTCGATTCGAACACCAGGGCGACAATGCCGATCCTGGCCATCGAGTCCCAGTTGTCACTGTTCTCCAATCGGACATCGCCCTTCAGTTCATCCAGCGGCAGGGTCAGGATTTCCGCGATGCTTGCGCGCATTGCTTCGAGTACGGCCATGTTGTCATTTCCTTATAACGTGGTAATCAGGTCTTACGACCCGCTGAGGACGCCGGGATGGCGCATTTTCTTGAAGCGGCTGGTGAACAGTGGCGTGTCGCTGACGGAAATCAGCCGGGGCAACTGCTCCGGTGACAGCACGTCGCGAATCGCCGCATACAGCCGTGGCTTGAACGCTTCCAGCGTTTCCGGCTCCAGCAAGGTGAACCGCGCGGCCACGATCTGACCGAGCAACGGGTTGGGCTGACCGTAGACCACGACGTCAGAAACGTTGTCGATGCCCATCAACACGCTCTCCACGTGAGACGGGAACACCTTCTTGCCGCCGACGTTGATCACATCGACCGCCCGCCCGCTGACCCTGAAGTACCCGTCGCGCTCTTCCGCCAGGTCCTGGGTAATCAGATAACCATCATCGGACAGCTCGCCCGGGCCGCTCAGGTAACCGAGCATATTGGTCGCTCCGCGCACCTGCAGAATGCCGTCGACCACCCGCAGGCTGTAGGCCCGATCCTCGACGGTCATCCAGGCGCTGTCGCCGTCCAGACCCCGACAGGGCAACACACCGATTTCCGACATGCCGTACAACTGGTTCAGCCGCACCTGCGGCAATGTGCGGGCGATGCGTTGAATGGCTTCGGGCGAACTCGGCTCGGAGCCGAAATAGATACGTTGCAGGCTGCCGGTGTCCCAGGTCTGGAACACGCCGGTGATCGTCGCCAGGTTCAAAAGCGTCGGCGACACGTGCAACGTTTGCACCTTGAACGTTTCGATACAGCGGCCGACTTCCTGAGGCGAACGTTCGTTGGGCAGGACCAGCGTCCCGTGTGTGGCCAGCGCCTGCAGGACGGTGACCAGCCCGCCGATGTGGTCGAACAGCAGGAACGCCAGAATCGCGCCACATTGCTCGGCCTTCAGATAACGCTCGAAGAACGGTGCGATGTCGTGGACGACGCCCTTGGCCGGCCCGGTCGAGCCGGACGAGAACACAATGAAACCGGCCTGCCGGCGCGACAGGAGACCGTCGACAGTCGGCGGCACCGCAGCACCATCGTTCGCCAGCACCGAGTAACCCTGCGGCCCGTTCCCCGTCACGGTAAACCGTGCGCCGGCAGCGTTCGCCAGATTCACCAACTGCTCGCCGTTTTTGGGCACCGACAACGCCACGACATTGTTGCGCCGCCACAATGCAAACAGCAGGCAGACGCTGTTGAAGCTGTAGTTGTCGACCAGCAGCACACAGCAATCGCTGACCGATTGCGCCGCCAACGACTCGGCATAGGCGTCGATCTGTCGACATAGCTCGGCGTAAGTGAAGCGACCTTCGTCGCTGATGATCGCCGGCCTGTCCGCGCCGGCCTTCAGATGTTCCAGAAATGTTTCGACTTGCATGTCCACCTCTCGATAAAGGCGCCGCCCTACGACGGCGACCGTTGAGTCAATTGGCCAGAGCCTCTGCACCGGCCGCCGTCAGGGCTGACTCCAACCGGTTCATGACATACGCGCACAGCGTGCCGAGTGTCGCGAACGGCGTGGCGGTCGCAGGCAGGTGGGAGGTATCGGCCAGGTGCACTTCGGCACCGAATCGATGGCGGATCTTTTCTTCGGTGTCGACGAGGATCGAGACCAGGGTCATGGAGTCGATGGTGCCTTCGACGCCATATAGCGGGCTGTCTTCACCACGGGACAGGTCGATGGGTTCGCTCAGTAACAGATCCTGTTGCCGCACAGCGGTTTCGACCAGGGTTTTGACTTCGTTCAGCATTCCAACATTCCTTTATTGGGGGTGCGTCCACGGGTTCGCTAGGTTTGGGGTAGCGGCTCGTTCGCCTTCGGTTGACGGGTCAGCACAGTCCTCATGTCGACGAACACGCCGCTTTTCAAGCCGTAGTCGGCGGGTGCGCCGATCACATCGCGGATGTCCTCGGCACGCTGGGCGGCGGAGATCATGTAACCAGGGGCAAGGGCCCGCTGTTGAAGGGAACGCAGATCCGGAAAATCGGCGGTCCTCTGGCTGAAGCTCACTTGCCGCGACAGCCCGGTGTCGACATTGCACAGGCCCAACACGGCAAAGAAGATGTCCGGGTTTTCTTCGGCGTAGACACCGCCCAGTGCCGCCAGCGCCGCTTTCGACAGGCTGTAGGTCAGCGTGCCCGCGCGAAAGCGCACACCGGCCATCGAAGCCGACAGCACGCAGGTGGTCGGTCGATGCGCCGAGGCGAGGATCAGATCGAGAATGGCCTTGTTCGCCAGCACATTGACGTTGAGCACATGCTGTACGTCCGCCACCGAAAACTCCTCGCCCCGGGCCGGCACGTTGCCGCTGATCCCCGCGTTGAGAAAGAGCACATCGACACCCCGGCTCAGGATCTCGGCGAACGGCCCTTTGAACAACTCACCCATGTCGCCGGTTTTCGAAAGATCGAATGACCGGAACCGGAAGTTCGGGTGCGACATGAAGCGGTAGGGTTCCCGCCTGGAAGTGCCGAACACGGTATAGCCGTGTTTCAGATGCAACTCGGTCAGCGCCTCGCCGATGCCGCTGCTCACGCCGGTGATGAACACCCGTTTGCCAGTTGGATGAGGCAGATCGCGCTCTGTGGTGCTCATCAGAATTTACCGGCCGAAAAGCCGCCGTCCACTGGCATCACGGTGCCGGTGACGAATGATGAAGCATCGCTGAGCAGCCACAGGATCGCCGCAGAAATTTCGCCCGGATCGGCGAAACGCTTCATTACCGTGACCTGAAGTTTGTGTTTCGTGGACTCCGGGTTGGCCTTCAAGCGTTCCTCCGAGTTCATGCCGCCCATCGTCGGGCCGGGGCACACCGCGTTGACGCGAACCGGATGGCGCTCCGGCAATGCCGCTTCCGCAGACTCGATGGCGCAGACCTGGGTCAGCATGTTCAGGGCGGCCTTGCTGGTGGAATAGGCACTCTGTCTGGCAACGCCCAGCAGGCCGGCACAGGACGACACGTTGACGATCGAGCCACCCGGATGCTTCGAGATCAGATTCGTCTGGTGTTTGAGCAACAACAGCGGGCCCAGCAGGTTGATCTCCAGCACGCGTTTCCAGTCGGCGAAATCCATGTCACGGATCGGTGCGTGTTTCGAGGTGACGCCGGCGTTGTTCACCGCCAGGTCGAGTCGCCCGTGGCGGTCGTTGATGATCCTGAACAGCTCGGCCACCGATGCCTCGTCCGTAACATCGCTCTTGATGAACATGCAGCGTTCGCCGAGCCGGCTTTGCGCAGTCAGGCCGTCATCCTCGTTGCGACCGGTGATGTAGCAGATGCAACCGGCTTCGACGAGCTTCTGGCTGACGTTGAAACCGATGCCGCGCGTACCCCCGACAACCAGGGCGATTTTTCCGGTGAAATTCATTTCAGACTTTCCTCATAGTGCAATTGCAGTTTTTCCGGCCGGCGGTAGTCAGGATTGACGCAGCAGTACACCCGCTCGGCCATGGGATCCTTCTTGTCACGGAAACAGAACGCATCGCCCCGGCAACGGTTGACCCGTCCGGCCTGACCGGTGAGCTCCTTGGCGATGAAATGGTTGTCGGCCAGCATGGCGCGGCCGAATCCGACGAAATCGGCATCGCCGCTCTCGATGATTTCGTTGGCTTGCGACACATCGCTGACCGAACCGGTGAAACCCACCGGAATCCGCACAAAACCTTTGAGGTAGCGGCAGCCCGCACGCGACAGGGCCAGCGCCTGCGCCTTGTTCCTGAAAAAGAACGGAAAGGTTTCGCTGACACCTGTGGAACAGGTGATGGCCGCCACTCCGGCGGCCTCGAGCGCGACCACGACATCGCCCAGCAGACTCGCGCGCTGGCCTTCCTCACCCAGCCCGTCGTCGATGCCCAAACGCACCGTGACCGGCACCTGATCGCCGGTGGCCGCACGGATGCCTTCGACGATGGCTAGCAGCAATCGGGCCCGTTTGAGCGGGCTGCCGCCCCATTCATCCTCGCGGTGGTTGGTCCGCGGCGACAGGAAACTGCTGACCAGATAGCCGTTCGATGCCTGGACCTGGATCAGGGCGGCACCGGCCGCTTGTGCAAGCCGGGCGGCAGACGAGAATTGATCGACGCAGCGCAGGATCTGCGTGTGCGACATCGCCACCGCCCGCGCCTGGGGATAGGCCTTGAGGATCGCAGCGGACGCGATACCGCTCGGGCTGAGGATGATGCCCTGCTCCGACGGCATCGACTGCGGGCCGTAGTGCTGCAGCTGCACGCCCAGTGGAAAGCTTCTCTGCCGGGCGACTTCGAACAGCGGACGCAAGGCGTCGGCGTGAGCCGGCGACGTCAGTTTCAGGCCACGGCTGTTGTAGCGTGCGTCGGCATCCACACTGGCGTTGCCGAGAAAGCCGAAACCGGCCCCGCCGTCCATCAGCGATCGGTAGACCGCAAAGAACGCCGGCAAGGGCAAGCCGTGTTCGTCACACAGATCCATGCCCAGGGACGAAAAGTACATCCGGTTTTTCGCAACCACCTGCGCACCCAGTTGCAGCACACCGGTGGCCGGCATCGGCTCGTCGATGTCATTGCTCATGCGCGCAACGCCCCGAGGGCCGCCTCGTCCAGATTGACGAATCCACGCTTGATCATGTCGCTCAGAGTCTGCAGGTCTTCGAACCCCAGTGCCGGGAATTCCCACGACGCGTGCCGGCCGTGGCCGCCACTGAGGATGGCGGAGGAGAAATCCAGCTTGCCTTCATAACGGATGTGCAGCCTGGCCGAGTCGATGAAGTCGGTCTCCGGCATCGTCGTCACGCAGCCGCTCTTGCCCAGGCCCAGCAACTCCACATCGGCCTTGCGGCCCTGGCCATCGCTGACGCTGCACGCCAGTTTCGAAGGGTCGATGGGCGCGAACCAGTCGCTGGACTGAATGAAGATGTTCCGCGTTTTCTCGAACAGGCGGATGTCGATCACCGTAGCCTTGGTGTCGATGGTGGCGAACAGGGTCTGCCGCTGATAGAACGCCACTCGGAAGAAGATTTTCTTCGGCGATGTGCTGTCGGTCGGGGTCATGTTGTCGACCACCAGCTCGATGGGGTACATCAACTCCGCATAGGCGAAGAAGCTCGCGTTCAGTTCATTGACGCTGACGGTCACGTCACCCCGCGCATAACCGGTGTGGTGATACAGATGGTGATACACCGCCTGGCGCGCCGCTTCGATGAACATGGTGCCGGGCACATGCTCGTGGGACTTGCGGTAGAAAAAGTAGTTGTCGGCGTTGTTGATGAAGCGGAACGAACTGGCACGGCGGATGGCCGGAACCGACTCGCACAAACTCGCCACTGCCTGCTCCGGGCTGACGTTGGCAGCCGCGCCCTCCAGCAGGGCCGGAGTGACGATCTGGTACGGCAGCGCCCTCACCCGGCTCCATTCGTCGTCCGCCTCCGTGCCGCCCATGCGGCTCCTTTTCTGCACGTCGGGTGTCAGCTCAAAGGTTCGCTGCGAGCCGCTGCCGGCCGAAAACCGGCGCGCCAACAGGTCATTGTCGGCAGCCTGCAGAAGCGCTTCGTCGATGTGTAGCGGCAGCGCGACTCTCGGGGCGCAGATCAGTACGTCATCGGTCGAGCCTTTGTGCAAAAGCTCCGGTGAAATGCTCTCGTTGTTCATGTCGGGTCCACTCATTCTGGTCGTTGTTGTCTTGAAGGCAGGTGAAATCCCGCCGGCTACGAGGCCTGCTTGACGTCCCGCGCTTCGCCCTTGGGGGGCTGCGGGGCGAGGGTCGATTGCGGCAGCCAGGTCTCGACGACCGGGGCCACCGACAGGCTGTGGGTGCCCGCCACGATTTGCACGATCAGCTCTTTTTCCCGCTGCCGTGCGGCGGCGATCGACCGCTCCTTGACGTGGCCATAGCCGCGAATCGAGTCCGGCAGATTCGCCCACTCCACAAACAACGGCAGGTTCTCCGCGCTCAGGTTTGGCAGCAGGCGTTGCAGTGTCTGCTCGTAGTCGAGCAACAGGCGCCGCTCCTCACGGCGCTCGGCGGACCAGCCCAGCGGATCGAAGCGGGTGTGGCGCAACACGCGGCCCTTGGCCAACACCTTCAGCAGCGGCAACACCCAACCGGAGACGGCGATCTTCTTCGGCTCGCCGTTGCTGTCCTTGCGGTTGCGCATCAGGGGCAACGCGAAGTGGAACTTGAGCCTGACACCACTCTCGAAGCGGGCTTTGATTGGCGCCATGAAGCGACTGTCTGTGAGCAGCCGCGCGACTTCGTACTCGTCCTTGTAGGCCATCAACTTGAACAGGTTGCGTGCCACGGCCTCAGTGAGCGGGCTGTCATCGCCGATCGCAGGCGTCGAACGAAGCCGTTCGATCACCTGACGGTAGCGTGCTGCATAGGCCGCGTCCTGATAGTGGGTCAGGAACACACTGCGGGTCTCGACCAGCCGTTCGATGCTTTCGCGCCGAGCGGCAAGGTCGATGATCGACACCGGCGACACGTCGTTACTGGTCGGGTCGAGATATGGCATGACGAACGCCGGCTCCTGAGCCCACAGCCGCCCCCAGGCGAACGCCAGGTGGTTGGCGGCGGCGCTGCCGGCCTGATCGATGGCTTCTTTCAGCGCTTGCAGCGACACCGGCACCGTCCCCCGCTGCCAGGCATAACCCAGCAACAGCATGTTGGCCTGCATCGGATCGACGAGGTTGTTGGCCAGTTGTGCCGCATCCAGCGCGTGGTAGTGCTCGGCACCCACCCGTTGCTTGAGGAAGGCTTGAATCGCGGCGGTTTCGATGCGCAATTCGGTATTGCGCAGCATCGCTCCCGTCTGGGTCTGGGCGGTGTTGGCGATGACCACCGTTTTACCTGCCCGCAGTGTCGTCAATGCATCGTCTTCGCTGGCGACCACCAGATCGGCCGCAAGCAACAGGTCGGCACCACCCAGGTCGATGCGGTGCTGGTGCAGCACGTCGGCCACGTTAGCCAGACGCACATGGCTGAGCACCGACCCGCCCTTCTGGGCGAACCCGGTGAAATCGAGCACGCTGACCGCCCGGCCGTCCAGATGCGCAGCCAGGGCAACCGTGCGTGCCACCGTCACGATTCCGGTGCCGCCGATGCCTGCCAGCAGCATTTCATACGGGGTTTCGAGTGAGCACGAAGACGGCAGTGCCAGTGCCTCGGCGCGGGCCAGAACCTGGCGGCTGTCGGCTTGCCGACGGTATTGCGCGCGCGGTTTGCCGGTCACCGTGACAAAGCTCGGGCAGAAGCCCTTGATGCAGGACAGATCGGTGTTGCATCCGTGGGGATCAATCCGGCGCTTGGTGCCGAACGGAGTCGCGACCGGTGTCACGGACAGGCAATTGGACTTGACCTGACAGTCGCCACAGCCTTCGCACACGGCTTCGTTGATCAATACTTCGGTTTTCATGACAGGCGTCGGCAACTGTTTCTTGCGCCGACGCCCCTCAATGGCGCAGACCTGATCGAACACCAGCACACTGACACCCCGTGTCTCGCGCAACTGTCGCTGAACCTCTTCCAGCCGCTCACGGTGGAACAGCTCGACGCCCTGCGGAAGGCTGCCCGGCGCTTCGAAGCGTTGCGGATCGTCCGCCACCACCACGACCCGGTGGGCGCCTTCGGCTTGCATCAGTTCGACGGCTTTCTTGACCGTCAGTTTGCCGTCGATCGGCTGGCCGCCAGTCATGGCCACCGCATCGTTGTGCAGCAGCTTGTAGGTGATGGTCGCGCCGGCCGCAATGGCCTGACGGATTGCCAGATAGCCAGAATGGAAAAACGTACCGTCGCCGATGTTCTGGAAAATGTGAGGGGTTTCGACGAAGGGCGCCTGCCCCAACCAGTCGACCCCTTCGCCCCCCATCTGCACGCTGCCGCTGGTTGCACGTTCCGGCATGCGCGCCGCCATCGCGTGGCAGCCGATACCGAGCCGCGCCTCGCTGCCTTCCGGCACTCGGGTGGAGGTGTTGTGCGGGCAACCCGAACACAGGTACGGCGTACGGCGGATCCAGTCATGAGTCCGGCTAACCACAGGCAGATACCAGTACTCGGGCACTCTCAGTGTGATGCCCAGACCTTGCAGCCGTTGTTGAAGCATCGTCGCGAGGCGCGACGGCCTCAGTTCTTCGTGATCCGAGATCAACGGAGCGCCGCTTTCGTCACGCTTGCCCAGGATGACGGCACGCTGCCCGGACTCCGCGTTGTAGAGCGCTTGCTTGAGTTGCTCTTCGACGATGGCTTGCTTCTCTTCGACGATCAGCACCTGATCGGCCCGCTTCGCCCAGGCCTCCAGCACCGGTGACAGCGGGTAGACCAGATTGATCTTCAGCAGTGCCACACCGGCACTTTCCAGCTGTTCAAGCGAAACCCCGCCCTGCTGCAAGGCCTGGCGTACATCGCCATAGGCCTTGCCGATTGCACCGATCACCAGCCTCGGCTGCTCCGGTGCCGTCACGGCGATATCGATCGGGTTGGCCAGCGCAAATGCACGGGCAGCGTCGAATTTGTAGGGAAGCCGCCGCTCGATCTGCATGCCCGGCAGGTCGGGCCAGCGCCAGTGCAGGCCGTCCGGCCCCGGATCGATTTCGGGCGTGACGAATCCTGGCAACGGGGACGACTCGACGGAGGTGGTGGCCTCAACAGTCTCGGTGATGGCCTTGAAGCCGACCCATAGCCCGGACACCCGCGACAACGCCCAGCCCCACAGGCCGCAGCGTTCGTAATCGGCCAGTCCCGCCGGGTGAATCACCGGCAGCCCCCAGGCCATCAGGGTGCGGTCGGACTGATGGGACATCGACGACGAAACGCAGCCATGGTCGTCGCCGGTGACCACCAGGACGCCCCCGTTGGGCGATGATCCGTAGAAGTTGCCATGCTTGATCGCGTCCCCGGAGCGGTCGACGCCAGGGCCCTTGCCGTACCAAAGGCCATAGACACCGTCATAGCGCTTTTTCGGATCGGTCTCGACGCGTTGAGTGCCGATCAGTGCCGTGGCCGCCAGATCTTCGTTGATGGCAGGCAGGAAGCGGATATCTGCGCTTTCCAGCACGTCTTTGCTTTTCATCAACTCCCGATCCACGCCACCCAGAGGCGAACCGCGATAGCCGCTGACGAACCCGGCGGTGCGCAAGCCGTTGGCTCGGTCCAGCGCCGACTGGGACAGAAGCAACCTCACGAGCGCCTGCTGACCACTCAGGAAAATGCGCCCGTTCGGCGTCGCGGATTCACGCGAATAGATGGAGTGAGCCTCAGGCTGGCGGCCAGACTGCGACGCTGCAACTGCCCCTTTCCCGGCCGCTGCCGTGGGCGTCCCCTGTGAGTGTTTGTCGGACTGAAGCCGCAGGTGTTCCGGATCAATGGCGTCTGAGTACACAGTTTCAAATCCTTATGAAAACTTCACGTTAAATGTGCTTGTTTACCCACTACAGCGAATGCGAATTCAGTACTTACAGTGATCTTCCATCAGATCCCGAGAGTTACACCTTCGCCATCAGGCCCCTCTTGCAAGACCTGAAACAAGCGGTTCGCAACCGCTCGAATACTCATTCATCGCAAAATCATTGACGCCACTATTCCGTCAAGCCAACAACCCCGGGCACAACTTTTCCTGGTGCGCTCGCGCAAACCATCGGCAAACTTTAAAACAAACAATTCCCGACCATTGCCGTAGGTTTAAATAACTAAAAAAGCCCGGACATAAATCTAAAGTTCGCGAGTGCGCTTCAAATCAAGTACAGCATCCGGCCGCCACGAAGAGCGTGGTTTAAAGACGTTTGACTGAAATTCTGGAAATTAGAATCGCCCGGCCCGCCGCCTGAAACGCGAGCTGAAAATGAACGAATGCTCGGTAGCCCGCCGGGCCAAGGGCAAAGTGCGCACGTTCGACGTCGAGAGATGCCGAGTGCACATTACGTTGTTGGATGTTTTGAAGATGGGCGCCGCGTCAACGGGCAAACGCTTGCCAGCCGCCACGCGGGGCGTGTCGCAAGCGAGCCGGACAGGCACAGATAACGGGCGTGCCGCCCCCTTGGAATTCGAGTACAAGGTTTCAAATCCTTATGAAAACTTAACTTCAAGCGGGCTTTCCTGCCCACCCTGTCGAATGAGACCTGATACTTGCAGCGGCGCCTTGCCAGGCGGCCAGCACAATACAGGTGTGTGGTCGCAACCGCCTCGCCGCAGACTTCTTGTTTGCGGTGAAACGGGATAAACAATCGTTATTTGCAAACTCCCTGCAACGATCATTTAACGACCTGCTTTTGCGGGGAAAATAGTAAGTTCGGAGGAATTGCATTGTCAATCACTGTTACGAAAGTTTCACAAACAAAATAATTTAATGAACTACCTAGTCCACACAACCACCCTGCTCATGCTTTTAAAAACCATAAAAAAGACTTCGATTGATCGAATAAGCTGCTGCTTTTATTGAGCAATACCGGCGAGTCAAGCAACCCTCTTCTCAGCATTACACCCGTCATACAAGTTGCATGACCGGATAAAACTCTCCCCCACAAACCCGAACTTTTTAGTCGCTGTTCCAGAGAAACACTCTCCAACTCTCTAAGACCAAAGTAGAACTTTACATGACCAGATATCGCCTGACGGTTCAAAGATGAACAGCATCATCAGAAACCGCCACCCACCACATCAGTTTCCCCCGCAGGTGGTGTGCCATGGGGCGAGCCTTTATCCTTGCCCTCCCGTCGTACCGTGTTATGGAGTTGTGCCATGCCCCATGAAGGCAACCTGTTGCAAGCCGCTGTCGTATTTCTGTTCGCGGCAGTGCTTACCGTTCCCCTGGCCAAGCGCCTGCAACTGGGCGCGGTGCTCGGTTATCTGTTTGCCGGAGTGATCATCGGCCCGTCGGTGCTGGGCCTGATCGGCAATCCGCAGAGCGTCAGCCATATCTCCGAGCTGGGCGTGGTGTTGCTGCTATTCATCATCGGTCTGGAGCTTTCGCCGCGACGCTTGTGGGTGATGCGCAAATCGGTGTTCGGCGTTGGTCTGGCACAGGTGCTTTTGACCGGTTCGGTGATTGGCGTACTGGCGTTGTCGGTGTTCGGCCAGCCGCTGAACAGCGCGATTGTTCTGGGCCTGGGCCTGGCCCTGTCGTCCACCGCGTTCGGTCTGCAAAGCCTCGCCGAGCGCAAGGAACTGACCAGCCCCCACGGTCGTCTGGCGTTTGCAATTTTGCTGTTCCAAGACATCGCCGCGATCCCGCTGATCGCCCTGGTGCCGATGCTCGCGGGCGTCGATCACCACACCAGCACTGCCGACGATGTGCGCCACAGTTTGCAGGTCTTGGGCAGCATCGCTGTGGTGGTGATTGGCGGACGATATCTGTTGCGTCCGGTGTTCCGCGTGGTGGCGAAAACCGGCCTGCCGGAGGTGTCTACCGCCACCGCATTGCTGGTGGTCATCGGCACCGCGTGGCTGATGGACATGGTCGGTGTGTCGATGGCGCTGGGCGCGTTTCTCGCCGGATTGCTGCTGGCGGACTCGGAATATCGTCATGAGCTGGAAGCGCAGATCGAGCCGTTCAAAGGCCTGCTGCTGGGGCTGTTCTTCATCAGCGTCGGCATGGGCGCCAACCTCAGTCTGCTGCTGAGCGCACCGATCACGGTGCTGGGGCTGACGCTGTTGCTGATTGCGCTGAAGTTGCCACTGTTGTTTGTGGTCGGGCGTCTGGCCGGTGGGTTGAACAAGGTCAGTGCGATTCGCCTGGGCATCGTGCTGGCGGCGGGTGGTGAATTTGCATTCGTGGTGTTCAAGATCGGTCGCGATCAAGGTCTGTTCGAGCCGCGTCTGTACGACCTGCTGGTGCTGACCATCACCCTGTCGATGGCCGTCACGCCGTTGCTGCTATTGATTTGCGCACGGCTGGTCAGCCCGAAAGTGCAGCCAGTTGAAGTGCCGGAGAAATTCCGCCAGATCGACACCGAAACTCCACGGGTGGTCATCGCCGGCATGGGCCGGATGGGTCAGATCGTGGCGCGGATCCTGCGGGCGCAGAACATCAAGTTCGTGGCGCTGGACACCTCGGTGGAAACCATCGAACTGTCGCGCAGTTTCGGCGGTGTGCCGGTGTTCTACGGCGACCCGATGCGTCCGGAAATCCTCAGCGCGGCCAAGGTCGGGGAAGCGGAATATTTCGTGATTGCCACGGACGATCCGGAGACCAACATCAAGACCGCCGAGATCGTGCGCAAGCTCTACCCGCACATGAAGATCATCGCCCGGGCGCGTAACCGGCAGCACGTTCATCGCCTGGTGGATGTCGGCGCCGATCCGATCCGGGAGACCTATTACTCCAGTCTGGAAATGAGCCGTCGCACGTTAGTGGGCCTCGGTTTGACCCAGGCCCAGGCCGATGCGCGAATCAAGCGCTTCAAGCACCACGACGAACAGGTACTGGAAGCTCAGCACGCGGTGTACGACGACGCGGCCAAAGTGCTGCAGACCGCGCAGGAAGCGCGGGCGGAACTGGCCAGACTGTTCGAGTCGGATCAACTGGAAGAACAGTCCGGCAAGTCCTGAGCCCCGCCATCAATCCTTCCCACGCAATGCGCGGGAAGGTTCTGATCAGGCCATCTCCAGCGTCCGCTCTTCCTGCACGGGCGTCACTTCAAACCGATCCGCCAGAAACGGTGTGATATCCAGCGGCAGCGGCTCATCGTTGACCAGCTTATCCAGCAACACCCCGGTAATCGCTGACGTCAGCACCCCGGTGCGGAAGTGCCCGCAGGCGTTGAGGTAACCGTCCACCCCGACCATGGGCCCGAGAATCGGCAACTCATCCGGCGAGCCCGGCCGCAGCCCGGCCCAGGTGCGCTTGAGGTTGATGTCCGCCAGTTCCGGCAGACAACGCACCGCGCCCTGCACCAGCCCGGCGATTTCCGGCCAGGTGGTGGTGACGTCGAAGCCTTTGTCCTCGGTGGTGCTGCCGATCAGGATCTCGCCGTTGTCCTTCTGCGCCATGTAGCAATCGCTGGTGGTCAGGCAACCGTTGAGGATTTTCGGCAGGCGTTCGGTCAACAGGATCTGCCCTTTCACCGGTTTCACCGGAATGCGCACGCCAGTGGCCCACTCGCTGAGATCTGCCGCCCACGCCCCCGCCGCGTTGATCAGGGTCTTGCAGTGAAACACCCCGGCTTCGGCGGTTTGAACACCGGTCACCCGCGTGCCGTGATGCAGAACGCCGGTGATGTTGGTGTTGACGTACATGTCCACGCCATTCTGCCGGGCGCCTTCGGCATAGGCGTCGGCGAGGCGGAACGGACTGACCTGGTGATCGCAGAGAAACTCCAGCGCGCCACGCGCTTCATGACTGACGCTCGGCTCGGACTCGCGCAATGCCGCCTGATCGAGCCAGCGCACCTGATCGGCCAGGTGCGGAATGCAGCCGACGATGTGCTCGGCGTACAACCGGTCTTCATCGTCATAAATGACGAACTTGAGCCCGGTCTTTTCGAACTTGAAATCCATCCCGTGGTTGTCTTTCAGCTCACGGTGCAGCGCCGGGTACAGCGCGTTGGACTGCAAGGCGAAGTCGAAGAACGACGGCGGCAGGATGTGCGGCGTGCTGGAATCCACCGCCACCGCCGCGCCTTGGGTTTCGCGCTTGCGGTTGGCCGACATCATGCGGAAGAAAATCACCCCGCAGCCCAGTCCCACCGACTCACCGATGGCCCATAAGCCGCCGGCCGAGGCTCGGGTCGCGTTGCCCGGGCGCTTGGCGTCGATCATCGCGACCTTGAGATTTTTGCGCTTGGACAACTGATAGGCGATGGACGCGCCGATCACACCGCCGCCGGCGATGACCACGTCATAGAACTTACTCATGGGAAACGGCCTCCGTGCCGAGGGACTGGAACGCGGAAAAAGGAATCGGATCGACCGGGAAACGCGGCCGCAGCCAGCCGACATCCTTGCGCCCGGTGGCCTGACGCAAACGGTCGCTGCAATAGCCGACGCACATCCGCCCCTGACAGTCGCCCATGCTCACGCGGGTGCGCATTTTCAGGCTGGCGATGTCTTGCACGCCCTGCTCCAGCGCCCGGTCGATGTCGGCGCGAGTCGCGTGTTCACAGCGGCAGATCACCGTGTCTGCTGCCGGCAATGCGATTTGCCCGACGCCGCGTTCGGTGTAGCGATCCACCGCCGCGCGGAAACGCACGATGGCTTTGAGTTTGCTCAGGTAACGGTCGCGGCGGACCCGCGCCAGTTCCTCTTCCAGCACACCGCGTTGCAGCAGGATCGAAGTGGCGGCGATCTTGCCGGCCAGCATCGCCGCTTCACCGCCGCGAATCCCGCCCATATCACCAGCCAGATGCACATGGGGTTCGCTGCTCTGCTGCCAAATGTTGGAATTGGCGCGCAGGTAACCGTCGTCGCTGAAGCCGTGATCCAGGCCCATTTGCTGACTCAACTGGGTACGCGGAATGAAGCCGTAACCGACCGCGAGCGTCTTCGCTTCGAAGCGTTCGACGCGGCTCATGTCCGGTTCCCACGTCGCCGAGTACGGTGCCACGCTGACGCTTTTCAACTCGCCCTCGCCATGGGCTTCGACCACGCCCCAGCCGTAGTTCATCGGGATGCCGTGCAGTTTCAGGTAGGCGAGCATGCTCAAGCCATCAAGGAAGAGTTGCGGCTTGTTCAGAAGCGCCAGGCTTTCCCTGGCAATCTTGCCGAACGCGCAGGCCTCGTAGACACCGGCAACACTCACGCCTGACGCGTGCAACTGGGTCGCCACCAGCGGCAACAGCGGCCCGGTGCCGGCGATCACCACTGGGCCCTGCGGTTTGACCACGCCACTCTTGATCTGCAATTGCAGGCCGCCAAGCATGATCACGCCCGGCAGCGTCCAGCCGGGAAACGGCACGCTGCGCTCATGGCAACCGGCGGCCAGCAGCAGTTGCGGATAGCTGATTTCGTGCAGACGCTCATCGCCATCGAGCACGACTAGCGAGCGGGTGCCTTCGGCGCCAACCACACGGTGATGCAGGCGCACATCGATCAGCCCGGCCTGCTCCTGAAAGTCGCCGTGCAATTTGCTCAGTGCTTCGGAATAGCGCGGCCCCAGGTAATCCAGCTGCACGCCGTCACGCAGCGGCCCGCGATAGACCACACCACCCAGGCGCGACGCCTCCTCAAGCAATGTGCTGCGCACACCATGGCGCGCCAGTTCGATGGCCGCCGCCATCCCCGCCGGCCCACCGCCGACGATGACCGGATGCTGGCTCATAGTGCCTCCTGACCGTGAATGCGGTTAGCCTGGGTTTCGATGTGCATGCCGTCACGCACCACGGTCTGGCAGGCGCGGCGTTTGTGCCGGCCGTTGATTTTCACCAGGCAGCACTGGCACACGCCCATCCCGCAATAGGCACCGCTGATCTGGTTGTGATCGTTGCGCGCGACCTGGCGCACGCCGAGAGACTGAATGACGCTGAGCACAGTTTCGCCGATGGCGGCGGTGACCGGTTGGCCGTTGATGTGGACAGTCATATCCGCCTGCGCCAAGGGCTGGATATCGAAGGTTCTTTCTAGGCAGTGCATTGCGATGATCATCCGTGAAAAGTTCAGGTGAGGTTGAAACAGCTCCTTGCTGCACTACACCTTGCCGACACGTGGGGGTTATCTCTCTCTATCGGGCCGGCAGGTTGGTTCCGCTCGCGCAGCAACGTGCGCGCAAGCAATGTAGTCGATCCAGCGGCAAGGGCCTGGAAAATTCACGGTAGGGGATATCGCGCAGAAGAATATTGATCCAGGCCATGGAAATGACTGTACGGTTCTGCCGCCGATCAGTTGGAAAACACGAACTGCCCTTTGATCTTTTTCGAACCGATGAAACCAAGGTCAGGGAACAACTTGGTTTTCAGCCACACGACAAAATAGACCATGGCCAATGTGAGGCCGACGCCGATCAGGGTGGAGATCGGGTCTTCGGCGTAGTCCTTGAACAGACGTGAAACCTGGCTGAGCGTAAGGATCACGAAGACGGTGTAGGTCTGAGCGGAGTATTTGTAGAAACCCCAGGCAAACAGCAGCGGGATACCGCCACCGATCAGCATGAGCGTCAGGGCCAGGCCGATGCCGGAGTCCCAGCCCAGGACAAATCCGGCGAGCGCGCCGAGCAATGCCTGAATGCAGGTCAGCACGATCAGGATCGTGACCTTGCGTGCATACTGGCGACGCAGTGCCGGGTCAATGCGTGAACCAATCCAGTAAGCCAGCACCCGATCCTTGACCGCCCCGCCCGAAAACGCCTTGAAGGTTTCGGTCTTCGAGCGCCCGGCGTCCAGCATCTCATCCAGCTGCCGTTTGATTTCCTTCTTGTCCAACGTCTTCATCCTTAAACATAAATGCAAGCGGCCGATCCGCTTGCGGCGTCGATTCTGGCTGCTGGCCCTTTAGAAAGCAAAAAGCCGCTTCCACCCGAAGGTGGAAGCGGCCGAGGCACAAGCCCCAGAGGGATCAGTGCACAAACAGAGCGATCAGAATGATGATCGGGATTGGCACGCCGAGGAAAAACAGCAGTAGTGAGCGCATGGTGACTCTCCTTGTTAACGGACCGGAGGCAGTGTGGTCGTGGTGTAGGTTTCGACTTCGACGTACTCGACCGCATCCCGGCGGCGACCGCCGAAGGTGGCCGACAGACTGGCGAAGAACGCACCGGCCAGCAGCGCGATGAACATCCACAACGAAGTCCAGGCAGCGACTTTGGCGGCGGTGTCAGCGGCTTGCTGTGCTTTGACCTTGGCGTCGGCAATCGCCTTTTGCGTACGAGCGTAGATTTCATCGACGCGACGTTCGGCGTCGGCCTGGGTCAGGTTGGTACGTTGCGCGACCAGTTGTGCAAGGTAGGTGCGATCCTCGGGGCTGAGCTGACCGTTGGCCAGGCTCTGGGCGAAGATCCGGGTCACGGTGCCGCGAGCGGCGTCATCGCTGACGGCGGCAGGACGGTCATCGCGGAACAGGCTGTCGACGAAGTAACCGTACTGGTTGCTGTCGGTGTTCGCCGCTGCAGTCCCGGCCGCCTGAGTCATGGCACTGGCCGCACCACCGGCGACACTTGCACCGGCCTGCACACCACCGCTGACGATGCTGCTGACCGAGCCGACCACCAGCGTCGCAGTAACCAGCGTGGCCACGCACCAGGCAAGGAAGCCATGGGCGGTGTCGCGGAAATACACCTCGTCACCGTGCATGTTCGCCCACTTCACCCGCAGGCGACCGGCGATGTAGCCGCCCAGGCCGGAAGCGATGATTTGCGTCGCCGCCAGCCAGACAATTGTCGAAATGCCCAGGCCCTTGGCGCTGACGCCCTCCCCGGCCCACGGTGAAACAGCGGAGAAGCCCAGACCGAAACCGAGCAGCACCAGAATCAACGACAGTGCCGCAGCGGCTGCGGCCCCTGCGAAGATCGCGCCCCAGGACACTCCTGAGACGTTGCTCGACTCGCCTTCGAAGGCAGGATAAAACCCATCAGAGGATCTATTCATTGTTGTTCTGCTCCCGGCATGAAAAATGGTGTTACAACTCGTCAGCAGATGAATTGCAGTGACCGTGCCAGTCGCCAACATTAAATAAATCGTTGAAATTCAATCTCTTAAAAAGACTGAACTTCCCAGGGCCATGCAATTTGCAACAACGGTCCGATATCAGCGGGCTTTATGCATTGGCACAAAAGCCCGGTCATTTGAGTTTGTATCAACTACAACATGAAAGTTAATTTAAAGCGTTATTGCAAAATCTTGGCAAAATGCTGCCATTCCGTTTGAACCGATCAGCAGGCCCACCATGACTCGCATCTTGACCATCGAAGACGACGCCGTGACCGCCCGGGAAATCGTCGCCGAACTCAGCAGCCACGGCCTCGACGTGGATTGGGTCGACAACGGCCGCGAAGGCCTGGACCGCGCCGTCAGCGGCAACTACGACCTGATCACCCTCGACCGCATGCTGCCCGAACTCGATGGTCTGGCCATCGTCACCACCCTGCGCACCATGGGTGTGTCCACGCCGATCCTGATGATCAGCGCGTTGTCCGACGTCGATGAGCGCGTGCGCGGCCTGCGCGCCGGCGGTGACGATTACCTGACCAAACCGTTCGCCACCGACGAAATGGCGGCCCGGGTCGAAGTGTTGCTGCGCCGGCAGCACAATGGCGGCACCCAGCCGACCACCCTGCGCGTAGCGGACCTTGAGCTCGACCTGATCAGCCATGAAGCCAGCCGCGCCGAGCAGGTGCTGACGCTGTTGCCCACCGAATACAAGTTGCTGGAATTCCTGATGCGCAACAGCGGCCAGATCCTGTCGCGGATGATGATTTTCGAGGAAGTCTGGGGTTATCACTTCGACCCGGGGACCAACCTGATCGACGTCCACATCGGTCGCCTGCGCAAGAAGATCGACCCGCCGGGCAATGTCCCGCTGATCCGTACGGTGCGAGGCTCGGGTTATGTCATTGCCGAACCCGTCTGACGGTTGGCGTTCCTCCAGCAGCCGGTTGCTGGCGCTTTACAGTTCGTTGTTCGTGGCCTGGAGCGGGATCCTCATGGGGGTCATGTATTTCGAGGTCTCCGGTTACCTCGACAGCCTGGCCAAACATTCGCTGATGCAGCGTCAGCATCTGTTCTCGCACTTTCGCGGCGAGCAGCTCGAGGATGCACTCGCCGCCAGCATGACGTTCGATATCCGCGGCATCGATGCCTACGGCCTGTTCGCCGCCGACCACACCTACCTCGGCGGGGCTTTGCAGCAAATGCCTGCGGGCCTGCCGCTGGACGGCAAGATCCACGAATTGCGCGACTGCTCCGAATCCGACGATCCGACCCTACCCGCCGACAGTTGCGATGCGGTCGCCACCTCGACCCGCGACGGTCGCTGGCTGGTGCTGGTGCGCGACAACGGTTCGCTGTTCGCCGTGACCCGCATCATTCTGCGTGCATTGCTCTGGGGCGTTTCGCTGACAATCGTACCGGGGGTCATCGGCTGGCATTTGCTGCGGCGTCGGCCGTTGCGGCGGATCCGCGCGATTCAGGCCAGTGCCCAGTCGATTGTCGCCGGTGACCTGACTCACCGATTGCCCGTGTCCAATCGCCGCGACGAACTGGACATGCTCGCCGCCATCGTCAACGCCATGCTCGATCGCATCGAGCGTCTGATGAACGAAGTCAAAGGCGTGTGCGACAACATCGCCCACGACTTGCGCACTCCGCTGACGCGTTTGCGGGCGCAGTTGTATCGCATGCAGCAACAGGCCGGCGAAGGCTCGCCGGAAGCGGCGCAACTGGATCTGGTGCTGGCCGAGGCCGATACGCTGATGGCGCGTTTTCGCGGTTTGCTGAGGATTTCCGAACTGGAAGATCGCCAGCGACGTTCGGGATTCGTCGAGCTCGATCCGGTGCGACTGCTGCAGGAACTGCATGAGTTCTACCTGCCGCTGGCCGAGGAAGACGAACTGCGTTTCGAGCTGAACATGCCCGAAACCCTGCCGATGCTCAATGGTGACCGGGCGCTGTTGTTCGAGGCGCTGGCCAACCTGTTGAGCAACTCGATCAAGTTCACCCCGCCGGGAGGCACGGTGATTTTGCGTGGGGTGAATGATGCGGGGCATACGCGGATCGAGGTGCACGACTCCGGCCCCGGCATTCCCGAGTCGGAACGGGAAGCAGTGTTCCAGCGCTTCTATCGTGCAGAGGGTGGGCAACCGCAAAGCGGTTTCGGACTGGGGCTGTCGATCGTTGCGGCGATTGTCAGCCTGCACGGGTTCAGTCTTGAGGTGGGTCGCAGCGATCTGGGCGGGGCGAAACTGGTGCTTGATTGCCGGCAGAGGCTGATTTCACAGACCTGATTTTTGGGCAGGGATCGTTCCCACTTTGCGTGGGAACGATCATGAAACTCAGGCCGGGTAGTTAGCGCGCAGCGCTTCGAGGCCGCCCTGATAGATGCCGCTGAACAGCGCCACCACTTCCTCATCGCTCACGCCCTTGGCCGTGAAGCGTCCCGACCACGTCACCCGCGCGCCCTGCCCTTGGGCGTCGACGCGAATCGTCGCCAGATAATCCGTGGCCGGAAACGGTGCCTGCTCGATCGAGTAGCTGTAGGTCTTGCCCGCGTTATCGAACGTCTCCAGACGCTCGATCACCACCGCGCCGTCGGCGGTTTGCAGGGTGCGTACACGACCGCCGTCGCTCAGCTCACTCTTGGGAATGAACGGCAGCCAGTCCGGCAGCGTGTTGAAGCCGCCGATCAATTGCCAGACCTGATCGGCCGAGGCCGGGATGTCGATGAATGCTGATGCTGTTGCCATAAATAAACGTCTCTCTTGAGGAATTCAGATTGCCAGGCTGTCGACCACGCCGCCGTCGACGCGCAATGCCGCGCCGGTGGTGGCCGAGGACAGCGGTGAAGCGATGTAGGTCACCAGGTGCGCGACTTCTTCGACATTGGCCACGCGCTGGATGATCGAGGTCGGGCGTGCCCGGCGCACAAACGCGTCGGCTTCGTCCCGCAGGCTGCGGCCGGACTCTGCGGCGGCATCCTTGAGCATCTCTTCGACGCCGTCGGTGAAGGTCGGCCCCGGCAGGATTGCATTGACCGTCACCCCGGTCCCGGCCAAGCGTTTGGCCAGGCCATGGGACACCGCGAGGTTGGCGCTTTTGGTCACGCCGTAGTTGATCATGTCGGCCGGGGTGGCCACGCCGGATTCCGAAGACAGGAAGATCACCCGACCCCAGCCCTGCTCGACCATCGCCGGCACGTAATGTCGCGACAGGCGCACGCCGGAGATCACGTTGATTTCATAGAAGCGCGTCCACTCATCGTCGGGTGCGTCGAAGAAGTCCACGGCGTTGTAGATCCCGAGGTTGTTCACCAGGATGTCGGCTTTCGGTTCGGCGGCGAACAGTTTCTGCGCGCCTTCAGCCGTGCCCAGATCCGCCGTCAGACCGCGCAGTTTCGCGCCCGGAACGGCTTGCCGAATGCTCGCCAGTGCCTGCTCGACCTTGGCCGCGTCGCGACCGATCACCACCACCGTGGCGCCCGCCTCGGCCAGCGACTGGCTGATGCCCAAACCGATACCTGCCGTGCTGCCGCTGACAATCGCCAGTTTCCCGCTCAGATCGATCTTCATGCTTTCACCTCGTCGATAGGTAATGGTGCACGTTCGGACACCAGTTTCGCTTCACGCATGGCCTGCCAGAAACCGGCCGGAATGACCGCCGACAGCGCCGCTACATCTTCAGCGATGCGCCCCGGTTTGCTCGCGCCGGGAATCACTGCCGCCACGGCCGGATTGGCCAGCGAGAATTGTAGTGCAGCCGCTTTGACATCCACGCCGTGGACGGCGGCGATGCGTTTGATCTGCTCGACCCTGGCAATGATTTGCGGGCTGGCCTTCTGGTATTCGAAGTGCGCGCCACCGGCCAGGATTCCCGAGCTATATGGGCCGCCAACAACGATTTCAACGTTCTGCGCCCGCGCCGAATCCATCAGACGCTGCAAGGCGCGGTCGTGATCGAGCAAGGTGTAGCGGCCGGCCAACAGGAAGCCGTCAGGCTGCGCCTCGGTCAGGTCGAGCGTCAACTCGCACGGCTCGACTTTATTCACGCCCAGGCCCCAGCCCTTGATCACGCCTTCTTCACGCAGGCGGGTCAGGACTTTGAAGGCCCCGGTGCGGGCCTGATTGAAATACTCCAGCCATTGGTCGCCGTAGAAGTCCTGAGCGATGTCGTGCACCCAGACGATGTCGAGGCGATCGGTTTTCAGGCGTTCGAGGCTGTCTTCAATCGAGCGCAGGGTGGCGTCGGCGCTGTAGTCGTTGACGATCCTGTTCGGGCGGCCGTGTTCGAACACCCCGCTCTTTTCGCCCAGATCCCGGGCGGCGGCGTCTTCGACTTCATCGAGAATGACCCGGCCGACCTTGGTGCTGAGCACATAGTCATCGCGCTTGTAGCGGGACAGTGCTTCGCCGAGGCGGATTTCCGACAGGCCCGAGCCGTAGAACGGCGCGGTGTCGAAGTAACGCACGCCGGCATCCCACGCCGCATGCACGGTGGCCTGGGCTTCTTCCTCGGGAATGGCGCGGAACATGTTGCCCAGTGGCGCGGTGCCGAAGCCCAGCTGGCCGGGCAGTTTGTCTTTCAAGCTCATGGGGATTTCCTCGTAGTGTCTGGGTCGTGGTTGACCGTTGAGCAGATCCTAGATTGCGACACTCAGACCGTCCAAGACATAATGTGCAGCACTTGAGTCCCTATAGGTCTGACATGATCGATTTCCGCCAATTGCGCTACTTCGTGGTCGTCGCCGAGGAAGAGCACGTCGGCCGCGCGGCCGAGCGCTTGCACATTTCCCAGTCGCCCCTGAGCCGGCAGATCGCCCAGCTCGAAGAACGCCTGGGCCTGACCCTGTTCGAACGCAGCCAGCAACGCATCCGCCTGACCCGCGACGGCCATACGTTCCTTGCCGAAACCCGCGCCTTGCTGACCCACGCCAATCGCCTGGAATCCCTCGGCAAACGCCTGGGTCGTGGTGAAGAAGGCGGTTTGTGTATCGGCTACATCGAGAACGCCATGCACGCGGGCGTATTGCCCAATGCCTTGCGCGTGTTGCGGGCAGATCGGCCGAACGTGCATGTCGCGCTGTACAACCTCAGCTCCGCCGAACAACTCGAAGGCCTGCGTCAGCGTAGTCTCGATATCGCACTGGTCAGCGAACCGCCGACGACCGACGATCCTGACTTGCTGGGCTTCCAGGTGCTGGACGATCCGATGCTGCTGGCGCTGCCGGAGCAGCATCCATTGGCCACACAGGCATCGCTGACCCCGGAGGATCTGGCCACTCAGGAGTGGATCGGCGTGCAACCCCGTCAGGACGCGGGCGACGATTTTGTGAGTGCCTGCCTGCGCGCCGGCTTCACCCCGGATGTGCGGATGCAGGCGACCGAGCCGTTCACCGCACTGGGGCTGGTTGCTTCGGGGCTCGGGATTGCGATGATCCAGAAAGGCCTGAGCCACAACGCCCCGCCGGGTGTGGTGTTGCGGGAGGTGCCTTGGTTGGCATTTACCACGCCGTTGTGGGCGGCTTGGCATCGGATTAATTTGCGGCCGTTGGTGGAGACTTTCAGGACGGTACTGACGGGCTCGGACATCTCAGGCGCCAGATAATCCGCTGGCCCCTCACCCTAACCCTCTCCCCGAGGGAGAGGGGACTGATCGGGGGATATTGACGTGATACAGCAACCTGAAAAATCTAGTGTGAATCCATAATCAGGTTGATCCGGCACTGCCGGTTGGTCTGGTCTACAGTAATTTTTCCATCCCACTTCACAAGGACGTGAAGCATGCAAAATCGCCCTACCCTCGACCAACGCCGATTCGCCCGCCGTTTACGCGCCAGCCAGACCGATTGCGAGCAGATGCTCTGGCATCGGCTGCGTGCGCGGCAGGTGGCGGGGTTGAAGTTTCGGCGGCAGGTGCCTATTCCGCCGTTTGTGCTGGATTTTTATTGTGTGGAGTTGAGGTTGGCGGTGGAGCTGGATGGGGGGCAGCATTTTGAGGCGGCGGGAGAGGTTCATGATCGGCGGCGTACGCTCTATCTTCAGCGGCTTGGGATTGAGGTGGTGCGGTTCAGTAATCTTGAGGTGATTCAGCAGATGGATGATGTTTTGGAGCAGATTGTCAGGATCGCGGAGGAACTTCGATTGCGACGTTGATCCGAAAGCGCCCTCACCCTAGCCCTCTCCCAGAGGGAGAGGGAACTGATTGGGGGATATTCGAGAAGTCCGCCGACGTGGGCGAACTGTTTTGAATCCATAATCGACTCGGTTTTTCAGGTCGATGCATGACCTGAGACACTGCGGTCGGCCCCCTCTCCCTCCGGGAGAGGGCTGGGGTGAGGGGCTTTGGGGAGTTAGTAACAACATCGGAATCAGCCCCCCAACCGCGCCCACCCCGCCACCAACTGCGCACTGATGCTCACCCCGCCACACACCACAATCACCACATCCCGAGCCCCCGCCAGCGCCGGATGATCCAGATAAGCCACCGCCAGCGACACCCCGCACGCCGGCTCCACCAGTTGCCGCAAATCACTGGCATAACGCACCACGCCCATGATCGCGTCGTCATCGGACAGCACCAGGCATTCGTGGTCGAACTCGCCGATGTGCTGCACCGGCCACTCCGCCACTTGTGCGGCGCCAAGGGAGGTGGCGACGGTGTCGATCTTGCTCAGGCGCACCGGGTGGCCGGCCTGTACGGCGGCGGCAAACGAGGCGGCGCCCTGGGTTTCGCAGGTGATGATTCGGCAGTCACGCCGGTCATGGCGCAGCAGTCCGGTGAGAATTCCTGCGAGCAATCCCCCGCCGCCGACCGAGGTGACCACGGTGTCGACCTGCGGGCAGTCTTCGAGGATTTCATCGATCATTGTGCTGTGCCCTTGCCACAACACCGGGTGATCGAAGGCCGGGACGTATTCGGTGTCCGCCGCGCTGGCCAGTTCACGGGCGCGCTGATTGGCCTCATCCCAGACTTTGCCATGGACGATGACTTCGGCACCGGTGCGACGAATGCGCGCGCGGGTGGCTTCGGGGGTGGTGTGTGGCACCACGATGCAGGCTTGCAGGCCCAGGCTGACCGCCGCCACCGCCGTCGCAAGACCTGCATTGCCACCGGACGGACAGACAACTTTGCGCTTGCCCTGCGCCACTGCCTGACTGCACAGCAGACCCATGCCGCGCAGTTTGAAAGAACCACAGGGTTGCAGGTTTTCCAGTTTCAGCCAGATACGCCGGGAAGTGGTCGACAGGGTCGGATGGAGGATCAACGGCGTGCGGATGTGCAGCATGGCGGACTCCTGATTACGCCACGCCCGGGCGACCAGTTCGCCGGCGCGTGGACGGTTGAAGTCGAAACGTCCCTGTCTGAAGCTTAGTTCACCCTGCCCCCTCGACGGTAAACGCCGGGGATCGTGCAGCGATCTACACTGAACGGAACAGCCGTGAGGTGCCTATGAAAATGTCAGCGCAAATGACCGTCGTCGCGGTAATCGCCACTCTCGCCTACCTGGGGCTGGCGATGTGGGGCATTGGTGGCGTGGCGGTGTTCTTTTCCCACGGCGCGCTGGTGGTGGTGGCGCTGGCGACGCTGGCGATGGTGGTGGTGTCGCTGTTCAGCGAGGTGAACCTGAGTTCGGGCGAACGCGAGGACCGGGCCAATCGCTGGGTGATTCCGGCGTTCGGCGTGATCGGACTGGTCAGTGCTTTTCTGCCGGCTTACTGCGACCGCATCGGTTTCTGGACCGTTGGCCGCGAAGGCACCCGTTGGCTGGGGGCGTTGTTGTTCATCGCTGGCGGTGCCTTGCGCCTGTGGCCGGTGTTCGTTCTGGGCCACCGTTTCAGCGGATTGGTGGCGATTCAGCCGGGACATCGACTGGTCACTGAAGGCATCTACACGCACCTGCGCAATCCCAGCTATCTGGGGCTGGTCGTCAACGCACTGGGCTGGGCACTGGCGTTTCGTTCGGTCGTCGGGATCCTGCTGGCGGCGCTGACGCTGATCCCGCTGATTGCCCGCATCCATTCAGAAGAAGCCTTGCTGCGCACCCAGTTCGGCGCCGAATACGATGCCTATTGCGCGCGCAGCTGGCGGTTGTTGCCGGGCGTTTACTGAGGTTGCAGGCGTAACTGGCCGTTGTTGTCGATGCTCAGCGCAACGTCGCGGTAACTGGCGATGGTCGCGTGTGAGGTTTCAATCGGATGCTGGTGAGTCGCGGTGATGATCATCAACGGCGCACCGGCCGCTTCCGCCGCCTGAATACCGACAGTCGCGTCTTCGAAAATCAGGCAATCGGCCGGTTCCAGTCCCAGACGTTTGGCGGCCAGTCGATAGCCGGCCGGGTCAGGTTTGCCCGCCGTCACGTCTTCAGCCGTGATCATCACCGCAGGCTCGGGAATCCCCGCCGCCGCCATCCGTCGCAGCGCCAGATCCCGTGGCGCCGAGGTCACCATGGCCCAGCGATCTGCCGGCAACGACTTGAGAAACGCCGCTGCACCGGGAATCTCGACAATGCCTTCAACGTCTTCAATTTCCGCCTCGGTGATGAACGCTGCTTGCGCCTCGGCGTCCACGCCCGGCAGGTTCAGGCGAGTGATGGTGTCGATGGCGCGCACGCCGTGGATGGTCGGCAGGAAGGTCTCGACATCCACGCCATGACGCTCGGCCCAGGCCGCCCAGATCCGCTCGGCGGCGGCGATGGAGTTGAGGACGGTGCCGTCCATGTCGAACAGGAACGCGCCGAACGCGCGATTGAAAACAGCATCGTGAGCAGACAAGGGATCGCATCCTTAGGCAGAGCCGGGCAAATGTGCCCGGCAATGTAGCATCTGCCGAAGGCTTCAGTGCAGACGCGGTGCCTTGGATTTGAATGCGTCGTCCACGCAATCGAGCAACTGGCCGATGGCCCAGGGTTTCTTGATGAACGCCACTGGATGGCGGACGCCGGAGGTCTCCGGCGTTTCATAACCGGACATGACCATCACCGGTTTTTCCGGCCAGCGCTCGCCGACCAGATTGGCCAGGTCCGCGCCATTGAGGGTGCCGGGCATGGTGATGTCGGTGAGCAGCAGCGCGACTTCCGGCGCGTGCTCTTCCAGGTATCGCGACGCCGCATCGGCACTGGTCTGCGGCTCGACCTTGAAACCTTCCTCCTGAAGAATTTCGCACAAAAACTCCAGAATCAACGGGTCATCCTCGACTACCAGAATCAACCCGCCAGGAAGGTGCGCGCTCGCCGTCGGAATTGGACACATGAACTGGCACTCCCTGAATTGCATGAACGATTTAGCGGCTTGATCCCGCTGCTTATCTGGTATGAGCAGCGCCTTCTACAGAAATTCATTTTTGATACAGGTCTTTTCGATAACACCCGGTCAACGGGCAGTCGCCGACCCGTAATTGCGGTTAAAATGCGCACCCTTTTGCTTGCCGATCCCGATTGATGAACCCTGAAGCCCTCGCCGTTCTCCACGCCCACCTGCTCACCGCGCTGACTTCGGCACCGGCCGAAACCCGGCGCCTGTTCCATGGCCGTGGGCGCTGCTGGCCGGGGCTGGAACAGCTCACCGTCGACTGGCTGCAAGGCGTGGTGCTGGTGTCGCTGTTCAAGGAGCCCGAGGTTTCGCAACTGGAAGATCTCAAGCGCTTGTTGCTGGAGATCACCGGTTCAGCGCCATGGCAGCAATCCGGCGCTCACACCCTGTTGATCCAGCATCGCTACCTGCCGCAGAGCACCGCCGAATGGCTGCTGGGCGAAGAAATCGACGAGATGACCATCGTCGAGGGCGGGCTGAAATACCGCGTGGATCTGGGCCGCAAGCAGAACGCCGGGCTGTTCCTCGACATGCGCTACGGACGCAACTGGGTGCGCGAGCAGTCCGCTGGCAAACGGGTGCTGAACCTGTTCGCCTACACCTGCGGTTTCTCGGTGGCAGCCATCGAGGGCGGCGCCAACCATGTGGTCAACCTCGACATGTCCCGCGCGGCGCTGAGCCGCGGCCGCGACAATCACCGCCTGAACGGGCATGACCTGAGCAAGGTGAGTTTTCTCGGCCACGACCTGTTCAAGTCCTGGGGCAAGGTCATCAACAGCGGCCCGTATGATCTGGTGATCATCGACCCGCCGTCGTTCCAGAAAGGCAGTTTCCTGCTGACCAAGGATTACCAACGCGTACTGCGCCGCCTGCCGGAACTGCTGACGGCCCAGGGCACGGTCCTGGCCTGCATGAACGATCCGGCGTTCGGTTCGGACTTCCTGATCGATGGCGTGACCCAAGAGGCGCCGAGCCTGCGTTTCGAGCAGCGGCTGGAGAATCCACCGGAGTTTCCGGACGTCGATCCTGAAAGCGGTCTGAAGGCGCTGCTGTTCAAGCAGATCGGCTGACCACGGTCAGCGTGGACGCAACACCAGCGCAAACAACTCGCCATGCCCGGTAACGTTGAGCTTGTGATAGAGGTTGCGCCGATGCACCTTCACCGTCTCCGGCGAAATGTTCATGTGCTGGGCGATGGCTTTGCTCGAGAAGCCCTGGAGAATCAGGCGCGCCGTATCGATTTCGCGCGCGGTCAGCCGCGCGTCGAAACGGTCCAGCAGCGCCGCCAGATCGCCGACCGGCGCCTCGACCACCGCACCTTGCGGCGGCATCAACTGCACATGCCGGCGCATCGCTGACAACACCCAGTCCCGCACGCACAGCAGGCGCCCTTGCTCCTGCAAACTGAACGCCTTGGCCCGGCCCATCGACAATCCGAGCACTCCGTCATCGGTGTTGACCATGAATTGCAATTCATCCGCGCCGACCACCGAGCGGAAGTAGCTCAGGTAGTACTCGCTGTGCAGAAACTGGTCCGGTGCCACGGATGCGAGGCTGTGCAAACCGTCGGTGATCCCGGCGCACGCGGCCTGATAGAACGGATCGAGCAAGTACATGCCGGCACAGTAACCGGCCAGTTCTTCCTGTTCCTCGGCGCGGCCCTGGCTGTCGACATCGATCAGCAATTGCGGCGGGCGCCCCGTCTGCATCACCGCCACCAGCGCATTGTCCAGCGGCACCAGCAGCCGCAAGGTATCGACCAGCGCCCGCCAGAAACCGTCCTGGCCGATGCTGGCGAATACCCGCGACAGGCTCTGATGCACCGGCAATTCCTGCAGCAACGCGTCCACGCTCTACCCCTTTTGAGTAACCCATGATGGGAATGGGTCTGGCGCGGCCTGCCCGATAGGCTGACCACTCCTGTTCATCACCGGCCTGCCGCAGGCCAGGAGTGCCGCATCATGCGTTGTCATCGTGGGTATATCAACCTGGGCCTGGCGGGCGTCGTGTCCGTCGCACTGACCGCTCAAGCGGCCGATGCGCCGAGCGTGCATGTCTACAACTGGTACGACTACATCGGCCCGAACACCCTGCATGATTTCAAGCGCGACAGCGGCATCGAACCGGTCTACGACACCTTCGACAGCGCCGAAGTGCTGGAAGGCAAACTGATGACCAGCCACAGCGGCTACGACGTGGTGGTGGCAAGCAATTTCAGCCTGCCGACCCTGATCAAGGCCGGCGCCCTCGCCCCGTTGCCCCGCAATCAACTGCCGGGCTGGAAGAACCTCGACAACGACCTGCTGAGCAAACTGGCCAACAACGACCCCGGCAACCAGTACGCCGTGCCGTATCTGTGGGGCACCAACGGCATCGGCTACAACGTCGACAAGGTGCGCGCCGTACTGGGCGACAAGGCGCCGGTGGATTCCTGGGATCTGGTGTTCAAGGAAGAGAACCTGGCCAAGCTCGGCGAGTGCGGCGTGGCGATGCTCGATTCGCCGTCGGAAATGCTACCGGTCGCGTTGCACTATCTTGGCTTGCCGCCGAACAGCACCAACGCCGAGGACTATCAGAAAGCCGAAGCGCTGCTGCTGAAACTGCGCCCGCACATCGCCTACTTCAACTCCTCGAAATTCATCAGCGATCTGTCCAACGGCAACATCTGCGTGGCGGTCGGCTGGTCCGGCGCGATGCTCGAAGCCAAGACCAACGCCGAGCAGGCCGGCAACGGCGTGAAGATCCAGTACAGCCTGCCGAAGGAAGGCGCGCCGGTGTGGTTCGACACGCTGGTGCTGCTCAAGGACGCGCCGCATCCGACCCAGGGCCTGGCGTTCATCGACTACCTGCTGCGGCCCGACGTGATTGCGCCGGTCAGCGATCACCTCTCCTACCCCAACGGCAACCGCGCCGCCACCGCGCTGGTCGCCGAAGCCACCCGCGACAACCCGGCGGTGTACCCGTCCGCCACGGCGATGGCCACGCTGTTCACCCTCGAGCCCCTGCCCAAAGCCACCGAACGGGTGCGCACGCGGGTCTGGAGCAAGGTCAAGAACGGCCAATAATCAAAAATGAACAGAGAAGAAAACATCATGAAACCAAGAGCCCGCGATCTCCCTATCCGCATCGGCCAGCTGCAGCCCGGCCCGCTCAATGCCATCACCGACGTACCCGGTGTGCGGGTCGGCCACAGCAATGTGCGGGGGCAAAGCGCCGCCGGACGCGACATCTGCACCGGCGTCACCCTGATCGAACCGCGCGCAGGTTCGACCAATGCACAACCGTGTTTTGCCGGCGTTCACGTACTCAACGGCAACGGTGATGCGACAGGGCTGGAATGGATTCGCGAAGCCGGCCTGCTGACCAGTCCGATCGCCTTCACCAACACCCACAGCCTAGGCGTGGTGCGCGATGCGTTGATCGAGCTGGATCGCGCGCAACAACCGGACGACGGTCGTCTCTACTGGAACATGCCGGTGGTGCTGGAAACTTTCGATGGTTTGCTCAACGACATCAACGGCTTTCACGTGAAGCCCGAACACGTGGCCGAGGCCATGAGCAATGCCGTTGACGGCCCGGTGCAGGAAGGCGCGGTGGGCGGTGGCAGCGGCATGATCTGCCATGAATTCAAGGGCGGGATCGGCACCGCATCGCGCCGATTGAGCAAGGCTCAGGGTGGCTGGACGGTGGGCGCCATCGTCCAGGCCAACCATGGGATTCGCAGCGAGTTGCGGGTCGACGGCTACCCCGTCGGGCGCTACATGGAACAGGTGGATTCGCCGTTCCTGCGTGCCTCGCTACCCCATCCGGGCATGGGTTCGATCGTGGTGTGCCTGGCCACCGATGCGCCACTGTTGCCGCATCAATGCACGCGACTGGCGCAACGGGCGAGCCTCGGTCTGGCGCGTACCGGCGGCGGTAACGAAGACCACAGCGGCGACATTTTCATCGCCTTCGCCACCGGCAACGGCCACATCCCGCCCGCCGCCTATGAAGGCAAAGGCGCGTCGACCTGTGACGGCTTGCGAATGGTCAACAACGACCACATCAGCGAGCTGTTTCTGGCGGCGACCGAAGCGGTTGAAGAAGCGATCATCAACGCCCTGCTTGCCAGCGACAGCACCGAAGGCAACGGGCATTCGGTGCCGGGGCTGGATGCCGCGCCCCTGCTCGCCGCCCTGGATAAAGCAGGCTGGCCCGGCGCTCGCTGAAACGGTTCCCAAAGACCTTTAGCGGAACAACCCAAGTCCGAGTTCGCGCGCCGCCTGCAGTTGCACCGCAGGGTCGCGCAACTCGGACTCCAGCAACAACGCCGAGCCCGCCACCGTCGCCCCGCAATAATCGAAAATACCGTGATCGATCTGCGCCCTCATCGCCGCGCCGTAGCCGTGGCGTTCGTAGGTGCGTGCATCGGCCCCACCGAGTGCCACCAGTTGCACACGCAGTCGTCCGAGCTTCTTCAGGGTCGAATCGCCATCGAAATCAAACGCCCAGCCATTGCTGAACACCCGGTCGATCCAGCCCTTGAGCAGCGCCGGCATCGACCACCAGAACACCGGATACACCAGCACCAGCGCATCGGCGCGGTCGATGCGTGCCTGCTCGGCCAGGACGTCTGCTGGCGGTGCGGATTCACGGTGATGCACCGCCCAGTCGGCCACGCCAAAACGCGGATCGAATTCCTCGGCGTGCAGGTCAGCGATTTCGAAGGTGTTGGACGGATCGCTCTCTGACAGGCCTTTGGCAATCTGCTGCGCCAGCGCATGGGTCAGCGAACGAGGGTCGTCATGAGCCACAACAATCAATGCGTGCATGGGGAAATCTCCGGTTGGTGGATGCTGACCAAGGGCTATATACTCTTGGTAAGTTACGAATCGTAAGTTACGTTTGGTATATAAGCGATGTCAACCACTGAAATCCCCGAACCCGCACAACCCCGTCGACGCCTGTCCCGGGAAGACCGCCAGCGCCAGTTGCTCGACATGGCCTGGCAATTGATTCGCGAAGAAGGCACCGATGCCCTGACCCTGGGTTATCTGGCGGAAAAGGCTGGCGTGACCAAACCGGTGGTCTACGACCACTTCACCACTCGCGCCGGTTTGCTGGCTGCGCTGTATCAGGATTTCGACAGGCGCCAGACCGCGCTGATGGATATTGCGCTAGGCAATTGCGAGGCGACGTTGAGCGGCACCGCCTCGGTGATCGCCACGGCGTATGTCGATTGTGTGCTGACCCAGGGCAACGAGATTCCCGGGGTGATCGCCGCACTGGCGAGCACGCCGGAACTGGAGAAGATCAAGCGCGAGTACGAGGCGATTTTCCTGGAGAAGTGCCGCAGCGTGCTGTCGCCTTTCGCTGAGGGTGGCGACATTACCCAGGCGGGATTACGCGCCATGCTCGGCGCCGCCGAGGCGCTGTCTCAAGCAGCGGCGACCGGAGAAATCAGCGCCGCACAGGCCCGTGACGAGCTGTTTGCAACGATCGCCGCAATGGTCGAAAGGGCCGCCGCCAGCGCCGCAAAAGCAAGTGACTGACGGTACTTGAGACTGCCGCCGCACCTTCCTAGGATGGAGATACGCAGTCGCTTGGTTCGCCAAACCGCTGCGTAGGTGCAGGTGCCCTGAACCCCAATCAAGCCCGCACTTTGTTTCACGCGCATCTTGAGCCTCACGGGCTCTACTCCTCCCTATCAAAGAGTCTTGAGGCTCTTTTTTTGTCTCTGAAAATCAGCGTTCCGGTTCGCGACGGATCGAGCGCCACGTGGCCTGCGCCAGCAACTCGCGATAAGCCTTCGGACTGCCCTTCACCCGCCCGGACAACCATGCCCGGCAATAGCTGTCCGCCTGACCGACAATCAGCGACGGCAGCAGCTCGGCGGGACACTCATTGAGTTCGGCGGCGCGCCCGGGTTCGCTCAGCCAGGTGCGCAGGCTGAGATTGCGCGTCTTGTTGCGGGCGGCCAGTTCATCCTTGTGGGGGCCCCGGGTCACGGCATAACGCGCGTGATACTGGAACCGCGCCCATTCCGGCTGGTTCTCGACCCAATCCACATAGCTGAAGACCAGCGCCTGCACGCCCTTTTCGGTGGTCGTCGCATCGGCCAGGTACGCATCGCGCAAGCGCGCCTGGTCCTCCAGGGCGGTGAAAAACAACGCGGCTACCAGCCCTTCCTTGTTGCCGAAATGGTGATAGATCGCCCCGACACTGGTGTCGCACTCGGCGCGGATCATTTCGATGGTGGTGGCCTCGATCCCCTGTTCGTTGAACAGGCGCAAGGCCTTGCGAAAGATGTCGCGCTTGAGTTCGGCCCGGCGGCCGGGGTAGCTGCGCTCGAGGAGATCTGCGGTGTCCATGGGGTTGAAGGCCTTGTAAATCCGGTTGAAAGGCACGCCCGTGCCGGTAATCGAAACGCGCCTAGGTTGACAGATTTCCCACGGACAGAATACCGTTCCGTTACAGAACAATATTCTGTTACGGAACATCATTCTGTAAATCCCCTAATTGCGAGGCTTAACCATGAGTCAGTTTCTCAGCATGTTCACCAGCGCCGGCCCCCAAGCGTTCAGCCAGATGGCCTGTCAGGTCGCGCCGTATTTCAGCAGCATCAATCCGTTGGTCAGCGAACTGCGCGCAGGTTCGGCGACGGTACAGGTGCCGTTTCGCCGCGAGATCACCAACCACCTCGGCACCGTGCACGCCATTGCCATGTGCAACGCCGCCGAACTGGCGGCCGGGATGATGACCGACGTGTCGATTCCCGCCGGTGCACGCTGGATTCCCAAAGGCATGACCGTCGAGTACCTGGCCAAGGCCAAATCCGATGTGACCGCCGTGGCCAATGGCGAAGCGCTGGACTGGCAGAGCGAAGGCGACAAGATCGTGCCGGTGGACATCCACGACGCCGAAGGCAAGAAAGTGTTCACGGCGCGAATCACCATGAACGTGAAGCTGTCCTGAAATCCCAGGCACAAAAAAGCCCTTGTTGCCGTCATCGCAACAAGGGCTTTTTGCCGTTGGCCGGGTCAGTGAACGGTCAGGCGCTGGCGGACAAACTCTTCGGTGTGCCGCGTGACTTGATCCAGATGCCGGTCGCGCTGTTTCTCGGCATCGACCATCGCCCGTTTGCCGTGCTTTTGCAGGAGGTAGGTGTGAATCTGCTGCACTTCGAGCGAGCGGTAGATCGGCGTGGTGTCGATAAAACCGCGCAAGCCGTTGCTGCGGTAATGCCGGGTGCTCATCAGCACCTGGGTCTCCAACTGGCCCAGCACTTCAAAGCCCAGCGCCTCGAAATACGGGACTTTACCCACGCTGCACGTCAACTCGGCATGGGGGTAACGCGTCAGCATGTCGGCGATCAACGCCCGGGCCACGCCCTGACGGCGGTACGGTTGCTGCACCGCCAGATACGCCACGTTGCACGCCTCCCAATCGCCCTGCACCGGCAAGTACAACAGGAAGCCGATCACCTGCTCCGGGTCTTCGTCGTCGGTGGCCACCAGCAGTTCCACCTCGGTGCCCTTCTCGCCGTTCAACGCCTCCAGATACAAATGCACCTCGTAGCCGACCGCGTACTGATAGACGTTGTACAGCAGGTTGCTCGGGCCGAGACCGATCGCGCTGATGTCGGTCAGGTAGTCGACCACCATTTGCAGGATCTGGCTGTTGACGCCTTCGGGGCACGGGGATTTGTAGTGGGTGATGCGGGGCATGGCGGGTGAACTCCGGCGGTAAAACACAAGCTGCCGGGCGGGTTGAGCGACCGGCGAACCGCGACATCATACCCTGTGCAAGCCTGACAAAAATTTCATCTGCCCGAGAACGGATCTTTCGCTGATTTGGCGTCCAATTCTTCAGCTGCGTTCATTTCCCGACGCAGGCCCTGAGGAGTTGTCATGAACGTTCTGCGTTCCCTGTTCAAATGGCGAAAAGCGCTGCTGCTGGTGCCGCTGACACTGGCCGCGCTGGCCAGTACCCCGGTGTTTGCCCAGCCCGAAATCATCATCCGTCAGGCCCCGCCACCGATGCGCATGGAACCGATGCCCGGTGCACGGCCCGGTTATGCCTGGGATCAGGGCCATTGGCGCTGGGAAGGCCGGGGATATGCCTGGGTGCCGGGGCACTGGCAACCGGTGCGTCACGGCGCACGCTGGAAACCGGGCCACTGGCAGGCCCGCGGGCCGAACTGGTACTGGATTGAAGGTCATTGGGTGCGTTGATTGCTCACTTGCCCGTCCACGTCACCCACCAGGAACATCGTCATGTCGAAAACCATAAAAACCTTGCTCGCCGCCTCACTCGTGGCAATCACCTTGTCGGGCTGCGTCGTCGAACCGGTCCGCCCGCACCGCCCACCACCGATCGTCGAAGTGGTCCCGGTAATGCCTGCGCCAGGTTATCACTGGGTCGCCGGCCATTATCGCTGGGCCGGCAACCAATGGCGCTGGGTGCCAGGGCATTGGCGGGCGTATTGAGGCCGGTCACTGCGCCGGTGCAACGACCTTGAACTTGATCGCGATGTCGTTCGAAACCACGGTGTCGGCCCACTCTCCGGCACCGAGGCCGAATGCATCGCGCTTGAGCACGAGTTCACCGTCGAAGATGCCGATGCTGCTGTCCGGCTTCAATTGCACCGGCACCTGCACCTCGCGGGTGACACCTTTGAGCGTGAGTCGGCCGGCAACCAGGTAATGGTTTTCATCGACCCGGCTGAAACGGGTCGATTCGAACACCGCCGTCGGAAACTTTTGCGTGTCGAACCACGCCGGTTTCACCAGCTCGGTGTTGGCGTCTTCGCTGCCGGCGTCGATGCTGGTGAGGTCGATGTGCAACGTGGTGCGGGCGCTGCCCAGATGCTCGGTGTCGAAGTCCAGCGTCGCGTCGAACTTGCCGAACGTGCCGTACATCCGCGAGCCCATCTGGTTGTAGGTGAAACTGATCTGACTGGCGGTGGTATTGACCCGGGTGTACTCCACCGCCTGCGCCGCCGGCATGACAATCAGGCAACACGCGGCAACCAACAACAATCGAATCGACATGGGATGCTCCGGTGCCTCGGTGGACCTCGACTGACTTAAGCAAACATCCGCCGCTTACGCCACTCCGTCCGGCATGTGCGCTTTCAGGTAACCAATCAACGCCGTCACCTTGGGCGACGGCAGATGCTCGCGAGCCGTGACCGCGTTGAGATCCTGCGGCGGGCCGATCCACTCCGGCAGTACGCGGATCAGGCGTCCGGCCTGCACATCGGCTTTCATGCTCAGGTCCATCGCCAGGCTCAGCCCTTCGCCTGCCAGTAACGCATCGTGCAACAGCGCCGGGTCGTTGGCCAGGATGGAGGGCTCGACTCGATAGTCTCTCAGGCGCGCCCCTTCCCGACGCAACGGCCAGACATAACCAACATCGCGCCGGGCCTGATGCAGCGTCAACGTCTGATGCTGAAGCAACTCTTCCGGGGTTTGCGGCGTACCGTGATGCGCGAGATATGCCGGGGCCGCGTAAATGCCCGTCCCAAAACTGGCCAGTCGGCGGGCGATCAGACTCGAGTCCGGCAATGCTCCCAGCCGCAGCGCCACGTCGATCTCCTCGCCCACCAGATCCATCGGCACATGAGAGGCCAGAATCTCCAGACGAATTTCCGGGTACGCCTGGCGAAACCCCGCCAGCAGCGGTGCAAACCAGTTCACCCCGAATGAAAACGGCACCGTTACCCGCAACCAGCCACGCGGCCCGTCACGCAATTGATGCACGGCCCGTTCGGCGTGTTCGAGGGTGTCGGCGATGGATTTGCACTGCTCGTAATACACCGCGCCCGCCTCGGTCAGGCTCAACTGGCGGGTGGTGCGGCGCAGCAGTTGCACACCGATGGCCTGCTCCAGCTCTCGCACCCGGCGGCTGACCGTGGTTTTCGGAATCTGCAAGGCGTGGGCGGCAGCGGTGAAACTGCCGAGGCGCACCACGCAGACAAACACCAGCGTGTCGTTCAAATCGCGGATCATTTCGGGCCTGCCTGAGGACAATGGATTGTGCCACTCATGGCACATTTCATGCCGCGATTATGGGCTAATCACCTGAGACCCTGCGACCTAATATCGACGCTCCCTCTCGGAGTGATACCCATGAATCTCAACGAATACGCCGAACACGATGGCATTGGCCTCGCGCAGTTGGTTGCGTCCGGCGAAGTCCACGCCAATGAGCTGGCCACACTGGCCATCGAAGCGATACAGCAGGTCAACCCATCGATCAACGCGATCATCGAACACTGGACGCCGACGGCTGCCAGCGGCAGTGGCCCGCTGGCCGGAGTGCCGTTTCTGATCAAGGATCTGGCGATCACTGCGGCCGGGCGACGTAATGAACTGGGTAGCCGACTCGCGCAGGGTCTGGTCGCAGAAAGCGATTCCACGCTGATGCAACGCTTCAACGCCGCCGGGCTCATCCCCCTCGGCCGCACCACCACCCCGGAAATGGCGTTCAGCACCGAAACCGACTCCCTCCTGCAAGGCCCGACCCGCAATCCGTGGAACCCGCAACTTTCCGCTGGGGGCTCGAGCGGTGGCGCCGGCGCGGCTGTCGCCGCCGGCATCGTGCCCATCGCCCATGCCACCGACGCGGCAGGATCAATCCGCGTTCCGGCAGCCTTCAATGGTCTGGTGGGCCTCAAGCCGACGCGCGGCCGCAGCTCCCACGGGCCATTGATGGATGAAGTGTTTGCCGGGCTCGGCGTGCAATTGGGCCTGTCGCGGACAGTGCGCGACAGCGCGGCGCTGATGGATGTGGTACAGGGCTGTGCGCCGGGTGATCCTTATTACACGACGGCACCGGCCGAAGGCTTTCTGGCTCAGGTCGGCCGCGATCCCGGACGGTTGCGCATCGGCTTGCTCGACACGCCGTGGAACGGGGCCAGCGTCGATCCCGATATCGCCGATGCCACCGCTCGTGTAGCCCATGAACTTCAATCCCTCGGCCATCAGGTTGAAACCGTCCGGGCACCGCTCGGTCTGTCGTGGGACGCCTTCGTCGAGGCCAACGCGCATATCTGGTGTGCCAGCCTGGTGCGCTGGATCGACCACCTCGCCGCTGCAACCCGGCGCCCTGTCGATCGCAGTTCCCTGGAACCGGCCACCCTCGCCTGCTACACCTTCGGCCAACAATCGCGCGGCACGGACTTCGCCGCCGCGCTGGAGGTGCGCAACAGCATCGCCCGTCAGGTGGCTGCTTGGTTCGAGGAGATTGATGTACTGCTGACCCCGACCCTGCCGCACCTGCCCCAGGCCATCGGCACCTACAACCACGACGCCGAAGCCATGAACGGGCGGCAATGGACGGCGCGGGTCTTCGAGCATTCGCCCTTCACGCCGGTGTTCAATGTCGCGGGAACCCCGGCAATTTCACTGCCGCTGGGCATGTCCGGCAGCGGCCTGCCGATAGGCCTGCAATTTGCCGCACGCTTCGGCGCCGATGACCTGTTGTTGCGTCTGGCCGGGCAGCTCGAACAAGCCTTGCCGTGGCAGCATCGTCGGCCACTGATTCGGGTCGGCAATCCGCGTTGACACTCCGTCCGTCGCCCACAAAAAAGGGCTGTCCCTCACAGGACAACCCTTTGCGGATCGGGCCGTTCGATCACCCGCGATCCGTCAAACCAGCCGCTCGATCTTCTGATGCTGCCAGACCAGTTTGTAGTACAGCGTCTGCAGCACCAGCATCCCGAGGTACGCCACCGGGAACGCCATCCACACGCCCTGCAAGCCAAACTGCCCGTCCAGCCAGTACGCCGCCGGCAACTGCACACCGACCACGCAAATGATCGCGATCGCGACGGGTACCAGCACCGTGCCGCTGGCGCGCATGATCCCGCCGATGATGGCCTGGAAGCCGAAGATCAACAGGCTCCACAGCATGATGTGCAGCAAGTGCTCGGCCATCGCCCGGGTCGAGTCCTCGGTCAGGAACAGCCCCAGCAGCCAGTGCGACAACAGGTAACCGAGCACAATCAAGCCACCGGTCAGGCACACGTTGATCCACAGCCCGGTGCGCAGGATCGGGCCCATCCGCTCCAGCCGCCCGGCGCCAATCGCCTGGGCGCCGAGGATCGACGCGGTGATTGCAATCGACAGCGCCGGAAACTGCACATAGTTGACGATCTGCGTCACCGCGCCATAGGCCGCCGTCGCCTGGGAGCCGTGCTGGTTGACCAGCGCCAGAATCACCAGCTCCGACAGCGACAACACAATCATCTGCACCCCGGTCGGCAGACCGATGCGCAACACCTTGCCGAGAATCTCGCCGTCCAGCCGCAACGCCCCGAAGAACTCCCGGTCCGGCGCCAGTGGATGGCCCTTGCGGATCAGGCTCCACGCCAGCCATGCCATCGCCGCCAGCGTACCGGCCAGCCCGGCGAACGCCGCGCTCTGAATCCCCAACTGCGGCAAGCCCAGCCATCCGCGAATGAACGCCGGGGTCAGCGCCAGACCGACCACGGTCGACAGCAGCAGTGCCAGCATCGGCGACAGCGTGTCGCTCACCCCGCGCAACAACTGGGTGAACAGCACGTACACCAGCACAAACGGCAAGGTCCACATCATCACGCGGGCATAGGCCACCGCATCGTCCAGCACATCCGCCGGCGTCCCCAACCCCTGCAACGCCTGACGCGCAAACACACTGCCCAGCACCGCCGCGACCAGCCCGATCAACACCCCCAGCAACAACGTCGCCCCGGCAATCGCCTTCACCATATGCGACTCACGCGCGCCCCACGCCTGGCCGATCAACACCCCCGCCCCGGCGCCCAGACCGATGACCAGCGCGATAAAGAAAAAGATGATCGGAAACATCCCCGACACCGCCGCCAGCGCCTGAGTGCCGAGCATCTGGCCGATATAGATGCTGTTGACCGTGCCGGACATCGACTGCAGGAAGTTCGACAGCACCATCGGGGCAAGGAACAGCAGGTAGGTTTTCCAGAGGGGTTTTTGGGCGGGGTTTTGCATTGAGGGTCCGTCTCGGGTGGGAGCGATGGGGAGAGTCTAAGGTATGCAAAGCGCTTCAGGTCGTACCCGTTTGCATTAAAACTTCGTAATCTCTACCACTTGCCCAAAATGGAAGTGAACCGATCCCATGTCCCGCGTCTCGACCCTGCTGACCTCTACCCTTTTTGCCGTTCTGGCGACGACAGCCAACGCCGCCCCGACACCAGCGCCCCAATCGCTGCAAAGCCTGCTGAGCACCCTGAACGAACGCCTGAACATCGGCGATCTCGTCGCCCTGACCAAGTGGGACAGCGGCAAGCCGATCCAGGACAGTCCCCGCGAAGCCCAGGTCATCGCCAACGCCCGAACGCTGGCCACTGAACGCAAGCTTGATCCAGAAGACGTGGCGCAATTGATCGCCGCGCAGATGGAAGCCAACAAGCTGGTGCAATACGGTTTGCTGGCGAAGTGGCAAGCGGCGGGTGCCGCGCCGGACACACCTCGCCCGGATCTGGGCAAGCAGATTCGGCCGCGCCTGGATGAGCTGCAATCCCGCCTGTTGCAGCAATACGCCGACTTCACGCCCTACCGCCGCGACCCGAATTGCCCGGTATGGCTGGCCAAGGCGCGTAGCGGTTTGACTCACGACGGGTTGCACGAACTGGCCCTGACCCGCGCCACCGGGGAGCTATGCGTTCGCGCGACAGCCCCGTGAATCGGGGCTCAGGCATCCATCGCTGGCGTCGATAGTCACCATCACGTCAATGAAGTTCTCATAAAAAATCCCGGGCGTAAGATCGGCTCCATACCAAACAAACAACACCCCGGAGCACACGATCATGAAACGCCAAATCCTTCTCGGCATCGCTTTCTCGGTTCTTGCAGTCAACGCTTTTGCAGCCAAACCCGCTCACACCATGATCGCCGAAGGCGGTTCGGATCGATTGATCGAACACCGTGTAGCTGAAGGTGGTTCGGATCGTCTGCAAGAACGTCGAGTTGCCGAAGGTGGCTCGGACCGTCTGCAAGAGCGCCGTTTAGCTGAAGGTGGCTCGGATCGTCTGCAAGAGCGCCGTGTAGCTGAAGGTGGCTCGGATCGTCTGCTGGAACGTCGAGTTGCCGAAGGTGGCTCGGATCGTCTGCAAGAGCGCCGTGTAGCTGAAGGTGGCTCGGATCGTCTGCAAGAACGTCGCGTTGCCGAAGGTGGCTCGGATCGTCTGCTGGAACGTCGCGTTGCTGAAGGTGGTTCGGATCGACTGATGGAACGCCGTGTTGCCGAAGGTGGTTCGGATCGTCTGATGGAACGCCGCGTCGCATGACTTGACGGCCCAATCGCAAGAAAAAGAAAAGCCCGGCCTGATCAGCCGGGCTTTTTCACATCCAACCGTCGCTTACTGAGCGGTTCTCAGCTTGACCACGTCACCGGAGATCTTGGTGGTGTAGCCAGTCAGAACCCACGCCCAGAACCAGTTTTCCTGGACTTGGGTGTTGATCATCGCGTCACCGCCACGGGCTTTGATCGCGGCATCTTGGGCGCGGACGAAACGGCTGTTCTGACGGATCGGGATAATGCCGAACAGCAGCAGGCCGGTGGCGGTCGCTTCGCTGTGGCCAATCACGGTGTATTGGCTGCTGTCGTATTGTTTGGTGTTCATCGCGGTGCCGGTGCAACCTGCCAGAACCACACCGAACAGTGCGGCGGCGACTACTTTGCTGAGGTATTTCACTTCAAGACTCCATGGGTATAAGCCCGGGATCCATCTCTCGGGCGGCGCACACTTTACTGGAGGCAGTGGCACATTGGTATCAACCTGACAATATTTCATGAAGCGTGTTTCATGTAACGCTGTCGGTTTAATCGCCGACAGCGTTACCTCTTCAACTTCAAGTGTTGGTCTTGAGTTTGGTCCACAACCGCGTCGTCAACCGGGCAATCGCCGCCGGCAACTCTTCCACGGTGAACAATTTGTCCATCACCTCTTTAGGCGGATAGATCGCCAGATCCTGTTTCACCGCCGGTGTCAGGAACTCATTGGCAGCCGCGTTGGGGTTGGCGTAGTGAATGCTGTTGCTGATGTTGGCGATCACCTTGGGTTCAAGCAGGTAGTTCATGTAGGTGTAGCCGTTCTTCTCGTGGGGCGCGTTCTTGGGCATGACCACCATGTCGAACCACAACGTCGTGCCTTCGTCCGGGATCGAATAGGCGATGTCGATGCCGTTTTTCGCTTCCCTGGCACTGGCGGCCGCCTGGACCACATCGCCGTTGAAGCCGATCACCGCACAGACGTTGCCGTTGGCCAGATCGCTGATGTACTTCGACGCATGGAAGTACTGCACGTAAGGGCGAATCTTGAACAAGGCCGCTTCGGCTTTTTTGTAATCCACCGGTTCATGGCTGTGTGGCGGCAAGCCCAGGTAGTTGAGGGTGATCGGTAGTACCTGAGTCGGGTTGTCGATGATTGCCACGCCGCACTGGCTCAACTTCTTGATGTTGTCCTCTTCGAAGAACATCTTCCACGAGCGGGTAACGTCCGTGTTGCCGAAGATCGCCTTGATCTTCTCGACGTTGTAACCGATGCCGGCGGTGCCCCACATGTACGGATAACCGTATTGATTGCCCGGGTCGTTGACTTCGAGTTTCTTCATCAACTGCGGATCGAGGTTCTTCCAGTTCGGCAGTTGCGACTTGTCGAGTTTCTGGATGGCGCCGGCCTTGATCAGTCGCGACAGAAAGTGGTTCGACGGACTGACCACGTCGTAACCGGTATTGCCGGTCATCAACTTCGATTCCAGCACTTCGTTGCTGTCATGAATGTCGTAAGTGGCCTTGATGCCGGTGTCTTTGGTGAAGTTGGCCAGGGTGTCGTCGGCGATGTAGCCGTTCCAGTTGGAAATGTTGACCGCTTCGTCGGCAAGAGCGCCCGCCGAAGCTGTTGCGAGCAAGACCGCCAGGGAAAGTGTATTGACGCGCATGTTCTGTCACCTGAATTGAGTGGCTTTTGTTCTTGTGGGATGTGCGGAATTTCAGATTTCTGTTCTGGCCCTGACCGCCTCCACGCGCATGCGAAGCATGGCACCGATATCGAAGAAAGGTCGCGGCGGCAGCCAGCCCGGTTCGGCCCGTTGCATCACCGATTGCAACAAGGGCGAGTCGATGCCCGACGCCAGCTCCGCCAACAGCCGTCCCCACAGGGTTCCGCGCGCCACGCCCGAGCCGTTGCAACCGGCCACGGCGAAAACGCCCTCCTCAACCCGGTCGAAATACGCCTGGCCGCTGCGGGTCGCACTCAGGTGGCCCGTCCAGGTGTAGCGAATGTCTTGCTCGCCGAGGAACGGAAAACGCCGTTGCAGACCGCGCACATGATGTTGCCGCCGCAGGACCAGCTCGCTGTTGGACAGGTCCCGCGTGCGGTATTCGGCGGTATTGCGAATCATCACCCGGCGATCCGGGGTCAACCGCACGGTGGCGCCCAGCGGCCGGGTCGACAGCACGCCCCACGGCTCGACCGAACCGATGGCCGCGAACTCCTGATCCGTGAGCGGACGCGTAAGGCTGGCGCTCAACTCCATCGGGAACGTGGCACTGTCGTTGATGCCGACGCGGGGAATGAAGGCGTTGAGGCACACCAGCACCTGCTTCGCCTCGATACTGCCTTCGGCACCTTGGGCGCGTAGACACCCCTGACCGACACGCTCAAGACCGGAAATATCGGTGCTCTCGAACACCGTGACGTTGTCCGGAAGTGCACTGAGCAAACCCTTCACGTACTTGGCCGGTTGCAGCAGCGCGTTGCCATTGCCACACCAGATCGCGGCCTGATAGTGGCGAGTGCCGAGCTTCTGGCTCAGCGCCTCGCCTTGCAGAAACTCGGCGCGGGCACCGAGGGCGCGCAGCGTGGCCAGTTTCGTGTCGACCTGATTGAGCTTGGCCGGATCGTTCACGGCAAAGAAGTACCCACTGTCGCGGAAGTCGCAGTCGATGGCGTGTCGGGCAATTCGTTGGCGGACTTCTTCGCTGGCGGCGCGGGAAATCGCCGTGTCGACTTCAAACCCGGCAAAACCTGCGGCGCCGATCAGTTCACTGTCGGCCGGGTGTTCATGGGCGACGACAAAACCCGAGTTGCGCGCCGACGCGCCCTGCGCCGCCGATTGCCGATCCACCACCACAATCCGCGCCTGGGGATGCAGTTGCGCGAGGTTATGCGCGGCGCTGAGCCCGGTGATGCCGGCCCCGATCACCAGCCAGTCGGCTTTTTGCGCTCCGCTCAGGCGACCGCGTGCCGGGGAGTTTCCGGCTTGCGCGATCCAGCCACAGATATTGTCCATGCATCACCTCGTTCGACTGTCGTTCGGCGACTTGCCTTCTTCTGATGGCCATGCGTGAATCGCATGCCCGTGTTGTGAAGATCGCCGCCAGAGCTAGAATCTATAAGGTCTTCGAACGCCTCACCAACGCTAAGAAATCATCGAGCCATTCTGAAAACGCATGGATAAAATTCGCCACGTCCCTTCCCTGCAAGCCATGCAGGCACTGGTCGAAGTCGCCCGATGCGGCAGCTTCACTCAGGCAGCGCAGACGTTGTGCCTGACCCAAAGCGCCGTGAGCCGGCAGATCCAGCAACTGGAGAGTCACTTCAACGTGGCGCTGTTCGTGCGCACCAGTCGCAACCTGCACCTGACCCCGGAAGGCGAGCAGGTTTTGGCCAGTGCACGGAGCATCTTCGAGCAACTGAAAACCCTCAAAGAACGCCTCACGCCGCAGAAACGTCCATTCCGCATTCGCATGCACGTGTCGCTGGCAGTGCGTTGGCTGCTGCCCAAACTCAGCGACTTCTATCTGCGCCATCCCGAGGTATCGCTGGCCATCGAAACCGTCGCCACCGAAGTCGTCGAACCGACCGGCGACAGCGATGCCTACATCCTTTACTTGCCGACAGCATCAAGCGATCCGGATTGCCTGACGCTGTTTCAGGAAACGCTGGTGCCGGTGTGCGCCCCGAATCTGGCCGGAGCACCGCGCTCAGTGGAAGCGTTGCTGCGCTTCCCGCTGCTGCATCGCTCAGTAGATCGCCAGGCGTGGATCGAATGGCTGGCCGCGAACGACGGCAAACCGCTGGAGGATTACCGGCACATCCCGTTCAACCTCGATGAACTGGCACTGGATGCGGCGGCGCGGGGATTGGGTGTGGCGGTGACGGACATGACGCTGGCGGCAGAATCCATCGAGCGTGGCGTGCTGGTGGTGCCGTTCGGGGAACCGCTGAAAACCGGGGGGATTTACTCGTTGTGCTTACAGCCGTCGGCGGCTTCGCATCCGGCGTGTGGGGTCGTGATGGGATGGTTTGCGGGGAAGGCCGAGCGCGAGGTTTGAACGCAGACGTCACACGGGAGCTGTCTTACTCAGCTCCCGTGCAAGATTTTCATTGCTGGGCAAACGTCTGAAGATACGCCAACAGATTATCGATCTTCTCCTCGTCACTCAGCCCCCAGAAGATCATCCGCGTCCCCGGCACCACGCCCTTCGGGTCCTTCAGATACGCCGTCAGCGTTTCACGGTTCCAGGTCACGCCGGAGTTCTTCATGGCATCTGAATACACGTAGTTCGCCGACGTCCCGGCCGGGCGGCCGATGATGCCGTTGAGTTCCGGGCCGAATCCGGGGCGGGCGGATTCGCCGACCTGATGGCAGCCGCCGCACAGGCGCGGGAAGATTTTGGCGCCGGCCTCGGCGTCGCCCGCCGCCAGGGCGGGCGTGCTGAGCAGGCCTGCGTTGAGGATCAGGGCGAAGGTCAGTAAGGCGCGTTTTTTCATTGCAGGTTCCGGACTGGCGTAAATCGGGCGGCGCAAGGGTAACATTTTGTGGCGATCGGCTATTGGTAGGCGCCCACCACCTGCCGGACTTTTATCAGCGCCTGACGCAGTACATCCATGTCCACCGACCCCAGGGCAATCCGGATCGCATGGGGGATGTGCGCCGAAACCACGAACGGTTCAGCGATCGATACCGCAATCTGCTGCTGCATCAACTCGACCACGACCTGATCGGCGCGCGCGTCCTCCGGCAATGGCAGCCAGAGGAAATACGAGGACGGATGGCCAATGTGCACGATGTCTTTGAGTATTTCGCCCGCCAGCACCTGACGTGCCCGAGCGTCGTGACGTTTTTGCGCTTCGAGCACCGTGACGGTGCCGTCGTCGAGCCAGCCGCAGGCAATGGCAGTCATGACGCCCGGAGTGTTCCAGGTGGTGGCGCGGATGATGCGCTCAAGGGCCGGGACGGTTTGCAGCGGCGCGGCGATGAAGCCGACGCGCAGGCCGGTGGCGATGTTTTTCGAGAGACCCGAGACGTAAATCGTCCGCTCCGCTGCCAGATCGGCCAACGGTGGCGGCGGGTTATCGACCAGAAAGGCGTAGGCCGCGTCCTCGATGATCGTCAGATCATGCTGTCGGGCAATCGCCACCAGCTGTTCGCGCTGATCAAGGGACATGACCCAGCCGAGCGGATTGTGCAGGGTCGGCATGCTGTACACGGCACGCACCGAGCGGCTGTGGCAGAGTCGCTCCAGCGCCGGCAAATCCGGCCCGTGATCGGTCACCGGAATCGCCACCACTTCCAGGTGCAACGCCTCAGCCAGCACCTTGAAGCCGGAATAGGTCAAGGCATCGGCGGCAATGACATCCCCGGGTTTGAACAGCGCCATCAGCGCGACGGCCAGTCCCTGTTGCGCCCCGTTGACGATCAGCACTTGCCCGGCATCGACCTTCAGGCCACGGGTTTGCAAATGCCGGGCGACCGAGGCGCGCTCGTGCACTCGGCCGGCGTGGGGTTGATAGCGCAGCAGCGCTTCGAGGTCGCCGGAGAGCGCCAATTGCCGCAGCGCCGTTCGCAATAACTCGGCCTGACCGGGCAACGACGGGTAGTTGAAATTGAGGTCGACCATACCGACCGCCACGTCTTTCTGATCGATGCTGTGCCCCGGCGGCAACGACATCTCCCGCACAAACGTACCTCGCCCCGCTTCGCCGCTGACCAGGCCCATCGCCTCAAGCTCCGCGTATACCCGCGACGCCGTGACCAGCGCCAACCCTTCGCTGGCGGCCAGTTGCCGGTGGGTCGGCAGCCGCGTGCCGGGCAACAGGCGACCGCTGCGAATATCGGCGGCATAGGTATCAACGAGGGTCTTGTAACGGGAGCGCGGCATGTCGGGATGTATCCATGACAATTCTTTGATTGTGCTGATTCTCAGCCCTAGGATGAGCCACAAGCAACCCCACTCTTGAGCGTGACCCAACATGGAACGAACCACGAATCTGCCCGCACCGGCCCTGGAAAAAACCAGTGGTTGGATCAACGGTTTCATCGGCGTCGTGATTTTCAGCGGTTCGCTGCCGGCCACGCGGCTGGCGGTGCTGGAATTCGACCCGGTGTTCCTCACCGTCATCCGCGCCGCCATCGCCGGGGTGTTGGCGCTGTGCCTGTTATGGCTGTTTCGCGAACGACGACCGGCGCGGGATCAGTGGTTCTCGTTGTTGATCGTGGCGTTGGGCGTGGTCGTGGGTTTCCCGTTATTGACCGCCCTTGCGCTGCAATACGTGACGTCGGCGCATTCCATTGTGTTTGTAGGATTGCTGCCACTGGCGACAGCGATTTTCGGCGTGTTGCGCGGCGGTGAACGGCCGCGTCCGGTGTTCTGGATCTTTTCGGTGCTGGGCAGTTCGCTGGTGGTCGGTTTTGCTGTTTCACAAGGCCTGACCGCCTCGCCCACCGGCGATCTGTTGATGCTGGCGGCGATCCTCGCCTGCGGTCTCGGTTATGCCGAAGGCGCAAAACTCTCGCGTACCCTCGGCGGCTGGCAAGTGATCTGCTGGGCGTTGGTGCTTTCGTTGCCCGCGATGGCCGTATTAAGCGTATGGCTGGCGCCCGTCTCGTTCAGTGGCATCAGCGTGTCGGCGTGGGTGTGCCTGGCTTACGTTTCGCTGTTCAGCATGCTGATCGGTTTTGTGTTCTGGTATCGCGGACTGGCTCAGGGCGGGATTGCTGCGGTCGGACAGTTGCAGTTGTTACAGCCGTTCTTCGGTCTGGCGCTGGCGGCGACGTTGCTGCATGAACAGGTCAGCGTCGGCATGCTGGTGGTCACGTTGGGCGTGATCCTGTGCGTCGCCGGGGCGAAGAAATTCGCCAAATGACCTTCAACTCACTCCCGCTTTCCACTCCCGTGGACTGAGCCCGGTCTTGCGCCGAAACGCCCGGGCCAGCGCCGAAGGGCTTTCATAGCCGACTTCTTCGGCGATCAGGGCGATCGGCCGCCCTTCGCGCAGACGTTTCTGCGCGAGGCTGATTCGCCAGCTCACCAGATAATCCACCGGCGTCTGCCCCACCACTCGCCGGAAGTGCTCGGCAAAACCGGCACGGGACACATGCGCGGTCGCTGCCAGTTCGGCAACACTCCAGGCCTTGGCCGGTTGGTCATGCATCAGGCTCAACGCACGGGAAATCTTCGGATCCGCCAGCCCCGCCATCATGCCCGGCTGCTGGTCGCGACTGCTGATGAGATGCCGCAGCAGCAGAATCACCAGCAACTCGAACAGCCGATCCATCACCGCTTCGCGCCCGCAGTGGCCGTCGAACGCTTCCTTGAACAGCCACTCCAGGGTGCTGGCCATTTCAGGAAGGTCGACGAGTTTCAGCACCAGATAATCCGGTAATGCCGCCGCCAGCGCATTGCCTGCACCGCCATCAAACGTCAGTGAGGCGCACACCAGTTGCGTGTTCATGGCTTCATCGGCGAACAGTCGGTGAGCAAACGGTCGGGGGAAGAAAATCAGGGTCGGTTCACTGAGCGTGAGTTCGGGGTCATTCCCCGGTTTGAGCAGCACCTGCCCGGCCTGCAACAGATGCACATGACCGCAGACTTGATCGCCACCATAGGCACTGATGCCGCAGAAGGTGCCGCTGTGGAAGGTGCCGGCATTGACGCCGAAGTGGCTGAGCAACGTGGACAAGCGATCCATGGAAGAATCCCTGACGGAAGGTTTGGACGATCTGTCGCATATCCTCGACGATTTGCACCCAAAGCACCAGTCGCGCTCAATAACATGACCTCCATCCCCGGCGCACTTCGCACCGGACTTTCGGAGAATCACCATGAGCCGCATCGTTCCTGTCAGCCTCGAAACCGCCACTGACGCCACTCGCCCGACGCTTGAAGGCGTGCAGAAAAAAATCGGCTTCCTGCCCAACCTGTTCAAGACCCTGGCTGTTGCGCCCGCCGCACTGGATGCCTACGTGCAAATCTCCGCCACACTGGGCAAAACGTCCCTGAGCGCCAAGGAAAAAGAAGCGGTGTACCTCGCCACGTCGCAGGTCAACGGCTGCGATTACTGCCTGGCGGCGCACACCTTGTTTGCCAGCAAGGCCGGACTGGCAGCGCAGGAGATTGTCGAGGCGCGTCACGGTCGGCTGAACGCCTTCGCCACCCTCGCCCATCAACTGACGGAAACCCGTGGCCATCTGAGCGATGAACATATCGCCGCCGCCCGCGCTGCCGGCATCGACGACAAGAAGATCATCGAAACGATCGCCATCGTCGCCGCGCAGACCCTGACCAACTACCTCAACAACGTGGCGCTGACCGACATCGATTTCCCGGCCATCGATGCCTGATCAGTGACCGGGGTCGATCTCAGTCGTGATCGACCCCGGCGCGTTTCAGCAATTTCTTGCAGCGCTCGGACAGGTGAAACACCTGCAATTGCTTGCCGGCCTTGGCGTAACGTTCGCGCAGGGTTTTCAACGCAGCGATGGCCGAGTAGTCGACAAAGCTCAGGTGCCGGCAATCCAGCGTCACCCGCTGTGGGTCGCTGGCCGGGTTGAACTGATTGAGGAACGGCGTGGTCGAGGCAAAAAACAGCGTGCCGTGCAGGCGATACAGTTTGCTGCCGTCGGCTTCCAGATGTTCATCGGCGTACAGTTCGCGCGCTTGCTGCCAGGCAAAGTTCAGCGCCGCGATGATGATCCCGCACAGCACTGCCGTGGCCAGATCGGTGAACACCGTGATGGTGGTTACCGCGATGATCACCAGCACATCGTTGAGCGGCACTTTGTTCAGCACCCGCAACGAGGCCCAGGCAAACGTCTGCTGCGACACCACGAACATCACCCCCACCAGCGCCGCCAACGGAATCCGCTCGATCAGCGGCGACAGAAACAGAATGAACAGCAGGATCAACACCCCCGCCACCACCCCGGACAACCGCCCGCGCCCGCCGGAACTGAGGTTGATCACGGTCTGGCCGATCATCGCGCAACCACCCATGCCGCCGAACGCGCCGGACACCATGTTCGCAGCGCCCAGCGCCACGCACTCGCGATCCGGGTAGCCACGGGTTTCGGTGATTTCGTCGGTGAGGTTGAGGGTCAGCAGGGTTTCCAGCAGGCCGACCATAGCCATCAAAATCGCGTAGGGCGCGATGATGCGCAGGGTGTCCAGCGTCCACGGAATGTCCGGCAGCGCGAACGTCGGCAGACCGCCGGCGATGTGCGCCATGTCGCCGAGGGTGCGGGTCGGCAGGCCAAGCAGATAAACCAGCAAACCGACGCCTAGGATCGCCACCAGCGCTGGCGGCACCGCGCGGGTCAGGCGCGGCAGGAGGTAGACGATGGCCATGGTCAGCAGCACCAGCCCGGTCATCAGGTACAACGGCGTGCCGCTGAGCCACTGCTCACCGCTTTTGAAATGCTCCAGTTGCGCCAGCGCAATGATGATTGCCAGACCGTTGACGAACCCTAGCATCACCGGGTGCGGCACCATGCGCACCAGTTTGCCCAGGCGCAACAGCCCGAACGCCATCATGATCAAGCCGCCGAGCAACACGGTCGCCAGCAGGTACTGCACGCCGTGCTGCACCACCAGCGCGACGATCACCACCGCCATCGAACCGGCCGCCCCGGACACCATGCCCGGCCGGCCGCCGAACAACGCGGTCAGCGTGCAAATGATGAAGGCGCCGTACAGGCCCATCAGCGGATTGAGGTGAGCCACCAGCGCAAACGCAATGCATTCGGGCAACAGGGCAAACGAGGTGGTGAGTCCGGCCAGGACATCGGCGCGCAGACGAATCGGTTTCATGGCTTACCTGACAAAGCGGCCGACACGGGCGGCCACTGCATTCGCGGGAAAAAGAGGGTTGCGGATGTTACGCAAATGCCCGGGCACGGGCCAGTGATCGCTGACAGGGACGGGTTGGCGCTCTATGCTTGCGGGCTTCATTGATCTACGGGTTTGAACATGTCACCTCTATCCGCCCGCGAAGTTTGCCAGTGCCTGCGTGATGCCGCGCTGGGCGTGCGCCATTTCCGGGTGACGGGCCCGCGATCCGGTCAGGTTTCAGTCGACATTGAAGGCTGGAACCTGCAACTCGACTTCGACGGCCAACACCTGCACCACTGTTGCGACTGTCGTTGTCCGCAAGGTCGTCGATGGACACTCGACACCCGGCAACGCTTTGGCACCGATCCGGTCAGCCTGCTGAGTACCTGGGAACTGGCCCGGATCGAAGCGTTGTTGCGACAGGTTGATTGACTCACGGCAAAGAAGGTTGCCGGATGATGGCACTCTGCCCATAATTCGCCCCCCTTCTTCAACGCGCAAGGAACTGCTGTGAAAAAAACCCTGCTGTTGGTCCCGCTGTTTGCTCTGCTCCTGCAAGGCTGTGGCATGACCATGACCCGCTACGAGCCAAGCTTCGACAACGTTCAAAAGCTCAAGCAAACTCCGCCGCTGCACGCGATCAGCAATCCGCAGGTTACCGCCGAGTCGGGCGAAGGCTCGTTGATGGTCCGCGCCAACCCGATCAAGTCGCCGACGGGCAGCATCCCGGCGCATATCCAGGACGCGATCACCGAAGAACTGCGCAAGGCCGGCCTGCTCGACCCGAACGCCACTCGCCACCTGCAAGTGCTGGTAGTGAAAAACCAGTTGAATGCCGGGATGGGTACCGGTGACGGCAAGATTGCCGCGCGCTTCACGATGCTCGACGGCAAGAACGTGGTGTACGACGCGACCAAGGAAGTCAGCCATCAGTGGAACAGCAGCTTCTTCGGCTTCATCGCGATTCCCAACGCGACCAACGCCTACAACCCGATGCTGCAGGATTTGCTGAAGGATCTGTACAGCGATCCTCAGTTCATCCAGGCCCTGAAGTAAGGGCAAAAAAAAGAGCCGCGATTGCGGCTCTTTTTTTGGCTTCCTGTCGACGGGCGAGTCGTTCAGAGTGCCGAGTATTTCGGGCTGTTGCTTTCAGCCCACTGCTTGAGCAGCGCGTTGACCTGACGATTGAAAGTGTCATTAACCGCGTCTTTAGGGGTGTTGGCCATCAGCGGGATAAACCAGATACCGAACCAGGTGCCAACCGCGTCATGGTTGCTGGCAGTGGCCATCGCCTGGCCGTTCTGGTCGAGGGTTTCCAGGCTCAATGTGTACTGGTCGGTGCCATAGGCCGGGATGACCATCATGCTGAAACCGCTGATGAACGCCAGTACCATCGAACCGGCATTCGGCGGATGGTTGTACATCTTCAGGCGCAGGCTGTAATCGCCTGGCTGCTTCTCGAACTGATCGAGGGTCACACGGCCGAACAGACCTGAATCCTTCAGGATCTTTTGCAGCTGTGGCTTGAGATTGTCACGCGCTTGCGGAATTTCCACGGCGGAAGCGCTTTTCGGCTCGCCCTGGTAGAAGTCGAAATCCACATAAACGTTAGGTTTGTTGGTGTAGTTGGCCATCGATGGCAGCGTGACCGGTGCTACTTCATCCTTGGTGAAACTGGCACAGCCGCCCAGCGTGAGCACCAGACCCAGCGCAAGGATTTTCCCGAATTGCATGATGTCGTCCCTAAAGTGATATCAAAGAGCCTCCATTGCGGAGCGCCGGGGCGGATTCTAGTGATCGCCCGCGCTCGGGAAAAGACCTGATTCGGGAAAACCTGAAAATATTGCCGGCTCAGCCCTGCCGCAGGTCGAGCACGTAAGTGTAATACCCGGTGTCACGCACCCAACCGAGAGACTCGTACAACCCCTGGGCGGTGAAGTTGTCAGTGGCGGTTTCCAGCACCAGCCCCTTGGCACCGGTTTCCACGGCGAAGTCGCGCGCGGTGTTCATCAGCAATCGTCCGACGCCACGACCTCGGGCGGCCGGCGTGGTGAACAGGTCGCTGAGCAGCCAGGTGCGGTGGGCGTCTATCGAAGAAAATGTCGGGTACAACTGGACGAATCCCAGCGCATTACCGCTTTCGTCCTCAACCAGAAAAATCGCCGATTCATTGCCGGCCATGCGCTCGGCGATGAAGGCCCGCGATTGCGCCAGGTTCGACGGCTGGCCATAGAAACCGCGATAACCATCGAACAGTTCGGCTACCGCATCCAGATGTTCCGCGTGGGCGCGCAGTGCCTGAAGACTCATATCCCCTCCCCGATCGATTCCAATGATTGCACCAGCATAGCGCTGTCCGTCGAGTACACTGGCTTAACCGCTATATAGTTTTGTATATTGCGAGCCCGAAATGGCCAGATCTTCCATGCCGTCCATGAGCAGCATCCGCGAACGCAACCAGCAACAGATCCTCAAAGCCGCCAGCGAAGAGTTTGCCGCCAACGGCTTCGACGCGACCCAGACCCGCGACATCGCCGCCCGTGCCGGGGTGCCCAAGGCCAATCTGTATTACTACTTCCAGAGCAAGGAAAACCTCTACGGCAAAGTGCTGCTCGGCTTCGTCGAGCCGCTGCTGGAAGCCTCGGCGGTGCTGCGCGAAAGTGATGACCCGCTGATCGGCCTGCGCGCCTACGTCGCCGCGCGCATCCGCATTGCCCGCGAGCATCCGGCAATTGCCAAAGTGTTCAGTGGTGAACTGCTGCTGGGCGGTCGCCAGTTGCCCGACGAATGCCGTGACCTGCTGCATGCCGAAGCCAGGCGCAATGTCGAGTGCCTGCGCAGCTGGATCGAACGCGGCTTGCTGGCCCCGGTCGATCCCGAGCATTTGATGTTGTTCATCTGGTCGGCGACGCGCACCTACACCAATATCGGCTGGCAGATGGGGCGCATCACCGGGCGGGAAGTGCCGCAGGATGAGGATTATGCGGTGGCGGCGGATACCATTACGCGGCTGGTGCTGGGCGGTGTGGTGTCCGAGCCGGTGAGTGATGTTCGCAGGTTGATGTTTGCGACTTGAGCGGGAGGGTCAGGGCATGATGTCCAGAGGTAGTGCGTGGTCGCCTTCCATCCGTTCGTACCAGGCCTGGAACTGAGCAGGCAGACGCTTTTTCCATTCCGGTACATTGGTGTAATAACGGGCTCGCGTATGGCCCTCTTTATCAGGCACCAACATCAGCACCCAGAAACGGTTACTGGCCGCACGCATCAGAATGGCCGCGTTCACATTGCCCAGTCCGCGCACCCACATCTCGATGATCTCTGCATCAGGCACATCAACCGCCGGGTCGCCGACGGTCATGGTACTCGTACGGTCCACCAGCTTCTGATAATCACCCTTGAGCAGTTTATGCAACGCCTGATCCTCTTGCTGCGTACGAGCAAGTCCAAGGCTGAGCAAGTTGTAATTCATCGAAAGTGGTTTATCAGACGCCACATAACGACCTGAGTAGAAGACGCCCATACCTCCACCGCAATCACCGTCGCCACCATTCTGTGTGACGTCCAGGACACCATTGATCGCTCGAAAAACAAGCGTGCAACTACCCTCTTCGAAACGGGCTTCACCACCATTCAACACAGCAATACCTTCCAGATCACCAGAGTTGGCGCCCTCCTGTGCTGAAACCCCAAAGCGGATGTGTGTGGCGTCCTGACGCTTGATGATCACTTCAGATGCCGAGTTCACCCCGTGAGGAATCAACTGCCATGTGGCATCCCAGGTGAACGCTCTGGTCGCATGTTCCAGCTCACTCAGGCGCATCAGATATTGACGACGCATGCAGGCCGGTTCGGCGCCACAAAGGCTGCGGTTCTTCAACCATGCTCTTTGATCAGCCTTGAGCGTTTGCGGATCTGCAACCTGCACCACCGCTGTCCTCCAGACCTCCCCAAGCTTCTCATCAAGTCTCGACGTATACGGATCAGCGCAAATGGCTTTTTCAACCGGGCTGGAAGCGCCAGCGCAGTCAAAACTGGCAGCGTGAGTGTTGGCAGCAAAAACGAGAGACGTCAGCAGCAAGGCGTGACGGAGATTGAAAGCGAGCATCGACAGATTCCATTCCTGAGGCGGCGGCAGTATGCCGCGCCCGGGCTATCGATGCTCTGGATTTTTCACCGGTTGCAGGCAGACAACCGGGGGCTTCGGCAAAAGAGCATCAGAACGCGATGTCAGCCGCCGGCTTCACATCGATCCGTGCCACGGAACCGGTCAGGTGCGCCCAGTCCTTGTTGTGCTCGGCGATGATGTCTTCGGCGCTCATGTTGCCGTTGTCGACGGTGGAATGTGCGTCGGCCGCCAGTTCCACGTCATAGCCCAGTTGATGGGCCTGGCGCACGGTGGCGTTGACGCAGTAATCGGTTTGCAGACCGCAGATCACCAGGCGGTCGAAGTCTTCCCGGGGGATCAGTTTCTGCAGGTTGGTCTGGTAGAACGAGTCATTGGCGGTCTTGTCGACGCGCAGATCGCCCGGCGCGGTGGCCAGGCCGTCAGCCAGTTGCCAGCCCTCGGTGCCGTGGACGAACGGACTGTCCTTTTCGTTATGCTGGATCAGTACAACTGTAACCCCAGCCTTGCGCGCGCGGGCACTGAGGCCGTTGATGGTGTCGATCACCCGTTTGATGTCGTGGCACTCGTATTCGCCTGTGCACAGGGCGCGCTGGACATCAATGATCAGCAATGCGGTGGTCATGGTGAGCCTTCCTTGATCGGTCCTTGAGACAGGGGCGGACGTGTGCCCGCCCCCTTTTTACCCTTCTCAGTAACCCAATGACAACCCGGTGTTGCGCCGTGGATCGTTGGCGCCGTAGAAGCGGTTCTTGCCGACCGGTTTACCGCCCAGCGACGGCGCGCCGACCAGAATGGCAGCGATGTGGTTGGCGTCCTGCGGACCCGCGAACTTATGGCCCCAGCTCTCGAGAATTTTCTTCGTGTCGGGGCTGGCGGCGAAGTCTTCGAGGTTGGTCTGTTCCGGCATCCACTGCTGGTGGAAACGCGGCGCATCGACCGCTTCCTGCAGGCCCATGCCGTAGTCGATGACATTGAGCATGGTCAGCAAGGTTGCCGTGATGATGCGACTACCACCCGGCGTGCCCACCACCATCACCACCTTGCCGTCCTTGGTCACGATGGTCGGGCTCATCGACGACAGCGGCGCCTTGCCGGGCGCGATGGCGTTGGCTTCGCCCTGCACCAGGCCATACATGTTCGGCACGCCGACTTTCGAGGTGAAGTCGTCCATTTCATCGTTGAGGATCACCCCGGTCTTGCTCGCCATCACGCCTGCGCCGAACCAGTCGTTGAGGGTGTAGGTGACAGACACCGCGTTGCCCCATTTGTCGACGATCGAGTAGTGCGTGGTGTTGCTGCCTTCGTGCGGCGCAACGCCGGGTTTGAGTTCCGCAGACACGCCGGCCTTCTGCGGCTGGATCGCGTTGCGCAGCTTGGTCGCGTAGTTCTTGTCCAGCAGATGTTCGATCGGGTTCTTCACGAAATCCGGGTCGCCCAGATAGCTGTTGCGATCCACATACGCGTGGCGCATCGCCTCGATCTGGTAGTGCATGCCTTGGGCCGAATGGAAGCCCAGATCTTTCATCGGGTAGCCTTCGAGGATGTTCATGATCTGGCAGATCACCACCCCGCCGGAGCTTGGCGGCGGTGCCGACACGACGTGATAACCGCGATAGTCGCACTCCACCGGAGCCAGCTCGCGGGTCTTGTATTTGTCGAGGTCGGCCTGGGTGATGATGCCCTTGTTGGCCTGGCTGGAAGTGACGATCGCGTCGGCGACCCAGCCTTTATAGAAACCGTCCGCACCTTTTTCGGAAATGGTGCGCAGGGTTTTACCGAGGTCCTTCTGCACCAGTTTCTGCCCGACCTGCATCGGCTCACCGTTGCTCAGAAAGATCGCGCCGGAGTCTTTGATGTCCTTCTTGAACACGTCGGTGGCGTAATCCAGCAGATCGACGTCGCCCTGTTCCAGTTCGAAACCTTCTTCCGCCAGTTTGATCGCCGGGGCGATCATGTCCTTGCGCGGCTTGGTGCCGTACTTGCTCAGCGCCAGCTCCATGCCGGACACGGTGCCAGGAACGCCAACGGCCAGGTGACCACGGGTACTCAGATCAGGAATGACGTTGCCCTGCTTGTCGAGGTACATGTCGGCCGTTGCGGCCAATGGGGCTTTCTCCCGGAAGTCGAGGAAGGTCTTGCGTCCGTCCGCCAGTTGAATGGTCATGAAACCACCACCACCGAGGTTGCCCGCTGCCGGGTAAACCACCGCCAGTGCGTAGCCTACGGCGACCGCCGCATCCACCGCATTGCCGCCACTTTTCAGTACATCGACACCCACATGGGTCGCCAGATGCTGGGCGGTGACCACCATGCCGTTTTCGGCGGCAACCGGTGCCACGGAGGCGGCGTGGGCCATGAGGCAACTGAGCGCCAATGAGGTCGCAATCAGCGATTTGGCAAAAGGTTCGTACTTCATGAGTCGGTCTCTTCTTTTTATAAGGTAGGAAAGCGCTTCAAGAGCATCAGCCAGTATGGTCGCGATTGCGGTTTGCGCCTCCCCGATCCGGCAGTATGCTGGGCGCTGTTGCCGAGCCGATCCGGAGTTTTCCCCATGGCCTACACGTTCATCACCCTGCCCTCGCCCGTTGGCGAGTTGAAGCTGGTCGCGAACGGTTCACGACTGGCCGCCATCCTCTGGGAAAACGACAAACCGAATCGGGTGCGCCTCGGGCCGATGAACGAAGCCCCGGACAATCCGGTGTTGATGAAAACCGCGCAGCAACTGGAAGAATATTTTGCCGGGACGCGAAGTGCGTTCGATCTGGATCTGGATTTCGCCGGCACCGAGTTCCAGAAAAAGGTCTGGGCCGCATTGCTCACCATTCCGTTTGGCGAAACCCGCACCTACAGCCAGATTGCCCGGCAGATCGGTCACCCCAGCGCAGTGCGCGCCGTCGGCGCGGCGAACGGCAGAAACCCGATTTCGATCATCGCGCCCTGTCATCGGGTGATCGGAGCGTCGGGAAAACTGACCGGGTTTGCCGGAGGCCTTGAAGCCAAGGAGCGGTTGCTGACACTGGAAGGTGGCCAGTGGTCGGACATCGGCAAGACCGGTGATCTGTTTTAAGCGCCGAAGAAGTGATTCATCGCCGCGTACTGCAACAGCATGATGGTCTTGGCATCGCAGATTTCGCCTCGATGAAACGCTGCCAGTGCATCGTCGAAACGCCACTCCAGCACTTCAAGTTCTTCGGTTTCCTCTTCCAGGCCGCCGCCATCGCCGACCTTCGACTTCGCGTCATATTCGGCGACGAAGAAGTGCAGCTTCTCGGTCACTGAGCCCGGGCTCATGTATGCCTCGAACACCTTCTTCACGTCATGCACGCGGTAACCGGTTTCCTCCTCGGCCTCATCGCGAATGCGCTGCTCCGGTGCTGCGCCTTCCAGCAACCCGGCAGCGACCTCGATCAGCAAACCGTCGTGACCGTTGACGAACACCGGCAGACGGAACTGGCGAGTCAGTACCACTGTGCGTTTTTCGCGGTTGAACAACAGAATTGCCGCACCATTGCCACGGTCGTAGACCTCGCGGGTCTGGCGTTGCCATTCACCGTTGTTGCGCAGGTAGTCGAAGGTGATTTTCTTCAGCAGGTACCAGTCGTGGGACAACACCTGAGTGTCGACGATATTGATCCGCTCGGCGGTGTTGGGCATGACGCTTCATCCATTGTTGTCATCGGGAAGCCCCATGTTAGGCGAAAAAAAGCCCGGCAGCGCTACCGGGCTTTTTTATTCAATTACCGCTGGCGGGCCATGTCCGCAATCGCGACATCAGGCTCCGGCGAGGCCGCTCCTGCGCCGTTGATCAACGGTCCATAACGCCGACTGAACTCCCAGTTGTACGGCACACGATCCTTGCTGGTGCCGTTGTCCCAGTTCACCGACCACGTCATCAGGCCCTTGATCGGGTGCCCTTTGACCGCCAGGCGTTTCATCGCATTGCCGACCACGTTCTTGTCGATCACGTAACCGGTGGCAGCGGCGTCGACGTTGGCTGGCAGGCCGATGACGAACTTGTCCGCAGGGATTTTGGTGAATCCGCGAGTGCCGGTCACCAGACTTTCGGTCAGGTAATAGAGGAAGTCCTCTTTCAGCGCATCGTTGTTCTGCGCGATCCACGCACCGTTGCCGTTGTTGGCCTCCGGCACCCAGACACCGTCACCGCCCTGGTTGTAGAACTGCGGCGCGATGAAGTCGTAGTAGCCTTCCAGCGCCTGCAAGTAACCGACGTATTTGCCAGTGGTCGTCAGGTACGGAAACTCCGGGGCCATGCTGATGATGAAATGCTTGCCCTGGCCTGCGTAGTGATCCTTGACCAGTTTCAGCGCGGCCGGCAGGACGGTCTTGTTGGCAGCGAAATCAATCGCGCTCTGCTCAAGATCGATGTCCAGCCCGTCGAAGCCGTAGGTTTCCACCAGACGGATGATTTCGTTGGCCAGCGGTTGCTCCTGCCCGGCACGCAACTCGATGTGCGCATCGGCGCCGCCGAGGGAAATCAGCACGGCCCGGCCCTGGCTGTTGAGCACGCCGACCTGACGGCGAAACTCGGCATCGGAGACGTTGAACGGCTTGAAGGTCGGAATCCCGCTGCCCTTCATGAACGCCACCGCAACCACGTTGTAGTCCTTGGGCACGTTTTCCAGGGCGATGTTGGCGAACTGACCACGCTGATAGCCATCGCTCGGGCCGGCCGGCCAGTTGTGCCAGAAGCCCATGAGGATTTTCTTGCCGGCGATGCTCGGCATCAGCGAAGCCGCGTCGCTCGCCTGGTTTTGCAATAAGGTGAAGTCGATATTTGACATGTTCTAATCCTTCAGAACGTGTAGGTGGGTGTTACGGACTTATTTGAAGTCCACATCGAAGGCCTGATAGAAGGCGTTGCCGGTGTTGGCGACGATCCACATCAGGACAACAACGTGATGACCTTGCTTGTTGGCCGGAAGTTTCACCGCGTGATTGACCTTGGCCTTCAGCTCCGCCGCATGACTGTAGTACGGCACTTGCGGATAGAAGTCCTCGGCGAACGGTTTTGCTTCCAGTTGTGCACGGGTGATGCGTTGTTTCGGGTCCCAGCCATCCTTGGTGATCAGCCAGCGGTAACCGCGAGTGGTGTGCGGCGCGGTGTATTCCCATTTGACTTCAAGGGTCTGGCCAGGGGTGACGTTGAGCAGCGGCCAGGTGAACGGACGACCGAGTTTCTTGCTCATTTCCTCGTCGGTGAAGTTCACGCAATCGCGGGCATCGTCCTTGCCACCGCTGAGAATGTGACCGTCGGCCGGAGGCACGACACTCGGGTTATCCGACTCGAAAGGCGCCGGGAACGGGCCGGCCACCAGTGCCGGGAAGTTCTTGCCACCTTCCATCTCGTTGACCTGCCAGCCACCGAGCAGTCCTTGTTCGATGGCCACCGCACCGCGGCTTGCAGGGGAAATGACGCGACCGTGTCGCAGTTGGGTTTGAGCTTGTGGTTGGTTCATGTTTTTCACTCCGTTGATTTAAGAACTCTCCTTTCCGAGGAGAGGCCTTCAAGCTAACGGAGGGGGATTTTTTGTCCATCGGCGGTTTTGTCGCTGCCTGCGGCGGTGAAATGCGTAAAACACCGAAAATACTGGATATAAATACAGTACATTGCGACGACGCTCACCCAACGCATGGCAAAAAGCCTACACGGCGTCATTACAAAAACCTGCATTCACCGGCTCAGGGAAGCTGCGCCTTGAACTCCTTTTCATACTGCCCGGCGAGCTGTTCTTTCTGTTTGTCGTCGAGCAGCTTGCCAGCCATCTGGAAGAACTTCTGCTCCTCCTCCTTCAAGTGGTGATGGACCTTGTCCGAGAGCTTTTTCGCCGCGGCCAGCCAGGCCGGACTGGACATTTCGGTCTCGTCGAGCTCCTCCATCATTTCGTCCATTTCATGGTGTTCGGCGATGGCGTGGCGACTGAGATCGACGCCGTTGTCGAACTCCATCAACGGGATGTAGAAGTGGCGTTCTTCGGCCGTTTCGTGGGCCTGCAGTTCGGCTTTGAGTTGCTTGTAGGCTTCGACGCGTTCCGGGGTATCGCCGCTGGTCTTGATCAAGGTCTTGGCGTACCCACGCTGGCGATCGTGGCTCTCGCGAAGGGCTTCGAAAATGTTCATGGACTCTCCTCGATAAACGCATTCGGAATGAACGCCTTCAAGGGCTAGACCCCAACGCTGGAGCGACGGTTCCAACTGTTCGATGCCGGGATGGATCAATTGACCGAGGCGCGATAGGCTGCCGGTTCACTGCCATAAGGATGTTGCACATGAGTTTACGGATCGAGCTGTCGCAAGACTCTACAGAAGAAGAACGCCTGGCCATTCTGGCGCCGCTGCACGCCTACAACGTCGCTCAGGCCGGGATTGCCGTATCGGAGCCGCTTACGCTGCTGGTACGCGATGAACACGACACCATTCTGGGTGGACTCTATGGCCGGTTGGTCTGCCAGTGGCTGTTTGTCGATTTGCTGTCGGTGCCGGAGCAGGGTCGCCACCAGGGGATCGGGTCGAAACTGATGCGCATGGCCGAAGACCTGGCGCGTGAGAAGGGTTGCATCGGGGCCTGGCTCGACACCTTCGATTTTCAGGCGCCGGAATTCTACAAGAAGCTGGGATATAGCCAGTTTGGCGAGTTGTCGGATTACCCGCCGGGGCACAAACGCATGTTTTTCCAGAAGCGTCTGGACGTCTGAACCCCGCGGATCGCTAGGTGTTACAGACAGGTCGCCAACGCCGCCAGCCGGCGCTTGGCGACAAAGTCATCCTTCTGCGCGTAGTAGCTCAGCACCGTGCCGGACGCATTCGTGGTCACGTCGACAAACGACTCCGCCGAACGGGTGTAGACCGTCGAACCGCCCTTCTTGCCCGGTTGCAGATACGCCGCCGCATCGACGCCGAACACCGCTTCGTCCTGCCAGGCGAATTGCACGCACTGGGCCACGACTTTCTCGGGTTTGTCCGAGTTCAGGACTTTGTAAGGGGTTTGCGTGCGGGCGTCTTCCATCGCCGAACCCGCGCAACCGGCCAGCAGGGTTGCCGCCAGTGCCACCATCAGCATTCGCATTGCATTCGCTCATTCGGAAAAAAAACGGACTGTATCACCGCAACGCGCAAAATCGTTCTGCTTTACTGCATTTAGAGCGCGACACCCGCCGGCCGCTGCGGCACATTAAAGGTCATCAGCCCCACAAGGAAACCCCATGGCGCCTACCGACCAGCGACATGAACATGCCCTGAAACTGTTTCTCGATGCACACCCTGAAGTGCGCGAAGCCCTCGATCATCTCAACCCGTTGCTGGCCCAGGCCAAAGGCGAAACCCCGGCACAGTACCGCGAAGAACGCCTGCACGAAGCCTTCGAAGCCGAGGCCGAAAGCCAGGGCTTGTTTGCCTGGGAACTGACGCTGCAACTGACCGCTGCAACGCCCGAGGACTATCAGGCGCAACGCCTGGAAGTGCATCGGGAAGTGGCGGAGATGGCCGGGATGGAATGGTTGGAATATTGCGACCTTTATGGCATAGAACCCTGACCTCTACGCAAGGACATCCGCACCAATGCTGCCAACCCTCTCGACTCACCGCGCCAGCCCCGGCCACTTGCATATGCAGAAATGGCGCGGTCGCGTAGGGCTGGCCATGGTGGCCGCGCTCTCGGTCCTGGCGGGGATGACCGATGCCATCGGCTTCATGGCCAGTGGTGACTTCGTTTCATTCATGAGCGGGAACACCACACGGCTGGCGGTGGCGATCAGTGATGGCGATGTGAGTCTGACGCTGCGGCTGGTGATCCTGGTCGCGACGTTCATCCTCGGCAACGCCCTCGGCGTGGTGATCGGTCGCCTCGGCAGGCGCCGCGCACTGCCGTTGCTGCTGTGCATCGCGACACTGCTCTGCGGGGCCGCCGCCTGGCCGTCCGATGTGCAACTGCCGGCATTGCTGGCGGCAATCACCGCCATGGGCATGCTCAATGCCGCGGTGGAGGAAGTGAACGGTCTGGCGGTCGGACTGACCTATGTCACCGGTGCACTCTCGCGGTTCGGTCGCGGTCTGGGGCGCTGGATAATGGGCGAGCGGCGCAATGGCTGGCGCGTGCAACTGGTGCCGTGGAGCGGCATGTTCATCGGCGCCATCCTCGGTGCCGTGCTGGAGCATCACCTGGGGCTCAAAGCGCTGTACGCCAGCGGTTTGCTGGCTGCGTTGATCGGCCTGGTCTCGCTGAAAATCCCCCGGCGCTGGCAGTTGGGGTACATGCCGCGCTGAAGTCTGCGGCAACATCCACTTCGCCGCCCCGCCGAGAAAGCTTTATCATGGCCGCAGTTTTGCTGATCGAGTCCGTCATGAAGTTCGCCATTGCGTTGTTTTCCGCCGCCCATGCGCCCTCCTCGCGCCGCGCCCTGCTGTTTGCTCAGGCCGCGCTGGCCGGCGGGCATGAAATCGTCCGGCTGTTTTTCTATCAGGACGGTGTCTACATCGCGTCTGACGCCGTGGTCACGCCGCAGGACGAACTGGACCTGCCCAAACAGTGGCGAACGTTTATCACCGAACAAAACCTCGACGGTGTGGTGTGCATCGCCGCCGCTTTGCGCCGTGGCGTGTTGAATGCCGAGGAAGCCGGGCGTTATCAGCGTGAAGCCGTGGCGGTCAGCGCGCCGTGGGAATTGTCCGGCCTCGGCCAGTTGCATGACGCGGTTCAGGATGCCGACCGTCTGATCTGTTTCGGAGGCGCATGACATGGCCAAGTCCCTTCTGATTATCAGCCGTCAATCGCCGTGGTCCGGCCCCGGTGCCCGCGAAGCATTGGATATCGTGCTGGCCGGCGGTGCCTTCGATCTGCCGATCGGCCTGCTGTTTCTCGACGACGGTGTGTTGCAACTGGCCGCCGGGCAAAACGCCAAGGCCCTGCAACAGAAAGACCTGAGCGCCAACCTGCAAGCGTTGCCGATGTTCGGTGTGGAAGAGCTGTTCTACTGCGCCGACAGCGCCAGTGCTCGCGGCCTCGGCGATCGTTCGCTGGACGAGGCTCAGCCTTTGGCCGCCGATGAAATCACCGCCCTCATTGACCGTTACGACCAGGTGATCACCCTCTGATGTCGACTTTGCATGTGTTGTCCCATTCCCCGTTCGGCGACGAACGCCTGACCAGTTGCCTGCGCCTGCTCGGTTCTGCCGACGCGCTGTTGCTGTCTGGCGATGCTGCTTATGCGCTGCAACCCGGCACTGCGCCGTTCATTGCGCTGGAAACCCGTCGGGTGAAACTCTTCGTTCTGGCCGAAGACGCGCAAGCCCGCGCCGTGCAGGTTCCGGATTGGGCCGAATCCATCGATTACCCGGCCTTCGTCGAACTGTCGATCCACCACGACAAGGTCAATTCCTGGCTATGAATGCGCTGACCGTCGGCGCCCGCGCCATCGAACTGGACAAGGACGGCTTCCTGGTCGACCTGAACGACTGGTCGGCCGAAGTCGCCAGCGCCCTCGCCGCTGCCGAAGACATCGAACTGAGCGCCGAACACTGGGAAGTCCTCGAACTGCTGCGCAGCTTCTATGCCGAATTCCAGCTGTCCCCGGCCACCCGGCCGCTGATCAAATACACCGCGCTCAAGCTCGGCGCAGAGAAAGGCAACAGCCTGCACCTGAACCGACTGTTCAAAGGCACCCCTGCCAAACTCGCCGCGAAACTGGCGGGCCTGCCCAAACCGACGAATTGTCTATGACCGACTATCCAGCGCTGACCCTCGAAACGCCCGCCGAGCACCCGTTCGCCCAGTTCGTGCGCATCCTCGGCAAGGGCAAGCGCGGCGCCCGCGACCTGACCCGCGAGGAAGCCCGGGAAGCCATGGGTATGGTGCTCGACGAAGCCGTCGAAGAAACCCAGCTCGGCGCCTTCCTGATGCTGCTGCGGCACAAGGAAGAAAGCGCCGAGGAAATGGCCGGCTTCACCGAAGCCCTGCGTGAACGCTTGCAGGCGCCAGCACTGAAGGTCGATCTGGACTGGCCGACCTATGCCGGCAAGAAGCGTCACCTGCCGTGGTATCTGCTGGCAGCCAAGTGCCTGGCACAGAACGGCGTGCGCATCTTCATGCACGGCGGCGGCGCGCACACCGCCGGGCGCTTGTACTCCGAACAACTGCTCGGTGAACTGAACATCCCGCTGTGCCGCAACTGGCAACAGGTCGGCGCGGCGCTGGACAACGGTGGCCTGGCGTTCATGCCACTGTTGGACTGGGCACCGCAGCTGCAGCGAATGATCGATCTGCGCAATACCCTCGGCCTGCGTTCGCCTATTCATTCGCTGGCGCGGATCCTCAATCCGTTGGGCGCGCGTTGCGGCTTGCAGAGTATTTTCCACCCCGGCTATCAGGCTGTGCATCGCGATGCCAGTGGTCTGCTCGGCGATACGGCGATCGTGATCAAAGGTGACGGCGGCGAAATCGAGATCAACCCGGATGCCGACAGCCACCTGTACGGCACCACCGGCGGCGAGAGCTGGGACGAGGAATGGCCGCAGTTGTCGGCGCAACGCCACGTCAAACCGGCGTCGCTGGATGTCGAGCATCTGAAGGCCGTCTGGCGTGGCGACGTGGTCGACAGCTATCCGCAAATGGCCCTGATTTCGACCATGGCCCTGGCCCTGCGAGGCCTTGGCCAAAGCCGCGAACAAGCCTTCGAAACTGCCGAGCAATACTGGGCCGCACGGAACAAATCGATTTAACCGATCATTCACGCCCGATCTTTGCGCTTTTTGTTCGAACTCATCGGAATAGACTCGGCTCCAACGATTATTGGTTTGTGGAGTCTTGATCATGGGTTTACTCGTCGACGGCCGCTGGCAGGACAAGTGGTACGAAAGCAGCAAGGACGGCGCGTTCCAGCGTGAACAGGCGCAGCGTCGCAACTGGGTCACTCGCAACGGTGAGCCTGGCCCGAGCGGTGAAGGCGGTTTTGCCGCCGAGGCCGGGCGCTATCACCTCTACGTCTCCCTCGCCTGCCCTTGGGCGCATCGCACGCTGATCCTGCGCAAGCTCAAGGGCCTGGAAAGTCTGATCGATGTTTCGGTCGTCAGTTGGCTGATGCTGGAAAACGGCTGGACCTTCGACCAGAACCTCGGCTCGACCGGCGACAAACTCGACCACTTCGACTTCATGCACCAGCGCTACACCGCTGACACCGCCGACTACACCGGCCGCGTCACCGTACCGGTTCTGTGGGACAAAAAGCTCAAGCGCATCGTCAGCAACGAATCGGCGGAGATCATCCGCATGTTCAACAGCGCCTTCGACGACTTGACCGGCAACGATCTGGACTTCTATCCGGCGCCGTTGCGCGGTGAGATTGATGCGCTGAACGAGCGGATCTATCCCGCCGTGAACAACGGCGTGTATCGCGCCGGGTTTGCTACTTCGCAGAACGCCTATGAAGAGGCTTTCGATGATGTGTTTGCCGAACTGGATCATCTGGAGCAGGTGCTGGGCGCCAACCGTTATCTGACGGGTGAATACCTGACCGAGGCGGACGTGCGGTTGTTCACCACGCTGATTCGTTTCGACGCGGTGTATCACGGGCACTTCAAATGCAATCTGCGGCGGATCAGCGATTATCCGAACCTGTCGAACTGGCTGCGTGAGATGTGCCAGTGGCCGGGCGTTGCCGAGACCGTGGATTTCCAGCACATCAAGAACCACTACTACGGCAGCCACAAGACCATCAACCCGACCGGGGTGGTACCGAAGGGGCCGAAGCAGGATTTCAATGTGGCCCATGACCGGGACCGGTTGGGCGGGAAAGGGGTTTGGCGCCGAGGTTGAAAGCAGCATGATCGTTCCCACTCGATGGGAACGATCATTTCAGGCTCAGACCTGCGCCTGAGCGCCTTCGAACCACGCCAGTTTCTCGCGCAGTTGCACCACTTCACCGACGATCACCAGCGTCGGCGCATGGACTTCATGCTCCGCCACCAGACGCGGCAGGTCGGCCAGCGTGCCGGTGAAGACCCGCTGATTGACTGTGGTGCCCTGCTGGATCAACGCTGCCGGGGTATCGGCCGCACGACCATGCTTGATCAACTGCTCGCAGATGATCGGCAACCCCACCAGCCCCATGTAGAACACCAACGTCTGCGCCGGCGCGACAAGGTCGGCCCACGGCAGATCGGTGGAACCGTCCTTCAGGTGCCCGGTGACGAAACGCACCGACTGCGCGTAATCACGATGGGTCAGCGGAATACCGGCATACGCCGCGCAACCGCTGGCCGCCGTGATGCCCGGCACCACCTGGAACGGGATGCCATGGGCCGCCAGTTCTTCGATCTCTTCGCCACCACGGCCGAAGATGAACGGATCCCCGCCCTTCAACCGCACCACGCGCTTGCCAGCCTTGGCCAGATCCACCAGTTGCTGGTTGATCTGATCCTGCGGTACGGCGTGATCGGCGCGACGCTTGCCGACGTAAACCCGCTCTGCATCGCGACGGCACAGCTCAAGAATCGCCGGAGCGACCAAACGGTCATACAGCACCACATCGGCTTGCTGCATCAGGCGCAAGGCGCGGAAGGTCAGCAGATCCGGATCACCCGGCCCCGCGCCCACCAGATACACCTCGCCCGTGGCCACGGCCGCTTCGCCATCGATTTTCGCCTGCAACAGACGTTCGGCTTCAGCGCCCTGCCCGGCCAGTTGCCGGTCGGCAATCGGCCCCTGGAACACGTCTTCCCAGAAGGCACGACGCTGCTGCACATCGGGAAACAGGTTTTTGACCTGATTGCGAAAACGTGCGGCCAGACCGGCCAGATGGCCGTAGGTCGAAGGAATCCAGGTTTCGATCTTGGCGCGAATCAGCCGGGCCAGCACCGGCGCATCGCCGCCGCTGGAGACCGCAATGATCAGCGGCGAACGATCAACGATCGCCGGGAAGATCACGCTGCACAGCGCCGGCGCATCCACCACGTTGACCGGCACGCAACGCCGATGAGCATCGGCGGAAACTTGCGCGTTCAAGGCTTCATCGTCGGTGGCGGCAATGATCAGCCCGCAACCGTCCAGATCCGTTTCGGCGTAACCGCGCGACAGACACTCGCCACCGCTGGCGGCAACCAGCTCGCGCAGTTGCGCTTCGATTTCAGGTGCGACCACCCGCAGCAGCGCACCGGCATCGGCCAGCAGGCGGGATTTGCGCAAGGCAATCTCCCCCCCACCGACGACCAACACACGACTGCCGCGCAGGTTGTGAAACAGCGGCAGATATTTCATTTAGCCGATGACCTCAAGGCCACCCATGTACGGCTTCAGCACGTCCGGCACACGGATCGAACCGTCGGCCTGCTGGTAGTTTTCCAGCACAGCTACCAGGGTACGACCGACCGCCAGACCAGAACCGTTCAGGGTGTGTACCAGTTCAGGTTTGCCGGTTTCCGGGTTGCGGAAACGCGCCTGCATGCGGCGGGCCTGGAAGTCGCCGCAGTTGGAGCACGACGAGATTTCACGGTATTTGTCCTGGCTCGGGATCCACACTTCCAGGTCGTAAGTCTTGACCGCGCTGAAGCCCATGTCGCCGGTGCACAGCGCCAGGGTACGGTAAGGCAGACCCAGCAGTTGCAGGACTTTCTCGGCGTTGGCAGTCAGGCTTTCCAGCGCGTCCATCGACGTCGACGGCTCGACGATCTGCACCATCTCGACCTTGTCGAACTGGTGCTGGCGGATCATGCCGCGAGTGTCACGACCCGACGCACCGGCTTCGCTACGGAAGCACGGAGTGTGAGCGACGAACTTGATCGGCAGCTGCTTCGAATCGACGATTTCACCGGCCACGATGTTGGTCAGCGACACTTCGGCGGTCGGGATCAGGTACAGATCGGCTTCGCCTTCGCGAGCGATCTTGAACAGGTCTTCTTCGAACTTCGGCAGTTGACCGGTGCCTTGCAGCGCCGGGGCCTGAACCAGATAAGGCGTGTAAGCCTCTTCGTAGCCGTGCTCGGTGACGTGCAGGTTGATCATGAACTGCGCCAGTGCGCGATGCAGACGGGCAATCGGGCCACGCAGCAGCGCAAAACGCGCACCGGACAGCTTGGCGGCGGTTTCGAAGTCGAGCCAGCCGAACTTCTCGCCCAGGGCCACGTGATCCTGAACCGGGAAATCGAAGGCAGTCGGAGTGCCCCAGCGGCGGACTTCGACGTTGCCGTCTTCGTCTTCGCCAACCGGTACCGATTCGTGCGGCAGGTTCGGAATGCCCAGCAGGATCGAATCCAGTTCGGTCTGGATCGCGTCCAGCTCGACTTTACCGGCGCTCAGTTCGCCCGCCATGCGCTCGACGTCCGCCATCAGCGGCGCGATGTCTTCACCGCGCTGCTTGGCCTGACCGATGGATTTGGAACGCGCGTTACGCTCAGCCTGCAGTGCTTCGGTGCGGGTCTGGACGGTCTTGCGCTGTTCTTCCAGCGCTTCGATGCGCGCGACATCCAGGGCAAAGCCACGGGAAGCCAGGCGGTCCGCTACGTCCTGGAGGTTGCTACGTAACAGTTTGGAATCGAGCATGTCGGTTTCTCGTTATCAAAGTTTGGTCAAAGTCAGGCCAGCCCAGGTCGCGAGCAGGCCGCCGAACACGCTGATGCCCAGATAACCGAAGGCTATCAGGGCCTGTCCGCTTTCCAGCAAACGCAGCGTATCCAGTGAAAAGGATGAAAACGTCGTCAGACCGCCGACAAAACCGACGATCAGACCGGCGCGGATTTCGATCGGCACTTCCGGCCGGGTCAAAAACAGTCCGTACAGCAGGCCGATGATCAGACAGCCGACCAGATTGACCGCCAGCGTTGCCGCATAGAAATGCCGGGGCCAATTGGCGCTGACCCAATTGCCAGCCGCGAAACGCAGTAATGTACCAGCGATGCCCGCCACGGACACCGCAAGAATCGTTCGAATCACTATTTTCTCCGCTGCCGGGGGCTTAAACGATCGAGTTTGGCGAGGTGGTTGAGCTTCTCGCCAATCTTCAGTTCCAGGCCACGGGGCACCGGTTGGTAGAACGGGATGGGGTCGAGCTCTTCCGGAAAGTAGTCTTCGCCGGCCGCGTAGGCGTCCGGTTCATCGTGTGCATAGCGATATTCGTCGCCATAACCCAATTGTTTCATCAACTTGGTCGGTGCGTTGCGCAGGTGCAGCGGCACTTCCAGCGAGCCATGTTCGGCAGCGGCCCGCAATGCGGTCTTGAAGCCCATGTACACCGCGTTGCTTTTCGGCGCGCAAGCCAGATACGTAATAGCTTGAGCCACTGCCAACTCACCTTCCGGGCTGCCAAGTCGCTCCTGCACTTCCCACGCCGCCAGGCACAGACTCAGGGCGCGCGGGTCGGCATTGCCAATGTCTTCGCTGGCCATGCGCACCACGCGGCGGGCCAGATACAGCGGATCGCAGCCACCGTCGATCATCCGCGCAAACCAGTACAACGCGCCGTCCGGATTGGAGCCCCGCACCGATTTGTGCAGCGCGGAAATCTGGTCGTAGAACGCTTCGCCGCCCTTGTCGAAACGCCGACGCGTGTCGCCGAGCAGGCTTTGCAGAAGCTCAGTGCCCATTTCGCTGTTGTCTTCAGCGAGGTCCGAAGCGTTCTCCAGCAGATTGAGCAAGCGTCGGCCATCGCCGTCGGCGGCGGACAGCAGCATCTGGAAGCCCTCATCACTGAGGGTCAGGTTGCGCTTGCCCAGGCCGCGTTCTTCGGTGAGTGCGCGGTGCACCAGTTTACGCAACGCCGCCTCGTCGAGGCTCTTGAGTACGTAGACCCGGGCCCGCGACAGCAACGCGTTGTTCAATTCGAAGGAAGGGTTTTCGGTGGTTGCGCCGATGAAGATCAGCGTGCCGTCTTCAACGTAAGGTAGAAAGGCGTCCTGCTGGGACTTGTTGAAGCGGTGAACTTCGTCGACAAACAGGATCGTGCGCTTGCCGTATTGGCCGGCCTGCTGTTTGGCGATTTCCACCGCCTGACGGATCTCTTTTACCCCGGCCAATACGGCCGAAACCGTTTCGAAGTGCGCATCCGAGACTTCCGCCAGCAGCCGCGCCAGGGTGGTCTTGCCCACGCCCGGCGGGCCCCAGAAGATCATCGAATGCAGGGCACCCTGCTCCAGCGCTTCGCGCAGTGGTTTGCCGCGAGCGAGCACGTGTTCCTGACCGACGTACTCATCCAGATTGGTCGCCCGCAAACGGGCGGCCAGTGGCTGGGCAATCGGTGCACTGCGAAACAGATCCATCACGTACCGTTGAAACCTCTGTGTTTATTCCTGGATCACATCGGCACCCTTCGGGATGTCGAATTTGAACTTCGAGGCCGGGACCGCTTCGTTGGCCTTCACCCCGGTGAACAGGATGTTGGTGCGCTGGCCGACGCTGTCGATCAATTGCATGTCATTGACCAGACCGTTGCGGAACGACAGACGCAGGCTGTCGAACAGGGTGTCCTTGGTTTTCGGCTTCAGGGTGAAGTCGATCACGCCACCGGCTTCCTTGGCGCTGATATCGAAGCTCTGGCTGATCTTCGATACGTCACCGGACAGCAACAGGGCCGGGGTCTGGGTCAGGCGCTCATCGAGTTTCTTGATGGTGGCCTGTTCCAGATCCGGGTCCCACAGGGTGACTTTCTTGCCGTCGGACACCATGGTCTGCTCGGCGGGGGCATTGGTGTGCCAGTAGAACAGGCCCGGACGCTGCAGGGTCATGTCGCCGGTGGTTTCCTGCAACTGGGTGCCGCTGCCGTCGAGAGTGAGCTGGGAGAAGTTCGCGGTCAGGGTCTTGGATGTTTCCAGCAATTGGGTCAGGCGTGCCACATCCTTGTCATCGGCGTGAGCCGTGAGGGTGGTCAGAGCCAGTACTGGCAGCAGCATGCGGATAAGACGCATGGGAGTCCTCTTGAATACTCGTGGGAAAGTGGACGGCGCTTCATGCACCGTCCTTTGCATGTGAATCAGGGTATCGAATCAGTCGCGCACCGGGCCAGGGGCCAGGACTTCGCGGGAACCGTTGGTGTTCATGGACGTCACGACCCCGGCCATTTCCATGGCTTCGATCATGCGCGCGGCACGGTTGTAACCGATCTTCAGCTTGCGCTGTACAGCGGAGATGGAGGCGCGGCGGCTTTCCAGTACAAACTGCACGGCTTCGTCGTACAGCGCGTCGGCTTCCGGATCATCGCCGTCACCACCGCCGCTGCTGCCTTCGAAACCACTACCCGCCTCTTCGACACCGTTGAGGATGTCGTCGTTGTATTCCGGCGCACCGCGCAGCTTCCAGGCTTCCACCACCCGGTGAACTTCATCGTCGGACACGAAGGCGCCGTGAACCCGGATCGGCAGGCTGGTGCCCGGCGGCATGTAGAGCATGTCACCGTGGCCAAGCAGTTGTTCGGCGCCACCCTGATCGATGATGGTCCGAGAGTCGATCTTGCTCGATACCTGGAACGCCATCCGCGTCGGGATGTTGGCCTTGATCAGACCGGTGATCACGTCCACCGACGGCCGCTGGGTCGCAAGGATCAGGTGAATACCAGCCGCCCGCGCTTTCTGGGCGATACGGGCGATCAGCTCTTCAACCTTCTTGCCGACGATCATCATCATGTCGGCGAATTCGTCCACGACCACAACGATGGTCGGCAGCTTCTGCAATAGAGGAGCTTCGTCGTGGATGCTTTCGCGCTTGTACAGCGGATCACTCAGCGGCTCGCCGGCGTCCTGGGCTTCCTTGACCTTGGCGTTGAAGCCGGACAGGTTTCGCACGCCCATCTTCGCCATCAGCTTGTAGCGACGTTCCATCTCGGCAACGCTCCAGCGCAGGGCGTTGGCGGCGTCCTTCATGTCGGTCACGACCGGGCACAGCAAGTGCGGAATGCCTTCGTAGATCGACAGTTCCAACATCTTCGGGTCGATCATGATCAGCTTGGCGTCTTCCGGGCCGGACTTGAACAGGATCGACAGGATCATCGCGTTCACGCCCACCGACTTACCGGAACCGGTCGTACCGGCCACCAGCAAGTGAGGCATCTTCGCCAGGTCAGTAATGACCGGCTTGCCGCCGATGTCGTGGCCCAGGGCCAGGGTGACCGGCGACTTGAAGTTGTCGTACTCAGGGGTCGACAGCACTTCGGAGAAACGCACGATCTGGCGGTCTTCGTTGGGAATCTCGATACCGACCGTGGTCTTGCCCGGAATCACCTCGACCACCCGCACGCTGGTCACGGCCAGCGAACGTGCAAGGTCTTTGGCCAGGTTGGCGATACGGCTGACCTTGACGCCAGCGGCTGGCTGGATTTCGTAACGGGTAATGACCGGGCCGGGATGGATCGAATCCACAGTGACTTCGACGCCGAATTCCTTGAGCTTGATCTCCAGCAAGTGGCCGACTGCCGCCAGGGACTCGGGCGAGTAGTTGAGCTGTTTCTTTTCCGCAGGATCGAGAATCGAGATCGGTGGCAAGGTGCCTTCCACGGCGCTGTCGACGAACAGCGGCGCCTGCTTCTCTTTCTGCACGCGCTTGCTTGGCTCTGGCGCCTTGACCGGGGCCGGAGCGATGACCGGCGGAACCTGTTTCTCGCGCTCGGACATGTGCTTGCTCAGGGCCTGTTCACGCTCGATCAGACGTTCCTTGACCTTGGCCTGCTCGCGCTTGTCGGTGACTGTCGGGGCGACCACGTCGTGCACCCGGTCATCGACTTCACGCAATTGCGCGACCAGTTGCTTGCGCTCGGTCCGCGCCGACCACCAGCGGTTGACCGCGCCCTGGAACAGTTCGAACAGGTCGAGGGTGATCTTGCCGGTAACGTCCATCACCTTGAACCACGACAGGTCGGTGAATACGGTCAGGCCGAACAGGAACAGCGCGATGAACAGCAATGTGCTGCCCTGAATGTTCAGGGCGTTGCGGGCCAGATCACCGAGGCTTTCACCCAGCGCGCCACCCGCACCGGCCGGCAACGCGGTGGCCGCATGGAAATGAATGTGCGCCAGCGCAGCGCCGGACAGCACCAGAAACACCAGGCCGATCAGGCGCCAGGAGAACAGCCAGCCGCTCCACTGCCAGGGTTCGTGGCGCTGACGGAAGATCTGATACGCCTTGATCGCCAGCAGCAACGGGAAGATGTACGCGAAGTAACCCAGCACCATGAACAGGATGTCGGCGCTGTAGGAGCCCGCCGGGCCGCCGAAATTCTGCACGTCGTCGATCTTGCTGTTGTGGCTCCAGCCCGGATCGTCCTTGCCGTAAGTCAGCAAGGCCATCATCAGGAACAGGCACAAGGCACCGATGGCGATCAATGCACCTTCCTTGAGTCGGTAGTGCAATTGCTGGCGCCAGAGCGGGACGACTGTTTTTGGTGCTGCGGTGGATTTCTTCAAAACGCTTCTTTTCCTGCGCCAGAGGCGCGTCCATCTATTGAATGACAATAAAAAACTGCCCAATCCAGGCAGGTAAAAAAATTGACGGGCACAACTGAGACTACTTTTAACACTGCGCCCCGTGTTTTATAAACACGGCTCGCTGCGAATATTCTGTAACAGCCCGGCATTGTACGGGTTTGCGCGTGCGATGCCATGCTTCGAGCCCCAGCTTCAAGCATAGCCAAGCAGACAAAACCTGCGACGCAATTTGAGCATGCATTGTCTTTTGTGACAAAGGCTTATGAGGTGTATTTGATGAACGTAGCGAAGCATCTACCTCTGATTGCTCATGACGGCCAAATGCCCCCACTCGACGCCTTCCCGGACACCGTGCACATTCGCCCCCGACGCCCGTCTACGACCGCGTCCACCCGACCAAGTTGCAGCCGTGCAATCTTCGAACAGGTTCGGGGGGACATTCGCGCTTTTTACCGGCACACTTTGTAACGGGCCTCACCGCCTACTGCCCTCCCCTTCTGCAAGCCTGGACGCCATGCTGACTTGGTTACAACGCAATTCACTGACTTTCCCGCCACTGGAAAAGGCCATGCGCGATCCCAACGGATTGCTGGCGGCCGGCGGCGACCTGTCCGCCGATCGTTTGATCCAGGCCTATCGCCATGGCTGCTTTCCGTGGTTCTCCGAAGGCCAGCCCATCCTCTGGTGGTCGCCGGATCCGCGCACCGTGTTGTTTCCCGACGAACTGCATGTCTCGCGCAGCCTCGGCAAACTGCTGCGCCAGCAACGCTATCAAGTGACTTTCGATCAGGATTTCGAGGCGGTCATTCGTGCCTGCGCCGCACCACGGGATTACGCCGATGGCACCTGGATCACCCAGGCCATGCAAGACGCCTATGTCGAACTGCACCAGCGCGGCTTCGCCCATTCGGTGGAAGTGTGGGAACAGGGCGAACTGGTCGGCGGACTCTACGGCCTGGCGATGGGGCAATTGTTTTTTGGCGAGTCGATGTTCAGTCGCGCCGACAACGCCTCCAAGTACGGCTTCGCCACGCTGGTGCGACACCTCAAAGACTCGGGTTTCGTGCTGATCGACTGCCAGATGCCTACCGATCATCTGCACAGCCTCGGTGCCCGGGCGATCTCCCGCCCCGCATTTGCCGAATATCTGGCCCGGCACCTCGATCAACCCAACCTTGCCACCTGGGTTTGCTGAGCGACTTTTGCGCGCGTGGCTTACACTTAATTCACCAGCTTACCCCCGAGGGTTGATCATGACCGAGTTGGCGCGGTTGAAGTTTTATGCCACTCAGCCTCACTCTTGCAGTTATCTGCCCGAGGAGCAGGCCACGACCCTGTTTCTCGACCCGAGCCAGCCCATGGATGTGCATGTCTACGCAGACCTGTCGGAAATGGGCTTTCGTCGCAGCGGCGATCACCTGTACCGCCCGCATTGCCAGAACTGCAATGCCTGCGTGCCTGCGCGCATCCCGGTGGCGCAGTTCAACCCCAATCGGCAGCAAAAGCGCATTTTCAAACGCAACGCCGACTTGCAGGTGCGCCCGGTCAAGCCTGGTTTCAGCGAAGAATATTTCGATCTTTATCAGCGTTACATCGAACAGCGCCATGCCGACGGCGATATGTACCCGCCGAGCCGTGATCAATTCTCGACTTTTCTGGTTCGCGACCTGCCCTTCTCACGCTTCTACGAGTTCCGGCTCGACGGACGGTTGCTGGCGGTCGCCGTCACCGATCTGCTGCCTAACGGTCTGTCGGCGGTCTACACCTTTTACGAACCAGAGGAAGAGCGCCGCAGCCTCGGGCGCTACGCCATTCTCTGGCAGATCGGCGAGGCCCAGCGACTGGGGCTCGAAGCGGTGTACCTGGGTTACTGGATCAAAAACTGCAAAAAGATGAACTACAAGACCCAATATCGACCGATCGAACTGCTGATTAATCAGCGCTGGGTCATCCTGAACTGAATGCAAGCCCTAAACCCCTTGGCGTAAACCCCATTTTTCGGGCACAATGCACGCCGCTTTTGCCTGGCGCAGTTGCACCGGGCCATTCATTGGACACCGAGGGCTTTACTGCATGTCGAAAGAAGACAGCTTCGAAATGGAAGGCACTGTCGTCGACACCCTGCCCAACACCATGTTTCGTGTGGAGTTGGAAAATGGGCACGTCGTAACCGCGCATATCTCCGGCAAGATGCGCAAGAACTACATTCGTATTCTTACCGGTGACAAAGTGCGCGTCGAGCTGACGCCCTATGACTTGAGCAAAGGGCGTATTACTTACCGCGCTCGCTAATCAAGTCAATACAAGACGCCCGGCTTAATGCCGGGCGTTTTTGTTTGTCTGGGATTTGGCGCTTTGGGTTTGTGCTTGAGTTTTGGGTGTATATCCGTTGTTTCGGGTGCTGCCGCTGGCGGTTTCGCTCTTACAGCGAGTCACTTTTGACAAACGCCTCAAAAGTAACCAAAAAGTCTTGGCCCCGGCGTACGGCACTTCGCTTAGGCTCAGTGTTCCCTCGCTACGGTGTCCATCAGGGGGCATCGCCTACGGTTTGCTTCGCTGCACCTCCTCTCGATGTATGCGGCTTCGCCGCACGGCGCTGCGCGCCTACCCCCTGATGGACACCTTCGCTCGGCCTGCCGAAGGGGCAAAAATCAAAAGCCAAAGCCAAAGCCAAAGCCAAAGCCAAAGCCAAAGCCAAAGCCAAAGCCAAAGCCAAAGATCGCAGCTTCGGCAACTCCTGCGGACAATTCCCAAATCAAACAAATTGGTCAGCCAACAAGCCGCCATTCTCAGCAAGCCGGCTCCCACAGCTCTAATCCACGTGCAACCCAAGCGGCAAAGCCGCCCCACTCAACACAATGAGCGTTAGCTCGAGTAAAGCTGTTGATCGCAAGGCCCGTCGGCAGGCTGAGTGGAGGGATTGATCCCGGGGTGGGAGCGCAGCGACCGTTTGGCGAAGCCAAACACATCGAGAGGAGGTGCAGCGAAGCAAACCGTAGGCGATGCCCCCGGATCAATCCCGGAGCGAAGGAACCCGAGCCACAGCGAGGGCCGAACGTCAGGGCATAGACCTTTTGGTTACTTTTGGGGCGTTTGCCAAAAGTGACCCGCCGTAAGGGCGGAACCCTAAGCGGCCATAACCGCAGCAACGGATATTCACACCAAACAAACAGACAACAAAAAGGCGCCCGAAGGCGCCTTTTCACTTCACAGCCGTCAGGCCATTTCCGCCGTAGTCTCGAAGTCAAACGTCAGTTCACCATCCTTGATGTCGATGTGAACCACACCGCCATGCTCGGCCAGCTCGCCAAACAGAATCTCCTCCGCCAGCGGACGCTTGATCTTGTCCTGGATCAGACGCGCCATCGGACGAGCGCCCATGGCCGAATCGTAACCACCGGCCGCCAGCCAACTGCGCGCCGCATCGGTAACTTCCAGAAGCACACGCTTGTCTTCCAGCTGCGCCTGAAGTTCGGTGAGGAACTTGTCCACCACGCTTTTGATGACCTCATGACTGAGGCGACCAAACTGAATGATGGTATCCAGACGGTTGCGGAATTCCGGCGTGAAGCTCTTCTTGATCACTTCCATCGCATCGGACGAATGATCCTGATGGGTGAAACCGATCGAAGCACGCGCCGCCGTTTCAGCACCGGCGTTGGTGGTCATGATCACGATCACGTTGCGGAAGTCCGCCTTGCGCCCGTTGTTATCGGTCAGCGTGCCGTGGTCCATCACCTGCAGCAGCAGGTTGAAGACTTCCGGATGCGCCTTCTCGATTTCGTCGAGCAGCAATACGCAGTGCGGCTGCTTGGTGATCGCTTCGGTCAGCAGACCGCCCTGGTCGAAACCGACATAACCCGGAGGCGCACCGATCAGACGCGATACGGTGTGGCGCTCCATGTACTCGGACATGTCGAAGCGAACCAGTTCAATCCCAAGAGCCTTGGCCAATTGGCGCGCAGCCTCGGTTTTACCGACACCGGTAGGCCCGGCGAACAGGAACGAACCGACCGGCTTGTCCGGCGACTTGAGGCCGGCACGGGACAGTTTGATCGCAGTCGACAGCGAATCGATCGCCGCGTCCTGACCAAACACCGTCAGCTTCAGGTCACGCTCGAGGTTACGCAGCAGTTCCTTGTCGGAACTGGTGACGTGCTTCGGCGGAATCCGCGCGATCTTCGCTACGATGTCCTCGACCTGCGGCACTTCGATGCGTTTCACACGCTTCTCGACCGGTTGCAGACGCTGATAGGCGCCCGCCTCGTCGATCACGTCGATGGCCTTGTCCGGCATATGCCGGTCATTGATGTAGCGCGAAGCCAGTTCTGCAGCGGCGCGCAACGACTCATCGCTGTATTCGATGTTGTGGTGCTGCTCGAAACGCCCTTTCAGGCCGCGCAGGATACCGATGGTGTCTTCCACCGATGGCTCGACCACATCGACCTTCTGGAAGCGACGTGCCAGGGCACGGTCTTTCTCGAAGATGCCACGGAATTCCTGGAACGTGGTCGAGCCGATGCAGCGAATGTCGCCAGACGACAGCAGCGGCTTGAGCAGGTTCGAGGCATCCATGACGCCACCCGACGCGGCACCCGCACCGATAATGGTGTGGATCTCGTCGATGAACAGGATCGCCTGCGGACGTTTTTTCAGTTCGTTGAGCAACGCCTTGAAGCGCTTCTCGAAATCACCGCGATACTTGGTGCCTGCGAGCAAGGCGCCGAGATCGAGGGAATAAACGACGCTGTTGGCCAGCAGGTCCGGCACCTGGTTGTCGACAATGCGCTTGGCCAGGCCTTCGGCAATCGCGGTTTTACCCACGCCCGCCTCGCCCACCAGCAGCGGATTGTTCTTGCGACGACGCGCGAGAATCTGCGCGACACGCTCGACTTCCGTTTCACGCCCGACCAGCGGATCGATCCGGCCCTGACGTGCGAGTTCGTTGAGGTTGCTGGCATAAGCATCCAGCGGATTGCCTGAAGAAGAAGACTCACCGCCCTCGTCGTCCTGCATATCTTGTTCACCTTCAGAGTGATCGCCATGCCCCGGCACCTTGGAAATGCCATGGGCGATATAGTTGACGACATCAATGCGTGCAACGCTCTGCTGTTTCAGCAGGAACACCGCCTGACTCTCTTGCTCACTGAAGATTGCAACCAGCACGTTGGCGCCGGTCACTTCGCGTTTGCCCGAGCTCTGCACATGAAAGACAGCACGTTGCAGCACACGCTGGAAGCCCAGGGTTGGCTGGGTTTCGCGATCTTCGTCATGGACGGGGATCAGCGGCGTGGTGGAGTCGATGAACTCCTGCAGGTCGTGCTTGAGTTTGTCGAGGTTTGCGCCGCAGGCACGCAATACGGTGGCGGCAGCCTCATTGTCCAATAGGGCCAGCAGCAGGTGTTCGACGGTCATGAACTCATGACGCTTCGAACGTGCCTCCTTGAAGGCAAGATTGAGGGTGACTTCGAGCTCGCGGTTTAACATAGCTTCACCTCATACCCAAGTGGTCGGCGATTAACCGTCCTTCTCGATTTCACAGAGTAGCGGATGCTGGCTTTCCCTGGCGTACTGGTTGACCTGCATGGCCTTTGTCTCGGCGATGTCGCGGGTAAACACTCCACATACTGCCCGTCCTTCTGTGTGGACGGCCAGCATGACCTTGGTCGCCAGCTCGCGATTCAGGTTAAAAAACACCTCGAGCACTTCGACGACGAAATCCATCGGTGTGTAGTCATCATTAAACAAAACCACCTTGTACATCGGCGGCGCCTGTAACGCAGGCTTTGCTTCCTGAACAGCAATACCCGCTGAATCGTCGTCGTGTAAATCAGGGCGATCCTGATTGAATGTTAGTCGAATCTGGCTGATTGCATGCATGGAAAGAAAGGTTCGTCAGTTGTGCAAATACAGTGGTGGGGGCGGCTTGACACGTTTTCAACTCCGACTGCCCGGTCACCTTGACTATCGGGAAAACGGTGTTACAACCAATAGAACCCACAGTGGGTAAAAAAGATCCGCGGAGTCAATCTTTTTAACGGATTCGACTGCGGATGAATTGGATGATACTCCAGCGATGGAGACTGTTGCAGAGGGATTTGAGCATGGCTGTCGGCAAGGTGAAATGGTTCAACAATGCCAAGGGGTTCGGTTTCATCAATACCGAATCCCGCGAGGGGAAGGACGAGGACGGCAAGGAAATCGATTTCTTTGCACACTACTCCGCCATTGAGATGGACGGGTACAAAACCCTCAAAGCCGGGCAAATCGTCAAATTCGATATCGTGCAAGGCCCCAAAGGGCTGCACGCCACAAAAATTCAGAATGCCGAGCCTGCGAAAGATACCGTCTCGGCCGCCGCGCAGCATCAATCAGTGACCAGCTGAAGCGACCAGAACACCTGCCAGAAAACAAACCGCCCGGCTCGATCACTCGAGCCGGGCGGTTTCGTTGCAGCGGTCTTTCTTACATGTGTTTGATGATCGCCTCACCGAAGCCCGAAGAAGACACCAGCGTGGCGCCTTCCATCAGACGTTCGAAGTCGTAGGTCACGGTCTTGGCCTTGATCGCGCCATTGGTGCCCTTGATGATCAGGTCAGCCGCCTCGGTCCAGCCCAGGTGGCGCAGCATCATCTCGGCCGACAGGATCACCGAACCCGGGTTGACCTGGTCCTTGCCGGCATATTTCGGCGCGGTGCCGTGGGTCGCCTCGAACATGGCCACGGTGTCGGACAAGTTGGCACCCGGCGCGATACCGATACCGCCCACTTCCGCCGCCAGGGCGTCGGACAGGTAGTCACCGTTGAGGTTGAGGGTGGCGATCACATCGTATTCGGCCGGACGCAGCAGGATCTGCTGGAGCATGGCGTCGGCGATGGCGTCCTTGACGATGACTTCGCGGCCGGTTTTCGGGTTCTTGAATTTCATCCATGGGCCGCCATCGAGCAGCTCGGCACCGAATTCTTCCTTCGCCACCTCGTAGCCCCAGTCCTTGAAGGCACCTTCGGTGAATTTCATGATGTTGCCCTTGTGCACGATGGTCAGCGACTTGCGGTCGTTGTCCACCACGTATTGCAGGGCCTTGCGCACCAGACGCTTGGTGCCTTCTTTCGAAACAGGCTTGATGCCGATGCCGCAATCCTGGTCAAAACGGATCTTGGTGACGCCCATTTCTTCTTTCAGGAACTTGATGACCTTGGTAGCTTCAGGAGAGCCAGCCTTCCATTCGATACCGGCATAGATGTCTTCGGAGTTCTCGCGAAAGATCACCATATCGACATCGCCAGGCTTTTTCACCGGGCTCGGTACGCCTTCGAACCACACCACAGGGCGTAGGCAGACATAGAGATCGAGCTGCTGACGCAGGGCAACGTTGAGAGAGCGGATGCCGCCACCGACCGGAGTGGTCAGCGGGCCCTTGATGGAAACCACGTAATCTTTAACGGCGTCCAGGGTTTCCTGGGGCAGCCAGGTGTCCTGGTCATAAACTTGAGTTGCTTTTTCGCCAGCATAAACCTCCATCCAGGAAATCTTGCGCTTGCCCCCGTAGGCCTTGGCCACGGCAGCATCAACCACTTTGATCATCACAGGGCTGACGTCGACGCCAATGCCGTCACCTTCAATGAAGGGAATGATCGGGTTATCAGGGACATTGAGAGAATGGTCTGCGTTGACGGTGATTTTGTCGCCGACGGCTGGAACCTGAATCTTCTTGTAACCCATGCTGAACTCCATTGTTTGGATTGAACATCTGGCTTGGTTCGAGCGTAACCCAGTTGAATCAACACGCAAACCCTCTGTTCCGGGCGCGACCACATCTCGTTTCGTACAAGCCTGAAAGCAAAGGGAAAAGCGCCAATCTCAAGCATTCACGGCGACTCTACGCCCCACCCCGGCCTGCGACCTTTAGACCAATGGACGAGAATCGTTGCATATGAACCATCGGCAGATTGCCAGCTACCTATGTATAATGCCGCCCGCTGACCAAAGGGTCACGACGGCTGGCCTCTCTAGCACGAGACTTTCCGCCTGATTGGTTGAACTGTTACCGCAGTCCGACTGCTTGACGCTCTACTGATGCACCCAACATCACCGCGAAGAATCTCGACATTCGGTTCATGGATGACTTTGAACGAACGCGCTTACCCGGCGCCCCTCGAGTTTCTGCGCACGCTTTAGCAAAGAAGAGAGAGTTAATCCGAATATGCCCACCCGCTCGAAGATCATCTATACCTTCACCGACGAAGCTCCAGCCCTCGCCACCTATTCCCTGCTGCCGATCATCGAGGCTTACACCGCCTCGGCCGATATCGCCGTGGAAACCCGCGATATCTCTCTTGCAGCACGTATTCTGGCCAGCTTCCCCGAGCAACTGGGCGACAAAGCCGTAGCCGACCACCTCGCCGAACTGGGCGACCTGGCCGTTACGCCTGAAGCCAACATCATCAAGCTGCCGAACATCAGCGCCTCGGCTCCGCAACTGCAAGCCGCGATCAAAGAGCTGCAAGCCCAGGGCTACAACCTGCCGGACTACCCGGAAACCGTGACCAGCGACGCCGACAAAGACACCAAGGCACGTTACGACAAGGTCAAGGGCAGCGCCGTGAACCCGGTTCTGCGTGAAGGCAACTCCGACCGTCGTGCTCCGCTGTCGGTCAAGAACTACGCGCGCAAGCACCCGCACAAAATGGGCGCCTGGGCCAAAGACTCCAAGTCCCACGTCGCTCACATGAGCACCGGCGATTTCTACGGCAGCGAAAAAGCCGCCCTGATCGACGCCGCTGACGCCGTGAAGATCGAACTGATCGCCAAAGACGGCACCGCGACCGTCCTGAAAGAAAAAACCACCGTTCAGGCGGGCGAGATCCTCGACTGCTCCGTAATGAGCAAAAAGGCCCTGCGCGCGTTCATCGCCGCTGAAATCGACAGCGCCAAGCAACAAGGCGTGCTGCTGTCGGTTCACCTGAAAGCCACCATGATGAAGGTCTCCGACCCGATCATGTTCGGCCAGATCGTTGCCGAGTTCTACAAAGACGCCCTGACCAAGCACGCCGACGTGCTGGCCGAGATCGGTTTCAACCTGAACAACGGCATCGGCGACCTGTACGCCCGCATCAAAGCCCTGCCGGCCGAGCAACAAGCTCAGATCGAAGCTGACATTCAAGCGGTCTACGCCGTTCGTCCGTCACTGGCGATGGTCAACTCCGACAAAGGCATCACCAACCTGCACGTGCCGAGCGACGTTATCGTCGACGCCTCGATGCCGGCCATGATCCGTGACTCCGGCAAAATGTGGGGCACCGACGGCCAGCTGCACGACACCAAGGCCGTGATCCCGGATCGTTGCTACGCCACCATCTACCAGGCCGTGATCGAAGATTGCAAAGCCAATGGCGCTTTCGATCCGACCACCATGGGCAGCGTGCCAAACGTTGGCCTGATGGCTAAAAAGGCCGAAGAGTACGGTTCCCACGACAAGACCTTCCAGATCAAGGCCGATGGCGTGGTTCGAGTGACCGACAGCAAAGGCACCCTGCTGATGGAACAGGCTGTTGAAGCCGGCGACATCTTCCGCATGTGCCAGACCAAAGACGCGCCGATCCAGGACTGGGTCAAACTGGCCGTCAACCGTGCTCGCGCAAGCAGCACCCCGGCCATTTTCTGGCTGGACCCGATGCGCGCCCACGATGGCGTGGTGATCGAGAAGGTTCAGGCTTACCTGAAGAATCACGACACCGCCGGTCTGGACATCCAGATCATGGCGCCGGTCGACGCCATGAAGTACACCCTGCAGCGCACCCGTGACGGCAAGGACACCATTTCGGTGACCGGCAACGTACTGCGCGACTACCTGACCGACCTGTTCCCGATCATGGAACTGGGCACCAGCGCCAAGATGCTGTCGATCGTGCCGCTGATGAACGGCGGTGGCCTGTTCGAAACCGGCGCTGGCGGTTCGGCTCCGAAGCATGTGCAGCAACTGGTCGAAGAGAACTTCCTGCGCTGGGATTCGCTGGGTGAATTCCTGGCCCTGGCCGCGTCTCTCGAGCACCTGGGTGTGAACTACAACAACCCGAAAGCGCTGGTTCTGTCCAAGACTCTGGACCAGGCCACTGGCCAGTTCCTGGACAACAACAAGTCGCCATCGCGCAAAGTCGGCAACATCGACAACCGCGGCAGCCACTTCTACCTGGCAATGTACTGGGCACAAGCCCTGGCCGCCCAGACCGAAGACGCTGCACTGCAAGCGCAGTTCGCGACCCTGGCCAAGACCCTGACCGAGAACGAGGCGACCATCGTTGCCGAGCTCAACGCCGTTCAAGGCAAGCCAGTGGACATCGGCGGTTACTACCACGCCAATGCCGAGCTGATCAGCAAGGCCATGCGCCCAAGCACAACCCTCAACGCGGCCATCGCTGCGCTGGTATAAGGTTGTAAAGGGAACATCACAAACCCCGGCCTCGTGCCGGGGTTTGTGTTTCCGCCTTCCGCCCAGGAGATTCAATTCATGCAATGGCTCCCCCACATCACCGTCGCCACCATCGTCGAGGACAACGGTCGCTTCCTGATGGTCGAGGAACACAAGGCTGGCCGTAACGTGCTCAATCAGCCCGCCGGTCATCTGGATCCGGACGAAACCCTGATCGAAGCCGCCGTGCGCGAAACCCTCGAAGAAACCGGCTGGGACGTCGAACCCACCAGCGTGATCGGCATTTATCTGTACACCGCACCCAGCAACGGCGTGACTTACCAGCGCGTGTGCTTCAGCGCCAAAGCCGTGAAACACCACCCGGATTATCAGCTGGACGACGGTATCGTCGGCGCCAAGTGGCTGACCCGCGACGAATTATTGGCCCAGCGCGATCACTGGCGCAGCGAGCTGATTATCCGCTGCATCGATGATTATCTGGCCGGCAATCGCTTCGGCCTCGAACTGATCCGCCCTTCCCTTTAGCCTTGAGGCCGTGAGCCTGATAGAATCGCGTCCTTTTTCAAGACACTCATTGAATCCCTATGCGTGATCCAGCCCCTTCTGACACATCCAAGAAGCGCGTCATTGTCGGCATGTCCGGCGGCGTGGACTCTTCCGTTTCCGCTCTCCTGCTGATCGAGCAGGGTTATGAGGTGGAAGGCCTGTTCATGAAGAACTGGGAAGAAGACGACGGAACGGAATACTGCACCGCCATGGACGACCTGGCGGATGCTCAGGCTGTGTGCGACAAGATCGGTATCAAGCTGCACACCGCCAACTTCGCCGCCGAGTACTGGGACAACGTGTTCGAGCACTTCCTGGCCGAATACAAGGCCGGCCGCACGCCGAATCCGGACATCCTGTGCAACCGCGAGATCAAGTTCAAGGCGTTCCTCGACTACGCCATGATGCTCGGCGCCGACCTGATCGCCACCGGCCACTATGTGCGCCGCCGCGACATCGATGGCCGCACCGAACTGCTCAAGGGCCTGGACCCGAACAAGGATCAGAGCTACTTCCTGCACGCCGTCGGCGGCGAACAGATCGCCAAGACCCTGTTCCCGGTCGGTGAGCTGGAAAAACCGGAAGTCCGTGCAATTGCCGAGAAATACGAACTGGCGACCGCCAAGAAGAAGGATTCCACCGGGATCTGCTTCATCGGTGAGCGTCGTTTCAGCGATTTCCTCAAGCAATACCTGCCGGCACAACCGGGCGAGATCAAGACCACCGAAGGCGAAGTCATTGGCCGTCACCACGGCTTGATGTACCACACCATCGGCCAGCGCCAGGGCCTGGGCATCGGCGGTCTGAAAGACGCTGGTGACGAGCCGTGGTACGTGCTGCGCAAGGATCTGGACACCAACGAGCTGATCGTCGGCCAGGGCAACAACCATCCGTGGCTGTTCTCCAGCGCCCTGCTCGCTTCGGAAATCTATTGGGTCAACCCGATCGATTTGAGCCAGCCGCTGCGCCTGACCGCCAAGGTTCGTTATCGCCAGAGCGATCAGGCCTGCACACTGGAAAAAACCGAGACCGGCTATCGCGCGGTGTTCGACGAGCCGCAACGCGCGGTCACGCCGGGCCAGTCGGTGGTGTTCTACGACGGAGAAATCTGCCTCGGTGGCGGCGTGATTGAAGTCGCCGAGCCGTGGAGCGGCCAGGCATGAGCCCGACTCAGGAGCAACTGACGGCTCTGGGCGGTGTGTTTCTCGCCGCCGTGCTGGTCGACCGGATCGCCAAGACCGGCCAGACCAACGAGGCCGGTCTGAGCTGCATGCTCGGCAGCCTGCTGGTTCGCGACCCGAAAGACACGCTGGACGTGTACGGCGGCGACGATATCAACCTGCGCGACGGTTACCGCGCATTGATCGGCGCCCTCGAACGCGACCCGAGCACCTTGCAGCGCGAGCCGTTGCGCTACGCTTTATCGATGCTCGGCCTTGAGCGGCAACTGGCCAAGCGCAACGACATGCTCGACGTGATCGGCAAGCGTCTGCCGCAGATCCAGTCGCAGGTCGAGCATTTCGGCCCGGCCCACGAAAACGTGATCGCCGCGTGCGGCGCGTTGTACCAGGACACTCTGAGCACCTTGCGTCAACGCATCCAGGTGCACGGCGACATGCGTAACCTGCAGCAGCCGAGCAACGCCTCGAAGATCCGCGCCCTGCTGCTCGCCGGCATCCGCTCGGCACGCCTGTGGCGTCAGCTGGGTGGTCATCGCTGGCAGTTGGTGATCAGCCGTCGCAAGTTGCTCAAAGAGCTTTACCCGCTGATGCGCAGCAGCTGAACCGCGCCCGCAACACCGTTTTGAGTCAGTAACGCGTAATACGCCGGTCAGTTGGCGACGGACCGGCGGATTTTTTCATGTATGATACGCGCCCCATTTCGTTGCCCGACTGTCCGAGAACACCCCATGCAGCTCTCTTCGCTCACTGCGGTTTCCCCTGTTGACGGCCGCTACGCCGGCAAAACCCAGGCCCTGCGCCCAATTTTCAGCGAGTACGGTCTGATCCGTGCCCGTGTTCTGGTTGAAGTGCGCTGGCTCCAGCGCCTGGCCGCTCACGCCGGTATCCCGGAAGTGCCAGCCTTCTCCGCCGAAGCCAATGCCGTTCTGAACGAACTGGCCGAAAACTTCTCGCTGGAGCACGCCGAGCGCGTGAAAGAGATCGAGCGCACCACCAACCACGACGTAAAAGCGATCGAATACCTGCTCAAGGAGCAGGCGGCCAAGCTGCCGGAACTGGCCAAGGTCAGCGAGTTCATCCACTTCGCCTGCACCAGCGAGGACATCAACAACCTGTCCCACGCCCTGATGCTGCGCGAAGGCCGTGACGACGTGATGCTGCCGCTGATGCGCCAGACCGCCAACGCCATCCGCGAGCTGGCCATCCGCTTCGCCGACGTGCCAATGCTGTCGCGCACCCACGGTCAACCGGCTTCGCCGACCACCTTGGGCAAAGAGCTGGCGAACGTGGTTTACCGTCTCGAGCGTCAGATCGCTCAGGTCGCTGCCGTTCCGCTGCTGGGCAAGATCAACGGCGCTGTCGGCAACTACAACGCTCACCTGTCGGCCTACCCGCAGATCGACTGGGAAGCCAACGCCCGCGCCTTCATCGAAGACGAACTGGGTCTGGGCTTCAACCCGTACACCACGCAGATCGAGCCGCACGACTACATCGCCGAGCTGTTCGACGCCATTGCGCGCTTCAACACCATCCTGATCGACTTCGACCGTGACATCTGGGGCTACATCTCCCTGGGTTACTTCAAACAGCGCACCATCGCTGGCGAAATCGGTTCGTCGACCATGCCGCACAAGGTCAACCCGATCGACTTCGAAAACTCCGAAGGCAACCTGGGCATCGCCAACGCGCTGTTCCAGCACCTGGCGAGCAAGCTGCCGATCTCCCGCTGGCAGCGCGACCTGACCGACTCCACCGTTCTGCGTAACCTCGGTGTCGGCTTCGCCCACAGCGTGATCGCGTACGAAGCGAGCCTCAAAGGCATCAGCAAGCTCGAGCTGAACGCTGACAAGATTGCTGCCGATCTGGACGCTTGCTGGGAAGTCCTGGCCGAGCCGATCCAGACCGTAATGCGCCGCTACAACATCGAAAACCCGTACGAGAAGCTGAAAGAACTGACTCGTGGCAAGGGCATCAGCCCTGAAGCGCTGCAGACTTTCATCGATGGCCTGGACATGCCGGCCGCTGCGAAAGCCGAGCTCAAGCAACTGACCCCGGCCAACTACATCGGCAACGCTGTAGCGCAAGCCAAACGCATCTGATCGACTGCTTGACCCGTTTGAGACGCCCGGCCGCGCCGGGCGTTTTTATTCCCGTCTGAAAAATGCTTTTTTTCAATAGGTTACATATGAATCCCGATATTCCTCTTCAACTTCTGGGTGGTCTCACGGCGCGCGAGTTCATGCGCGACTACTGGCAGAAAAAGCCACTGCTGATCCGTCAGGCGATTCCTGATTTCGAAAGCCCGATCGACGCCGACGAACTCGCCGGCCTGGCCCTGGAAGAAGAAGTCGAATCGCGCCTGGTGATCGAACACGGCGAGCGCCCTTGGGAACTGCGCCGCGGCCCGTTCGCCGAAGACGAATTCAGCAAACTGCCGGAACGCGAGTGGACCCTGCTGGTGCAGGCTGTCGATCAGTTCGTGCCGGAAGTCAGCGAACTGCTGGAAAACTTCCGTTTCCTGCCAAGCTGGCGTGTCGACGACGTGATGATCAGCTTCGCCGCCCCGGGTGGCAGCGTCGGCCCGCACTTCGATAACTACGACGTGTTCCTGCTGCAAGGCCACGGCAAGCGCAACTGGAAAATCGGCCAGATGTGCGACTCCGAAAGCCCACTGCTGCAACATGCGGACCTGCGCATCCTCGCCGAATTCCACGAGACCGAAGAGTGGGTCCTGGAACCGGGCGACATGCTCTACCTGCCGCCGCGCCTGGCTCACTGCGGCGTTGCCGTTGATGACTGCATGACCTACTCGGTCGGTTTCCGCGCACCGAGCGCCGCTGAAGTGCTGACCCACTTCACCGACTTCCTCAGCCAGTTCCTGACTGACGAAGAGCGCTACACCGACGCCGATGCGAAGCCGGTCAGCGATCCACACCAGATCCAGCACGATGCACTCGGCCGCCTGAAAGCGCTGCTCGCCGAGCACATGAGCGACGAACGCCTGCTGCTGACCTGGTTCGGCCAGTACATGACCGAGCCGCGTTATCCGGAGCTGGTGGTCGGCCCGGAAGAAGTCGAAGAAGAAGACTTCCTCAGTGCACTTGAAGACGGCGCCATCCTGATCCGCAACCCGAGCGCGCGCCTGGCATGGTCGGAAGTCGATGACGATCTGCTGCTGTTCGCCAGCGGCCAGAGCCGTTACCTGCCGGGCAAGTTGCGCGAACTGCTGAAGCTGATCTGCTCCGCCGACGCTCTGCACACCGACAACCTCGGTGACTGGCTGAGCGACGAAGACGGTCGCGGCCTGCTGTGCGAACTGGTCAAGCAAGGGAGCCTGGGGTTCGCCGACGATGAATAAGATTCGCGTACGTGTTGCAGACTGGCAAAAGGACAACGCCGAGATCCGCCGCATTCGCGAAACGGTGTTCATTGCCGAACAATCGGTTCCGCCCGAGCTTGAGTGGGACGCCGATGACGCCACGGCGGTGCATTTCCTGGCCTTCGAAGGTGATTTTCCGATCGGCACCGCCCGCCTGCTGCCCGACGGGCACATCGGCCGGGTTTCGGTGCTCAAGGACTGGCGCGGGCTGAAAGTCGGTGACGCGCTGATGCAAGCGGTCATCGCCGAAGCCGAAGCTCGCGGACTGAAGCAGCAGATGCTTAGCGCGCAGGTGCAGGCCACGGCGTTCTATGAACGCCTGGGTTTCAACCTGGTCAGCGAGGAATTCCTGGAAGCCGGGATTCCGCATGTCGACATGGTTCGTCATTCGGCATAACGCTTGATGTACACCTCAAAACGCCCCGCCATCTCATGATGCCGGGGCGTTTTGCTGTCTACGATTCAACTTGCCCCACCCCGGGCCGACAAACTGGCAATATCAAGCCTTTCGAAAGCGGAGATAACGGACATGTCCCTACGCACCCTGCTCACCACCCTGCTGCTCGGCTGCAGTTTTTCGGTGATGGCAGCCACAGAAATCGTGCCCCTCAAGTACCACACCAGTGCCGACATGCTGCCGGTGGCCCAGGACTTCATCGGCAAGGACGGCCAGGTCAGCGCCTATGGCAACCAACTGATCGTCAAGGCCGAACCGGACAAGATTCAGGCCCTCAAGGCCCTGCTGACCCAACTGGACACCGAGCCCAAACGCCTGCTGATCACCGTCGACACCAACGAAAACAACCAACAGAACACCGGCGACCAGCAAACCAGGATCATCAACTACAGCACGTCCAGCCGCGACGGCGGCATCCAGCAGATTCAGGCCAGCGAAGGCGCGCCCGCCCTGATCCAGGTCGGCCAGAGCGTGCCGATCACCAGCAGCCAGACCAATTCCTACGGCGATTACAGCAGCCAGACCCAGTATCGCAACGTCACTCAGGGCTTCTACGTCACCGCCAGCGTCACCGGCGACACCGTTCACCTGGCAATCAGTACCAACCGTGACCGCATGAGCCAGGAACGTCCCGATGTAGTGAACGTGCAGAGCACCGACACAACCGTCACCGGACGCCTGGGCGAATGGATCACCCTCGCCGGCGTGAACCGCGAGACTCAGGCCGACAAACAGGGTCTGGCCCGCAGCTACTCGACTCAAGGCCGGGATGACATGACGTTGCGGGTAAAAGTCGACACGTTGGACTAAAGCACCAAAAACTGACTGATTAGTCGTATTAGACGAAAGATGTAGTGCTTGAAAAAAAGCACTACAAAACGTTTGACGAGCCAAAAAAGCGAAGGCATGATGGCCTCGCTCCCGCTAATCAGAGGCCCTGGCAAGGGCCTTCGAAGCGATGCTCGCACCCATCCCCGCGAGCCGTTTCGTGTCTGTACCGCCCACAAGGTGTGTTTGACGAGGTTGCCGACTGGAACGAAGTTGTCCCGAGGGACGGAAGCGTAATTAGGTAACCCGGCTTTACACTGTAGTTCGCATAAAGGCCCACGACGCCCGAATGCGCCCGCCAGTTCGCCTTTACCTGCTCACTTCCCCTCGAGCCCATCGTTCATCCCGTCGCCTGCCCCGCCGAACCCGACCTGACCACCTAAGCTTCTGGTCAGCGAGCGCAAGGAATTTTCCACCGCAGAACAACTTTTCATAAAGACGCGACGAGGTTTATCTCCATGGCACTGACACGCGAACAGCAAATTGCAGCCCTTGAAAAAGACTGGGCTGAAAACCCGCGCTGGAAAGGCGTGACTCGCAATTACTCCGCTGCTGACGTCGTCCGTCTGCGTGGCTCGGTTCAACCAGAGCACACCTTTGCAAAAATGGGCGCCGAAAAACTGTGGAACCTGGTCACCCAGGGTGCCAAGCCGTCCTTCCGCCCAGAGAAAGATTTCGTCAACTGCATGGGCGCCCTGACCGGCGGCCAGGCTGTGCAGCAGGTTAAAGCCGGTATCCAGGCGATCTACCTGTCGGGCTGGCAAGTCGCTGCGGACAACAACTCCGCCGAATCGATGTACCCGGACCAGTCGCTGTACCCGGTGGACTCGGTTCCAACCGTGGTCAAGCGCATCAACAACTCGTTCCGTCGTGCCGACCAGATCCAGTGGAAAGCCGGCAAGAACCCGGGCGACGAAGGCTACATCGACTACTTCGCACCAATCGTGGCTGACGCTGAAGCCGGTTTCGGCGGCGTACTGAACGCCTACGAGCTGATGAAGAGCATGATCGAAGCAGGCGCCGCCGGCGTTCACTTCGAAGACCAACTGGCTTCCGTGAAGAAATGCGGCCACATGGGCGGCAAGGTGCTGGTTCCTACCCAGGAAGCCGTACAGAAGCTGACCGCTGCTCGTCTGGCTGCCGATGTTGCCGGCGTACCGACCATCATCCTGGCCCGTACCGACGCCAACGCTGCCGACCTGCTGACTTCCGACTGCGACCCGTACGACCAACCGTTCGTAACCGGCACCCGCACTCAGGAAGGTTTCTACAAGGTTCGTGCAGGTCTGGACCAGGCAATCGCCCGCGGCCTGGCCTACGCGCCGTACGCCGACCTGATCTGGTGCGAAACCGCCAAGCCGGATCTGGACGAAGCCCGCCGCTTCGCTGAAGCGATCAAGAAGGAATACCCGGACCAGATCCTGTCGTACAACTGCTCGCCTTCCTTCAACTGGAAGAAAAACCTGGACGACGCGACCATCGCCAAGTTCCAGCGCGAACTGTCCGCCATGGGTTACAAGCACCAGTTCATCACCCTGGCCGGCATTCACAACATGTGGCACAGCATGTTCAACCTGGCGCACGACTACGCCCGCAACGACATGACTGCCTACGTGAAGCTGCAAGAGCAGGAATTCGCTGACGCCGCCAAGGGTTACACCTTCGTGGCTCACCAGCAGGAAGTGGGCACTGGCTACTTCGACGACATGACCACCGTGATCCAGGGCGGCACGTCCTCGGTGACCGCGCTGACCGGTTCGACCGAAGAAGAACAGTTCCACTGATCGACTTCGCCTGAGTAAACGGCCTTTGCGGACCGTGTAGAAAGCTAACCGCATTGCCGAAAGACTGACGCCCCGACTGGTTCGGGGCGTTTTTTTGCCTGCGGCTTTCGGAGCACCTCGAGGACAGCACAACCTGCGAGACAAAACATTGATCCAGAGCGCTATCCAGGTCACAAAAATCGGTTAAAACGTGCGCCGCCGCTACTTGCAGTAACGCGGATATAAGACAACTTCCCAACTGCCCAATCGCTAAACAGTTACAAAACCACTCCAAACGATATTAATTATCATTTAGCGGCAACTATGTTCGTTACATTTCCTACAAAACATAATTCGTGAAATCCCGGCTAATGCCCGCAACGCATGGGCTGCGGGGCCATCGAGGTGCGCTATGTCCTTATTCCAATAAATAATTTCGCTATAGGAATTTTACTTGCAGGGTGTTTAGCCATAAAATCAGCGCGATTGATTGCTGCGACATATCGTCACTGCCTTATTTCTTTATCAAGCTCAGAGACCTTTGCTCTCTGTTAAGGATTACCAGCATGCCCGAAGCGACAGGACTCATGGCCCACAACTGGGGCTTTGCCATTTTCCTTCTGGGTGTAGTCGGCCTGTGTGCCTTCATGCTCGGCGTCTCCAGCCTCCTCGGGTCAAAAGCCTGGGGCCGCAGCAAAAACGAACCGTTCGAGTCCGGCATGCTACCTACCGGTGGCGCCCGCTTGCGGCTCTCAGCCAAATTCTATCTGGTCGCGATGCTGTTCGTGATCTTCGATATCGAAGCCCTCTTTCTCTTTGCATGGTCTGTGTCCGTCCGCGAAAGCGGCTGGACCGGATTCGTCGAAGCTCTCGTTTTCATAGCAATTCTGTTGGCAGGTCTTGTCTACCTGTTCCGAGTGGGCGCCCTTGACTGGGCTCCGGAAGCTCGTCGCAAGCGGCAGGCGAAGCTGAAACAATGAGGCTTTGGCAATGCAATACAATCTCACCAGAATCGACCCCGATGCTCCTAACGAGCAGTATCCGATTGGCGAACGGGAAACCGTTTCCGATCCGTTAGAAGATCAAGTCCACAAAAACATTTTCATGGGCAAGCTGGAAGACGTGCTGAGTGGCGCGGTCAACTGGGGACGTAAGAACTCCCTGTGGCCGTACAACTTCGGTCTTTCGTGCTGCTACGTGGAAATGACCACGGCCTTCACGGCGCCCCACGACATCGCGCGCTTCGGCGCCGAAGTTATCCGGGCATCACCGCGTCAGGCCGACTTCATGGTTATCGCCGGTACGTGCTTCATCAAGATGGCGCCGATCATTCAGCGTCTGTACGAGCAGATGCTCGAGCCCAAATGGGTGATCTCGATGGGTTCGTGCGCCAACTCCGGTGGCATGTACGACATCTACTCCGTGGTTCAAGGGGTGGACAAGTTCCTGCCCGTTGACGTCTACGTACCTGGCTGCCCGCCCCGTCCGGAAGCATTTCTGCAAGGCTTGATGCTGTTGCAGGAATCCATTGGACAGGAGCGTCGCCCACTTTCCTGGGTCGTTGGCGATCAAGGCGTTTATCGCGCCGACATGCCTTCGCAGAAGGAACAGCGCCGCGAACAGCGAATCGCAGTCACCAACCTGCGCAGCCCTGACGAAGTCTGATCCAGATCTGTTTCAAAGAAACGAGAAGCTGGCTTCATTCTTTACGTTGACCGAAAGCGAAAAAATAACCATGACTACAGGCAGTGCTCTGTACATCCCGCCTTATAAGGCAGACGACCAGGATGTGGTCGTCGAACTGAACAATCGTTTTGGCCCCGAGGCGTTCACCGCCCAGCCGACCCGCACCGGCATGCCGGTGCTGTGGGTGGCGCGTGCCAAGCTCGTCGAAGTCCTGACCTTCCTGCGCAACCTGCCCAAGCCGTACGTCATGCTCTATGACCTGCACGGCGTGGACGAGCGTCTGCGCACCAAGCGTCAAGGCCTGCCGAGCGACGCCGAGTTCACCGTGTTCTATCACCTCATGTCGCTGGAACGTAATAGTGACGTGATGATCAAGGTCGCCTTGTCCGAGAGCGACCTCAGCTTGCCGACCGTCACCAGCATCTGGCCGAACGCCAACTGGTACGAGCGTGAAGTCTGGGACATGTTCGGTATCGACTTCAAAGGTCACCCTCACCTGTCGCGCATCATGATGCCGCCGACCTGGGAAGGTCACCCGCTGCGCAAGGACTTCCCGGCGCGCGCCACGGAATTCGATCCGTACAGCCTGAACCTGGCCAAGCAACAGCTTGAGGAAGAAGCCGCGCGTTTCCGTCCTGAAGACTGGGGCATGAAGCGTTCCGGCCCGAACGAGGACTACATGTTCCTCAACCTGGGTCCGAACCACCCTTCGGCTCACGGTGCCTTCCGCATCATCCTGCAGCTGGACGGTGAAGAGATCGTCGACTGCGTTCCGGACATCGGTTACCACCACCGTGGTGCCGAGAAGATGGCCGAGCGTCAGTCCTGGCACAGCTTCATTCCGTACACCGACCGTATCGACTACCTCGGCGGCGTGATGAACAACCTGCCGTACGTGCTCTCGGTCGAGAAGCTGGCCGGCATCAAGGTGCCCGAGAAGGTCGACGTCATCCGCATCATGATGGCCGAGTTCTTCCGTATCACCAGCCACCTGCTGTTCCTGGGTACCTACATCCAGGACGTCGGCGCCATGACTCCGGTGTTCTTCACCTTCACCGACCGCCAGAAGGCGTACACGGTGATCGAAGCCATCACCGGTTTCCGTCTGCACCCGGCCTGGTACCGCATCGGCGGCGTCGCCCACGACCTGCCACGCGGCTGGGAAAAACTGGTGAAAGACTTCGTTGAATGGCTGCCAAAGCGCCTCGACGAATACACCAAGGCTGCCCTGCAGAACAGCATCCTCAAGGGTCGTACCATCGGCGTTGCCCAGTACAACACCAAAGAGGCCCTGGAATGGGGCGTCACCGGTGCCGGCCTGCGTTCCACCGGTTGCGACTTCGACCTGCGTAAAGCGCGTCCATACTCCGGCTACGAAAACTTCGAGTTCGAAGTACCGCTGGCCGCCAACGGCGACGCCTACGACCGCTGCATGGTTCGCGTCGAAGAGATGCGCCAGAGCATCAAGATCATCGACCAGTGCATGCGCAACATGCCGGAAGGCCCGTACAAGGCGGATCACCCGCTGACCACGCCGCCGCCGAAAGAGCGCACGCTGCAACACATCGAAACCTTGATCACGCACTTCCTGCAGGTTTCGTGGGGCCCGGTCATGCCGGCCAACGAATCCTTCCAGATGATCGAAGCGACCAAGGGCATCAACAGTTATTACCTGACGAGCGACGGCGGCACCATGAGCTACCGTACCCGGATCCGCACTCCAAGCTTCCCGCATCTGCAACAGATCCCTTCGGTGATCAAAGGCAGCATGGTCGCGGACATGATTGCGTACCTGGGTAGTATCGATTTCGTTATGGCCGACGTGGACCGCTAAGCATGAACAGCACGCTTATCCAGACAGACCGTTTCACCTTGAGTGAAACCGAGCGCTCGGCCATCGAGCACGAGCTGCATCACTACGAAGACCCGCGCGCGGCGTCGATCGAAGCCCTGAAGATCGTTCAGAAAGAACGCGGCTGGGTGCCGGACGGCGCTCTGTACGCCATCGGCGAGATCCTCGGCATCCCGGCCAGCGACGTTGAAGGCGTGGCCACGTTCTACAGCCAGATCTTCCGCCAACCGGTCGGCCGTCACATCATTCGCGTCTGCGACAGCATGGTCTGCTACATCGGCGGCCACGAGTCGGTCGTCAGCGAAATCCAGAACAACCTGGGTATCGGCCTGGGCCAGACCACCGCCGACGGTCGCTTCACCCTGCTGCCGGTCTGCTGCCTCGGCAACTGCGACAAGGCACCGGCGCTGATGATCGATGACGACACCTTTGGCGATGTCCAGCCTGCCGGCGTCGCCAAACTGCTCGAGGGCTACGTATGACCCTGACCTCTTTCGGTCCTGCCAACCGCATCCAGCGTTCGGCCGAGACTCACCCGCTGACCTGGCGCCTGCGCGACGACGGCGAAGCCGTATGGCTCGACGAGTACCAGGCCAAGAATGGTTACGCGGCGGCACGCAAAGCCTTTGCCGACATGGATCAGGACGCCATCGTCCAGACCGTGAAAGACGCCGGCCTCAAGGGTCGCGGCGGTGCAGGCTTCCCCACTGGCGTGAAGTGGGGCCTGATGCCAAAGGACGAATCCATCAACATCCGCTACCTGCTGTGCAACGCGGATGAAATGGAGCCGAACACCTGGAAAGACCGCATGCTGATGGAGCAACTGCCCCATCTGCTGATCGAAGGCATGCTGATCAGCGCCCGCGCGCTGAAAACCTACCGGGGCTACATCTTCCTGCGCGGCGAGTACACCACCGCCGCCAAGCACCTGAACCGTGCCGTGGAAGAAGCCAAGGCAGCGGGCCTGCTGGGCAAGAACATCCTGGGCAGCGGCTTCGATTTCGAGCTGTTCGTCCACACCGGTGCCGGGCGTTACATCTGCGGTGAAGAAACCGCACTGATCAACTCCCTCGAAGGCCGCCGCGCCAACCCGCGCTCCAAGCCGCCCTTCCCTGCCGCCGTTGGCGTCTGGGGCAAGCCGACCTGCGTGAACAACGTTGAAACCCTGTGCAACGTGCCGGCGATCATTGCCGACGGCGTTGACTGGTACAAATCGTTGGCCCGCGACGGCAGCGAAGACATGGGCACCAAGCTCATGGGCTTCTCTGGCAAGGTCAAGAACCCTGGCCTGTGGGAACTGCCATTCGGCGTGACCGGTCGCGAGCTGTTCGAAGACTACGCCGGCGGCATGCGCGACGGTTACAAGCTCAAGGCCTGGCAGCCAGGCGGCGCCGGTACCGGTTTCCTGTTGCCGGAACACCTCGACGCACAAATGTACGCCGGCGGCATCGCCAAGGTGGGCACCCGTATGGGTACCGGCCTGGCCATGGCGGTGGACGACAGCGTCAACATGGTGTCCCTGCTGCGCAACATGGAGCAGTTCTTCGCTCGCGAATCCTGTGGTTTCTGCACCCCTTGCCGTGATGGCCTGCCATGGAGCGTCAAGCTGCTGATGGCCATCGAACAAGGCCGCGGCCAGCCAGGCGACATCGAGACCCTGCTGGGTCTGGTCAACTTCCTCGGACCGGGCAAGACCTTCTGTGCTCACGCACCGGGTGCCGTGGAACCGTTGGGCAGTGCCATCAAATACTTCCGTCCAGAGTTCGAAGCCGGTATCGCGCCCGCAAGCGCCGCCGTCCCGCCTCTGGCAAAGCCGATCGTAGTCGGCGCGTAAACGCTTAAAAAGGCGAAGGGTCCGTGCCCTTCGCCTTTCGTCCGATGACGCCTTTCGGGGCTGACTGGATTCGGACGGATAACAAGATTCCATTAGCCACGCCCGCTGACACCGGGCCAACGAAGACCTTTGAACCATGGCCACTATCCACGTAGACGGCAAAGCGCTCGAAGTCGACGGGGCAGACAACCTGTTACAGGCATGTCTGTCGCTGGGCCTCGACATCCCTTATTTCTGCTGGCACCCCGCGCTTGGTAGCGTCGGGGCCTGCCGCCAGTGCGCGGTCAAGCAGTACACCGACGAGAACGACACCCGTGGTCGCATCGTCATGTCCTGCATGACGCCTGCCACCGACAACACCTGGATCTCCATCGACGATGAAGAATCCAAGGCGTTCCGCGCCAGTGTTGTTGAATGGCTGATGACCAACCACCCGCACGACTGCCCTGTGTGCGAGGAAGGCGGTCACTGCCACCTGCAAGACATGACCGTGATGACCGGCCACAACGAGCGCCGTTATCGCTTCACCAAACGCACCCACCAGAACCAGCAACTGGGCCCGTTCATTTCCCACGAAATGAACCGCTGCATCGCCTGCTACCGCTGCGTGCGTTTCTACAAGGACTACGCCGGCGGCACCGACCTCGGTGTATTCGGCGCCCACGACAACGTGTACTTCGGTCGCGTTGAAGACGGCACGCTGGAAAGCGAGTTCTCCGGCAACCTCACCGAGGTCTGCCCGACCGGTGTGTTCACCGACAAGACTCACTCCGAGCGCTACAACCGTAAATGGGACATGCAGTTCTCGCCGAGCATCTGCCATGGCTGCTCCAGCGGTTGCAACATTTCCCCGGGCGAGCGTTACGGCGAACTGCGTCGCATCGAAAACCGTTACAACGGTTCGGTGAACCAGTACTTCCTGTGCGACCGTGGCCGTTTCGGTTATGGCTACGTCAACCGCACCGACCGTCCACGTCAGCCGCTGCTGGCCGACGGCACCAAGCTTGGACTGGATGCTGCGCTGGATAAAGCCGCCGACCTGCTGCGCGGTCGCAACATCGTCGGTATCGGTTCGCCGCGTGCCAGCCTCGAAAGCAACTACGCGTTGCGTGAGCTGGTGGGCGCCGAGCACTTCTACTCCGGTATCGAAGCCTCCGAACTGGAACGCATCCGTCTGGTCCTGCAAGTGCTGAAAGACAGCCCGTTGCCAGTGCCGAACATGCGCGACATCGAAGACCACGACGCCGTGTTCGTCCTCGGTGAAGACCTGACCCAGACCGCCGCCCGTATGGCCCTGGCCCTGCGTCAGTCGGTAAAAGGCAAGGCCGAAGACATGGCCGAAGCCATGCGCGTTCAGCCTTGGCTCGACGCCGCCGTGAAGAACATCGGTCAGCACGAGCTGAACCCGCTGTTCATCGCCAGCCTGGCTGAAACCAAGCTCGACGATATCGCCGAAGAGTGTGTACACGCCGCTCCAGACGATCTGGCCCGCATCGGTTTCGCCGTGGCTCACGCCCTGGACGCCAGCGCACCTGCCGTCGAAGGTCTGGACGCCGAAGCCCTGGAACTGGCCAAGCGCATCGCCGACGCCCTGATCAAAGCCAAGCGTCCGCTGATCATCGCCGGTACTTCGCTGGGCTCCAAAGCCTTGATCGAAGCTGCTGCGAACATCGCCAAGGCCCTGAAGCTGCGCGAGAAGAACGGTTCGATCAGCCTGATCGTGCCGGAAGCCAACAGCCTCGGTCTGGCCATGCTCGGTGGCGAATCGGTTGATGCTGCCCTGCAAGCGGTCATCGACGGCAAGGCCGACGCCATCGTCGTGCTGGAAAACGATCTGTACACCCGCACCACCAAAGCCAAGGTCGATGCTGCACTGAACGCTGCGAAAGTAGTGATCGTTGCCGACCATCAGAAGACGGCCACCAGCGACCGCGCGCATCTGGTTCTGCCAGCCGCCAGCTTCGCTGAAGGCGACGGTACTTTGGTCAGCCAGGAAGGCCGCGCCCAGCGCTTCTTCCAGGTTTTCGACCCGCAATACATGGACTCGAGCATTCTGGTCCACGAAGGCTGGCGCTGGCTGCACGCCCTGCGCGCCACCCTGCTGAACCAGCCGATCGACTGGACGCAACTCGACCACGTGACCGCTGCCGTTGCTTCGAGCACCACGCAGCTGGCGCGTATCGTCGACGCCGCACCGTCCGCCTCGTTCCGCATCAAGGGTCTGAAACTGGCGCGTGAACCGCTGCGTTATTCCGGTCGCACCGCGATGCGCGCCGACATCAGCGTTCACGAACCACGCACCCCGCAAGACAAGGACACCGCGTTCGCCTTCTCGATGGAAGGTTACTCGGGCTCCGTCGAACCGCGTCAGCAGGTTCCTTTCGCCTGGTCGCCAGGCTGGAACTCGCCGCAAGCCTGGAACAAGTTCCAGGACGAAGTCGGTGGTCACCTGCGCGCTGGCGATCCGGGCACCCGCCTGATCGAAAGCACCGGTGATTCGCTGAACTGGTTCGCCAGCGTTCCGCGCGCGTTCAACCCGGCCCAGGGCACCTGGCAAGCCGTGCCGTTCTACCACCTGTTCGGCAGCGACGAGAACTCGTCGAAAGCCGCCCCGGTCCAGGAACGTATCCCGGCCGCCTACGTTGGCCTGGCCAAATCCGAAGCGGATCGCCTGGGCGTCAACGACGGTGCACTGCTGAGCCTCAATGTTGCCGGCCAGACCCTGCGTCTGCCGCTGCGCATCAATGAAGAGCTGGGCGCCGGCCTGGTTGCACTGCCGGCCGGTCTGGCAGGCATTCCGCCGGCGATTTTCGGCCAAACCGTTGATGGTCTGCAGGAGGCAGCGCAATGACCTGGTTCACCCCTGAAGTGATCGATGTGATCCTGACGGTCATCAAAGCCATCGTCATCCTGCTGGCCGTGGTGGTCGCGGGTGCGTTGCTCAGCTTTGTCGAACGTCGCCTGCTGGGCTGGTGGCAGGACCGTTACGGTCCGAACCGCGTTGGCCCGTTCGGCATGTTCCAGATCGCTGCCGACATGCTGAAGATGTTCTTCAAGGAAGACTGGACCCCGCCGTTTGCCGACAAGGTGATCTTCACCCTGGCACCGGTCGTGGCCATGTCCGCCCTGTTGATCGCTTTCGCGATCATCCCGATCACCCCGACCTGGGGCGTGGCGGATCTGAACATCGGCCTGCTGTTCTTCTTCGCCATGGCCGGTCTGTCGGTCTACGCGGTGCTGTTCGCCGGCTGGTCGAGTAACAACAAGTTCGCCCTCCTCGGCAGCTTGCGTGCCTCGGCGCAGACCGTGTCCTACGAAGTGTTCATGGGCCTGGCCCTGATGGGCATCGTGGTGCAGGTCGGCTCGTTCAACATGCGCGACATCGTCGAGTACCAGGCGCAGAACCTGTGGTTCATCATTCCGCAGTTCTTCGGCTTCTGTACCTTCTTCATCGCTGGCGTGGCTGTGACTCACCGTCACCCGTTCGACCAGCCGGAAGCGGAACAGGAACTGGCCGACGGTTACCACATTGAATACGCCGGTATGAAATGGGGCATGTTCTTCGTCGGTGAATACATCGGCATCATCCTGATCTCGGCGCTGTTGGTCACCCTGTTCTTCGGTGGCTGGCACGGTCCGTTCGGCATCCTGCCGCAACTGTCCTTCGTCTGGTTCGCACTGAAGACCGCGTTCTTCATCATGCTGTTCATCCTGCTGCGCGCTTCGATCCCGCGTCCGCGTTATGACCAGGTGATGGACTTCAGCTGGAAATTCTGCCTGCCACTGACCCTGATCAATTTGCTGGTGACCGCTGCAATCGTGTTGTGGAACACGCCTGCAGTTGCGGTTCAGTGAGGATTTGACCCATGTTCAAATATATTGGCGACATCATTAAGGGTACCGGTACCCAGTTGCGCAGCCTGGTCATGATCTTCGGTCATGGCTTTCGCAAGCGCGACACCCTGCAATACCCGGAAGAACCGGTCTACCTGCCGCCACGCTACCGTGGCCGTATCGTCCTGACCCGCGACCCCGATGGCGAAGAACGCTGCGTAGCCTGCAACCTGTGCGCCGTGGCTTGCCCGGTGGGTTGCATCTCGCTGCAGAAAGCTGAAACCGAAGACGGTCGCTGGTACCCGGACTTCTTCCGTATCAACTTCTCGCGCTGCATTTTCTGCGGTCTCTGCGAGGAAGCCTGCCCGACCACCGCGATCCAGCTGACCCCGGATTTCGAGATGGCCGAGTTCAAACGTCAGGACCTGGTGTACGAGAAAGAAGATCTTTTGATCTCCGGCCCCGGCAAAAACCCTGATTACAACTTCTATCGTGTTGCAGGTATGGCCGTTGCCGGTAAGCCGAAAGGCGCCGCACAAAACGAAGCCGAGCCGATCAACGTGAAGAGCTTGCTGCCTTAAGGAAGAACGATGGAATTCGCTTTCTATTTCGCATCGGGTATCGCTGTTGTGTCCACACTGCGCGTGGTCACCAACACCAATCCTGTGCACGCCCTGCTCTACCTGATCATTTCGCTGATCGCCGTGGCCATGACCTTCTTCGCACTCGGCGCTCCGTTCGCCGGTGTGCTGGAAGTGATCGCCTACGCTGGCGCCATCATGGTGCTGTTCGTGTTCGTGGTGATGATGCTGAACCTGGGCCCCGCCTCGGTTCAGCAGGAACGCACCTGGCTCAAGCCCGGTATCTGGGCAGGGCCGGTGATTCTCGGCGCCCTGCTGCTGGCCGAACTGCTGTATGTGCTGTTCGCTCACCAGAGCGGTCAGGCCATCGGCCACACCACCGTGGACGCAAAAGCCGTGGGCATCAGCCTCTTCGGTCCGTACCTGCTGGTGGTCGAACTCGCCTCGATGCTGCTGCTCGCTGCAGCCGTCACGGCGTTCCATTTGGGCCGTAACGAGGCGAAGGAGTAAGACATGCCTGCTATCCCTCTCGAACATGGTCTGGCCGTTGCCGGCATCCTGTTCTGCCTTGGTCTGGTCGGCCTGATGGTCCGCCGCAACATTTTGTTCGTGTTGATGAGTCTGGAAGTGATGATGAACGCCTCTGCACTGGCCTTCATCGTTGCGGGTGCCCGCTGGGCGCAACCGGATGGACAGATCATGTTCATCCTGGTGATCAGCCTTGCAGCCGCCGAAGCCAGTATTGGCCTGGCGATCCTGCTGCAACTGTATCGCCGCTTCCACACGCTCGATATCGACGCTGCCAGTGAGATGCGCGGATGAACCTACTCTTTCTGACTTTCGTATTCCCTCTGATCGGGTTCCTGTTGCTGTCGTTTTCCCGCGGCCGCCTCTCGGAAAACCTGTCGGCGCTAATCGGTGTCGGCTCCATCGGCCTGTCTGCCATCGTCGCGGCCTACGTGATCTGGCAATTCAACGTCGCTCCACCGGAAGGTGGCGTGTACGTTCATGTGCTGTGGAAGTGGATGTCCGTCGAGGGCTTCCAGCCTAACTTCGCCCTGTACCTGGATGGTCTGTCCGTGACCATGCTCGGTGTGGTAGTCGGTGTGGGCTTCCTGATCCACCTGTTCGCCTCCTGGTACATGCGCGGTGAAGCCGGTTACTCGCGTTTCTTCGCCTACACCAACCTGTTTATCGCCAGCATGCTGTTCCTGGTCCTGGGCGATAACCTGCTGTTCATCTACTTCGGTTGGGAAGGCGTGGGCCTGTGCTCGTACCTGTTGATCGGTTTCTACTACAGCAACCGCAACAACGGTAACGCCGCACTGAAAGCCTTCATCGTCACCCGTATCGGCGACGTGTTCATGGCGATCGGCCTGTTCATCCTGTTCCAGCAACTGGGCACGCTGAACGTCCAGGAACTGCTGGTGAAGGCGCCTGAGCACTTCAAGGTCGGCGATTTCTGGATCGTGCTGGCGACCCTGATGCTGCTGGGCGGTGCGGTCGGTAAATCGGCTCAACTGCCGCTGCAGACCTGGCTTGCGGACGCGATGGCCGGCCCTACCCCGGTTTCGGCACTGATCCACGCCGCAACCATGGTTACTGCTGGTGTCTACCTGATCGCCCGTACCCACGGTCTGTTCGCCCTGGCGCCGGACATCCTGCATCTCGTGGGAATCGTCGGTGGTGTGACCCTGGTGCTGGCCGGTTTCGCGGCACTGGTACAAACCGACATCAAACGTATCCTCGCCTACTCGACCATGAGCCAGATCGGCTACATGTTCCTGGCGCTGGGTGTTGGCGCCTGGGAAGGCGCGATCTTCCACCTGATGACCCACGCCTTCTTCAAGGCCCTGCTGTTCCTTGCTTCCGGTGCGGTGATCGTTGCCTGCCACCACGAGCAGAACATCTTCAAGATGGGCGGCCTGTGGAAGAAACTGCCGCTGGCCTACGCCAGCTTCATCGTCGGTGGTGCCGCTCTGGCCGCCCTGCCGCTGGTGACCGCAGGTTTCTACTCCAAGGACGAAATCCTCTGGGAAGCGTTCGCCAGCGGCAACCACGGTCTGCTGTACGCAGGTCTGGTCGGCGCATTCATGACTTCGCTGTACACCTTCCGCCTGATCTTCATCGCGTTCCACGGTGAAGCCAAGACCGAAGCTCACGCCGGTCACGGCATCGCTCACTGGCTGCCACTGTCGGTGCTGATCGTGCTGTCGACTTTCGTCGGCGCCATGATCGTTCCACCGCTGCACGGCGTACTGCCTGAGAGCGTTGGCCATGCCGGTGGCGAAGCCAAGCACAGTCTGGAAATCGCGTCGGGCGCCATCGCCCTGGCCGGTATCCTGCTGGCGGCCCTGCTGTTCCTCGGCAAGCGTCGCTTCGTGACTGCGATCGCCAACAGCGGCATCGGCCGTTTCCTTTCGGCCTGGTGGTTCGCTGCCTGGGGCTTCGACTGGATCTACGACAAACTGTTCGTGAAGCCGTACCTTGCGATCAGCCACATGCTGCGCAAAGACCCGCTCGACCAGACCATCGGTCTGATCCCGCGCATGGCCAAGGGTGGTCACACTGCCCTGAGCCGTACCGAAACCGGTCAACTGCGTTGGTACGCTGCTTCGATGGCTGCTGGTGCCGTGTTGGTAATCGGCGCTGTCGTGCTGGTAGCGGTCTGATATGAACCTTGCGAATTTGCGAAAGGAAACGAGCCCGTCATGATTCTGCCTTGGCTAATCCTGATCCCCTTCATCGGCGGCCTGCTGTGCTGGATGGGTGAGCGCTTCGGCGCTACTCTCCCCCGCTGGATTGCGCTGTTGACCATGACCCTGGAACTCGCCCTCGGCCTCTGGCTGTGGGCCCACGGTGACTATTCATTTGCTCCGGCGCCTGGCGCCGATCCGACCTGGGCGCTTGAGTTCAAGCACGTCTGGATCCAGCGCTTCGGCATCAACGTGCACCTGGCCCTCGACGGCCTGTCGCTGCTGATGATCCTGCTGACCGGTCTGCTGGGTATCCTGTCGGTACTCTGCTCGTGGAAAGAGATCCAGCGTCACGTTGGCTTCTTCCACCTGAACCTGATGTGGATCCTGGGCGGCGTTGTCGGCGTGTTCCTCGCCCTCGACCTGTTCATGTTCTTCTTCTTCTGGGAAATGATGCTGGTGCCGATGTACTTCCTCATCGCGCTCTGGGGTCACAGTTCTTCGGACGGCAAGAAAACCCGGATCTACGCCGCGACCAAGTTCTTCATCTTCACTCAGGCTTCCGGCCTGATCATGCTGGTGGCGATCCTGGGTCTGGTACTGGTCAACTACAACAGCACCGGCGTGATCACCTTCAACTACGCCGATCTGTTGAAGACCAAGATGTCGATGACCACCGAGTACATCCTGATGCTCGGCTTCTTCATCGCCTTCGCGGTCAAGCTGCCAGTGGTTCCGTTCCACTCCTGGCTGCCTGACGCTCACGCCCAGGCACCGACCGCCGGTTCCGTCGACCTCGCCGGTATCTTGCTGAAAACCGCGGCCTACGGTCTGCTGCGTTTCGCCCTGCCGCTGTTCCCGAACGCCTCGGCCGAATTCGCGCCGTTTGCCATGGCCCTGGGCCTGGTCGGGATCTTCTACGGTGCGTTCCTGGCGTTCGCCCAAACCGACATCAAGCGTCTGATCGCCTTCTCGTCCGTTTCCCACATGGGTTTCGTACTGATCGGCATCTACTCCGGCAGCCAACTGGCGCTGCAAGGCGCCGTGATCCAGATGCTGGCTCACGGTCTGTCGGCAGCGGCACTGTTTATCCTCAGCGGTCAGCTGTACGAGCGTCTGCACACTCGTGACATGCGTGAGATGGGCGGTCTGTGGTCGCGTATCGCTTACCTGCCGGCGATCAGCCTGTTCTTCGCAGCCGCCTCGTTGGGTCTGCCGGGCACCGGTAACTTCGTCGGCGAGTTCCTGATCCTGATCGGTACCTTCGCCAGTGCTCCATGGATCACCGCGATTGCCACGTCCGGTCTGGTGTTCGGTTCGGTCTACTCGCTGATCATGATCCACCGCGCTTACTTCGGTCCGTCCAAATCGGATTCGATCCTGCACGGCATGGACGGTCGCGAACTGATCATGGTGCTGGGCCTTGCGGCACTGCTGATTTACCTCGGCGTCTACCCGCAACCGTTCCTCGACACCTCTGCCGCCACGATGCATGGCGTGCAGCAGTGGCTCGGCACCGCCTTCACTCAACTCGCTTCGGCCCGGTAAGAGCGCTATGGAATTCACGATTCAACACTTTATTGCGCTTGCGCCACTGTTGATCACCAGCCTCACCATTATCGTGGTGATGCTGGCAATCGCCTGGCGCCGCAACCACTCGCAGACCTTCCTGATTTCGGTGGCAGGTCTGAACCTGGCCTTGCTGTCGATCCTGCCGGCACTGAAAGTCGCGCCTCTGGCCGTGACCCCATTGCTGCAGATCGACACCTTTGCCTGCCTGTACATGGCGCTGATCCTGGTCGCCACCCTCGCCTGCGTAACTCTCGCCCACGCCTACCTCGGCGATGGCGGTTCGGGTTACCCGGGCAACCGTGAAGAACTGTACCTGCTGATCCTGATGGCCGCCGCCGGTGGTCTGGTTCTGGTCAGCGCACAGCACCTGGCCGGCTTGTTCATCGGTCTGGAACTGCTGTCGGTGCCGGTCTACGGTCTGGTGGCCTACGCCTTCTTCAACAAGCGTTCGCTGGAAGCCGGTATCAAGTACATGGTGCTGTCGGCCGCCGGTTCCGCGTTCCTGCTGTTCGGTATGGCGCTGCTGTACGCCGACTCGGGTTCCCTGAGCTTCGTCGGTATCGGTCAGGCACTGGCCACCACCAACCTGCCGAGCTCGCTGGCGCAACTGGGCCTGGGCATGATGCTGATCGGCCTGGCGTTCAAACTGTCGCTGGTACCGTTCCACCTGTGGACGCCGGACGTGTACGAAGGTGCTCCGGCACCGGTGGCCGCGTTCCTCGCCACCGCGTCGAAAGTGGCTGTGTTCGCGGTAATGGTTCGTCTGTTCCAGATCTCCCCTGCCGCCAGCAGTGGCGTACTGAGCAACGTACTGACCATCATCGCCATCGCCTCGATCCTGTTCGGTAACCTGCTGGCCCTGACCCAGAGCAACCTCAAGCGTCTGCTCGGTTACTCGTCCATCGCGCACTTCGGCTACTTGCTGATCGCACTGGTGGCGAGCAAGGGTCTGGCGGTGGAAGCCATCGGCGTGTACCTGGTCACCTACGTGATCACCAGCCTCGGCGCGTTCGGCGTGATCACCCTGATGTCCTCGCCGTACAACGGCCGTGACGCAGACGCGCTGTACGAGTACCGCGGCCTGTTCTGGCGCCGTCCGTACCTGACCGCCGTACTGACCGTGATGATGCTGTCCCTGGCCGGTATCCCGCTGACCGCAGGCTTCATCGGCAAGTTCTACATCATCGCTACCGGTGTCGAGTCGCACCAATGGTGGCTGGTCGGTTCGCTGGTTCTGGGCAGCGCCATCGGCGTGTTCTACTACCTGCGCGTGATGGTCACCCTGTACCTGATCGAACCGAACCTGCGCCGCCACGACGCCCAACTGCACTGGGAACAGAAAGCCGGCGGCGTGATGCTGCTGGCAATCGCCCTGGTTGCGTTCTTCCTCGGCGTCTACCCACAACCGTTGCTGACCCTGGTTCAGCAGGCGGGTCTGGCGGGCTGATTGCTCTGCTGGAATGGGCTACAAACAGAAACGGCACCTTCGGGTGCCGTTTTTGCGTTTATGCCATCACAGTTTTTTCAGCATCGGCACACAGGCCAGTTGAAGACCTGAAGGCGATTGATAAACCGCACTCCCCTCCCCGACGTAACCGCAGCGCCTGTAGAAATCAGCGGCATTCAAGGTCGCATCCAGACAAACCTCTGCCAGCCCCAGACTCCGTGCCAGCGCTTCAAGAAAGTGCAGCACTCGCTTGCCCAGACCGCGCTGAATGAAATCCGGATGGATGAAGATGGCGCCGATTTCGCGATGCTCCAGATCGAGCATGCCGGTTGCCACAGGCTCACCCTCAACGTAACCCAGATAGAATTGCTTTTGCATGAGCGTGTCGTAACCGTCTGCCGCCGAGCCTTTTGTCCAGTCGAGCATCTGCTGCTCGCTGTAGGCACCGATGCATTGATGCCAGATCGCCAGTCGCCGAATCTCGAACGCTATCCCGGCATCGTCCGGGGTGGCTCTTTTCATTTCGAACATTTCTCTCTCCTTGAGCCATGTGCGGACGGGCAATTAAAAAGCCCCGTCCATTTCTGGCGGGGCTTTGGGTAACACGTCATTTACCAGACATGCATGACCTTATGGCCCGCCGGAAGCGGTCACAGAGGAGCACATCATGGTCATTCGATGTTGGGCATTCATGGCTGGATAGTGCTGCGGATTGTTCGGTCACGTCAATTGCAAGGTTCCTCCCTATTCAGTCGAATGCTCCCACCACACTGGTCGATTCGTCCTACAGGCGTTTTTACGATCGGTGACTACCGTTGAAAAGGGGGCGAAAAGGATGGCCTGGAGGCCTTGACCAATTCGATCATCGGGACAAAACTATACGTAGGTAACGTACAGAACATGGATGCTCTTTTTATCGAATTACCCGCGTTCCAGAAGCACCGGGACGATTACCTGGATGATGATTTGTTCCGCAGCTTTCAATTAGAGCTGCTGAAAAATCCCGAAGCGGGCGATCTCATCGAAGGAACGGGTGGGCTGCGTAAAATTCGCTTCTGCGACCAACGACGCGGTAAAGGCAAGCGCAGCGGATTACGAGTGATTTATTACTGGTGGTCTGGTTTCGACCAATTCTGGCTGTTCACCGTGTACAGCAAAAACGAGCAAGACGATCTGTTGCCTTCCCAGAAAAGAGTCTTCAAACAGGCTCTGGATACAGAAATCAACACGAGAACCCAAATATGAAACGTGACATTTTTTCCGAACTGATGGAGGGCCTTGAGGCTTTGGCCGACGAGCGCCAGGGCAAGGTCACCCTTCGCACCCACAAAGTCCAGTTACCAAAACTATTGCCGATCACTGCCGAGGAAGTTGTTGCGATCCGCCAGCAACTCAACCTCTCCCGGTCAGTTTTCGCCATGTACCTGCGAACCAACACTCGAACCCTCGAAAACTGGGAACAAGGTCGAGCAACGCCAAATGCCCAAGCGACGACACTCATTCGACTGGTCGAGCGTTTTCCACAAACGATCGACCACCTTGCGGCTCTGACCTGACTTCCGGGATCTAACAAAATTGTAATCCCCCAATCACCTCCGCGTTATCCGCAGCCTGCAACGATGTCACCCGGCGACTCTCCCGGCGGGCCCTTGCCCGTCGAACAATAAAACCCACGCCGAAGCACGTTCCCGTTCTGCCGAACTCAGGAGTGATTGATGGTTAACAACAAAAAAATGTCGATGGCCGCTTTAGCAGTGGTTGTCGGCTCCGGGCCGTCCATGGTGTTTGCAGAAGAAAAACCCGAAGGGTTTATCGAAGGCAGCAGCCTGACGGTACTCAACCGCAACTTCTATTTCAATCGTGACCACCGCAACGGCCAGTCCAGCCCTACCGGCAATGGTTATTCCGAAGCCTGGGCCCATGCGGTCATCAGCAAGTTCGAATCCGGTTTCACCCAGGGCACCGTCGGGGTCGGGGTGGATGCTTTCGCGATGATCGGCCTGAAACTCGATACCGGTGATGGTCGCAACGGTGGCCGCAGCTCGTTCGATGTGTTGCCGGTCAACAGTGACGGTGAAGCACGGGACGAATACACCAAGGTCGGGGGCGCCGCCAAAGTACGGGCCTTCGATACGGTGGTGAAAATCGGCGATGTGTTCCCGGCCAACCCAGTGGTTGCAGCAGGTGATTCGCGACTGCTGCCGGAAAGCTTTCGCGGTGTGACGGCGACCAACACCAGCATCGAAGGTCTGTCGATTCAGGGCGGCCGGCTGCATGCGATGAGCCAACCGGTGTCCAGCGACATGCGCGAGAACTTCGCAACCTTCTATGCCGGCCCGGTCAACTCGCCGTGGATTGCTTATGGCGGCGGCGACTATGCACTGAACAAAAACCTCAGTTTCAGCCTGTACACCAGTCGACTGAAAGATGCCTGGAACCAGTACTACGCTGGCACCGCCTGGACGTATCCGCTGTTGGACGACCTGTCGCTGTTCGGTGGCCTGAACTATTACAAGGCAGTCGACGAAGGCAAACAATTGCTCGGCAAGTTCGACAACAACATCTGGAGCGGCCGTGTCGGTGTGAAGCTTGGCGCCCACTCTGTCGCCCTCTCCCACCAGCGCAACAACGGCAACGACGACTTCGATTACCTGCGTCAGTCCGACTCGATCTTCCTCGACAACTCCATCCAGTACAGCGACTTCAACTCGCCGAAAGAGCGTTCGTGGATGGTGCGCTACGACCTCGACATGACCACTTACGGCGTGCCGGGCCTGTCGTTCATGACCCGTTATGCCCGTGGCACCGACTCCGACTACTCCAACGCCAACGCCGTGTACATGCGTCGCGATGCCGACGGCAATCCGCTGACCGACCAGAAGCGCTGGGAGCGTGATATCGAAGTCAAATACGTGGTGCAGAGCGGTTCGATGAAGGACCTGTCGCTGCGTTTGCGCCAGGCCACCACCCGTGCCACGGCATTCGAGTCTGACCTGGATGAAGTACGCGTGATTGTCGAATACCCGCTGGCGATTCTCTGAGTCTTCACGAGCAATACAAATTCACCTTTAGAAGCTCCTTGCTCCTTTGGTAAGAGGTGAATCCTTTGGCGTCCTTCGGGGCGCCTTTTTTATGCGTGAAAAAAAGCCCGACTCACTGAACATGAACCGGGCGTTTGAGCCGCTATCGGCGCTATCCACCCTGCTGACGGCAGGTGCCCATCACGCTATAGGTGAGCGTATTGAGTTGCCCTTTGGAGTCCTCATAAGTCATCGCTGCCGGCACAACCGCGCATTCATTCTTCGGCCGGACAACGCTGACCACCTTCTTCACATCCAGCTTCATACCGTACTCGTATTCCTTGACCACCGGCGCCGCTTTGCCCTGGGCGGCCGCGTACTGCTCCATGGCTTGGGCATTGGCGCTGAGCGCCCGGTCGAACGTCCGGTCTCCGCCCCCTTCGGCCAACGCATTCAAAGACATTGCCATGACACCGGTGAACGCCATCAACTTGAGAAAGTTCATATCCATTTCCTTCAAAAAACGACTCATAAAAAAGCCCACCATCGATGCGCGATGACGGGCTCATTCATTGGTGACACGCTTACAGGTCTTGGGTCTTTTCGTCCTTTTTGTCATTCACGACAACAGGATCACGGGCCTTCTCCTTGGCCACAAACAGTTCCACGGAGCGGTCGTTGGCGGTCATCATTCGGTCGAAAGTACGGTCACCGCCACCTTCGGCCATGGCCAGGGAAGACATCACCAACGCCACCAAAAAAGCACCGATCTGTACAGATTTCATGTTTGATTCCTCGTTTAAGTAACTGACGGGATCAAGGTAACAATCCGAACCTTTCGTGACGGTGGCGCCGAAATTACATATCCGTTATGTAGAAAGGCCCGCAATCGCGGGCCTGTTTTTGAATCATGCAGTGACTAAGCAGCAGCGGGCGATTCCTCGTCCCGACGATGCGCAAGCTGATACAGCGCCGGCAATATCAACAACGTGAGGATGGTCGAGGACAGGATCCCGCCAATCACCACCGTCGCCAGCGGTCGCTGAACCTCGGCCCCGGTGCCGGTCGCCAGCGCCATCGGAATGAAGCCCAGGGACGCGACCAACGCCGTCATCAACACCGGGCGCAATCGCGTTAGCGCACCTTCATGAATCGCCTCGGCAAGCGAGCGTCCCTCCTCGCGCAAATTACGTATGAACGCGATCATCACCAACCCGTTGAGCACCGCCACGCCGGACAACGCGATAAACCCGACCCCTGCCGAGATCGACAACGGGATGTCCCGCAGCCACAACGCCATGACCCCGCCAGTCAGCGCAAACGGAATCCCGGTGAACACCAGCAACCCGTCCTTGAGGTTGTTGAACATCATGAACAGCAAACCGAACACCAGCAGCAACGCCACCGGCACCACGATCTGCAAGCGTTTGGCCGCCGATTGCAGTTGCTCGAACTGACCGCCCCAAGTGGTCCAGTAACCCGCCGGCACCTGCACATCGCGCTCGATCACCTCGCCCGCCTCGGCGACGAAAGAGCCGATGTCACGCCCGCGCACGTTGGCGCTGACGATCACCAGGCGCTTGCCGTTCTCGCGGCTGACCTGATTCGGCCCCAGCACCAGATCGAGACTGGCAACATCTTTCAGCGCAATGAAGCCGATCTGACTGGCCGCCTCACCGCCAGCCGCCGGCACCGGAATCAGCAGCGCCGACAACCCGTCGACGTCCTTGCGCATGGCGTCGGACAAGCGCACCACCATGTCGAATCGACGATCACCTTCATACATTGTCCCGGCCTTCTGCCCGCCGACGGCCACGGCAATGGTGTCCTGCACATCGCCGACGTTGAGCCCGTAACGCGCAGCCTTATCGCGATCGATGTTGATGGTCAGCACCGGCAGGCCAGTGGTTTGCTCGACCTTGACCTCGGACGCGCCATTGACCTTCTGCATCGCGGCGGCAATCTTCGCCGCCGTGGCATTGAGCACATCCATGTCATCGCCGAACACCTTGACCGCTACGTCGCTGCGCACGCCGGAGATCAGTTCGTTAAAGCGCAGCTGGATCGGCTGCGACAGTTCATAGTTGCTGCCCGGCAGCGTCGCAGCGGCTTGTTGCAGCTCGGCCATCAGGGTTTCCCGGGACTTGCCCGGGTCCGGCCATTGGTCTTTCGGTTTGAGCATCACGTAGCTGTCGGAAATGTTCGGCGGCATCGGATCGGAGGCGATTTCCGCGGTGCCGGTGCGGGCGAACACGCGTTCAACCTCGGGCACTTTATTGAGGATCAACGTTTCCAGTCGCTGCTGCATATCCACCGATTGCGTCAGGCTGGTGCCCGGCACGCGCAACGCCTGCAAGGCAAAATCGCCTTCGCTGAGACTCGGCACAAACTCGCTGCCCATGCGGCTGGTGACCACGCCACTGAGCACGATCACTCCCAACGCCGCACCGACCGCCATCGCCCGATGGGCCATGACCCAGGCCAGTGCCGGTGCATAGACGCGACGTGCACCGCGCATCACCAAGCCCTCTTCTTCCTTGACCTTGCCGGTCACGAACAGCGCAATCGCCGCCGGCACAAAGGTCACGGACAAGAGCATCGCACCGAGCAACGCAATCACCACGGTAAACGCCATCGGGTGGAACATTTTCCCTTCGACGCCGCTCAGGGCGAAGATCGGCAGGTACACGACCATGATGATCAACTGGCCGAAAATCAGCGGTCGCCGCGCCTCTTTCGCTGCCGCAAACACTTCATGGAAACGCTCGGATCGCGTCAGCAGACGCCCGTGATGCTGCTGCGCATGGGCCAGTCGTCGCAGCGTATTTTCGACGATCACCACCGCACCATCGACGATGATGCCGAAGTCGAGCGCGCCGAGACTCATCAGATTGGCGCTGACCTTGTTGCTGAACATGCCGGTGAAGGTGAACAGCATCGACAGCGGAATCACCATTGCCGTGATCAGCGCAGCGCGGATGTTGCCGAGGAACAGAAACAGAATCGCGATCACCAGAATCGCGCCTTCGACGAGGTTTTTCTTCACCGTCGCGATGGCTTTGTCGACCAGATGCGTGCGGTCGTACACCGGCACCGCAATCACGCCGTCGGGCAAGGATTTGTTGATCTGATCGAGCTTGGCGGCGACTGCCTGAGAGACCGTGCGACTGTTTTCGCCGATCAGCATGAACACCGTACCCAGCACCACTTCGCGGCCATTTTCCGTGGCGGCGCCGCTGCGCAGTTCGCGGCCGATGTCCACGGTGGCGACGTTCTTGATGCGGATCGGCGTACCGTCGACATTGGCCATGACGATGTTGGCGATGTCCTCGGTGCTCGCCACCTGGCCCGGTGCGCGAATCAGCAATTGCTCGCCGCTGCGCTCGATGTACCCGGCGCCGACGTTGGCGTTGTTGCGCTCCAGCGCCGTCACCAGATCGGTGAGGGTCAGTTTGTAGGCCGCGAGTTTTTTCGGATCGGGGGCAATCTGGTACTCCTTGGCAAAGCCGCCGATGGTGTTGATCTCGGCCACGCCGGGGACGTTGCGCAATTGCGGCTTGATGATCCAGTCCTGAATCACCCGCAGATCGGTCGGCGTGTAGGGCGTACCGTCGTCCTTCAGCGCGCCTTCCTTCGTCTCGACCGTCCACAGGAAAATCTCGCCAAGCCCGGTGGAGATCGGCCCCATCACCGCCTCAACGCCCTCGGGCAATTGCTCCTTGGCGGACTGCAACCGCTCGTTGACCAATTGCCGGGCAAAGAACAGATCAGTGCCGTCCTTGAAGATCACCGTGACCTGAGACAACCCCGAACGCGACAGCGAACGGGTCTGTTCCAGCGCCGGCAGGCCGGCCATCGCGGTTTCAATCGGGAACGTAATGCGCTGTTCGGTTTCCAGCGGCGAGAACCCGGCCGCGCCGGTGTTGATCTGCACCTGGACGTTGGTGATATCGGGCACGGCGTCGATCGGCAGCTTTTGGTAACTGGCGATGCCGAGGCCGGCCATGAGCAGAACGGCGAGCAGCACGATGATGCGCTGCTCGATGGCAAACTGGATCAGGCGTTCGAACATGGGAGTCTTCCGCAATTAGTGACTGTGCTCGGCCGAGGCTTTGCCCAGCTCCGATTTGAGGACGAAGCTGCCGGCGCTGGCGACTTGCACGCCCGGTTCCAGCCCGGCGGTGACTTCCACCTGACCCGCCGCGCGACTGCCCAGCTCCACCGCTTGCGCCTTGAAGCCGTCGTCGGTGCGCACGAATACCGTGGGTTTGTCCTCGACGGTCTGGATCGCGGTTTCCGGTACAGCGACTTTGGCCTGGCGGCTGTCGGTGGCGACCAGCGCGGTGACAAACAGGCCCGGGCGCCATGAGCCTTGCGGGTTTTCCAACGTCACGCGAACCGTCGCGGTACGGGTCTGTTCGCCGAGCAGGCTGCCGACGTAGGCCACGGTGCCGGTCACTTCAGCATTCAATTCCGCCGCGCTGACCGTGACGGGTTTGCCCACTTGCACCTTGTTCAAGTCCTTCGGTGAAACGCCGAAGGTGACCCACACCCGCGACAAATCCGAGAGCGTGAACGCCGCCGTGGTTTCATCGACCACCTCGCCCGGCGTCAGGTGTTTTTCCACCACCACACCGTCGAACGGTGCCCGCAGTTCATAGCGATTACCGCCAGTGGCAACCACACTGCCGCTAAGCACGCTGATCTTTTGCCGGGCGTTGTTCAGGGCGATTTCGGCTTCTTCCAGAGCCTGACGTGCCTGGAGGAAATCCTGCTCGGCGGAGATCTTGTCCTGCCACAGTTTCTTCTCGCGTTCGAAAGTCGTACGCGCCAAGGCCAGACGACGTTGCGCGGCCGCCTGCTCGCTGCGCTGATCGGAAATCTGCTGGCTGGCGATCACGGCCAGCAGTTGGCCCTTCTTCACTGACTGCCCGAGATTGACCGACACCGACTCGACCACCCCCGGTACGCGTGGCACCACATGGGCGGTGCGGTCCTCGTCGAAGCGCACTTCACCGGGGAACGGCAGGCCGAGACTGATGCGCTGCGCTCGCGCTTCGGCCACTTGAATCCCCGCCGCCGTGATCTGTTCGGCCGTCAATTCGATGTGCCCTTCTTCGCCATGTTCGCCTTCAGCAGCGGCGCCTTCTTCGGCGTGATCCGCATGCTCGGCGGCCTCATCGGCATGCGCGTCGATGCCTGAGTTGCCCGCCCACATCGAGCCGATACCAATGCCCAACGCCAAGGTCGCCGCAGCGACCACGATCAGTTTTTTATCCATGGAAACTCCTCTGCGCCGTGCCATCGCGCAGTGATCAGAAAATTGAAATTCAAGGGCTGACGCTGAGGTCGCCGAAAATGCGTTCGATGCGGACCCGAGCGTCGGTCGCCTCGCTCACCGCCTGGATGTATTGGGTGCGAGCGCTGATCAGCGTGCGCTGGGCGTCGAGCACGTCGAGGAAGCCGAACTTGCCCATTTCGAAACCGCGAGTGGCGCTGTCCACTGCACTTTGCGCGGCGGGCAGGATGGTCTGGTTGAACGCCTTGATTTCGCCATTGGCGGTCTGCCATTGCGCAAGCGTGGTCTGGATCTCGGTGCGCAAGCGAAGCTCGGTGGCGTTGCGCAGGTCCCGCGCCTGATCGGTACGCCGCGCGGCCGCCAGCACGTTGCCCTGATTGCGGTTGAACAACGGAATCGGCATCGACAGCCCGACCACATTGACCCGCTCGCGCTCGGTTTCACTGTACTGGCTGCCGATGCTGACGGTGAGATCGGGTATCCGCTGGGACTTTTCCAGCCCCAGCGACGCTTCGCGCTGGTCGATCTGCAACCTGGCCAGGCGCAGCTCCGCCGTTTCATTCAGACGCTCAAGCAAACGGGTAGGCGGCGGTACGCTGGGCAGGCTTTGAGTCGAGGTCTGCACCGTGGTCGACGTCGGCAACGGTGCGCCCATGACCTGTGCCAATTGCTGGTACGCATTGGCCTGATCGCGCTCCGCGCGGCTTAGCTCCAGGCGCACTTCCGAGAGCTGCACCTGGGCGCGCGTGCCTTCCACCGGCGACGACTTGCCCGCCTCGATCCTCCCCTGCGCCACACGCAAACCGTGCTCGGCGAGTTGCTGCGACTGCCGGGCCAGTTGCAAACGTTGCTGCGCGGTCTGCGCACCGTTGAACGCTTGAAGCACGTCGGCACGCAGTGCGTTGCGCTTGCGCTCCAGTTCGATGCCGGCGGCATCCTGCGCACGACTCGCCACATCAATCCGCGCGCCACGCTTGCCGCCCAGCTCGATCGGCTGGCTGAGCATCACCGTGGTGGTGCGCGACTGGCGCCGGGTGTCCTCGGCCTCCCACGAAACCTCGGGGTTGGGAATCAGCCCGGCCTGCTTGCGGTCACCTTCGGCAATGCCGATTTCCCACTGTGCAGCGGCCAGATCCGGGTTGCTGGCGAAGGCGGTTTGCAGGGCCTGATCCAGGGTCAGGGTCGAAGCACTGGCAAGGCTTGTACAGGCCAACAACAAGAGGCCGCTGGCGGTTTTTTTCAGGCGTGATCGCGCCGTCAGTTCTATTAAACCGGGCAATGGAAGGCTTCCTTTAATCAAGAATCGTTGATTGCGCCACGGTAGGGTTTTGAACTTATCGACAAGGTGACGTGAACATTACAAATCCGTTATCCACGGTTTATCGAAGTTGTTTTGCTCTAGGATTCGAAGTTCGAATGGCTTTGTTGTAATACATAGAAACAAATGCACGTTAGTTATCCGCCGAACAGCACTTGCCGAAATCGAAGTCATGAGAAATTCGCTTTTCTGCTGTGACAGGCTGTCGCGGATGGCCGACTTAAAGGCCTCAGGCGTTGACTCTGTAGCCACTACAGCCTTTACCGTGCACGCCATTGAGTTATTGAAAGCGTCCGGAAGCCCCTACAAAAACAACAACTTTCCCGGCCACCTTAATTAATTATCCATTGAATAAAAGTGGTGATAAATCATGCGAATCCTTGTCGTCGAGGACGAGCTTAAAGCTGCCGAATACTTGCATCAGGGTCTGACCGAAAGTGGTTATATCGTTGACCACGCCGTCAATGGCGCTGATGGTTTGCACCTGGCACAACAACAGGTTTATGACCTGATCATTCTGGATGTGAACCTGCCGGAACTCGACGGTTGGGGTGTGTTGGAACAACTGCGTCGCACGCACTCCACCCGGGTGATGATGCTCACCGCACGCGGGCGGCTGGCGGACAAGATCCGGGGCCTGGATCTGGGTGCCGACGACTATCTGGTCAAGCCGTTCGAGTTTCCGGAACTGCTGGCCCGGGTGCGCACCCTGATGCGCCGTAGCGAGAACATTCCAGTGCCGCAGGTGCTCAAGGTCGGCGATCTGGAGCTCGATCCGGGCCGTCACCGGGCGTTTCGTGGCCAGCAGCGCATCGACCTGACCACCAAGGAGTTCGCCCTGTTGCATCTGCTGATGCGCCAGTCCGGCGAAGTGCTGACCCGCACCCAGATCATCTCGCTGGTGTGGGACATGAATTTTGACTGCGACACCAACGTGGTCGAGGTCTCGATCCGCCGCTTGCGAGCGAAAATCGACGACCCATTCGACAGCAAACTGATCCATACCCTGCGCGGTGTCGGCTATGTGCTGGAGGCACGGGAATGAAGCCGGTCAGCCTGTCGCTGCGGCTGGGTCTGACAGTCAGTACTCTCGGTGCGCTGCTGGTGGTGTTCCTGGCGATCCTCGCGTATTTCGCCCTGACCCATGAACTGAATGCGTTGTCTCGGGACAGCCTGGAAAAGAAGATGACGCAAGTGGAACACAGCCTCTCGCTGTACATCGATACCAATGAAGTCAGTGGCAAGCCGCACATTCTGCTCGATCAGGTCATGGGGCATGACAACCTGACGCTGACGATTTATGACCGCGGCCGTTTGCGCTCTCCGCTGCTCAAGTCAGGGTCAGGATTGACGGACCCACGGATTGAATTGAAAGCAGTGCGGGCGACGACCGATCAGTTGACCTACACCGACAGCGTCGATGCTGAAGGCGCGAAGTTTCTCACCGCCTCGAAGCTGATTCGTCTGAAGGACGGCAGCAACGTGCCGGTGCTGTTGTCGATGGACAATGCCCACGACCAGGCCTTGCTCAGCGCCTACCTGCGCTCGACGCTGATTGCCTTGCCGTTGCTGCTGGTGTTCATCGGCCTGACCGCCTGGGGCGCGGTGCAGCGCGGACTGGCGCCGCTGCGCGAGTTTCGCAAAGTGGCGGCCCGGGTGACCACCCAGGACCTCGACCATCGGCTGTCAGTAGTGAACATGCCTCAGGAGCTCAGCGAACTGGCGCAAGGCATCAACGTGATGCTCGATCGCCTGGACAGCGGCGTGCAGCAGTTGTCGCAGTTCTCCGATGATCTGGCCCACGAACTGCGTACGCCGATCAACAACCTGATGGGCAAGGCTCAGGTCACGCTGTCGCGGGAACGCTCGGTCGAGGAATACACCGACGTCCTGGTGTCCTGCACCGAAGAACTGGAGCGCGTTGCACGGATTGTCTCGGACATGTTGTTTCTGGCCCAGGCCAGCCAGCCGATGGCGCACGCGTCGTTCGAGTCGATTGCACTGGAAGACGAGGCGCTCAGGGTGGCCGAGCTGTTTTCCCTGTCGGCGCAGGACAAACAGATCCAGCTGAAGGTGGTCGGCAGCGCGCAAGTCTCTGGCGACCGACTGATGATCCAGCGAGCGATATCGAACCTGCTGTCCAACGCCCTGCGCCACTGCCCCGCCGGCAAACCCGTTTCACTGTTCATCGAGCAGGCGCCGACACAGGTGGCACTGCGTGTGAGCAATCCCGGCGCAGGCATCGAAGCGCAGCACTTGCCGCATCTGTTCGACCGCTTTTACCGTGTCGACAGCAGCCGCACCCGCTCGCAGGGCAGCACCGGTCTCGGGCTGGCCATCGTACGCTCGATCATGAGCCTGCATTCGGGCACCGCGCAGGTGCAAAGCCGCCCGGGGGCAATGACGGTATTCAGCCTGGTGTTCCCCGTGCTCGCGCAAAAGCATTAAACCCTCAAACAGATTTGTGCGGTGTTTTCTCAATCTCCATCAGAAAACTCACCGCACAAGTGCGCCATACATCCATGTAGTCCCTTCAGTGCGATTTTGCGTCGGCTTTGCGATGAAACGTCTGACAAGGACAGGAAAAAAACTTCGCAGACGATTGGTTCATGATCGTTTCGCTCGCCTTATCGCACACCGCTCACCCCCTCTAAAACAAGCCTTTGCGGTGATCCTGAGGCGTCTATTCAAGATTTATCAGTACGTATTTCGGCGCGGGTAAAAACCGCGAACGGAAACGTCTGGACATTTTTGACCCCGCCGTCGCTGCCCTCTTAGATTCGGCTCGTGCTTGCAAACAGCACACCCAAACAACAACCAAGGAGAAACCTCATGGGCTACATGGGCAGCTGGAACGCAAACCCTATCGATGAACTCGACGAGCAGGAAACACCCTCGGCAGAGCAGATTGAAGCACTGCAATTGACCGAGGAAGAACAGGCGGAACTGAACGCCGAGTGACAAGACCCGCGGGGGCCTCGCGCCCCTGCGGGCTTTCCAGGAGGGAAATCATGGACAAGACAAGGATGGCCGAGCGCGAGCTGACGGCCGATCAGGCAGAACGACGGATTCATGCCGAGCTTTCACTTCTGGGCCTCACACCGTTAACCCGCACACTCGGCCGCAAGGTCGTTGCCGTTCAGGCGAGTCTTCACGGCAGCGACAACCGTCATGCCCGTGGCTGCGGCAAGGGTTATGCGGATCAGGCACACCTGGGCGCGCTCTATGAAGCGCTTGAGCATTATTGGACGGATGAACGTCATGCCTTCGATGTTCACCACGAGACGGAACGCTATTTCAAAGACACGCCGATCTTTGCCGATGACTCGCTTCTGCACAGGCTCACCTGTCAGCAAAATGTACGCATACCCTGCAGGACCTATGTCTGTCCGCCGTGGCATGGCCTGTTTTCCTACCCGGTGGCGCTGACCTCGCCCAACGGTTCACGTCAGTACTCGCCACCGGGCACGGCCGACTACCGCGCCGTGCAACGCTATGCCAGCAACAGCGGCACTGCCATCGGCGCCACTTGCAGCGAAGCAATGCTGCACGCCACCAACGAATGCATCGAGCGCGATGCCGTGTCGCTGTTTCTGCTCAATCATTTCTATTACGAGAATCACCCGCCACTGCAGCGGGTGGCCCGCCTCGGTGACGGCGACGAACTCGGTCGCTTGTGGGCCGATGCCGAGCAGGAAGTCGGCAGCGAAATCGTGCTGGTGGATATCAGCAGCGAATTCAAGGCACGAACCTTTTTGGCATTTACGACGAAGCCGACGCCACATCCACAGGTATACGGCAGCGGCTGTTCCCTTGACCTACGTCACGCCGCATGGCGAGCGCTCACTGAGCTGGCGCAATTGCAGCTCAGCGCCGCCGAGCCCGAATACCACCAAACGCTGGTCAACGCGCTGCGCAACCTGCAGCCCTTTCCGCGTCTACTGCGTTGTGCGCAATTCGACCCGCAGACGCTGTTGCATCGCAGCCCGCAACACGAGGTGACGCTGCCCGGCGTTGGTGAGGACATGTCCGTAGACGATCAACTTCACTTGCTGACTCAAGACCTGCAAAGCCACGGCCGTACGCTGGGCACTTCGATCCTGAAGCAAACCAAGCTCGGCACAACCCTGATCAACGTGGTGATACCCGGACTGGAGAGGTTCTTCGTGGTCTCCAGCGGCAACGTGGTCATCCCTCAGGCCCGGGGCCGTGCTCTGGAGAGAGCAGCCCCATGAGCCGACTCGATCGCACCCGGGAACTGGCACTGGCCCGCTCCATGCCCCGTCACCTGAACGAGAACGGTGGCGTCGGCCATTACCTCGAACCGCCAGGCAGCGGGCTGCACCACGTTTTTTTCCTGCGCCTGAACGATCAGGTCTGGGTCGGCCGCAAACTCCTGCAACGTGACCGGCACTTTCGATGGCAGGCCAGCAGCGCACTCAAGCCCGGCATGCTGCTGGGCCCGCATCTCCATTCACTGTGGGGTGACGACGGTTTGTCGATCGGCTTTCGAACAGTTTCTGCCGAGAAAAAAACGCAAATCTTCGAGCGTGCATTCCGCCAGGCTGACAGCGAGATTCTGTTCCCGTTTCCGATACTCGACGCTGCCGGACGGGAAGCGGTCTGCCCGGCGGACTTCTGGCAATGCAGCCCGGTACTGGCCGAACAGCTGAACACCGACGAACAACACTTGCGCGCATATTGCGCCGGATTGCTCCAGGCGATCACCGCAACAGGTGCACTGATTTACGACCCCGCCTGCTCGACGGGCGAGTTCATTACCCATCTCGCCCGCGCCCTCCCCGACTGCCTGTGCCTGGGGACCGATCGCTCAGCCTCGATGATCGAACACGCTCGACAAACTCATGGGAGAACGTCTGTCGAGTTCCGTTTGCTCGATGCGAGTGAGGCTTTTGATGCCGGAATTCACTGCGATGTGCTGATCCTGCGTTTCCTGAATGCGGAAGTCTTGACCCGCCGTGAGGCCCGGGCCGCATTCGAGTCGCTCATCCGATGCGTCAAACCTGGCGGCACGATCCTCGTCTTTGGTCACACGCCGGTGCTGATCCCTGTCGCCTGGCTCGCTGCCACCCACCACCTGCAACTGGAATCCAGCGTTGCAGCGCGCCCGGGACAGGTCGAACTGTTCCAGTTCTATCGTCTGAAGGTCCTGCCAGCATGACGTTTTCCCTGCAAGGCAGAGGCTATTACCCGACCGGCGATGGCCATCAACTCTACTGGGAACGCCATGGCATTGCAGGAGGCGAACCGGTGTTTTTCCTGCATGGCGGCCCCGGTGGGCGCATCAGCCGCCATCATCTGGACTTCTTCGACCTGCGTCATTTCGACATCATCCTGTTTGACCAGCGCGGTTGCGGGCGCTCGACGCCTTACGGCGAACTGCGCAACAACACCACAGGGCTCTGCGTCGAAGACATCGATGCCCTGCGCCAGCACTTCGGCTTCGAAAAAATCAGTGTGCTGGGCGTTTCGTGGGGCAGCTGGCTGGCGATCCAGTACCAGCAGCGCTATCCGCAGCACCTGCTGAAAACCACACTGGTGTCGGTGTTCGTCCCATTCGCAGCCAATGTCCGGTCATACGATCAGGCACTCAACGACGGGTTGGCACAATCGCCTCAAGCGACGTCAGGCCATCGCGCCAGGGACATCTACCGGATACTCGGTGAAGGCTGCCCATTG